>DATIXJ010000074.1:0-21764 GCA_035518715.1 Bacteroidota bacterium | reverse complement strand
AAACTGTTCAGGATAAAGGTTTATCTCCACCGATATCAATCAACAGCGCAGGAACAGAAGTGTCGATGCTCATCCGATGCAAAGTGAATATATTGCTCCCCTTTGTGAGAATCAAGAAGGGGTGAGGAGATGCGTTGTTTTCACTGCGGCTTTTTCTTACATTTCACTGCTCGCAAAATCAACCCAAGTTCTGAAATTTGTCGCCCCAATTGTGCGCATTCCACAGGAAAAAGTCGATCAGGTGCGCGATGCGACCGACATCGTCGATCTCATCGGTGCATTCGTCAAGCTGAAGAAGCGCGGGAAGAACTTCGTTGGGCTCTGCCCCTTCCATTCCGAAAAGACTCCTTCCTTCAATGTTTCACCAGAACGCCAGATGTATCATTGCTTCGGATGCGGTGTTGGGGGAAATGTCTTCACGTTTGTCATGGAGTTCGAAAAAGTCTCATTCATCGAGGCAGTGCGCTCGCTGGCAGAGAAGGCGGGCATTGTTCTTCCCCAGGGTTCCGCGGGCGAGGATGAAGCAGCCAGCGAACAGGAAAATCTCTATCAGCTTTGCCGGGAAGCAGGACTCTTCTATTACAAAGCGCTGACAGAATCGGGAGAGGGAAAATTTGCGCTCGAATATTTCCACAAGCGCGGCTTCAGCGATGATACAATTCGTTCGTTCGGATTGGGATATTCGCCGAATTCCTGGGATGCGTTTCTGAAGTTTGCTCAGCAGAAGGGCTTTCCCCTCGAGCTGGTCGAGAAGGCGGGACTGGTCCGGAAGCGTGACGACGGGAGCTGGTTCGATTACTTCCGTGGGCGCGCGATGTTTCCGATCTTTTCCCCGACCGGCAGAGTGCTTGGATTCGGGGCGAGAAAACTCCGCGAGGATGACCCGCTTGGCAAGTATATCAATTCCCCCGAAACGGCAATCTACAATAAGAGCAGGGTTCTCTACGGACTTTCCGAGTCAAAGGAGTCAATCAGAGAGAAGGACTTTGCCGTTCTGGTGGAAGGATATGCCGATCTGATCAGCGTCTTCCAGGCGGGTATCAAGAACGTGGTCGCGTCGAGCGGAACCGCGCTCACACCCGACCAGATCGTCCTTCTCAGCCGGTATACCAGAAACATCACGATCATGTACGATGCCGATTCGGCCGGTTCCTCTGCTGCCCTGCGCGGCGTCGATCTTATTCTTGAACGGGATCTTGACGTGCGGGTTGCGCCGCTTCCCCAGGGGGATGACCCGGATTCCTATGTCCGGAAACATGGACCGAAGGAGTTCGAACAACTCCTGGAGAACGCGGTCTCATTTGTCGATTTTATTGCTCAGACGTTTGAACGTCAGGGCAAGCTCTCCACTCCCGAGGGTCAGGCACAAACCGTCCGCACGATCGTCAGGACAATTGCCAAAATGAGCGACGAGCTCAAGCGGAATTTCTACATCAAGCATGTTGCTGAAAAATATAAGATTTACGAATCCACAGTGTACCGGGAGATCGATAAAATACTCCGAACGGAGAAATCTGCGTTTACACGTCCGAAGGTTGAGAATGTGCCAGCTTCCCAACGGAACGGTTTGGAAAGCCGTCCTTCATCGCTGCCCGAAATTCCCCGGATCGAGCGCGAGCTCATCGGGGCGCTTCTGAGGGGAGGATATCAGACAGTATCCGCGATCATGCAGGTCTTGAATACTGAAGACATCGCGCATCCGGAGTCGAGGAGGATTATCCAGAAACTCTTCGATGCCGCGGAAAATCAGGAAGATGTCAATCCTTCCGAACTGATTGATAAGTTCCCCGAGAGCAAAAGGTGGCTGAGTGATCTGATCGTTTCGAAGCATCAGCTCAGCAAGAGGTGGGGAAATGAAAAGGGAGGAGTTGTGGAGGGCCCGCCGCTGAAAATTGCAGTGGACTGCGTCTTGAAGATGAAGCATGATGCGCTCAAGAAGCTCCAGCAGGAGAATGTCCAGAAACAGAAACGAGCTGCCGCACGAGGTGAAGATCCTCTCCCGTATGTGGTTTTGGGCAAACAGCTGCAGGAAAGAATATCGAATGAGATGAAAGACCTCGAATTACAGCTGAAAAGCCTAACTTCGGAAGAAGCCCCAAGAGCCCCGGAATGATAAAAAAGGAAGGGTGGCCGGAGGTAGCCACCCTTAGGGATTGGGGATATGTAGCCCATTGCTTTGGAGATTTCCCCAACCCAAATTACAAAACGGGATTGCGGGCTTCAAAGGGCGTGTGTTCCGTATCAAGTCTTTTATTTTCAACCGATCTGAAGAGATTCTCCCAAAACAATCAAAATGAACCGATTTCGTCTTCATTTCTTTTTAAAATCGGGTAATTGAGGTAAAGGGTCTTGAACCGAATACGGTCTTTGGTTATCATGTAGATGTCCAAATTCAATATCTACCTAATCCACCGCAGGGCGGTCATCATTCGATGATCGCCCTTTTGATTTCTGTAATGTGATCCCCCTGTGACGCTCTTAACCGGCGCCTTGTACTTCTCTCACCTCAGCAGTATATTCAGACTCGCAATGTCAAAGACAACAACGCTTGGCCCCAATCGTGCTTCCGCGGCAGAACCTGCGGATTTTTCGACGCTTGACGGCATAGTAAAAGCCCTCTACGATTCAATCTCATTTCCTCCGGGCAAACAGCCCAATTATGAACGCATGCGCGTCCTTTTCCACAAAGATGCGCGCCTTATCCCGCCGTCATCTGAGAAGAACGGTGAGGTCTGTGCACTCGACCTGGAGACCTTCATTACGAAATCGAGGGAGTCGATAGTGGTGAGCGGGCTCGAGAGGAAGGGATTCGTCGAAACCGAGATAGCCCGCCGGACACAATCGTTTGGGAACATTGTCCACGTCTTCAGCACATATGAATCCCGGAGCAGGGCGGATGATCCGGCCCCGGCCCAGCGCGGGATCAACAGCATACAGATCGTGAAAGAGCTTGGAAGATTCTGGGTGATGACGATCCTCTGGGATGTGGAACGTCCCGGCCACCCGATTCCCCGCCCGTATCTCCTCTGAATCTCCGTCTTCTCCGCTCGACGCGGATGCCGGAGCGTTAATCTTTTCGACTCGAAGTTCGTCTAATACTACTGGATGTGGATTTAGCGCAGGGTTTGACCCGAAGCGCCGTGGCAGTGTTAGTGGCCCTTCCCGGTTGTTTCCGTGCTTGACATTCATCCCGTGATTTTCTACCTTTAGACTAATAGAGTCAAATAGTCGAATTTCCGGTTACCCATCATTTGTCCAGTTCTCTACTAATGAAGACGCAGATTCTGGATGCTGCCCAGCGCCGGTTCGAGCAGTACGGCCTTCTCAAAGTGACGATGGATGAAATTGCGCAGGACATCGGCATGGGCAAGGCGTCTCTCTATTATTATTTCCCCACCAAAGAGGCGTTGTTCAAATCCGTCCTTTCGCGTGAGCATGAAGGGCTTCTCGATCGGGTTACGGCACTGGTTGAAGATCCGGCGCCGGTATCCGAGAAATTGCACCGCTATGTCTCTCTCCGTCTGGAACATTTTTTCCACCTGATTAATCTTCAGGTTCTCGAACTGCAGATTTCTGCGAAGCTGAGGCCGGTTCTTCGCGCAACATTCGACGAGTTTGCAAAGCGGGAAAGCAAATTGCTTGAGGCGATGATCCGCGAGGGAAAGGCAGACGGGGAATTGTCCGTGGGTTCTCCCGAGTCCGTAGCGGCCGCGTTTCTCCACGTCATGCAGGGGCTTCGACTGCGGCTGGTCCGGGATGCGACGACACACCGGTGGGACCCCGATGCGCTGGGCGACGTCCGAAAGGAGTTTGCACTTATAGCGGAGATTCTCATCCGCGGGATGTGCACTCCGTGCGACAACAAGGGCGTTCGCAGGCATCGCCACAACCGAATCCGATCAACATGAACTCCTCAACTCACTGAACAACTATGAACAAACGCACAAAGTACCTCCTCCTGATTTGCGCTGTCATCATTGTAGGGCTCTCGGCGTGGAAAATTGCTGCGAGCAGCTCCGCCAGTAATGCCCGCCGCCAAACCGTACCGATCGTGAAGCTCGAACCTGCCCGACGGGAAGATGTCGTTTACGCGCTGCGCTTTACGGGAGATGCCGTGCCGATTCTCCAGGCAAGTATCTATTCCAGAGTCAGCGGTATCCTGGATAAGGTCTATGTCGACATGGGGGCTGTCGTCGGGGAGAACCAAATGCTTGCCCTCATCGACACGACGGAACTTTCGACACAGTATATGCAGAATTCCGCAACCTATCAGAATGCCAAGATCAATTATGAGCGTGAACAGCAGTTGTCGGAGCAAAATCTTGTCGCGAAGCAGGATCTCGACAATGCCGATGCGGCGATGAAGGTTGCTAAGGAAAATTATGAAGACGCAAAAATCCGGCTTGACTATGCGCGCATTACGGCACCGTTTTCGGGCATCGTGACGAAGCGATTCCTCGATCCCGGATCGAACGTCGTCGCAAGCAGCTCGCAGCTCTTCAATCTCATGAATCTCGATCTGATGAAAATCATCGTCAATGTGCTGGAAAAAGACATTCCGCTGGTTAATATCGGGAGAACCGCAACTGTAACGGTTGACGCGTATCCCGGCAAACAATTTTCAGGATCCGTGGTCCGGATGAGCCAGGCGGTCGATCTTTCGACCAGGACGATGGAGGTGGAAATTGACGTTCCGAACCGTGATCATCTTCTCAAGCCCGGAATGTTCTGCACCGTCGCTCTCATCATCGAACAGCATCGCGACGCGGTCACCATCTCGACTCAGTGCATCCTCAAGGACGAAAAGGGGCCGTATGTGTTCAGTGTGGAGGGCAATACCGCTCACCGGCATGATCTTACGCTCGGCGTTGAACAGAACGCACGTACGGAAATCATCAAGGGGCTTTCCGGCAATGAGCAGATTGTCAGTATCGGCGAACAGTTCGTCCGAGACAGCGGAACCGTCAATGTCCAACAATAGATAGATCGCGTATGTGGCTCACTCGACTCGCTCTTCGGTATCCCATTTCGACGTTTCTTTTTGCGCTGACGATTGTTGTCCTGGGATTCGTGTCATTCTCCCAGCTTCCCGTTGATCTACTGCCGAACGTCTCCATTCCCGTTGTTTCGGTGATAACCTACTACGCCGGAGCTGGTCCGCTCGATATGGAGCAGGCGGTGACGGTTTTCATCGAGCGCGGTGTCAGTTCCGTCAATGACGTAGATTATGTATATTCGGCCACAAAGGAAGGTGCATCCCAGGTCCGCGTCTATTTTAACTGGGATGCCGATCTGAATGTCGGATTGGTGGATGTCGTGCAGCATATCAACCGGATACTGAATCAGCTGCCGACCGGCATTTCCCAGCCTATCGCTTTGCGGTTCGATCTTACCAGCTTGCCAGTCTGCAATATTGCCGTATCGGGGAATATGGATCCGCGCGATCTTTATGACCTTGGACTCAATGTGATCGAACCCCAGATCGAACACGTTGCCGGCGTGGCATCTGCGCAGGTTCTTGGCGGTCGGATCCGCGAGATTCATGTAACGCTCGACCGGGACCGCATCCAGGCCCTCCAGCTTCCCGTCCAGACCGTACTCGTGGCAGTGGCAAATTCCAATCTCATCCTGCCATCGGGTGATCTCAAAACCGGCAAGTTTGATTACGCGTTGAAGACGGAAAGCCAGTTTAACGTCGTGAAGCCCATTGAGAATGTGGTGGTAAAAGTGATCAACGGCGTTCCGGTTCGCATCGGGGATATCGGGACTGTGGAGGACAGCTATCAGGAAGAAACTGAAATCATCCGGATCAACGGTAAGCCGGGGCTTACGCTGCGCGTCCAGAAACTGGCGGAAGCAAATACGGTTGACGTGGTGGAAAATGTGCTTGAAGAGCTGCCGAAGATGACCGGCATCCCGGACAACGTCAAGATGTCGCTCTCCTTCGATCAGTCGGTCTACATCAAGCAGACGATCGCCGGACTTCAGCGGGAAGCGGGCCTGGGCGCGGTTCTGGCAATGATCATCATTCTCTTCTTCCTGCGGAATCTCCGGGGAACTCTGATCATCATCGTTGCGATACCGCTCTCGATCCTGATTGCGCTGATTTTCTTCCGATTTGGCGGCGTAACGCTGAACATCATGACCTTCGGCGGGCTTGCGCTTGCCGTGGGCCGGCTCGTCGATGACTCCATCGTGGAGCTGGAGGCAATTTCGCGCCACTACAACGAGCGGAAGACCGGACAAACAAAAATCCAGGCAACACTAGAGGCGGCCAAAGAAGTGGCATCGCCGATCTTTGTGTCGACGCTGACAACCGTCATCGTGTTCCTCCCGATAGTGTTTCTCTCGGGTGTTGCGAAACTTCTTTTTATACCGCTCACGATTACGATCACGGTGGCGTTGTTTGGCTCGTTCTTCGTCTCGAGGACCGTTACTCCCTTGATGTGTCTCAACTTTCTGCCGCCAGAAAAACATCTGAACAGGGAATCAGGTAAGTTTTCCGACAGGATGCGCGTGAGGTCGCATGACTTTATCGCGTCAATGGACACCTGGTATGCAAAACGGCTCGAATGGACGCTGAAGCACAGGCGTAGTGTCATTATCGGAATACTTGTCATCTCTGTCGTATCGTTCGGTCTGTTTAAGTTCATTGGAACGGAGTTTTTCCCCGATCAGGACGAAGGGCAGTTTACCATCAATGTCAAATTACCGGTCGGCACGCGTCCTGAAGTGACGAACCAGTTCTGCTCACAGATCGAGGACATTCTCAGGGCGAATGTTCCGGAAATACAGGCAATGATCACGGATGTCGGAGTTCCTCCTACGCGAAGTAATAATTTCTTTTCAAGAAACTCCGGAAGCCACGCGGCAAACATTCAGGTTGCGCTTATCCCGTCAGATCAGCGCAAGCGGTCAATCTTTCAGATCATCAGTGATATCAGGCCCAAAATATCGGCACTTCCGGGAGCAGCCATCTTTATTACCCCGAGCGGTTTCCTCAGGTTCCTGCTGAATTTCGGATCGAACGCGCCGATCGATGTGGAGATCCGCGGGTTTGATCTTCAGACAGGGTCTGATCTGGCGAAGCAGGTCGTGAATATTGTGCGATCCACTCCCGGCGCAACCGACGTGCAGTCGAGCCGCGAGGACAATCTTCCCGAACTGCGGGTGAAGATCGACCGGGATAAGGCCGGAATCCTCGGGATCGACGTCGCACAGATTTCCAACATCATCAGTACCTGTATCAACGGGACCGTGGCATCACTTTACTCTGACCCTGTCAATGGCAACCAGTACAACATTCTCGTCCGGTTGAGCGAAGACTATCGTTCGAATATCGATGACCTCAATAATCTGGTGCTCACCACGAACAGCGGTCAGACCGTTCTTCTGGGGAATATCGCCAAGATCGAGAAAGCATCTTCACCGGTAGAAATCGACCGGAAATACCAGCAGCGGTTGATCGACGTGACTGCAAACGTCTTCGGCCGGGACCTTGGGAGTGTCGCATCGGATATCCAGGCAAAGATCGACCAGCTTGCTCTCCCCTCGGGTTTTGAGATTAAGATGACCGGAAACGTGGAACAGCAAAAAAAGACGTTTCGCGATCTCGGACTCGCGTTCCTTCTGGCAATTATGCTCGTGTATGTGGTGATGGCATCACAGTTCCAGTCGCTCATTGATCCCTTCATCATCATGTTCACCGTTCCTCTCGGGATCGTGGGTGTGCTGTGGATGCTCTTCCTCACGGGGACGACGCTGTCGGTGACTTCATTCCAGGGAGTTATTGTTATGGTCGGAATTGTCGTGAGCAACGGGATCCTCCTGGTCGATTATACGAACCATCTCCGGATGCGCGGGGTTGATCTCCACCAGGCGGTTCTGCAAGCGGGTATTACCCGGTTGAAACCAATTCTGATGACTTCGCTGGCGACAGTCCTCGGGCTCATCCCGATGGCGCTGGGCATCGGCGGTGAGTCGACGCAGGCGCCTCTCGCAGTGGCTGTCATTGGAGGGTTGAGCGTTTCGACGGCACTGACGCTGTTTTTCATACCGGTGCTGTATACAGTATTCGAAGAACGATTCAAGAGAGAGCTTCGGCGGGATGAGGAGGGGGCAATCGTAGAAACTCCTGTCCAGGAGGTTGTCGCATGATCAGGCGATCATCTTCCATGATGAGTAGTGTTCTGTACCTGGTGCTATTGTGTGCCGCGGCGACATATCCTCAATCAACCAATATCTCCGGAGTGCTGACGCTTGATCAGGCAGTACAATTCGCGCTTGATCACCATCCGGGCGTCCAGATCGGAAATGCCACCGTCAATCTCGCATCATCCGGCGTCACGCAAAACGTCTCCAACTATTATCCGCAAATCAGTGCAGTGGGGTCTTTTACGCGGAACGACGGCACATTTGTGTTCAATACTCCCGGCTTTCCGATCCGTACACAGACTTACAACAATCTCACCGGTGCTCTCCAGGTAACTCAAACGATTTTTGATTTCGGCAAGACCATCAACAGGGTTTCTGCGACGAACCGACTCTATGATGCAGCTCTTGCAAGTCTTGATTCGACGAAAGAATCGGTGATCATGAACGTAAGAATCGCCTTCTATGACTACATGCAGCAGGAGCAGGTGGTGGCGGTCAACCAGGAAGCCGTTGATCAAACCTCACAGCATCTGACGGAGTCGAAGGCATTTTACGCAGTCGGAAAGCGCGCGCAACTCGATGTTACGAAGGCGGAAGTGGATTATGCCAACGCGCAGGTGGGCCTGATTGTTGCCAACAACCAGCTGAAGCTTGCCCGCCTCCAGCTGAATAATGCGATGGGAGTTCAGGCAGCGACGGAATACTCGGTCATCGATACATTTAGCGTTCAACCGATGACGATGTCGCTTGATTCCGCGAAGGCAGTCATGGAGTCGACGCGGCCCGAGCTTCTCGCAGCGCGGGCGAGGGTAGAAGCATCAAAAGCCCTCGTCAATGCGTCGTGGGACCAGAACCTCCCCACAATCTCCGCCAGTGGGACGTACACATGGAGCAACTTCGATTTTCCTCTCTACAGTCACTGGGGTGCAGGAGTCACAGTTTCGCTTCCGATTTTCCAGGGTTTCAGTATCACGGCTCAAACCGACCAGGCGCGCGCTTCCGAAAATGCCACAGAAGCGGCACTCGATTTGGAGGAACAATCACTTGAGCTCGAGATTGAACAGAATTATCTCGGAGTGAAAGAAGCTGAAGAGCGTATTGCCGCGACTTCGAAGCTGGTTGAAGAGGCGGAAGAAAGTATGGTGTTGGCAGAGCGGCAGTACGTGGCAGGTGTCGGTTCTGCGCTCGACGTGACTGACGCCCGGCTTTCCCTTTCCAATGCCCGTATTACACGAATCCAGGCCCTCGCGGATTACAATACTTTTCTTGTCCGGCTCCAGAGATCGATGGGGGTCGTTGCCCAATAGATTCGATGGCGGGAGCGGATTTCTGAAGGGAAGATCGATATGCGCCCCATGCTTGTGAGCCCGCGACTGCTCGTATCCCTGATCCTTGTCGGATGTGGAGTATCCTTCGCCGGAGCACCGCTACCGCTTGAGACGATCAAGCTTCCCCCCGGCTTCCATATCGGGATCTATGCCGAGAATGTTCCCGGTGCACGTTCGATGACGCTGAGTCCGGATGGAATTCTCTTCGTCGGGACGCGTGACGCCGGAAATGTGTATGCAATTCTCGACACCAACCATGATCAGCGCGCCGACAAGCTCGTGATCATTGCACGCGATCTGGATATGCCCAACGGCGTTGCATTCCGAAACAGATCACTGTACGTGGCCGAAGTAAACCGCGTTCTTCGATTTGACAATATTGAATCACGCCTCTACAACCCGCCCGATCCCGTCGTAGTGAACGACAGCTTTCCGTCGGATCACGCACACGGCTGGAAATTTATCCGGTTCGGCCCCGATGGAAAGCTCTATGTCCCGGTCGGCGCACCCTGCAACGTCTGCGAGAATTCTGATCCGAGGTATGCGGCAATCCTGCGCATGAACGCTGACGGCACAGGCCTGGAAGTCTATGCGAAGGGTGTCCGCAATACGGTGGGCTTCGATTGGCAGCCATCGACGCGGGAGCTCTGGTTCACAGACAATGGGCGGGACATGCTGGGTGACGATCTGCCTCCCGATGAACTGAACCATGCCCCGCGCGCCGGGATGAATTTCGGTTTTCCGTACTGTCACGGCGGCGATATCCCTGATCCGGAGTACGGTTCGAAGCACTCCTGTTCAGAGTTCACACCTCCGGCGATGAAACTCGGCCCCCACGTCGCTTCCCTTGGTATGCGATTCTATACCGGGTCAATGTTCCCGAAGGAATATCGGGATCAGATCTTCATCGCAGAACATGGCTTCTGGAACCGGTCGGTCCCGATCGGATACCGCATAACTCTCGTTCGTCTCGACCAGCCGAACCATGCTGCGAAGTATGAAGTCTTCGCTCAGGGTTGGCTCCAGGGGAGAGAACGGTGGGGCCGTCCGGTCGATGTTCAGGTGATGCCTGACGCAGCACTCCTGGTGTCTGACGACTACGCGAACGTTATCTATCGGATCTGGTATTCTCCCTGAAGTGATTCTCCAGGGTCGTGATTTTTCTCTTCACCCCCTCGCGAACGACCCCTCCTGTCCTATTCTAACCCCTTCATTTCATTGCAATTCACTCCCATTCCGCGTATATTGCACTGTGAATATGGAGCATTGCGATATTGGAACGCAAGATTGAACGGGTTCTGATCGTTCGGAACGACCGGATCGGTGATGTGATTCTGACGCTTCCGATTGCACAGACTCTGCGGCTGCAATATCCCACGATCCATATTGCCATGCTGGTGCAGCGGTACACTTCCGAGATTGTTGAAGACAGCGGGTGCGTTGACCAGATTATTTATTATGATGACGGTGCCCATCCGGTTCCTTTTTTCCAGCTTATCGCCACACTACGGACAGGAAGATTCGATGTCGTGTTTCACACCCGCCCGCGGTTCCGTCTTTCCCTTATGACCTTTCTTGCCCGTATCCCGCTGCGTGTCGGTACCGGATACCGATGGTATTCCTTGCTATTCAACCGAAAAGTGTATGAGCACCGCAAGGACGCATCATATCATGAATCGGAATACAACCTTCATCTCCTGGGAGCGATCGGCTATCCGGTTCCCCGGGAACGCGTCTATCCGGTCCTGAGAGTACGCGATGAACATATCCGGACGATCCGGCATCAGCTGGACGAATCTGGATTTGGAGCCGATGATATCCCGGTTATTCTCCATCCTGGGAGCGGCGGTTCGGCTCGGGACTGGAGTCGTGAGAAATTCGGAAAACTGGGTTTGCGGCTTGCAGATATTCCGCATGTGCGGATTTTGATTGTGGGGCGGGAGCAGGAACGTGAGCTCGTTTCCTCTCTCTGCACGATGATCGGTCCGCGTGCCGTTCCCTGGATCAACCGCCTCACCCTCCGTGAGTATGCTGCGCTTGCACACGAAGCAAAACTCTTCATTGCGAATTCAACGGGGCCGCTTCATATCGCAGCTGCGGTCGGCACGCCGGTCATCGGTCTCTATTCGCAGATTGTTGCTCTGAGTGCCGCACGATGGGGGCCGTATACGCAGAGCGCAATTGTTTTTTCGCCTGTTGGCAAACCCGCCGATTGCAAAATCTGTCTCTCCCGAGAGCATACCGTGTGCGAGTGCATGGATTCTATACGAGTCGAAGATGTGTACGATGCTGCGAGGCGCTTCCTGAGCGTATCTTCACCCGTAAAGGTCTCGTGAGGCCGGATGACACGTGCCACAAATCTCTGCTTCGGACTCGTCGCCCTCGGATGCCTCCTCATCGGAGAAACCGGAAAACCAGAATCACTTCCTCTTCCGGACGGCGTGGCACGGGATACGATTGTCTCGTCATTCGATTCGTCAGGCCACGATCTAACCCGCCCTCTCACACTCAACGACCTGAGGAAGGTCCGAAATATCGCATTCAGGGATGGCGAATACCTCCGCTTTGAGCTCAACTATAGCTTTGTGACTGCCGCCGAAGCGCTGCTCAGAACGCGGGATACCCTTTTCCGGGGAAGAAGATGTTATCTTATTGATTTTGCGCTCAACAGCAAGCCGTTCTTTGATGCATTCTACCGGGTGCGGGACCGCTATTACACATTTATTGATGTCGACGGACTTTTCCCCTGGCGCTTTGAACAGCACATCCGTGAAGGGGGATATTCGAAAGATTTCTCGGTAGATTTTGATCAGCTTACACACACGGCAGTTACGCCCGATGGGAAGTATTCCATCCCATCCTATGTTCAGGATATCATGTCGGCATTCTATTATTCGCGGACAGTTGATTATTCGGGATTCACGGTCGGCCAGCGCATTCATTTTCAGAACTTCTATAAGGATTCGACATATCAGCTTGATGTCAAGTATTGGGGAAAGCAAACGGTAGAAGTGGATGCCGGAAAATTCAACTGCATCGTGATCGAACCGCTCGTGAAAGAAGGCGGGTTGTTTAAAGGGGAGGGAAAGATATTTATTTGGCTCACGGACGATGACCGGAAAATGCCCGTGATGGTAACGACGAAGATCAAGATCGGGAGCGTTGATGCTCAGCTTGTTGAATTTGTGGGTATTGCAGGGCCCGTTACCGCAAAAATTCCGAAGGACTGACATCATGGCAAAATACAAGCAGGCGGACCTGAAAAAAGTGAGGACGATTTCCATCACATCGAGAAAAAGCAAGGTTCGGACAGACGATTTCGCAAGAGTCTTTGATCCGAAGAAAGAATCATTCTCGGCCTTTGTGAAATCCATTCCCCATATTCTTGTTGCAGAAGACTTGCGCCGGCTCGTCGGGGGTGTGGTCGCAGCCCGCCGGAAGAAGAAACCGGTTATCGTAATGATCGGCGCACATGTAATCAAGGTCGGCCTGTCGCCGATCCTTATCGATCTCATGAAACGAAAAGTGATAACGGCGCTCGCCATGAACAGCGCCGCTGCGATTCATGACGTTGAGACTGCTCTCTTCGGTCAAACTTCCGAGGATGTCGAGGCATATCTTGTCGACGGGAGATTCGGGATGTCGAGGCAGACGGGGGAGTTCATTAATGGGGTTCTGACACGAGGGGTCCGGGATGATAACGCCGGATATGGGGAAGCGCTCGGGAGATCACTTTGTGGAGCTCGTTATGAGCGCTTGTGCCTGCTTGCAACGGCCTACCGGCTGAATATTCCCGCCACGGTCCATGCGGCAATCGGAACCGACATCATTCACCAACAGCCGACCATGAACGGTGCCGCGACGGGGGAGATGAGTTTCCGGGATTTCAAGGTGCTCTGCAACATTGTAAAGGATCTCAAAGGCGGCGGAGTGGTCATGAACATCGGTTCGGCGGTCATCCTGCCGGAAGTCTTCCTCAAAGCCCTTACGGTCGCTCGCAACCTCGGCACAGACGCCCGGGGCTTTACTTCTGCCAACTTCGATATGCTGCAGCACTATCGCGCACGGATGAATGTCGTTCATCGTCCGACAACGGGAGGGGGTAAGGGCTATCTCTTCACGGGTCACCATGAAATCATGATACCTCTGGTTGCGGCGATGATCAAGGAGCGCCTCCGGACACGATGAGCGAAGATCAGACACCGGTTCCTTCACAGGAACCCGTATTGCTTCCGCCTCACCAGCCCACGCTTCTGGAGCGGTTCGGATTTTCGCCGGTGGTGTTTGCATTTCTCTCGCTCTTTCTGGTTTCGGTCATCTATGTCTTCGGAGGAATCGTCTTTGCGCTCTTCTTCGGCGCAACTCCCACGGCGGCGAATGTCTATATCTTCCGTCTCACCGCGATGTTCAGTGAGATCGCATTCTTTCTCGTGCCTGCCCTGATACTCGTTTGGGCGATCACGCACACGCCGTCGGATTTCTTCCGCCTCCGGCGCCCCGGCGTGCTCCAAATTGTGCTTCCATTGATCGGCGTGATCTGCCTTCAGGTGATGTCGCAGATATACATGGTGTATCAGTCGCGTATTCCCCTTCCGCAGGGCCTCGAAGATTTCATCGACCAGTACAAACAACTTTACGATCAGGCCACTCTGCTTATCGCAGGATCTGGCTCGGTCAAAGAGCTGATCTGGGTCATCGTCGTCATTGGCGTTACTCCGGCCATCGCCGAAGAATTTCTTTTCCGCGGTCTGATCCAGCGGAGTCTGCAGAGGGCTATCCCGCCGTTAAATGCCGCGGTCATTACCGGTATCCTCTTTGGCGTTTTTCATCTCAATCCATCGTCGCTCATTCCCCTTGTTGCGATCGGCGTCTATCTTGGGTATCTGGCATATTGCGCGGACAGTATCTGGGTGTCGGTCATAGCGCACTTCTTTTATAACACCGTGGTCGCCGTGGTTCTCTATTTTCGTTTTGATGACGATTATGTCGTGACAGGAAATGCTGAACAAATGTCGAACGGCATGCTCCTCTTCACGTTCTGGTTGTTCGGCCTCATCTTTATTCTCTCCACTCTGTACTTCGCGCGCATCTCCCGACGCCGGGATATCGCCCCCGAACCTCACGAGGATGATCAGGATCATCCCGTATGAGACCTTGCCATCTCAAATCACCAGTTCAACTACTATTGACGGTACCGTGTCCAATCTGACGCAACGAGTTCTCACCGCCGTTGTCGCGATCCCGCTGATCATCGCACTCTGCATGCTCGGTGAAATCTACTTCTTCCTCTTCGTTGCAGCAGCATCCACCGTCGCTTTGATCGAATACTATCATCTCGCGGAAGCGAAATCGACAAAACCGCAGACCGCTCTCGGCGCTGCAGCGGGAGTCTGCATCACACTATCATTTTTTCACGCAAAGCTTCAATCATATCTTGTCGGAATCTTTCTGGGACTTGGAATCCAGATTCCGTTTCCCTCACAAACCCAGCTTCTTCTGATTATCATGATCGTCGCAGTCGCCGTCCTGACGCTCGTCGAGCTTTTCCGCAATGACGGCTCTGCACTGCTGAATCTCTCCTCGACTCTTTTTGGTCTCCTCTACGTTTCACTGTTTTTCGGCACGTTTGTGGGTATCCGGGAGCTCTTCCAGATCGACGATCCGCAGGTCGCATCGTATTTCCAATCGGTTTTGCGCATGGCTGACAGAGCCGCAATTTATCGGTACGGCGGATTTACGGTTGTTTCGATCTTCGCGATCATCTGGATTTGTGACAGTGCGGCATTTCACTTCGGCAAGTCCATGGGCAAGCACAAGCTTTTTCCGCGTGTCAGCCCGAACAAGAGCTGGGAGGGAGCGATCTTCGGGTTTCTCTTTGCGGTCGGGAGCGCCATCGCGGCGAAATACCTTGTGCTCGAATATCTGCCGGTTCAGGGAGCTGTCATTATCGGTATGATTGTGGGGATATTCGGTCAGCTCGGAGATCTCACAGAATCGCTTCTGAAGCGCGATGCAGGAGTGAAGGACTCCTCAACGCTCATACCTGGTCACGGCGGTGCCTTCGACCGGTTTGACAGCTTGCTTTTAGTATCGCCGCTTGTGTATCTTTATTTAGATTTCATCCTTTTCAGTTAGCTCACGATGACCGCTGAGCGGAAAAAAGTCAATATTATCACTCTCGGGTGCTCGAAAAATACCGTCGATTCCGAGGTTCTCATGCGTCAACTGCAGTTGAATAACTGGGAGATGACGGAAAGTTCGGATGGGAGTGATATTGCCGTCATCAACACCTGTGGTTTCATTGATGCAGCGAAGCAGGAATCGATCGATACGATATTGCAGGCGGTGCGACTCAAGAAGGAAGGGAGACTGCAGAGGGTCGTCGTGATGGGGTGCCTTTCGGAGCGATATGCCGATGCGCTGAAGAAAGAAATTCCCGAAGTCGACGCGTTCGTCGGTGCGAACAAGATGGATCAGGTGGTCCTTGAGCTCGGAGGTGTGCTCCGGCATGAACTTCTGGGAGAGCGTTTTCTGACAACGCCGCGGCACTTCGCGTATCTGAAAATTTCGGAAGGGTGCGACCGCCCCTGTTCATTCTGTTCAATTCCGTTGATGCGTGGAAAACATGTGAGTAAGCCCATCGAGCGAGTGATGACCGAGGCGCAGCGGCTCGCAGCGCTCGGCGTGAAAGAAATTGTGCTGATCGCGCAGGACAGCACATATTACGGCCTCGATCTGTACGGAAAACGGCGACTGGCAGAATTGCTGGAACTCCTCGGCGGTGTTGAGGGAATCGAATGGATCCGTTTGATGTACGCGTTCCCGACCGGATTTCCGTACGATGTCCTGGAGCAGTTCAGTGCGAATCCGAAACTCTGCCGCTACCTCGATATTCCGGTTCAGCATGTTTCGGATCCTCTTCTGACGTCGATGCGGCGCGGGATCTCATCGGGAGCGCTGCGCAGACTTCTCGCGGAGGTCAGATCAGCCGTTCCGGGTATTGCGCTCCGGACGACGCTCATCGTCGGATACCCCGGTGAAGGAGAAAAGGAATTTCGTGAGCTCCTTGATTTTGTGGGGGAAACAGGATTCGACCGGTTGGGGGTGTTCACGTATTCGCAGGAGGAGGGAACGACTGCATATCCGCTCGGCGATCCCGTGCCTGCAGGCGTGAAGGAATCCCGCCGCGAGAAGATCATGGAACTGCAGAAATCGATCTCTCTGGAGAAGAACACCACGCTGGTCGGCAAGAGAATCCGCGTGCTGGTCGATGAAAAGCACGACGGTATTGCCCGGGGGAGAACGGAACGGGACGCTCCGGAGGTCGATAATGAAGTATTGTTGTCTGACGCAGGGCCGCTGAGGGCGGGTGATTTCGCTGATGTCGAAATCATCGATGCCGCGGAATACGATCTCTTTGCAAGACCGTTGACCGCGGTGTCGGTAGAATCGACTTCTAACCCGGCCTCCTGAAGAGGATCTGCACCTATGAAGTACACATATGTGGCATATGTTCTGGGGCTCATGGTTTTGGGCACGGCTGCTTCCGCACAGCCGGACTTCACACAACGTCTCTCCCCCGATGTCCCCGTCTTCTACGTTGATGCCCTGAATTTCAACTCAACGGATCCCGATTCAAGCCGCCTCGATCTGTATATTGAAGTCCCATACGAATCGATGCACTTCACAAAGGACAACGATGCCTTCAAATCAAAATACGAGGTGATGGTCGAGGTGCATGATTCGACCGACCGTCTGGTGGCGGAAAAATGGTGGACGGAAAATGTTGAAGTGAAGAGTTATGAAGAATCGGTCTCACCAAAACTCGGGAATCTCACGAACCGTTCATTCGTCCTCTTTCCGGGAAACTACAGCATCCTTGTGCAGATTAAGGATTCGGAAACGGAGAAAACCGCCCGAATCCGAAAACGGGTCTCGGTGGAGAATTTTGCGGCTCTTCCATTCTCCGTCAGTGATGTGATGCTGGTGAACCGCGTCGATACCGTTGACGGCAAAAAGATCGTGTACCCGAACATCTCGGGAAATGTCGGCGATCTTCTCTCGGGCTTCACGATATTTTTCGAAACATACAATAAGATTGCTGCCGACTCGGGGCTGGTCATTCTCCTGGTGAAGGATGTTCGGGGAGAATCCGTGGCAAGCGACACATTCATGCTGCCGCTCCATGAGACGAGGGTCTCGTGTTTCCATGAAGTCGGGACAACAAAGCTCCTGGCGGGCGATTACATTCTTGAGTTGAAAGTATTTCCGAAGGGACTGACGAATCCTGATGCGGCAAAGGATATTGAGGCGAATACCTCCCGTCTTTTCGTGGTGCGATGGCGCAACATGCCGGTTTCCATCGTCGATCTCGATGCTGCGATCGATCAGCTGGTCTACGTTGGTGAAAAAGACGAGCTGGATGCCATGAAGAACGCTCCTCTTGATCAAAAACGCAAGCTCTTCGCGGATTTCTGGAAGAAGCGTGATCCGACGCCGAATACGGAACGAAACGAACTGATGGAAGAATATTACGCACGGGTCAATTACGCGGATAAACATTTCAGCCATTTCATTACCGGCTGGAAAACAGACATGGGAATGGTCTATATCATCTTTGGTCCGCCAAATAATATTGAACGCCACCCGTTCGAGATCGATTCCAAACCATACGAAGTCTGGACCTATTATGACCAGAACCGCCAGTTCGTCTTCATCGACCAGACCGGATTCGGCGACTATCGGCTTCAAACTCCTATCTGGGATGTGGATCGAACGCGGATCCGTTGACCGTTTGCGGTATGCGCACCGTCTTGCTTTCGGCTCTCCTGCTTGCATCAGCGCTCCCTCTGCTCGGCACTGTGCCTCCTACGGTTGTTTCGATTTCGTTTCTCGGGAATCATTCCTATTCGTCCGGCGAGCTTCTTGACCTCATGGTCAGCCGGGAAGGAATGAAGCTCGCGTTGTCGCAGTGGATGAATGATCTGAAATCCGTGCGTGACTATTATGTGCGAAACGGATTTTGTTTTGTCGAGGTCGCGGGCGATAGTATGCTCTGGAAAGCCGACAGTTCCGAGGTCCGTCTCTTCGTGGATATCCGGGAAGGAGATCGGATCCTGATCGGTGCAATGCGTATCGGAGGCAATTCACTTTTTCCCGCTGAGGATATTCTCCGTCAGTTCGAGACACGGATCGACGGCATGCTTTCCAGTGCAACCCTGGAAGCCGATATTGCGGCGTTACTCCAGCGGTATGAACATGCCGGTTACCCGCTTGCAGAAGTATCGGTGGATACGCTCGCCCCGTATGCCGACAGCGCCGGAGAGCGGTTGTACCTGCATCTGACGGTGAACGAAGGGCCGCGCACCACGATAGAAGAAATCCGCGTAACAGGAAACAAGGAAACTCACGCGGATGTCGTTGTGCGGGAGACACGAATATCGCTCCACGAACTTTACAACCCGGACAAAGTCGACAAGATCACGGCGCGGCTGAATCGACTCAATATTTTCTCACGGGTCGATCCCCCGGAACTGTATGTGAACGACCGCGGAGGCGGACTCCTTATTCATGTGGAGGAGGGAAATCCAAATTTCTTCGACGGGATCATCGGCTATGCGCCGCCCCAGCAGGCCGGAGGCGGTGGTACCGTCACGGGATTTGTTACCGTCACGATGCGGAACCTTTTTGGAACTGCGCGCAAGCTCGATGTTCGCTGGCAGCGCGATGAATCCGATGCACAGGAGCTTGGGCTTCGGTATGTTGAGCCGTGGATTTTCGGGCTTCCACTCGATGTCGCTGCGGGTTTTTCGCAGCGTCAGCAGGACAGCAGCTATGTTCAGCGTTCGGTGGACGGGAGGGCAGACCTTCTCGTCAACGAATCGCTGACGATTTCCGCTCTTGGGACGCTGGAAACCGTCATTCCGTCCAGTACGATTGCTGTTGCCGTGGTCCAGTCGAGCCATACTGCAACCGGAGGACTCGAGCTGAAATATGATACGCGCGATGATGTTCTCAGCCCGACCTCGGGAGTCGACTACGCAAGCAGTTATCAGTTTGGCACGAAATCGACGGATAATGCCGCTCAAACGCAATCTTCATCGGTTCAGAGATTAAGTATTGATGCCCAGTTTTTTGCCCCAACAGCGACCCGGCAGGTGCTTGCCATAGGTGTGCACGGACGCGAACGGACGGGGGGAGGCATCGAACTGAGCGATCTGTACCGGCTGGGGGGGACGAATTCGCTGCGCGGGTATCGTGAAAACCAATTCCTCGGTTCGCGGATTGCCTGGACGAATACCGAATACCGATTCCTCCTTTCCAGGCGTTCGTATGTGTTTGGTTTCTTCGATACGGGATATTATTTTCTGCCGGCTGATGAGACAAACGCTCTTTCTTCCAGCCAGGAAATGAAATACGGCTATGGGATGGGTATCCGGATGGATACATCGCTCGGAAATATCGGCGTCAGCTTTGCCTTCGGTCAGGGGGATTCGTTTTCCGACGGCAAGATTCATGTTGGATTGGCAAATACATTTTAACGCACCGGTTCATCGATGAGATCAAAGATCGACTATTCGATTGAGAAAGCACTCTGGCGGAATGGTGTGGAGCATATCGCGGGGATTGATGAAGCAGGCCGGGGGCCTCTCGCCGGTCCCGTCGTTGCGGCAGCGGTGGTCTTTCCGCACGATCTCTGGATCTACGGAGTAAATGATTCCAAAATGCTGAAACCCCGGCAGCGCGAAGAACTCTATGATATTATTTGTGAAGCCGCTGTCGGGGTTGGGGTCGGAATCGTTCCGCACGACGAAATTGACCGGATCAATATCTATCAGGCGACCATGAAGGCGATGCACGAGGCAGTAGAGGGACTCGGCATTGTACCCGATCATCTGCTTGTCGACGGGCCCCGATTTACCGGTTCCACATTTTCACATACGGCAATTGTCGGCGGGGACGCACTGTGCTTCACCATTGCGGCTGCGTCGATCGTCGCGAAAGTCAGAAGGGATCGGCTCATGATCCAGTTTCACGAACAATATCCGGAATACGGTTTTGCGAAACACAAGGGCTATGGAACCCGCGAACACTGCGCGGCGCTCAGAAAATACGGTCCGAGCCCGATCCACCGGAAATCCTTTCACGTCCGAATGGAAGGATAAAGTTGTGCGTCAGACACTGAAGAACGGCGCGGTCGGTGAACAGCTTGCCATCGAATATCTGGAAAAAAAGGCATATCATATCCTGCAACGGAATTACCGGTTTGAGCATGGCGAGATCGATATCGTCGCCGACGACCACGGCGTGCTGGTTTTTGTGGAAGTCAAAGCGCGTTCCAGCAGGGAGTATGGTGAACCCGAGGAGGCGGTAACCGAATCCAAGAGAAGAAAAATACGGCATACGGCGGATGGGTACCTCTTCGAAAACGGGATTGATGACCGCATATGCCGGTTCGACGTTATCGGGATTGAGTTTGGACAACAACGGCCGGTCATCCGGCATCTTGAGGATGCATTTTGAGAGGTGAGAGATGAACGCTTTGCCATTTATTGTGGGAGCGCTCTGTGTGCTGGCAATTGCCTACCGCTACTACAGCGCCTTCATTGCGGCGAAGGTCGTCGCGCTGAACGATGCCCGCGTCACACCTGCCCATACCCTCCGTGACGGGCAGAATTACGATCCGACAAATAAGTGGGTGCTCTTTGGGCATCACTTTGCGGCGATCTCCGGGGCAGGGCCGCTGATCGGTCCGGTGCTAGCCGCGCAGTTCGGATTTCTGCCAGGATTTCTCTGGCTGCTGATCGGTGTGGTCCTCGCTGGAGCAGTCCACGATTTCGTCATTCTCGCCGCCTCGGTACGCCGCAGGGGAAGATCGCTTGCGGAGATCGCACGCAGGGAAATCAGCCCTCTCGCCGGAGTTATCGGGTCTGTTGCGATCCTCATCATCGTAATCGTTGCCCTGGCCGGTCTTGCCCTTGCCGTTGTCAACGCGCTCAAGGAGAGTTCCTGGGGGACGTTTACCATCGCCATGACGATCCCGATCGCACTCTTCGTCGGTCTCTACATGTACCGGATTCGCCCCGGCAAGATCGCCGAGGCAAGCCTGATCGGCGTGGTCGCGGTATTTGCTGCTGTGATCGGGGGGAGCTTCATTCCCACATCCCCGCTCGCGCAATACTTCACGCTCTCGCGCGAGGGAATAGTCATTTCGATCGGCATTTATGGATTTCTTGCTTCCGTCCTGCCCGTCTGGTTGCTCCTTTGTCCCAGAGATTATCT
>DATIXJ010000073.1:0-60113 GCA_035518715.1 Bacteroidota bacterium | reverse complement strand
AAAAAGAGAATCCTACCGGGTTCTTCGCATCAATTCTCCTCTCACCGCGCCGCCACGGATTCGAAACATCAGAGATGCTCTATCGATGGGTGAAGGATGGATCTGAGCCGCGGAAGGAAACGTACACGACGGGAATTCTGATCACGAGGGAGAATTTCCGGCAGGTCCTTAAAGAGCAGGGAATGCGTTGATGTCTGCGGTCCGGACAATACACCCATTCGGAAGGAACACCGGAATGGTCGCGGTATTTTTCATCCTTTTTATAGTCGTATCTCTCGTTGTTCCGAATTTCTTCAGTGCGCTGAATGTCGAAGGACTTGCCCTTTCGGTTGCGACCGTTGGGATCATCGCATCCACGATGCTCTTCTGCCTCGCGGCCGGAGACTTCGATCTGTCTGTCGGGTCGATCGTGGCGTGCAGCGGTGTGATTGCCGCTGTTGTCATCAATGGTACGGGAAGCGTGGTCGTGGGGATCGCTGCCGGAATTCTCGCCGGCGGGGTGGTCGGGTTCGCGAACGGCGTTATTATTGCGCGGTTCGGCATTAACGCTCTCATCACCACACTGGCATCGATGGAAATTACCCGGGGTATATCCTATATCGCATCCGACGGAAAAGCGGTGGGCATACGCGATGAGGCATTCTTCACGCTCGGGATTTCGACGCTCCTTTCCGTTCCTCTTCCGGTATGGTTCATGATCGCCAGCTTCATCCTATTTGGCACCGTGCTGAACCAAACGACGTTCGGCCGGCACGCGCTTGCTATCGGAGGGAACAAGGAAGCCGCCCGGCTTGCGGGCGTGCCGGTCGTTGCAACGAAGATCGCAATCTTCTCGATACAGGGAATGGTCGCAGGATTTGCCGGTGTTATTCTCGCATCGCGGATGACGAGCGGACAGCCGGCCGCAGCCCAGGGGCTTGAATTGCAGGTCATCTCGGCCTGTGTGCTCGGCGGCGTCTCGCTCACCGGCGGCATCGGTTCGATGAGCGGAGTCATCGTCGGCGTACTCATCACCGGAACCGTACAAAACGCGATGAATCTCCTGAACATCGAGATCTTCTACCAGTACGTCGTCAGCGGGGCGATTCTCCTGGCTGCCGTGATGCTGGATCGCACGCGGTGGCGCCGGTCCTGATTATTTGAGATTCAACACTCTCCTCCGTATCTTCTGATATCATAGCGCTGCACCGAATCTCCGTCCTTCATCGCGTTCTTCATTCCATCAGATACTTCTGTCGGCAGATTCTCTGAATTAATTTCGGAAGGAATACCATGAACAGACTCTGTGTCTTCATCGCGTTCGTTGCAGTAATTTTAACGGGAGAATGTTTTTGCCAGGAATCAGCAAAGACAGTCTCACTCCCTTCTCCCGATACTTCAGGCGGGAAACCGCTCATGCAGGTCCTCAAAATGCGGCGGACGTCACGGTCATTCAGCGAGAACAAGATTTCACAGCAGAGCTTGTCAAACCTCCTCTGGGCAGCCTTCGGCATTAACCGCAACGATGGTCATCGCACGGCACCTTCAGCCATGAACTGGCAGGAAATAGATCTCTACGTCGTGACCGGCGAAGGGTATTCTCTGTATGATGCCCGCACGAACACACTCCGCGTGCTCTCACCTGCAGACATACGCGGAAAAACCGGGATGCAGGATTTTGTGAAGTCTGCTCCGCTGACGATCGTGTACGTTGCAAATCTCTCAAAGACGAACCGCGCCGGTGGCGATGATCAGCTTCTCTATATGGGAGCCGATTGCGGTTTCATCGGAGAAAACGTTTACCTCTACTGTGCATCGGAAGGACTTGCGTGCGTGGTTCGCGGCTCCATCGACAGGCAGGCACTCAGCGCCGAGATGGGATTAACGAGCGACCAGAGAATTCTGCTTGCGCAAACTGTGGGATATCCGAAATAGGAGCATGAAGATTGTTGCAGGCAGGAGGTTGGAAACACACACGCCGGGATCCCGCAGAGGAAGGGAATCCCGGCGCGTAATTCTCGCCCCACTATTCAGGAGACCAGCAGTCCTTCGATTTCGCTGAGAAGCTGATCGGTCTCAAAGAGGTTTTGCCGAATCGATCCGGACGGGCAGGTTGCAACACATGTTCCGCATCCCTTGCACAGAGCTTCCTGGATCACGGCGACCTTCTTTTCCTCATCGAACGTAATAGCGCCGTAGGGGCAAACCGAGAGACAGAACTTGCATCCGCCGCAGTAACGGTCCTCGATATAGGCGGTGTTCGGCTCCATTTCGACGTGTCCCACATCGATAAGCGCCAGCGCTTCGGCCGCAGCGGCACCTGCCTGCGCAACGGTATCAGGAATATCCTTCGGGCCCTGACAGCAGCCGGCAATGAACACACCGTCAGTAAACGTGCTCACCGGGGCAAGCTTCGGGTGTCGTTCGAGGAAGAATCCCTCTGTCGAGCAGGAGATGTTGAACATTCTGCGTATCTGCTGTGCGTCGGCTTTGGGCTCGATACCGACCGCGAGGACAACCATATCTACCGGAACCCTGCGCACCACCCCGATCATCGTATCTTCAACGCGGATGATGAGTTTTCCTTCTTCATCGTCGGTGACAGCCCAATCGGTCACTTCCGCCACACGTCCCCGGATAAAATGGACATCCTCCCGGAGAAGTCGATCATAGAACTCCTCATAACCTTTCCCGGGCGTCCGCATATCGATGTAAAAATTATAGACCTCTGCCTGGGTGTGTTCGCGTATCAGGTGGGCGAGTTTCAAAGAGTACATGCAGCAAACCCGCGAGCACCATTTATGCGTCTTGTCGTCACGTGAACCGACGCAGTGAATGATGCCGACCGTTTTGGGATGCTTGCCGTCACGCGTGATGATCTCGCCGCCCGTCGGTCCGGAGGCATTGACCAGCCGTTCCATTTCCAGCGACGTATAGACGTTCTTATATCTTCCATAACCGTAGTATGGAGTCTTTGCGGCATCGAATGCCTGGAACCCGGTAGCGAGTATTACGGTTCCGACATCGATCTCTTCGATTTTCTCTTTTTGTTTGAGATCGATGGCGCCCCGGTCGCATGCTTCGACGCAGGTCTTCTTGCACTTTCCGGATTTGAAGTCGATGCAGGTTTCCGGATCGATGAGAACGATCTGCGGCGTTGCCTGCGGGAATGGTATGTAGACGGGCTTTCTCTTGCTCAGCCCGAGATTAAACTCGTCGTCATACTTTCCTTCTTTATAGATGCATTTTTCCACACAATCCATGCATCCGACACAAAGCTCTTCGTTCACATAACGCGGTTTCCGCTTGACCGTCACTTTGTAGTTGCCGACAAAGCCGCTCACGGCGGTCACTTCGGAATAGGTCCAGAGTGTAATGTTCGGATGGTTGCGGACTGACGACATTTTCGGCGTCAGGATACACGCGGCGCAATCCATCGTGGGAAAGGTCTTGTCAAATTTTGCCATGTGCCCGCCGATCGTGGGCTCGCGCTCGACGAGATAGACTTTCTTTCCCGCATTTGCCAGCGTCAGGGCGGCATGAATTCCGGCGATACCCCCTCCCACCACGAGTGCATCCGGATGTACCGGCACCCGCTTCGATTCGAGACCCCTGTGATGGCTCACTCTTCTGATGGCAGCCCGGGCAAGATCCTTTGCCTTCTGTGTTGCCGCCGCGCGATCTTCATGGATCCAGGAAACGTGCTCGCGGATATTCACCATGTGGAAATAAAAGGGATTGAGCCCTCCTTTTTCCGTCGCATTCCGGAATGTGTGCTCATGGAGGAGCGGTGAGCACGACGCTACAACGATCCGGTTGAGGTGATGCTCCTTCATATCCGACTGGATCAACTCCTGACCCGGATCCGAGCACATATACTTATACTCGCGGGAGACGATCACATTCGGCAGTGTCGCCACATATTCGGCGACCTGCTTCACATCGACAATGTGCGCGATGTTATGTCCGCAGTGGCAAATGTAAAATCCGACCCTGATCTGTCCATTGGTATTAGGCATACGCCTCTTCTCCTCTCAAAATTTTGGAGACACACACGGGGGGAACCACCGACCGTTGAACGCCGAGATTCTTCTCACTGATCCCGAAGCTCATCCCCATCAGCTGGCTGAAGTAGATAACCGGAATTGCGGCACTTTCTCCGTACTCCCGTTCCATCTCGTCCTGGTAACATTCCAGATTGAACTGGCAAAGGGGACATGCGGTAATGAGGACATCGGCATTGCGCTTCTTCGCTTCCCGCAGAATATGGTAGTTCATCCGAAGGCCGACATCATGAATGGTATTCACGAGATTGCCGCCGCAGCATCGGGTCTTCAACGGCCAGTCGACCGGTTCTGCACCGATTGCCTTCACAACATCGTCCATACTTTTCGGATCTCGCGGATCATCGAACTGCGTGAACGGCCTCACCACCTGGCAGCCGTAATACGATGCCACACGGAGCTTTTTCAGGGGCTTGCGAACGGCAGACTTTATCCGTTCGAGGCCGACAGTATTGATCAGGATATCCAGGGGGTGCCGGATGGTCGCCTCCCCCGAGAACGTGAGCCCGGCCGAATGGAGCGCCTCGCCGATCATCTTTGCAGATACGGGGTCTTCCCTGAAGTGATGCTGTGCTTTGTTCAGGACAACATAACACGCGCTGCAGGGAGCAATGATCTGGACATCGGGTGATCCGTTCTGCTGTTCGGCAAGAGCGAGGTTGCGCGTGGCCAGCGCCGACGATTTGAATTCGTCGATCGACATATACGTCGTTGCACCGCAGCAATTCCAGTCCTGCAGTTCCTGAAACTCGACGCCGACAGCAGAGAGAACCTTCAGAAGCGATTCTTCGTACCCCTTGCCGCTTGATTTCAACGCACAGCCCGAATAATAGATGTATTTCATGACGGCACCTCCCGGCGGCGATCCGCCGTTTCAAGGATTTTGCGCAATCCTGCTTTTTCCTTCACCCCTTTTTCAAAGAGCGTCAGGCGCCCCCGCTTGAACAGGCGCAGAGCGAGACCAATCTGGCCGAGGGAGCGAAGGGGATTTGTCGCAAGATAATATCTCATCATGAGGTAGACTTCGCTCAGTCTTCCGCGACTTCTGACCTGATCATAAAACGTGCGCGCAAGGACCGGGATGGAGAATCTCTTCGGATAAAACCCGTGCGTGATGGCTTCCCGCTTCAGGGCATACATCACCTCCGTAATCCTGATACCCTTCGGGCACTCCACGGTACACGAATAGCACGATGCGCAGAGCCAGATAGTCTGGTTTGTGAGCACTTCCTCGCGGAATCCCGCACGAACCATTGCGATGATTTTTCGGGGAGTGAAGTCCATATAGGTGCTTAACGGGCACGTTGCGCTGCACGTTCCGCACTGAATGCATGCCATCAGGGTACCGTTCGACACGCGGTGCGAGATGGTTTCCCCGAAACTTCTGTCGAGCTCCGACTCAAATTTAATTTTCTGGCCGGCTTGTTCGCTGAACGGATCTTTCATGACATAACCTCATCCATGTTGTGAATTATTTCCTGTTCATCATTCCCGCATGATCTGCTGCAGCACGGTGCCCGAGGAATCACGGACAAAGATTTCGAGCGGAATCCTTCCGAGCGTATGGGTAGCACAGCCGAAACAGGGATCGAACGCCCGGAACGCCATCTCAATCCTGTTCAACACTCCTTCGTTGACTTCCACACCTTTTCGGATCAGTCCCTGTGCGGCTTTCTTGATCGACATGGAGATCGCTGCGTGATTATTGGTTGTGCCGACGATGAGATTTACCTTTCTCACCAGCCCCCGTTCATCGGTGGCATAATGGTGCGTGAGTGTTCCGCGCGGTGCTTCGACAATCCCGACACCTTCCGTCGGAACGGCTGTCGGGATAGTCCGGATCTCTTTACCGGTAATTTCGGGATCCCGGACGAGCTCGAGAGCCCGTTCCGCTGCATAGAGGAGCTCGATCACGCGCGCCCAGTGCGTTGCCAGTGTGGCATGCACCGGTTTTCCTCCCAGCGTGCTGAACATCCTCTCGTACTCCTTCTGCGCCAGAGGTGTCGAAAGACCCTCGCAGGCATTCAGCCGGGACAGCGGTGTTGCGCGATAGACCCCGCTGTCGGAACCTTCGGAAAACCCCTTCCAGCCGATCTTCTTCAGGTAGGGGAATTTGAGATACGTCCAGGGTTCCACATGTTCCGCCACATACTCGAGGTATGAATCCGGAGTATAGAGGGCAATCTCCTTTCCTTCAGTATCCACTACACGGACTTTTCCATCATAAAAATTCAGGCGCTTATTCTGATCCACCAACCCCATCGAATGGATCTTCTGTTTGTAGTCGTTGCCGGTAATCAGGTCGAGATACGCCTTGTTCTTCAGGACGATATCATCAAACACCTTAATCGTAAACTTTGCGAACTCGACCATCTCCAGAATCCGGCCCTCAACCGATTTTCGTTCATCCTCGGTGAGGCCTTTCGATACCCCGCCCGGAATCGAGGTTACCTGGTGCACCTTCTTGCCGCCGAGCAACTCCATAATGGCAGAATGGTGCGCTCTCATCCGGATGACCTTCTTCCCCACTTCGACGCCGACTTTGCCGATGACGCCGAGAATATTCCTTTGAGCCGCAGGAGCGTCCGGACCAAGAATGAAATCGGGTCCGCCGAGCGCATAGAAGTGGAGCGTATGGTCTCCCGCGAAGAAGACATGATAGAGAAGCTCCCGCAATTTTCGGGCGGTCGGCGGCGGCTCAACATGATACACCGCATCGCATGCTTTGACGGATGCAATGTGGTGAGCTTCCGGGCAGACGCCGCAGAGCCGGGTGGTAATGCGCGGCATTTCTTCCACTGGGCGCCCGACGCAAAATTGCTCGAATCCGCGGAGCTCCGGGATCACGAAATAACAGTTCTCAACCTCGCCGTCATCGCTAAGAAAAATATCTATTTTGCCGTGACCTTCGAGACGGGTCACCGGATCGATCGCGATATGCTTCATACTCTCACCCTCCTCAACAATGAATGCGGAAGACTGAACCGATAAAATGTCCCTATAGGATCGGCAATCTGGCCGACAATCTGCTCAATTTCTGCGGGATCCTGAGAATCAATAACCGAGCTGAGCGCGCTCAGCATCTTTGCTCCCTGGTCGACCGTATTCGGCGGCAGGCCGTAGCAGCCCCGACAGGGAAGGTTGGCTTTCATACAGAGACCGCCGCATCCGTTCCGTGTGGCAGGACCCATGCAGATAATCCCCTGATCCAGGAGACACTCGTCGGGATTCGGGATGATCTCATGCGGACGGTAAAAGCGAGTGATCTTCTTTTCCTTCCGGACCCGGGGACATTCGTCGCAGCAGGTCTTGTCTCCCGCACCAAGTACTGTTCCGGGAGGAGGCAGCGGTTTTCCTTCGATGATCACATTCATGACAGCGGCAATCTGAACAGATTGCGGTGGACAGCCGGGAATGTAATAATCGACGGGGACCACCTGATCGAGCGCCCGGACTTCATCCAGGAATTCCGGTATCTCGATCGTTCCCTCGGCCACCCGTGTCTCGGGCTGAGGGAGAATCTTCTTCTCGTTCACCGTTGACGGCGAGTCGATATAATTTGCCCGGAAGATCGCCTCCTTTGTGGTCAGATTTGCCAGACCCGGAATGCATCCCTCCTGCGCGCAGGACCCGAACGCCACGAGAACCTTGGATTTTTTTCGGAGCAACTTTGCAAGCCGCTCATTCTCTGCCGTGCGGATCGAGCCGTTAAACAGGCAGAGATCTATGTCGCCGTCATTCATGCGTTCGACATCCGCATACTTGAAATCCATTGCGCACGGCCAGAGGACAATCTCGAAGTGTGCCGCCACGTCCAGGATTTTCTCTTCGATATCGAGTACAGCGACCTCGCAGCCGCCGCAGCTCGCGGCCCAGTAGAGTGCTAATTTAGGCTTTGCCATAGAGGTTGTTCCTTTCATCATTCATCAAAATTGCGCATGCTCGGGTTTTCCTTTCGTCCGATCACGATGCGGAAACCGCAGCCGGCTTCTCGACGCCGGCGTTGGGGTGAGGGAGGCCGTTACGGCGGAGCGGACCGAGTGAACGGATTTGCTCGGTAAATTCCTTCGCGACCCGGGCAAATTTTTCACCTTCGGACGCGGAGATCCACTCGAGCCGGACTCGTTGTTCTTCGATGCCAAATGCCTTCAGTACCGGTTTCAGCATCGCCATACGTCTCAGGATCTTGTAATTCCCTTCGGCATAATGACAGTCGCCCGGATGGCATCCGCCGATCAGCACACCGTCGGCACCGAGGGAGAGTGCCTTCATGATGAATGTGGGATCGACACGGCCGCTGCACATCACACGGACGATTCGAATGTTCGGTGGTGATTTGATGCGTGAGACGCCTGCCAGGTCGGCGCCGGAATAAGAGCACCAGTTGCAGAAAAACGCGACGATTCGTGGTTCAAACGCCATACGGTATTCCTCTCTTTGCATCAGTTCATAATGGTTGAACTTGCTGCCTCTTACCAACATCGGCTTTCATCGAAGGAACAAACGGAAGATCGTGCACCGGTTTCACCTTCGACGATCGTAACTTCAGGTCAGGAATCCTGGATCGGATAAATTCGAGAGCCAGCAGGACAATTTCGGGAATTGCCCTGCGAAGGTCGGGCGTACACCCCTCATGAAAAGTCTCCGTGTCGACCGCATTGATTCCAAACAATGTAATCTTGTCCGGAATGTGCGCGCCGGCTGACTTGCGCAAGAGCAATGCAGTCTGGAGATTAATGGTGTGCACTGAGAAAGGCCGACCGGGTGCTAAATTTTTCGACACCGTCGGTGGTGAAGAATTATACAATGGAGAGGTGCAGACCCCGCCTCCATGTATCGCGCCGTTTTTCACGGCGTCGATTATGACGGCTTCGTCAGCATTCTCTACTGCTTCTATGACATCGAGACTGTCACCAGTGACTTCTCTGATGGTAACGCGACAGTCTCTGATCCTCCTCTTGAGTTCCTTCGCAACACATATGCCAACGCCGTCATCAGTAAGATAGGTGTTTCCCAACCCTACTACTGTAAGGCGTCTCATTTTCGGAACCTCTGGTCACCGGGTCACCGCACACGTGACGATTATCCAACTTTATCCGTCTGCAATAATCCGATTTCCGTATATACGAATTCTCACCTCGCTTCATTTCAAGGTGGCCGAAAGCCACTTCAGCGGGGATAGAGATTTCCGTCCATTACGTTCGTCAATAAATGTGCCACGAAAGAGACCGAATTACGCTACTTTTCATGCGAGAAGAAAAATATTGGCAGGGTGATTTATCAGGAGTGAGATTCAGACGGGATCACATTTCCGTATCGGGCACACTTCACACAACACGATAAAGAGTACGACAGAATTCGGCAGGAGATACGTATCAAAAGGAATACCAAATCAACAAAACTCGGGACGATAATTCATTCATTGAAGGTTGAAATTGCAGGATTTGATATTGTTCTCATTTTACAGAAATGAAAGGCATTTGGTCTTCAATCTTCATAAATGAAAACATCTTAGCGACTGATGGCTACCGGTATCCGATCATCTGAGAGACTGCAAATGGCGTCTCTTTACGCTCCATGCGACTGAGCCCGGCAGCATTCATCCATGATCTCACTTCCTTCTCGGTATACGTATCACCGGCCGAAGTTCCGACAAGCATGTTGAGTGAAAAAAATGCTCCCACCGCGGGATGGATTCGCATTTCATCCATGATCCAGTCCTGAACAATTACTCGTCCGCCCGGATTCAATGCCTTTGCACATTTCCGGATCAGTGATTTGTTCTGAGCAGCAGAATTGCTGTGAATGACAGCCGAGAGAAACACCAGGTCATATCCCTTCGGGAGCGGATCAGCGGTATAATCGCCGGATGCAAGGTCGATCTTCTTTTCACAGTGACCTTCCTGAATGTACCGGCGTGTGATCGGCAAAACGGATGGAAGGTCGAAGACAGTCGCGAGAATTGAACGCCTGGCTCTGACAAATGCCATCGCAAACGTTCCCGGTCCCCCTCCGACATCCAGAACGCGGTGAACTCCGGTCAGGTCTATCATGCCGACAATTGCCGGGGCCTGGATCTTTGCCCGGTCGTGCATGGCCGCGATGAATGACTCGAGCCAGTCGGACGACCGCGGGATCGATGCACGTTTCCCGAGAACCGAACTTCCCTCCCGAACTGCATCCGTGAGCGTGCTCCAGCTGATCCAAAGATGTGCGGTGTGTGCCAGCCCCGCCAGATATTCTCCCGATCCACCCGCAAGGAGGCGCGAAGCAGCTTCGGAATTTGCAAACCCCTTCGTGTTTTTTTCCAACAACTGCATGACGACAAGCGCATTCAAGAGACGGTCCGTTGCACGGGGATTTGTGCCGATCTTTTCTGCAACCGCTGCAGAGGACATTCGACGTTTGCGAAGAGCGGTGAAGACCCCCAATTCAAATGCGGTAAGGAGAATGCGTGACTCCTGGAATCTGTACGCAATTGTACGAAGGTCATCGAACTGGAGCGTTTTGTGTGCGGGCATGGCTTAACTCATAATTTGATTTGAAGAACTGAATATCCGGATGCTGTTTGATCTCTCAAAATATACCAGTTCGATGCGTGAATATCCATCCGGAGCGAATTCCTGTTTGTTGTCAAAGCTTGACTGTAAATTTGGGGAAAATTCTGCTTGACATTCTGCCGGATGAACACTATATATACGCATCACCCATTCGACAGTTCCTTGGGCGGCTTATCACGGTTGCACATTCCCCCAACTTCAGAATTATGTCTATGCTCTTCCCTCAATCCCCGGGGACTCTCAAAATTGACCGGTGAGGGAGCGAATATTCCGGCCAGCCGGGTGAAATTCCGGTCAGATTGTTGAAGGAAGTTGATTCGATTGATGTTGACGGCCGGCACAAAAGTTGTTTATCCAAAGCTGTACATTCAGTTCAAATCAGTTTTTCAGGATTGATAAGTTTTTGAACACGGCGGCCCTCCATCAGAGACCTCCCGTCAGCAGTATCTTCTCTGTTCTACCAATTCACCGTTGATTCGTTAGAGGAATTCCAGTATCCTTTCGTTCCCCGCAAGTGCAGGAATGGAGGTATGGTGCGATCCGGGTCTCAGGTTATCGGGCAAACCGGACCAATGAAAGGCGATCTCATGTCAAAAATACTCCTGATCTATCCACCATCGCGGATACAATATCACCAGAGCTGTCCGATGGGCATCCAATTACTCGGCGCTGTGCTCCAGCGCGCGGGCCATGAGATAACCCTGCTCGACGCCAACGCCGAGAAACGAAAGCTGACGACACCGCAGATCGTCCAGGAAGCACTTCGGATGAAGCCCGACATTGTCGGGATCACGCTGCTCACACCGATGATCCGCGAGGCCTATGAACTTGCAAGACAGCTGAAAGCGCACAACTTCACGGTGCTGGGAGGCGGACCCCATGCGACTTTGATGCCGACGGAAGGACTGGATCACGGGTTCGACGCGGTTGTGATCGGCGAGGGTGAGAGCGTCATCGAGGAGGCGGTCGAAGCACTTCTCGGGCGGATTCCAAAACGAGACGTTGTCGGGTGGGCATTCAAGGATGAAGACGGAGCGACTGTCGTGACCGAACCCCGCCCGCTCATCCAGAATCTTGATCTCCTACCTCTTCCTGCGCGCCATCTCGTCGATCCCGCCCTGTACGGCGGCGAGGTATCCGGTGCGCTGCACTGCAATCTGTTCAGCTCCCGGGGATGTACTGCACGCTGCTCGTTCTGTTCCGGTCAACTCTTCGGGAAGAAGTTCCGGTTCAGATCCGCAGGAAACATTCTGGACGAGGTCGAGGTTCTGCAGAAGGAATACGGAACCAGGGAATTTCATTTTGTGGATGATGCGATGACACTGCATCGGAAGCGGCTTGCTGAGTTTTGCCGGGGTATCGCCGACCGGAAAATGAATTTCCGTTGGACGATCATGACGCGCATCGACGCCGTCAACGAGGAATTTCTCCGGATGATCCGGGAAGCCGGCTGCTATCAGATCGATTTTGGCGTCGAGAGCGGTGATCCGGTAACGCTCCGCCGGATTCATAAACCCCACACTGTCGACATGGTGAAAAAAGTCATCCCGCTGACCGCCAAAATGGGAATCGACCCGTACGTCTTCTTCATCCTCGGATTCCCGTGGGAAGATGCCGCTTCACTCGACAACACACTTTCCCTGATGAAAGAGATCGCCCCGCATGTGGCAAATTTCCATCCCGCCGTTGCGTCGATCCTCATCCCCTTCCCCGGAACCGAGATTTACGAGCAGTTCAAGGATGAGTATGGATTCCAGAACTGGTGGCTGTCTGATAAACGCAATTATGATGAGATGATTCCCGACCGAAAATCATATTATGAGTCAAAAATCTTTCATCTGGGGAATATTCTCAAAGCAGATTTCTTCCGGTATGACGAATCGGTACGGAAGAAAATCTACGAGATTTTTGAATTCATGCACTTCCACAATCTCTCAAAGAACACGTCGCTTTTCTCCCGCCTCCAGAGACGCCTCCTGATGGCTTCGAAACATCTTCATTCATTCTCATCGGGTGCGGAACGCGTCGTCTTCAGACCGGTTGCACTTGTGGAAAGCGGCATCCGCCGGTTCGTTTAGCCGGCTCAGGATCACCGACCGGCACCGTCACCTGCCTGTACTCAACGCTTCACTGCGGGTTCCGGTACACGCGTATTGAATCTTCATCCGATTCTCCCTACATTTGATCCGATGATCCCGAAAGTCCGCATCCCCATGATCCGCAAGAGCATTCTTGCATTCCTGACAGCACTCGTTCTCGCCGGCTGTTCCCTTCAGCGTACAGAGAAAGAAGTCGCGATCAACGTGATTCTCCGCAGTCCTCTCGCGGACACGGTGCGGCTCTACGTCTCAGGCAATCAGGACATTCTCGGAAACTGGAAACCTGATTCCATCCCACTCGAAAAGACGAGCGATCTGGAATGGTCGAAGACCTTCAGGGTGCCGATCGATCTTCGGATGGAATTCAAGATCACGCAGGGGACATGGGAATCGGAGGCACGATATCAGGACAGCGTGATTCCCCCGAACTGTATTGTCTCAGGTACCAATGACACGAGTATTCTGCTTCGTCCGGTAACCTGGCACGGTCAGCGGAGGAAGCCCGAAGGCGGGATCACGGGAACTGTCGAATACATCAGAAATCTGAAAGGCGCCGGGCTGAAGTATGCGAGGGACCTCGTCGTCTGGCTCCCTCCCTCATACTCGAAGCAGATCAAGAGGCGGTATCCGGTTCTTTACATGCATGATGGTCAGAATATCTTCGACCCAAACACGTCGTTCAGCGGATTCGACTGGCACGTCGACGAAGTCGCTGATTCTCTGATCCGGCTGGGAAAGATGCAGGAAATACTTATTGTCGGAATCTACAACACGCCCGACAGGATGCAGGAGTACCAGGATTCTGAGATGGGTATGGCCTACGGCGAATTTGTCGTCCACCGTGTGAAGCCGTACATCGATTCCGTTTACCGGACGAAACCCGACGCAAAGAACACTGCGGTCATGGGCTCATCTCTCGGAGGATTGATATCGTTCCTCTTTGCCTGGTGGCACCCTGATGTGTTTTCCCAGGCGTCATCGGTTTCTGGTGTTCTCAACCGCTCCCGCACCGATCTTCAGAACCTGATGGAACAGTACGATGGACCGCGCAAAGCACTCCGCCTGTATATGGACTGCGGCGGTTCGGGAGGAGACGAACGGCTTAAGCCCGGTATTGATGAAATGGCAGGCCTCCTTGTACTCAAGGGATACGTTGAGGGCAAAGACTTCATGGTGTACTATGACTCGACCGCTGAGCACACCGAGCGCTCATGGGCAGCGCGTGTCTGGCGACCGCTCCTCTTCATGTTCCCCGCACAGCATCACTGAGCGGGTTTCCTCAATCCATCTGCAATGCAGCCCGCCTATTTCACGACGAGCATCTTCTTCACATCGCGGAAATCACCAGCCGTCAGCTTATAGAGATAGACACCGCTTGCAAGACCGTTGAAGTTTGCGGTAACGGTGTACGACCCGGCCTGATGAAAACCACCGGCAAGCTCCATCACCTTTCGCCCCAGGAGATCATACACCTCAAGAGTGACATCTCCGCTCCTTGGAACATCGAAGGTGATCTTCGTCGACGGGTTGAAGGGGTTTGGATAATTCTGGCGTAGCGAGTATGAACGCGGGAGTACGCTGTTGTTCTTTACATCCTCAGCCGGGAGATTGGTGTTGATCTGATAACAGGTGTCTTGTCCGGGCCACCCACTGAATGGAATCAGATCCTCGCGGAGCTGTGAGGCAAGGCCCGACGAATCGCGGGCAATATCAAAGTAGCGATAGTCGCCGCCGATATAATCCTTCAACCCGATAGATGCGCCGATGCCGCCGAATGTCCCCGCCACAAGCGGGCCATAATGATACTCCACAATATTTGTGCCTTCATCGAGCTGAATCTGGAAATTCAGCTTTGTGGTTGTACTTGTTTCATCCCAATTTGCGGGAACATTCTTCCACTGCACGACAAACGTCCTGTTGGGCGCAGTTCCCTGCGTCGCATAGGTGATGGTTCCGGTCGACCCTGTTGCAAGATCCGTGAACCAGGCACCGAGAACTTTCGTCGGATGATTTGTTGACGCGAGTTCGGGACTGAAAAATCCCCCGACCTGTCCGCCCGTTGATAACCCGCGAAGTGTTCCCTCGGTTCCGGTTCCCAGCTCCATCCATCCGTTCGTGCTGATCTGAACGGAATCGTACGGATAACTGTCGTACATGAATGCGAATGGCAGCGGCACGCGCATCTGGACATCATCCCCTACCGGTCCCGGCGAGCCTCCGATAATTTCCGTGTACGGGCAGTTTCCTTTGGTAACCTTCCAACCCGCCACTCTCGATGCCGAAACGACGATGACTCTTCCTGCGGCCGTATCGTTCGTGGGATCCTGATCTCCGGCAAGCGAGATTGCCTGCAGGGTGAACGTCCCGGTATCCGGCGGAGCGAATGCATCATCAAACGTCACGATCTTGGTCTGGCCCACTCTGAGGCCACCGATTTTTTTGAGTGATGAATACACTTCCGTGTTATTGTGGAGTATCCGGTATTTCACGTTGAATGAATCTGTCTGTGCCTGAGTCCCGACATTCTCAAACGATGCTTTGATGCCGGTCAGCGGCGGAGTTTGTGGTATCATTGAACCATCGGAGGGATAATTCAGCGCGAGCGTATGATAATCGAATGTCGGGATTGCAGTTCCGTCATAGAGCTTTCGTTCGTAGACCCCGTTGCCGTGTGTTACGACACGGATAGCGTGATTCGAGGGTGAGACGACAAGATCGGCGACGATAACCGCATCCGGAAGCCCGATGCTGAAAGGAGCCCAGGTTGATCCCCGATCCGTCGAAAGATAAACACCAAAGTCGTTCCCGGCGTAGAGGTTGTTCGTGTTTGAAGGATCGATGGCAATTGCAGTCGTGGGGACATCGGGAAGCGTACCCGTAAGATCTGTCCAGCTTGATCCCGCGTCGCTGGTTCTGAACACATGACCCGACCCGAAACCTCCAAACGTTACATACATTGTCCTGGAATCCTTCGGATCAATTGCCAGATCGATGGGATAACGGTCAGGAGTTGTGCCGGTCACGTCGTCCCAGTTGGTGCCGCCGTTGGTGGTGCGATAGAGACGCGCACGGTGATAGATCGGCGCCATGCTGACGATCGCGGTATCCTGGCTTGTCGGTGCCACGGCGATGGAGAGAGCCGTATTGCTGCTGTCCATCGGGATCCCGCCGTTCTGCACCTGCCACGATGTTCCTCCGGTCGTGCTCTTGTACATCTTGCTGTCGCAGAAATAGAGCACCTGCGTGTTTGAAGGAGCAAGGGCGAACGGCGTATTCCAGCTGCCAACGCCGCTGAAGCCGTAGATGTATGAAAAACTCGCTCCGCGGTCGACAGACTTGAGCATCGACTCACCAAACCGGTTATCGCAATACTGGATATTATCATTTGTCGGATCGATTGCTGTCCATCCCACCTCATCGGAAACGGTACCATGATCCCATACCATCGATCCGAGATAGCGGTACCCGGGAATGTGATCCTGTGACTGACCAATCGCCATTAGCGAGTCTGTGGTTGAGCATGAAAAGCCGGCATAGAACTGCCCGGTCTGTAATCCGGCTCCGACGTCCTCGTAGGTGCTGCCAAAGTCGGTCGAGCGGTAGATCCCGTCATCATTCACGACGTAGACGATATTGGGATCCGTGGGGTGAAACGCGTACGAGTGGTTATCCGCATAATTGGATCCGGGATAGGAGAACGTGACTCCTCCGTCGACTGACTTGCTGCTGCTGACGCTGTTCTGGATCACCGTATTCGGATCACTTGGGCTGACGACAACAAAATGCGAGTACCATCCCTGGCCGCTCCCCGGCGTGCCGTAGATCGGGTTGGTATTGCTGCTGCTGACCTCTGTCCACGACATTCCAAAGTCCGTTGACCTCCACAATCCTCCTGTTCCGCCGGTGCTGTCGGAAATGCTTGCATAGACGTAGTTCGGATCGTTGAGACAGGCGCAGATCAGTGCCTTCCCCGTAAACGTCGGTATGCCCGTCGTCCCGAACCACGTCGTTCCACCGTCTGGAGAGCGCAGGATGTACGGGTTGACTCCGAAGTTGCCAATCGACGCAAGCACAAAAGCGGTGTCGGCGGGGTCGATGATGATGTCCTCTGCCATTTCAGCGGGATACACATTTGTCCACGTACTACCGCCGTCCCACGTTTCATAGATTCCTTCCGAAGTGGCAGCGAGAAGCGTCAGAGGATTCATCGGATTTATGGCAAGCCGCTGAATGCCGCGTTCCTGACTGTAGGACCAGTCGAGACTCTTCGTCCACGTCGTGCCGCCGTCGGTCGACTTGAGAATGCCGATCCCGTAGCTTCCTCTGGTTGTCCGCACCACCAGCCCGCCATACGCTCCCTGGTATCTGTACACTTCGCCGGTGCCGATATAGATCGTATTCGTGTCGGTCGGATCGATTACGATTGCAGAAACGCCGAGCGCAGGATAGCCGAGCGGCACCTGCAGCCAGTCACCGCCGAGACCACCGGTGTACGAGCGCCATAAGCCGCCGCTTGCTGTGCCGAGATAGACAGTACCCGGATTCAACGGATTCAATGCAACGCTCAGGCATCTGCCGTGCAGATTGGTCGGACCGATCGGCTCCCAGATATTCGACGAACTCACCGTCCGATCAAGAGCTTTCCTGCTTGCCATTTCCTGACGGTATGCACGGTAGTAACTCGAAGAAGGGATGTCATGGTTTGGGTATGCCCGCATTGCAGTCCAGTAGTTGAGTGCCGCGAGTGCTCCCGAGCGGTCTTCCCGTTCGTGGTTTCGCTCGTTTCCCGTAAAGTTCGGTGAATGACGGATGAGAACGATGGAGAAACAGAATGCGGCGGATACGATGGCGAGGTTACAGAATCTCTTGAACATACGATGACACCTCCATTTTCTGTCTGAGGTTTGGAGATTACCCGATCGTCAAATGCGGGGAGGATGGATTTCAGCTCAAAAGTACGCGGAATTCGGGAAACAATCAACCTCCAGAATCAAAGCGACCGAGATCGGATTGATCATATCCTATCACTTCATGAATACCCGAAGTTCGCTTCGGTTTAGCACCGGAACCGTTGATTTTTCATCCCCCATTTTGTACTTTTAATCCGGGAATCTGCATTCCCATACGTCTCCCTCGTTGCGTTCTGCAACGACACCTGATCATCAGATACTCACCGTTCCTGCGCGTTCTCCAAAACTCATTTTTCCGCCATTGCGGCGTATCAAAACTCATCAAAGATAGAAATGATGAACCCAATTTGTGACAAATTCACCGCACATATACCATTGCGGTCACTGTTGATTGCAGTTATCCTGGCAATCGCCGGCACGTATGCGAATGCCCAGGAGCATGCTCTCTCTCCCGAACAAAAGGGCCTGATTCATTCGGAACTTTCCCGGTACAACGCTGCATTTCTCCGAAACACCTCCGGGGTAACCGCGGAGGACCGGATCGACGTTTCGTATTACTTGTTGGATTTGAAAATCACCGCATCTCCCCAATATCTCCGTGGCAGGGTGGTACTCAAGGCGTTGAGCCGGCAGAATAACCTTACGGGCATCACGCTCGATCTGATGAATGCCCTCACCATCGACTCTGTGAAAACCGGGGGAGTTGCCGTCCCGTTCGTCCAGCACAGCTCATCATTCGATCTCACACTCGATCACGCATACAACAGCGGGGAGCTCATCGTTGTCGAGATTTATTATCAGGGAGTCCCAGGATCAAGCGGCTTCGGCAGCTTCGAGTTCTCGGCACACTCGTCTACCCCATGGATCTGGTCGCTCAGTGAGCCGTACGGCGCAAAGGACTGGTGGCCGTGCAAGGATCATCCGACGGACAAGGCAGATTCTTCGGATATGTATGTGACCTGTGATTCCTCGTTCAAGGTCGGTTCGAACGGCAAGCTGATGAGCATCACCAACAATGGCGACGGGACGTCGACCACTCACTGGCAGGAACGTCATCCGATCAGCACGTATCTTATCTCCGTTGCGATCACGAACTATTCCCAGTTCGTCAATTACTTCCATTCCACACCTGCGGATTCGATGCCGGTTCTCAACTACGTCCTCCCCGAGGACCTCTCGACGGCCACGACAATGCTCCCGCGTGTGCTCGACGGCCTGCAGATCTATTCGCGTCTCTTCGGCTTGTACCCGTTTTACGACGAGAAATACGGTCACTCGGAATTCGGCTGGGGCGGCGGGATGGAACATCAGACGATGACCTCGATCTGCTGCTTCGACGAGAGCATCGCGATGCACGAGCTTGCGCATCAGTGGTTTGGCGACATGATCACCTGCAGGACATGGCCCGATGTCTGGCTCAACGAGGGCTTTGCAACGTATTGCGAGATCGTCTATGAAGAGCAGAAATACGGCGAAGGCAATTATTCATCACTTGTGCAATCCGATATGGTCTCAGCCAAAGCGGCTTCGGGGAGCGTGGCTGTTCCCGACAGTGACAACGTCGGGTCGCTCTTTGACTGGAACCGTGTGTACGCCAAGGGCGCAATCGTCCTGCACATGTTGCGTCATGTTTTGGGAGATTCCGTATTCTTCCATGCGATGTACAATTACGCGCAGAACCCAGCGCTCCGGTTCAATACCGCCTCGACGTCGGATTTCGAGAGCGTGTGCGAATCGACATCCGGAAAGAACCTCTCCTACTTTTTCAACGAGTGGATTTATGGCATGAACTACCCGCACTACGCCTATTCCTGGTCATCACGCCCCGACTCCGGAGGGTACAAGGTGACAATCGTGCTCAGTCAGTCAACAGGCACCTCCAATCCCTCGTACTTCACGATGCCGATTGATTTCAAGATTCTCGGGGCAGACGGTGACACGACGATAACATTTTTCAACGACTCGTCGAACCAGACCTTCACCTGTCACGTGCCGCAACTTCCGAACACCGTCCAGCTCGATCCTGCGGGATGGATACTCAAGGACTTCTCCGGGGCTGTTTTCAATCCGTCGACCTCAGTTCTGAATTTCGGACCGGTGGTCACCGGTTTGTCCCATACGGTTACGCTGCTCATCACGAATACCGGAACCAGCGTTCTCGGCATCACTTCTGCAACTTCAACAAATCCCGAGTTCAGCGTTTCTCCCGCAACTGCCGTCATCCAGCAGAATGGAGGAGCAGGGATCTTTTTCATCGCATTCCATCCAACATCCCCGGGACCGAAATCAGGACATATCGTTTTTACCCACAACGGTCTTACCTCTCCGGATTCGATTGACATTTCAGGAACCGGTGCCGATTCGATCCTGCTGAACTTTTCCGGCCCGCGCTGGAATATGGTATCCGCCGCGTTCAGCCTGCCGGACATGAGAGTGGGCTCAATTTTTCCGACCACCGCGTCGAGAGCATTTTCCTATAGTCCGGGATCAAATTATGTCTTGAATGATACGATGAAGATCGGGGCCGGATACTGGATCAGACTCAGGGATAACTCACCGGTGGTGCAGGGCGGTGAAATCGTGGAGGCCGACACGCTGCCGGTTGCGACGGGATGGAACCTGATCGGATCGATCTCATCGCCGGTTCCCGCGCCATCCATTGTCTCCATCCCCGACGGTCTCGTTACGAGCAATTTTTTCGGCTATGACGGAACCTACAACGTGACTGATACTCTCTTTCCCGGACGCGGATATTGGGTGAAATCCACGGGGGATGGGGCTCTCATACTCGCACGGGATACTTCGGTGCACGCCATAGCAACGCGCGCGATCCGGATTGTACCCATTTCCGAGCTTCCGCCGGCACCGCCATCGGGAGACAATAATTCCGCAGGAGATATTCCGACATCGTATCTTCTTCAGGCGGCATATCCCAATCCGTTCAACCCGACAACAACGTTGCGGTATGATCTCCCTTCCCGAAGCCAGGTCCGTCTCCTTGTCTTTGATCTGCTCGGCATGACCGTTGCGACGGTCACCGATGGGATACAGGAAGCTGGGCGGTATGAATATGTGTGGAATGCTGCCAGGGTTGCATCCGGCGTCTATTTCTGCCGGCTCGAAGCGTATGACCTCGACCACCCGGCAGAAATGTACGTTCAGACCGGAAAACTGCTCCTAATGAAATAAACGCGAACTAACGAGTCCATTCAACGAAGGCGCGGGTCAAGATGACTGATATTCCGGAGACGTTCCTCCTGGAAAGAGCGAAACGGGGAGATAAGGAAGCGTTTCAGGAAATTCTCCGCACAAACGAAAATCTCGTCTACGGGTTTGCCTTCAAGGTGTGCAGGAACGAGGAATACGCCAAAGAGACACTCCAGGATACATTCATCAGTGTCTTCCGTAAACTCAACCAGTTCGATGGACGATCAAAGTTCAGCACATGGCTCTATAGCATTGTGGCAAAGAACTGCCTCATGAAGCGACGGCGCGGAAAACTCGAGCAATCCTCGGTCCCCATCGGCGAGCCCGTCATGCCGGAACACACCCATGAAGACGCTGCATCGACGACACTTCCTGCATGGAAGAATACTCCGCTCGACGAGACCATTTCGTCTGAACTGCGACAGATCATGGATGAGGCAATCCAAAAACTCCCCGTGGATTACCGTCTTGTCTTTATCCTCCGCGACGTCGAAGGTCAATCGGCAGAGGAGACTGCAAAGATCACCGAACTCAGCATTCCCGCGGTAAAATCCCGGCTCCGGCGGGCACGCGTGTTTCTCCGGGAACAATTACAGGAATACATGACCACATGAAACGGGACCCTCATATCCGGTGCAGAAAAGCATTCAGATTTATTTGTAATAATCTCGACGAGGACATCGATTCGCCGCAATGCCGCGAGGTGAGGAACCACCTTGATGGATGTGAGAACTGCAAAATCTATCTGGATAATTTGAAGGAAACGATCGCGCTGTACAGGAAGTATCCGACGCCAACGTTATCCCGGGATGCTCACACAAAACTCTTGAAAATCCTCAAAATCTGATCAATAGAAGTAATTATCTTCCCTGCTCGAAAGTTCCTGTTCCCTTGCGAATCCTTTTCTGAATTCGTGCATCATACTAGTGAACAGACTGATTTCTTCACATGAATGTATTGGAGGTCGTAAGGATGAGCAAGAACGTTGGAAAAGTTGATAAGGTCGTACGATTCGCCGCTGTTGCCGGCATCGCCGTTCTCTATTTCTCCGGAACTATCTCCGGCAGCACGGCAGCCCTTCTCGGTCTCGTGGCGATCGTCCTCCTCGTAACCGCAATCGTGGGAGTGTGCCCTCTCTACGGCATCTGCGGCATCACCTCTAAATCCCGACAATAACATTCGCAGAGGAGTAACCACACATGAATAAGAATATTACCGTGGCGACTGACGCCACATTTAAGAAAGAAGTTCTCGATTCCTCAATACCGACGCTGGTCGATTTCTGGGCCCCCTGGTGCGGACCGTGCAGGATGGTAGGTCCGGTTCTGGAAGAGCTTGCGCCGGAATACGCCGACAGGATCAAGCTCGTGAAGCTCAATACCGACGAAAACCCGCGGACATCCGCCGCGTACGGAATTATGAGCATACCGACGCTTGTCATATTCAAGGACGGGAAACCGGTCGATGGAATGATTGGGGCTGCTCCAAAGAAGATGCTCAAGGAGCTTTTCGAAAAGCATCTCGCTCCTGCCCCGGTGAACGGATAGGAGCCCATCATGCCGCTCAAGAAAGCTCTGGTGAAGCAGCTCCGGGGAATAACGCTGGCAGGCAAATCAGATTCCGGCCACTGGGTGATGATGGACGGCGGACCCCTCTTCGGAGGCAGCAATGCCGCATCCAGCCCGAAGGAGCTCCTTCTCATGGCGCTCGGGGGATGCACAGCAAGCGACGTTATCCCCATCCTGAGGAAGAAGAAGTCCTCTGTCGATAATGTCGAGATTCATCTTTCGGGAAACGTGAAAGAAGAGCATCCGCAGGTCTTCACAGATATCCATATCGAGTATGTCTTCTTCGGACAGGGAATCGAGCCTTCAGATGTGGAGCGCGCCATCGAACTCTCAACAACCAAATATTGCTCGGTCTCGGCGATGCTCAACCCGGCGGTACACATTACACACTCCTACCGGATTGAACCACGGCATGAAGCCGTGCCAATGCCAGCGGATTGATCAGAAAGGTAACGTATGCCCACATTCGATTATGAATGCAAAAAGTGCGGGACGAAGTTCGACATCCTGCACCTTACACGAGAGGTCAAGGACGATGTTGTTTGTCCATCATGCGGGTCAAAGGACCACAAGCGCCTGATGTCCGCGCCGGCGGTTGCAATAGGCAGGTCCGGAAACCGTGCGGCGTCAAATGCCGGGAGCTGTTGTGCCGGCGGATCGTGCGGTCTCAACTGAGAGGTTGGGACTGCCGTATCATCTGAAGACATGAGCAGCTCTCTCATACTCATACTCGGGGCAGTCGTCATTCTGCTCACACTTGCCGTGAGGTTGTCCCTGCGGAAGCGATCGATGATGCAGGTTCATCCCAGGGAACTTACCGCAGAGGAGATCAAACACGGTTCTCTTGTTCTTCTCGACGTGAGAACTGTGCGCGAGCACCGGGAAGGCCACATTCGCGGATCGGTTCATATTCCCCTTCACGAGCTCCGCGACAGATTGAAGGAACTCGAACGATACAGGGAACGCCGGATCCTTTGCTACTGCCAAAGCGGGAGCCGGAGCATATCGGCTGCTCTTCTTCTGAAGAAGAAGGGTTTCACCGTAGCCAACCTGAGCGGCGGAATTTCAGAGTGGAATTATCAACAACTGAGACAGCAAAGGTAGGATTGTACTCCTTGAACAACTTTTCCGGAATACAATGATGCACTACGCAATCTCCAAGGAAACCTCATTGGGGTTCAGCGAGGCAATCCAAAAAGTCACCACACTCCTCCAACGTGAAGGTTTTGGAATACTCACGACAATCGACGTGCAGGACACGCTGAAGAAGAAGCTGGATACAGATGTTGGCGAGTATGTCATTCTCGGAGCGTGCAATCCCCGGTTCGCCTACAAGGCATTGCAGGCGGAGACAGATGTCGGCCTCCTGCTGCCCTGCAATGTTATCATTTACCGCAAAGAGCGTAATACAAGGGTCGCCGCATTTGACCCCCTGTCGATGACGGCTTTCATCAACAACGAACAGATTCGGCCCGTAGCGGAGGAAGTGAGGAGCAAGCTGCAGATGGTCATCCGGGATATCTGACGGACACCGGGTGGTGGAAGTGATTTAAGGCGGTTTCCCCAAGGAGCCATTATTGTATTTGTTTTTCAAATTTCTTATATTTGCCTGTCCCGTTCCTGAGATCCCACGTGTGACACTTCGCCTCCCAAGTGTTGCTCAACTCGGGAACGGGATGTTTGTTTTCGGGGATATCATGGAGACGAGGCGGCGGAGGCCCATCTCGTCGTGAACGAGGCACGGGCAGGTTCAGTCCGATGGGAGCCGTTTCCGGAGGCACAACCCCATCACCCTGAAACTCCGGAAACCGCACCTGAATTCCCCCCGCGAGAGAGAGCAATACCGGAACTTGCATCTCTCCGAAAGTATTTCTTAATTCAGGGTCGAATTCGTTCCTTATCATTGAAAAGCTGATGGAAATTCTTCTGGTTACGGATGATGCATCTTACCGGCTGGCGATTGGAAACTATCTCCAGCACGAGAAGCATTCGTACTCGTTTGCAAAGAACGGGAGGGAAGCACTTCCTATGCTCAAGAAACGGTCGGTTGATATCGTTGTTACCGACCTCGACATGCCCGGTCTTGATGGAATTGAATTCTGCAAGTCGGTACAGAAGGAGGCCGGGAGGGACGTCCCGTTTATCTTCGTGCACCAGCTCATCGAAAAGGATACGATGGTGAAGGTGGCGCTGATGAAGAACTGTGCGCTTTTCAAGAAGGGAACTTCTCTTGGTGAGCTTCTCGATCTCATCCGGCTTCTCACCTCCATCGAGCATCCCGCTCAGGCGCCTGTGCAAGTCCATCCTGTGGCACCCCCCGTCGCCCACAAGCCTCAGACCGCCGAGAAGAAGAAAGATCATCACCTCAATGCACACATCCTCCTCGTCGACGACGAGGAGAACTTCAGAATGCTCCTGCGAGCCCTCCTGCTCGACGCCGGGTATAAGAATGTTGAAACGGCATCCGACGGAAGCTTCGCGATCGATATGCTCAAGAAGGAGAAATTTGATCTCGTCCTGCTCGATATTATCATGCCGACCGTTTCGGGGTTTGGCGTTCTCCGGTACATTCATGACAACATCCCTGCAACAAAGGTCATCGTTCTCACCGCGTATGCGGATTTAAAGCTCGGCGTGGAAGCGAAACAACTGGGCGCCTCGGACTTCATTGCAAAGCCCATCATGCAAAAAGACTTTTTCACCACCGTAGAGAAGGTACTGTCCGGAGAGATGTCGTAACCTCTGCGCTACGTTGCTTTTTCGACCCGCCTGTCAATCGCCGACCCGGAACGAGACGCAGGTTCACGGCATCGACTTGACATTCCCCTCTCCCCTCCGTACTTTGTTCCTTTCAAGCTGTCCCAATTCCTTCACCTCACCATCACATTTTTGGGATTCCACTATGCGCATGAGAACGGTTTTCAGCTTCATCGCAATCCTGCTTTTTGTCTCCTTCGCAATCAGTCAGGAACATCCGTTGTGGTTGCGGTACCCCGCGATTTCCCCCGACGGTCAAACGATTCTCTTTGAATACAAGGGAGATATCTATTCTGTTCCCAGCGCCGGCGGGACGGCAACACCGCTTACGCTCAGCGATTCGTATGAATTCGCTCCCGTCTGGAGCCACGATGGCAAGAGCATTGCGTTCGCGTCCGACCGGTACGGAAACTTCGATGTTTTTGTCATGCCCGCTGCCGGCGGCGAGGCCAAACGCCTTACGTACCATTCCGCACGCGAGATTCCGAGCACATTTACTGCGGACGACAAGGCAGTCGTCTTCGCCGCATACCGACAGGAGCTTGCCACAAACGCGCAGTTTCCGGTTGGGTTGATGGTACAACTCTACAGCGTCCCGGTTTCAGGAGGCCGCATCTCCCAGATGCTTCCGGTGCCGGCGCTCGATGCAAAATTCAATTCCACGGGAGACAAGCTCATTTATCACGATATCAAGGGATATGAAAGCGACTGGCGTAAACATCACACTTCTTCCGTTACCCGCGATGTTTGGGTGTATGATTTCAAGTCCGGGAAGTACCAGCAGCTGACACAGTTTAACGGTGAGGATCGGAACCCCGTTTTCGATTCCAACGATGACGATTTCTATTACCTGACCGAGCAGAGCGGATCGTTCAATGTTTATAAGAGCTCGGTCTCGAATCCATCAAGCAGTACTCCGATTACGCATTTCGCGAAGAACCCCGTCAGATTTCTGAGCCGTTCGAATGGCAATATTCTCTGCTTCAGTTACGACGGCGAGATCTACACGCTTCAGCCGGGCGGCGAACCAAAGAAAATTTCAATTCGCATCGGTGCAGATGGCCGCGAATCGATCGACAAGATTGTTCCCGTGAATGAGGGATTCACCGAAGCCAAGCTCTCACCGAACGGAAAAGAATTCGCCTATGTTTTCCGGGGCGAAATATTTGTGACAAGCATGGAAGGCGGTATCACGAAGCGCATTACCAATACTCCCTGGCAGGAGCGGAGCATCGATTTCAGTCCCGATGGAAGGTCGCTCGTTTATGCAGCCGAAAAAGACAATAACTGGAACGTCTACAAAACCACAATCGTAAGAAAGGAAGAACCGTACTTTTACTGTTCGACACTCCTGAAAGAAGAGCCGGTCGTGGCGACTCCCGCCGAAGAATACCAGCCGTCATTTTCTCCCGACGGAAAGGAAGTCGCATATCTTGAGAACCGCGTGGTACTCAAAGTCATCAATCTGGAATCGAAAAAAACGCGCACGATCATGCCGGCGGAGTGGAACTATTCATACGCCGACGGTGATCAGTATTACCAGTGGTCGCCGGACGGAAAGTGGTTTCTGGTACAGTTCGGATATCCCGAGCGCATATTCACTTCGCAAGTCGGTCTTGTCTCCGCCGACGGAAAGGGCGAGATTCACAATCTCACGGAGAGCGGATACGACAACAATACGCCGAAATGGATGATGGACGGGAAGATGATGATCTGGGGATGCGACCGCCAGGGAACACGTCAGCAGGGTGGCGATCTCTCGACCAGCGATGTCTATGGAATGTTCTTCACCAAAGCAGCATTCGACCGGTTTAATCTGACGAAGGAAGAATTCGCACTGGTGAAGGAACAGGAAGACAAGGCCAAGAAGGACGCAGAGGATAAGGAGAAGGGCGAGAAGAAAAAGAGTTCCGCAAAATCGAGTGAAGACACGACAAAGAAGGAAGTCGTCATTGACTGGGAAAACCTCAACGAGCGAAAAGCCCGGCTCACGATCCATACTTCCCCTCTCAGCGACTGGGTGCTCTCCAAGGACGGCGAGAAGCTCTTCTATCTCACCACGTTTGATAAAGGCGCCGATATCTGGAGTACGACACTGCGAACCAGAGAAACTTCCCTCTTTGCGAAGCTCGGAGCCGACAATGCCAGCATGCAGATGTCCTCTGACGGGAAATTCATTTTTGTTCTCGCAGACGGCAAAGTCACAAAAGTTGACGCCGAGAGCGGTAAGAGCGAGCCCGTCAAAACCGGCGGTGAGATGGTCCTCAAAGCCGCGGACGAGAGAAATTATATCTTCGATCACGCCTGGAGACAGTTTAAAGAGAAATTTTACGTGGCTGATCTCCAGGGAGTGGATTGGGACTACTATTATGCGGATTACAAGAAGTTCCTCCCGTATATCAACAATGATTATGATTTTGCCGAAATGCTGAGCGAGATGCTCGGCGAGGTGAATTGTTCGCACACGGGATGTTACTACAGGCCGACGATGCCGAACTCCGATCAGACTGCGGAACTCGGGCTCCTGTACGATTATACGTATACCGGTACCGGTGTAAAAATTGCGGAAGTGGTTGAGGACGGGCCGGTCGACAAGGCAGCTTCGAAGATTCGTGCCGGGAACATTATCGAAGCGATCGACGGCCAATCACTCACACCCGACATGGATTTCTATCAGCTGCTGAACAGGAAAGTCGGCAAGCTCACGCTCCTTTCCGTCTTTGATCCATCCAACGACAAACGCTGGGAAGAATCGTTGAAACCGATCTCCGGCGGCGATATGGGAGAGCTTCTGTACAAACGCTGGGTCAAGGAGCGACGGGACGAGGTGGACAAGCTTTCTCACGGCACGATCGGTTATGTACATGTCCGCGCCATGAACGACCCCAGTATGCGGACGGTGTTTGAGGAAGCGCTCGGCCGCAACATCGAAAAGAAAGCAATCATCGTGGATACGAGATTCAACGGAGGCGGCAATATCCACGAACAGTTGTCGGATTTTCTGAGCGGCAAAAAGTATATGGATATTGTCCCGCACGGACAGTACATCGGTTCGGAACCCTACGACAAGTGGACGAAACCTTCTATTGTGCTAATCGGCGAGAGCAACTATTCCGACGCGCACCTCTTCCCCGTTGCCTACAAGCTCAAGGGCGACGGGAAAACACTCGGAATGCCTGTTCCGGGGACGGGGACATTCGTCTGGTGGGAACGGCAGATTGATCCTGCACTCACATTCGGGATCCCGATGGGAGGATGGCGAACGCCCGACGGGAAGTTCTGTGAAAACAATCAGCTTGAACCCGACATCAAAGTGCACAACGATCCCGAACTGATGACCAAAGGACGCGATCAGCAGATCGAAGCGGCGGTTCAGGAATTAATGAAGTAACCGGACGAAGCATTGCGGAAACCGGAGAGGCAGTGTGAGCTTGCCTCTCCGGGGTTTATCGTGTATATTAGCCAGTTGCATCAGCAAGTTCCGTTCTTGTCATCATTTTATCAGGGGGAAAATCATCATGTTTTCCATCCGGGCTGTTCTCTCGAGCTTCACGCTTTTCATTGCTGCCGCCTGCATTTTCCACGCTGATCTTCACGCACAGGCATTCCTGACAGATCCGTTTCCCAACCTCTCATTTAATTCACCCATCGGGTTCTATCATCCCAACGATACGTCGAACCGCGTCTGTGTCGTCGAACAGGGTGGCGTGATCAGGATATTCCAGAACGATTCGACGGTCACGACCACGAAGACGTTTCTCGACATTACCGACAGTATCGTGAGCGGCGGAGAGCTGGGCCTTCTCGGGCTTGCCTTTGATCCCGACTATGCGAATAACGGGTACTTCTATGTGGACTATGATCGGGATAACCCGTTGCGGACGGTTATCTCGCGTTTCCGCGTCAGCGCCACAAATCCCGATTCGGCAGACCGGTCGAGCGAGCTCGTCCTCCTCGAGCAGCTGCAGCCCTTCACCAATCACAAAGGCGGCCAGCTTGCCTTCGGACCCGACGGGTACCTCTATATTGCATTCGGCGACGGAGGAAGCGGCGGCGATCCCTTCGGCAACGGTCAGAACACCTCCACGCTCCTCGGCAAGATCGTACGTATCAATGTCGACTCGTCGAGCGGTTCACTGCATTATGCGATTCCGCCGACCAATCCGTTTTACGGCGACACGACGAAGCGGCAGGAGATTTTCTCGTACGGGATGCGTAACCCGTGGAGATTCAGTTTCGACAATCAAACACTCTGGTGTGCCGATGTGGGTCAGGATGAGTGGGAAGAAATCGACACCATCCTCAACGGTCACAATTACGGATGGAATCTTATGGAAGCGACGCACTGCTATAATCCTCCGTCCGGGTGCAATGAAACCGGGCTCACGCTTCCGATTTGGGAATATCATCACGACGCAGGCCGGTGTGCGATCATGGGCGGATTCGTCTACCGGGGTTCCGCGATCCCGTCACTTGTCGGAAAATACATTTACGGCGATTACTGCACCGGTGAAATCTGGACGCTGACGCCCGTTCTATCATCCACACCCATCGACTCGCTCCTTTTTTCCTCGGGAACCAATATCTCGGCATTCGGAACAGACAGAAATCATGAGCTCTATTTTTGTGATCTCGGCAGCGGGAAGATCTTCAAGTTCTGGGCTGTGCAGCCGGGCCCGTTTACGCTCATTGCCCCGCCCGATTTCGCTTCGGACCAGCCGGACATCATGACATTTTCGTGGACCACATCGGCAGGTGCATCGAGGTATCATCTGCAGATTGCATCGGATTCCGGTTTCACTACACTTGTGGTGAACGACAGTACCGTGCAGGATACCGCTGATCAGGCCGGTCCGCTTCCGGATTCGACAACGCTCTACTGGAGAGTTCGCGCAATGAACGGCGTAGGATCAACCGCGTTTACGCCGTTCCGGCGGTTCACGACTTCAACTTCATCCACATCCTTCCAGGTTTTTAAATCATGGAATCTGCTTTCGCTTCCCATTATTCCGGCAGATCCGGGAAAGAGTGCGCTCTTCCCGACGGCAGTGTCGAATGCATTCCTCTATAATCCCGGAACAGGATACGAGATCCACGATACGCTTCTGATCGGAAGAGGGTATTGGGTGAAATTTGGGGATACCGGTACGGTCGGTCTCGTGGGAACTCCGATTACGAGCGATTCCACAGATGTCGTAACCGGCTGGAACATGATTGGTTCGTTGTCCCAGACGATTCCGACCTCCAGCATATCATCTGTGCCCGGTGGGATCGTGACTTCACAATTTTTCTGGTATGAAGGAAGTTACCGGACGGGTGATTCACTCTTCCCGGGCAGAGGGTACTGGGTAAAGGTCAATCAGGATGGAAAATTGATTTTCTCCGCATCGCCATCGGCAGAATTGAACGCGGGGCGAATCCGGATTGAACACACCACCGAACTACCTCCAGCACCGCCTGATGCCGGCACTTCAACGATGCCGCTCCCTCACGAGTTTGCTCTCGTCCAAAATTATCCGAATCCGTTCAATCCCTCGACGATCATACGGTATGCACTTCCCGAAGATTCTCACGTCGTGTTAAAGATCTACAATATGCTTGGTCAGGAAATAGCAACGCTGGTAAATGAAATGGAAGAAGCGGGATATCGTTCAGTGACGTGGGACGCGGGCAACGTTCCGAGTGGAATTTATATCTATCGGTTGGTAACGGGAGGGTTTACCGACACAAGGAAGATGGCAGTAATTAAGTAAGCAGAAGGTTTCGGGAAGGGGCCCGGCATTCGTTCAGCGCTGAGCCGAACTTCTTAATTTGGCGATCTGGACCTTCGCGTCATCCAGTTCAGGAAACTTGAAATCCGCGTTCTTCCAGGTTTCCACAAACTTCTGGTATTCCCTCAATGCCTGATCCTGCCGACCGAGTTTCTGATACGCCACACCGAGCTCATAGTGGGCTTTGATTGCTCCAATGCCGATCGACCTCCAGTTGGAAAACGGCAGGTTCGACAGATCAAACCGATCATTCAGGAGATCACACCATGTTGTCTCCCTGGAAAACTCACGAATAGCGTCTTCAGTATGCCCCGTCTTCAGCAGGCAGAGCGCATAGTGGAATTGCGGGGAATGGACCGGATAGACGTAGGACGCGACGCGATTAAAGTGGTCGAGCGCGGCGGAATAGTCCTGCCGTTCCAGTGAAATAACTCCCATACCGTACTCGCACGCCTCGCGCAGATCAATCGATTTCTCCGCGGCAGCGTCATTTCTAAGTGCATCTGTCAAGGAAGATGCCTCTGTGGTGTGTCCTTCCTTTTGATCGGCAAGAGCGAGCAAGACCCGGAAGTAGATATTGTTCACCGAGTCTTTCTTCATTTCTAGGATCCCCTCCCGCGCATCCCGTTCCAGCGAAGAATAATCCTGCAGCTCATAATCAAGGCTGGTCAGAGCAAGCAGATCCTCATAGATCATGTCGTGCAGGGCTCTCTCCCGATCATGCGCAAGCATATCGCGGACGGCTTTCACGCTGGAATGAATTCGCCCTTCCCGGATATGATAGAGTATGGGAATGACTTGCTCAAGATTCTTCCCCTCCTCGCCGAGAGAGGCGAAATACGCATGCAAATACGGTCTCGCTTCTCCCGTATCGCCGCGGGCAAGTGAAAGGAATGCCAGCTTCCCGACCGATGGAAAATCCGGCCGGAAGGTAAGCGCCTTTTTCCACCACAGTGCCGCGGAATCGGGAATACCAAACAACGCATAAATATCCCCCTTGCTGTCGTAGGGATTCGCCTCGGCGGGGGCAATCTCGGTATACCTCTCGATCGCTCTCAACGCATCGTCTTTCTTTCCCACTCCTGCGCTTCCGTAGGCAACCAGATTCCAGAGATTCTTGTCGAGGGAATCGTTCTGCAATCCCCGGAGGTACATTTGCAGTGACTTATCAAACTGGCCGATCTGAGCATAGTTATTGCCCAGCGGTAAATACGCCTTTTGCTCATGGGGGTACTTTTCAAGGATGCGCTCAATAATTTCTATTGACTTGGGGATATCTTTTTCAACAAGTGTTGCATATTCGGACTCGATGGCTAATTGCTCGACTTCGGTGACCTTCGTCCGCAGCGAGTACGCTTTTTCCAATGCTTGCCGGACCTCTGCCTGCGAGAGAGGGTTCAGGTTGGTAATTGCGAGATAAAAATATGCCATCGCAAAGTTGCTGTCCAGCTCGATTGCGCGTCGAAACGCTGCGATTGCCTCGGTAGCGTAAAAGCGGTCGTTCAGCTCGATTCCTTCAAGATAGGAACGGTATGCCTCGGGAGAACTGGTCGTGACATTCGAAACCGATTTTTCCTTTGTTACCGGAGCTGAAGGCACGCGCAGATCGTTCTTGACGAGAAGTGCAAGGGTATCCACCAGCGAGAATATTTTGTCGCCCGGGAATCCGGATAGCCGCTGCGTGCTCAGGATTTTTCCCGTTTGCACTTCCACCAGGCGGTACGTGACGGCAAGATCAGGTTGCTTCTGAAGAATACTTCCCAGCAGCATCATGGAAACGCCGGCCCGCTGTGCCACAGTGGTGGCGATCGAAGGAGTGATGGACTTCTCGTTTTCCTGTCCAATCTCCTTGAGAATGTCGAAGAGACGTTCGCGGCTGATCACGTCAACATCTCTTGTCTGGAATAAGGAAGTGGTCAGGAGGTTTGTCAGCATCTCACCCGTATGGTCCTTGTCCTCGGGATCCGGGATATTCTCGAAGTACATCACCGCCAGTGTGTTCTTGGAGGAAGCGGCCGTCCCCTTCTGAGTGCTGATTTGCAGATTGAACGGGTTGAAAATCAGCACCGCAACAATCACGACGATGAAGGATACTGCAGGTAGGAGGAATCTGCGCAGAGGGTTCCGCCTCGGAGGAGCTGATGCGGGTGCAGCCACAGGCTGTGCCATCGTGGAGGTGGTCGCGTATCCCGCCCGGGCATACTCAAAATGTTTCCGCTCTTTCCGGAGATCCGCCAGCATGTCGTCGGCATGCTGGTATCTCTCGTCTGTGTCCTTTGCCAGCGCCTTCACGACAATACGTTCGAGGTCGGGGGAAATATGCTCATTGAATCGTGCGATCGGCTGGGGCTCTTCATTGATCAGTGAATACATGAGAGCTGCCTGGTGCTCCCCGCGGAACGGGAGCTTGGTGGTAAGAAGTTCATAAAGCACAACGCCGAACGAGAAGATATCAGACCGGTGATCGATTTCTTCTCCCTGCGCCTGCTCCGGCGACATGTACGCCGCGGTACCGATCGTGGACCCTGCCTTCGTCAGCTTTGAGGCGCCCTTCACCTTAGCCAGGCCGAAGTCCATAATCTTGACCTGCCCCTTTGCCGTGAGCATGATGTTGTCGCTCTTGATGTCACGATGAATCACGCCCTTCTCGTGAGCAGCAGAGAGACCCTCACAGACCTGAATGGCAATGTCGAGAACCTTTTTGATGCCGGGCGGCTCCTCTTCGATCAGTTTCTTGAGCGTCCTTCCGTCCACGAACTCCATGGCAAGATAAAGCTGGTCCTCAAATTCCTTGATTTCGTAGATTGTGGTCACGTTCGGATGGTTCAGAGCCGATGCGGCACGCGCCTCGTGATAAAATCGTTCCTTTTCCGTCCGGTCGGAAGTCAGATAATTCGGCAGGAACTTGAGCGCAACGACCCGGTTGAGCTCCTCATCATGGGCCTTATACACTACTCCCATTCCACCCTCTCCGAGCTTCTCGAGTATTTTATAATGGGAGATTGTCTGCCCGATCATGTGGTGAATCCGGTGTCCATGATGAAGTGATCAAAGCGAGTGAAAACTGGAAATTGCTTCAAACAATCAGAAACCGGACTGAAAAGCCGGCATGACATTGACGTCAGGTTTTTAGGAAGTGGATTCATAATCATTCGGCTCCTCTGAAGTGAGCCGGTCGGCCCTGATGTTCCATATCTTTGCGTAACAATGAAGAACTCAAAAATGATGATGCAAGGTATACAAAACCCGACAAAGTATCAACAAGGCGAATTCTGCGCGTTCTTCTGGAAAATTCTGAGTAAAAGATTTTAATGGGACAGGAGTCGTGTCTAGAATATTGGACGGAGCTGAGATAGGATGAGACGATGCGGGGGGTTCGCTTCAAAATCACACTCTGTTGTTCAACATCTCGTTCGGCACGGAACTTGACGCTCCTTGAATCAGAACAATTTTGATAACTGAAAGGAGCGCTGAACCATGAAACGATACACGATTGCTGCCGCTGCAGGATTTGCATTTTTCCTCCTGGCGCTTGCAGTACCTGCGAAGACCAATGCACAGGTTCATGTGAATGTCGGATTTGTGCTTGGCGGGCCACAGGTTCACACGGCCGATCCGTATTGGGCTTCATTGGAAAATCGGTACCACGTTTCGTACAGGGATCTCTGCGAAATGAGAGATGCCGGAATTCGTGATGCCGATATGCCGAGGATACTCTTCATCTATACACATTCGCACTACAGTCTCCGTCAGATCTACAGTCTGCGGCGGAACGGTGCAACATGGGTTCAGCTTTCGACGTGGTGCGGCGTCCCGTTGAATCACGAATACGGTTTGCAGCGCGCCGCCGCCGATGTCCACCCTCATGACCGTGCATGGGGATCTGACCGCAGCGTGCGGGAACGAGACAATCACCAAAGAGACCGCCGGGATAGTAATGACCGGTAAGTCAGAATCAACGAGACCGGAAAGAAAGAATTCCGACCACCTACACCTGGTCGGGATTCTTGTTGTATGGGAATATCCGCGAGTGCCGGCCTTCTCCAGACATCCTGTTCCCTTCCGTTACCTGTGCAGAGGAATTACACCTGCAAATCCAAACGACGCCATCACGCGTACCCCTTCATCTGAGAGAATGTAATCCAGAAACTCTCTTGCGGTTTGCGGCGACCTGCTTCCGTGAACAACCGCAATCGGATATTCCGCGATGATATTCAACGAATCAGGGATATCGATCCGAAGAACTTTATGCAGGGTGTCGTGAGCGATATCCGAGGTATACACGATTCCCGCGTCACACTCGCCGAGCTGGACTTTGCTAAGGACAGCTCGCACATTTTCTTCGTACGAAACGACATTCCGGAGCACATCTGCCTTGTACGCCTCTCCGAGTTCCCTCGCCGATGAGCATCGATCCAGAAACTTAACCGAGTACTGTCCGACCGGAACACTCGGATCTGCAAGAACGATCTTGATGTTCGTCTGTGCGAGGTCCTTCAATGCGTTCAGATGGGCAGGATTTTGTGAAGGGAGAATGATAACGAGTTCGTTCCTGGCAAAGATTCGTATGAAATCCGTATCGATGACGCCTGCGGTGACGCCGAAGTTCATCTGCTTCATGTCCGCCGATGCGAAGACATCCGCATCTGCACCCTGGATAATCTGCCTGACAAGCTGCTGGGAGCCGCCGAAATTATAAATCAGCTTGATCGAAGGATGTGCCGACTCGAAGCTCTTCCCCAGCGACTGAAATGCCTCTGTCAGAGAGGCCGCGGCAAAGACCGTCAGCTCTCTCTTGCGGGTGGGCTGGCTATTGAGCAAGCTGGATGATGAAATACTGAGGAATGTAACTGCGAGTACGAGAGTCGACCCGAACCTGCTGCGCATGACAAGTACTTTTTCCTTCAATATAGCAATTGCGGATAGATTTGTAACTTCAGACCTTGAAGCCCTGGTTGCAGACATTTCTTGAAATACAGACATTTCCGCCACTTCTGCCTCACCGCAACTTTTCAGGCAAAACCCAGTCTAATCAATTGTCCGAGATCGCTTCACAGCTCATTGGCTTCTCACGTTCAAAGGAGAGAGATCATGAAACAGATCATTGCGTTCACCGCAGTTCTTTTTGTCTTCGCGATATTCCACAATGCTTCATCAAATGACATCAAAGGAACTTGGATGTCAAAACCAAACGATCGCGACGGCAAAATCGATATGACATTGGAGATGGACGGTGAAGGGACCTGGATATCATCGTTCGATATATCGCCCGGAGAGTTTGAAGGTTTGACAGAGAAAACCATGAGCACGTCGACGGAAGATGTGGATTTTTCACTCCACCGTGAGGCGGGAACGATTCTGTTTCACGGAAAATTCCGCGACGGCAGAGGGTCTGGCTTTTTTACATTTCAACGAAATGACGATTATGCACGTTCGCTCGTGAAGCTTGGACTGACCTGGCCCGACGGGGGACAGGAATTCTCTCTGGCAATCCACGGAATTGGCATCAGCTACATCAAACAGCTCGTCGATCTCCGTTACACGCATCTCTCGTACGACGATATCATTTCCATGGCGATTCACGGCGTGACTCCGGAGTATATCACCGGCATGAACAAAGCAGGTTATAAATCCCTTTCCGTCGATGATCTTGTCTCGATGAAGATCCACGATGTGACACTGCAATTTGTTGCCGATATCGGAAGATACTGGAATTCGCCCGTAACTGCCGACGATCTGGTCTCACTCCGGATCCATGGTGCGACATCGGCCTACATCCTCGACCTCAGCGACCTCGGTTACGCACACCTTTCCCCCGATGAGATCGTGAGCATGTTAATTCATGATATCACCATCGACCGCATCAAAGAACTCGGCTCGTTGGGCTACACCAATCTCTCCTCTGATGATCTTGTCAGCATGGCGATTCATGGCGTCAACAAAGAATATCTGCAGGCACTTTCAGAGCTCGGTTATCATCAGCTCTCGCCGGATGACCTGGTGAGCATGAGAATTCACGGCGTCACACCCGACTATATCAAGGGGATGAAGGATTTGAAGGTCGAGAATCTTTCCGCCGATGATCTTGTTTCGATGAATATTCATAATGTCACCGTTTCCTGGGTGAAGCATCTCGAAGATCACGGTTACTCGCATCTCACCGCTGACCGGCTTGTCGACATGCGCATCCACGGATCGGACGATTAACCGCGCGGGAAAATCCGGATGCACTTCAGATCACGCTGGAACCGCGACCGGCGCCTGCTGATCGGGGTTTCTTGTTCTCCCTGGAGTTCTGGCACCGGGAGCACCAATGATGAACTGCCCGACTGACGGCGCTTCCGGTTCGTAGCGGCATAGCTGCCCAGATAACACGAACTTATCGGAGTATTACCCGCCCGCGTCGCACCCATTGACTTTCGATTTCCTCCTTATTACCTTTGTGTATTCACCGCGTTGGTGTTCTTTCAGGTCGCTTCATTTCTAACCTTGGCCTCGCGAACGAGGCTGACACCCCTTGCAGGAATTGTCGGAATGCCCACGGCTGTTGCCGTGCGTTCCCGGAATGTTGGCCTCTCCAATCGCCAACCAGGGAAAACTGCAGACTCTTGCCAAGCACGTCTCTGCTCATCCATTCAAATTTCGAGATCCACTTCGGAAAGGAGCGCATGCAGATGATTCGCTTTCTGAGTGTGTTGATGAAACCATCCCCCAGCGTGTTCGTGAGTCTTCTCTTGCTGAGTGTGTCGGCGCAAAGCCAATGGCAGCAAACCAATGGTCCCTACGGCGGCGTGGTGTACGCAATTGCCGCTTCCGGCACCACCCTCTTTGCCGCCAGCGAATGCGGAGGTACGTTCCGTTCCACTGATAACGGAGCAATCTGGGCTGCCGCAAATAACGGGTTGACGAATTCTTATCCCATGGCATATGGTGTCTCCGGTTCGGATGTTTTTGCGGGGACCTATGGCGGCGGCATTTATCGCTCGACCGACACCGGTGCAAGCTGGACCCCCGTGAGTTCCGGCCTGGGCAATTCGTACGTCTATACGTTCGCTGTCTCAGGTACGAGGATCTTCGCAGGCACCGAGAACGGCGGCGTCTTTCGTTCCACCGACAACGGGGCGAACTGGTCGGCATCCGATTCCGAATTGCCGGATTTTTCCATCCGTGCCCTGGCTTTTCGAGGAACCGACCTTTTTGCCGCAACGTATGGCGGCGGTGTCTATCATTCTTCAGACTACGGAATAAGCTGGACCGCAGCCAATAACGGCCTGACAAATTCCTATGTCCGGGGACTTGTGACGTCGGGTTCGAACCTCTTTGCCGGGACCGACGGCGGGGGCGGCATCTATCGCTCCACCGACAATGGGGGGAGCTGGACTGCGGTCAGCATCGGGAACGTCTACCCCCACATCAATTCTTTTACCTCCTCAGGCAGCACAATATATGCCGCCACGGCAGGCGGCGGTGTCGGTCGTTCCACCGACAATGGAACGAGCTGGACAACCGTCAATAACGGCCTGACAATGCAGTATGTCTACAACGTCGGCGTTTCAGGTACCAGCATCTTCGCGGGAACTGCCAACGGCGGCATCTACCGTTCAACGGACAATGGCAGCAACTGGAATACTTCCAACAATGGCCTGAGCAGTTCGTTCGTCCAGGCACTTGCATCCTCGGGCACCAAGCTCTTTGCAGGAACCGGCGGCGGAGACGGAGTCTACTGTTCGACCGACAATGGTACAAGCTGGAGTGGCGCCACTTCCGGCTTGACAGTGCCGTATGTCTATGGTCTCGCAGTCTCCGACACCAGCCTGTTTGCAGGAACCAGCGGCGGCGGCATATACCGGTCCACCGACGATGGTACAAGCTGGACCACTGCCAGCTCCGGCCTTGTGAACACGTATGTTTACTCCCTCATTGCATCCGGATCGACAATCTTCGCAGGGACCTATGGCGGTCACGTTCAGCGTTCCACCGACAACGGGGCAAGCTGGCAATTAGGAGATACAAGCTTGACGAGTTCCATGATCACTTCACTCGCCGTCATGGGGACGGATCTCTACGCCGGAACCGACGCCGGCGAGGGAATATTCCGTTCCACCGACAACGGTGTAAGCTGGACATCGGTCAATAACGGTCTCACCAATTCGTATATCTATTCCCTTGTTGCTGCGGGAACGCATCTCTTCGCCGCGACCAATGGGGGGATTTTTCGTTCCCGCGACAGCGCTGCGACCTGGACAGAAGCCGATGCCGGAATGAATACTCCTTATGTCACATCCCTGGCCAGCTGGGGCGGGAATGTCGTCGCCGGAACCTATGACATCGGTGTTTTCCTTTCCACCGATGACGGTTCGAGCTGGGCACCTGTCAATGACGGATTATCGACAGGCGCTGTCATCGAAGCACTGAATGTCTCGAACTCCCATCTTTTTGCGGGAACGTGGGGTACCAGCCTGTGGCGCCGTCCATTGTCCGAATTGGTATCGGTAAATCCCGCGTCGGGCGGTCTGCCCGTTCATATTCTCCTTCACCAGAATTATCCCAATCCCTTTAACCCCGTAACGACCATCGAGTATCTGCTGTCGAAGAGAGAGCACGTACTTCTCACCGTCAGGAATGTTCTTGGCGAGGTGGTCAGCACGGTGATCGACAGGATCGAGGAACCGGGTCAGAAATCGGTCAGCTTTGACGGCGCGCGTCTGCCGAGCGGCGTGTATTTCTATCGGCTGCAGGCAGGCAACTTCACCCAGGTGAAGAAGATGGTGTTGATGAAATGAACAGCGGCAGGCTATCTGCGGTATCAAACCCCGATTCGGGAGAGTCGGGGTTTTTTGTTCCCGTCGATGAGTTGGTGGTTCACGACGCCGCTCCGGCTACATACTCAGCCAGTAGCTCATCTTCAGAAGCAATACGTTGGAAGGTTGGATGCTGAAGGCATCGCTGAAATCTCCCCCGAAGGATGTAAGATAATCCGAGGTGGAACCGAAACGCGCCTGTGACCAGACAAGATACAATGTACTGCCGGGAGAATACTCCCATCGCAGGACGACATTGGTGTTGAGCGATTGCTCATTCAGGTCCGGATTCGAAATTGATGAAGGATCTGCCGGTGCAATGAATGTGTTCGGATCCGCCAGCTGCCGGAGGTTCGCGTAGTGGACATTGGCAAAAAACAACTGCGCGTAGACCTGGAGCGTCAGGTCCCGCGTAAATGTGGTGGTGTTCCGGAGCGTGAAGTTATACTGTCGGGATGAGCGGTCGCCGAAGATCGAAGCATTCGATGTGTTCTCCGCCCACCCTTCCTGATTGATGAGGACATGATAATCCGCAGAGAGTGAGGTTGATGACCAGGAAACCGGCTGGAATGTGGCGGCGATATTTCCGTCGCTGTACCTGCCGAGTTTCGTATCCCAATCATACTCTCCGTAGACGCTCACGACGACGGGATTTCTGCTGTCGGTGTAAAATGAAGTGTTCGTCGAGAACTTGTGCGGTTTGGCGTACAATCCGTAACCCCGTGATTCCCGCTCATCATACAGGCCATATTCGGCCTGGAAGTTCGCGTTGAATCCCCAGTAGTTCAGGAACAATCCGCCGCTGTTGAGGCTAATACTGCGAAAGAGATCTGCTCCTTCAAAGTTCCAGCGGTTGTGGAGTGTCGACGAGATCGAGTAGTTGCGCAGGATGTCGCCGGGATGATCCTCTTTATAGGTGAGGGTCTGCAGCGTCCCGCGGTCATCGGGACTGAAAAAAAACCCCGCATCATCGATGTCATAATCGATCGAGGTGAAGTCGGCATCGATCGACCAAAGCCAGTGCGCTGCGGCAGTGCGCGCAAACTGAAATTTTCCTGCCGAGCCGCCTGTGCGCTGCGAGTCGATAGCGGTCGTCCGCGACAACGCGAGGAACGCGTATGCTTGATAGTTATTGTGATCGAGGTTGATGGTGGCATCGAATCCGTTCGTGAGTGCCGGATACCTCGTTTCTTTGGCAGTGAGCGTCGTGATCATTCCGACATTGGAATTATCCAGGATATCCTGCTTGAGACGAACGACACTGTAATTGGCGAACGGCTCCACGGTCTCATCCTGGTGCCTGCCGGTAGAATCGACAATCTCGGCGCTTTCCTCTTTGGTCGTTGCCTCGAGTACGCCGACCGAAAGCCCGCCGCCGGTCTTCCCCGTAAGTTTCGCGGCACCGAGGATTGTCACCGCCGACGGGACCGAAACAATGTACCCTCCCTTCGTATCGACCTCGCCGGGTGAGATCGCGCGGCCGATGCGGCGGGAATAAAACATACCGGGACCCGCCTGATCGCCGAAGGTCGTGAAGTGAAGGATCTGCGTCCCTTCAATGAAAAACGGACGCTTCTCGGGATAGAATGTTTCGAATGTCGAGAGATTCAGGACCGCGGGGTCAGCTTCCACCTGACCGAAATCGGGATTGATCGTCGCATCGAGCGTGAAGTTGCTCGAGACGCCGTACTTGATATCCGCGCCGCCATTGCCGAGTGTCTGACCTGATGCCGGCCCAATACCGGCGGGGACATTCCATTGTTCTTTGGTCAGAACGAATGGCAGAATTGCCAGCTGCCGCGGTGTCGGCAAATGACGAAGCCCGACAAGATGGCCGAACCGTGAAACCATCCCTGTCTGGCTTTTTGGCGAGAACGCCCATCGGTCATCTTCCTGCTTGCGGCTGATATACCGGAAGAAATTTATCCCGAAAATATTCTCCGATGAATCTCCTGCCGCATTGTAACGGAGAACATTGAATGGGATCTTGATTTCTGCCACCCAGCCATCGGAGACGATGCGTGTCTGGAGATCCCAGACCGGATCCCACGAATCGTCGGAGTGGCTTCCATCATCATACTCGAGAATATCGATCTTCACACCCGCCGGATTGAATGCAAACTGGTATGCGGTCTGGTGGTCGTGGTAGGAATCGATGAAGATGTAGCCATAATCCGATTCGACCTGATCGTCACGGCGTGAAAGGCGGGCGACGATCTTCTCCGGCTCTTTGTCGTAGAATTTGCAGCCGAAGTAGAGCGCATCGTCATCATACAATACTCGGATTTCGGTGCGCTCAGATTCGGGCTGGCCTTCCGCGGGATCGCGCTGTGTGAATCGGGTAGCCGGGGTTGCAAGCTGCCACACGGAATCATCGAGCGAGCCATCGATTATTGGCGGTTCGGCGACGCGTACCGCCGTGATCGATCTCTGGCTGTCTCCTGCAACGGCAATCCAGGAGAATAGCAGGATCGTGCTTACTATAATAGAGAGCTTTTTCAGATTGTTAACACATTTGACCAAGAATACTCCGAAAACTGGAATTTCGCAGAACAGACGAAACACGGATGGGAAAGTTAAGGAAAGAAGTCGGAAGAGACAACTGTTTTTTGTTCGTGGAAATGAAGGCGATCTCCTGGATCCCCGCCTTGCTACTCATTACGTCTGCGGAATCTACTTGTCTCGGGGCAGGATACCCGCCAGTTGTTGAGAAATTCCTGTTTGCAGGATTCTCGTCCTTGAGAAGTTGCAAGATATACGTAGAATTCCCCATTGACACGAGAGCACGAATTTCAATATTAGGTGGTTGGACGCTGATTCACCGAGTAACAAGAGTGTTTGCGAACTTCACGAGGGTTGAATCAGGGAAAAGGAATAGTTATATTTCGGGAGCTTCCCGGGGGGGCAACCGGGTCGGTTAAAGAAGGAGGTTGATATGAAAACACTTCTGTTTTTTTCACTCCTTGCTTTTCAAGTCGTCGACGCACAACAGCATTTCCTCATTTCGCCGAATCAGAAGATCATCCCGCTCAAGCCCTATGAAAGCGCGTCTCTGATCATTGAACGGATGACACACAAGCAGGCAACTTCTGATTCATGTACCGACGGGAGAGGGATCATCTGGGGTTTCCCGGAAGACCTTTATCCTCCCAATGCAATTATCCCAGCATATCATAAAGACGTCCTGGGTGAATGGTTCGTATCGCAAGCAAAAGGAACCATTGATACCATTTTCTGGCTTGCGGGCCCGCGGATTGGCGCCGTCGATTCAAATGTGATCGTCAGGATTCACAGGTCAATAATCGGTCACACCTACGGACCGGGAGTCAGACCGGGTCCGTTTGATCCCCCATGTCAGAATTGGGGATACTGGATTAATATCAATGACCTTGACGGTGGAATTGCCCCATTCGGGGAAGACGCATTTCCATTACCGGGCACATTTCAGTCGACGAACCCTGAGTATCCCGCAGGTCCTCCCTTTGCAGAGGAACTCTGGGGAAACGGAGGATTCCCGGTCGTAATGCATGCGAATGCCATTAATCATGTGGCACTCATGGATATGGGAGTTGCATGTTCACTCACTGTCGGCGAACCTTTCTTCATCAGTATAGCTCCGAAATCACCTCCCATCCTGGACTCGACTGACAGTCCTACAGATTTTGTTTCCACCGATTTTCACACATTGTTGACGCCGATTTACCCCACTCTCAACCAGCCGTACCCCTCCAGAAATTGGAAATTTTTCGAGCACGATTCGGGACTAATCGAGTGTGGCAATCTTACATCTGCATCGATCAAGAAAGGTTGGATCGCACAGGGTGGGCTCACACCGGAATCCACTGATGTCATGATTTATAACTGGTGGTACAGCATGACCATTTCTACCAACACTGCCCCGACCATCACCGAAAATACGATTCTGCACAATCGGGACGCGAGAGAGCGAGATTCAGTTTTCGTAACGCTGACAGACTGCGATCCTCCTCATCCCGGATTTGCTGGAATTGATACGGCTTTTATAGATTGGTGGATGGATGGACACTGGCAGCCGAGCGTGGGTTTGACCGAAACGACTGGAGGCATGTGGTACGGTGTGATCCCGCGTCCTGATTCGGGAAATCATGTCATCGATTATTTTGTTGATGCGTGCGATTCCGGCGGCCTATGCACGACGACCTCTCCTCATGAATATCAGACGGTGGATCTGCGGAACGACTACTACGTTGTCGATACTCTTTCCTCATGCCAGCCACACAGTATTGCGTCTTCGGGAACGGTTGTCCCCCCATCCGCATTCTTCAACGAAGTCGGCGGTATGAATCCAGCCGATGACGGTCAGGCCGGCCCGTTCAGAATTCCCGGGGGTCCGATGAACCTATTTGGAGATACCGTATCGTACGTCTGGATCGGTGTTGATGGAGCGATCGCATTGTCGAAGCAATCCGATGACACATTGGATCTCACGTCGAATGGCGCATACTGCCCCGGGTGGACATTTCCCTCAGCACAGCGCCATGGACGATCCGACATCAACGGCAAACTCGGCGGTTTGCCACCGAAAAATTTCATCGCTCCATTCTACAAGGATCTGTATTATGCGGACTCGGCAAGGCAATACGGGGCGATCAGATTTGGCCCCGACGAAGACAGTTGCAGCTTTGTTGTGGAATGGGATTCGTTGGCTGGTTTCAATAACGGAGTTGATCCCTCGTATGCCCCGACATTCAGGGCCGTGTTGGACCGCTGTGACGGGACAATCGCATTTGAGTACGAACTCGTGAACAAATCCTCAGAGGGTGATGCAATAGATCCTGCCGCGCTTGTCGGTATGCAGGCCGATTCAAATTCGGTCACCGCGGGTTACGCGGCTGCCGAGCCCGGTTATGTCTTCATCAACAAGGGGGGTCGCCCGATTCAATCAACGCCCCGATCGGGAACATGCATACAGTTTACACCCGGAGCACCTTTTTATGCGCGGGCTGGCTGGAATCTCCTTTCCGTCTCGCATGTTCCGAAGGGCGGAAATTACTCGTTTGCAAATCTCTATCCCGGCGCAAAAGGGCCATTCTTCTACCGAGGAGCCGACGGATACAAATACACCAATTGGCTCTCTCACTGTGTCGGGTTCTGGGGCAAGTTCTCCAATCGTACGTACGCGGGCACGCCGGGTTACCCCATCACCAGCCGTACCGATACGATTTTTCAAGGCTGGAATATTATTGCGACAATCTCTTCTCCGTTGAAAACATCTCAGATCACCGGCATCAACGCAACCTGGTCCCCGAACTTCTTCAGCTATGATGGCAGTGGCTATGTCCTTGCCAGTACATTGTTACCCGGTCAAGGTTACTGGGTAAAAGCTGTGCAGACGGGGGCGGATCCCCGGTTGATCCTGGAGCCATCTACAGCCGTCCAGAAGTCAGCGGCACAATCGTGTATGGATGTTGACCAACTTTGCAAGATTACGCTGCGCAATGCTGCTGGGGGGAGTCAAACGCTCTATCTCGGCAGTGATCAGTACGTGCACTCATCACCTGACAATTTCGAGATGCCACCATCAGCGTTTGACGTGTCGGGATTTGATGCGCGGTTCTCATCCGGCAGAATGTTGGAGACATATCCATCCGCAATTTCTCCTTCTGCCCGTTCTGAATACCCCATTACTATTCAAACAAACGCGTATCCCCTGACCGTCACACTGAAACCATTCGGAACATCCATGCGCGGTATCAACGCGGCACTGAGGACTACAGCTGGAGGCTTATTGGGTTCGTTCCGCAACGGAAGCGGCATGGTCACGGTTCGAAATTCTTCAGTTCAAAAGATCGTTCTCGTCCTCAATGATAGGGCAACACTTCCAAGCGTATTTGCACTTTATCAGAATTATCCGAATCCTTTCAATCCGTCGACAGAGATACGATACGATCTTCCGTACGACTCGTACATCAAATTGCTGGTATACGATATCCTCGGACGCAAGGTGGTGTCCCTCATTGACGGGTTCGAGGAAGCAGGAGAACGTTCTGTGCATTTTGATGCATCGACATTCTCGAGCGGAGTTTATTTCTATGCGCTGACCTCCGGGTCATTCCATCAGACGAGAAAACTGCTCCTGATAAAATAGGGGTAGAACGCTGTGCCCGTGCTTGGTGCGCGACCAATTAGCCCTGAAGTCATTCTGCTTCTTAATGACATGAGAAAGGATTTCAGGTGGGCCCGGACGAGACTTCAGACATTTCCTAAGAGGAAAAGGATACCGATTGCTTTGAAGATGTTGATCACCGCGATTATTGCCATCGTCATTCAATTTGCACTCGCGATTGCCGGCTGGGGTGGATGGGATGCATTCTTTGGGCATCCGGCACTGCAGGCACTGGCATGGGTTACGGCAGTGCTTCTCGCACTCTCGTTGTTTTCCGGCAGCAGCGGCTTGAGCACGGGTGTTCAGGAGGACCGCGGCAACCGCTGGGTGCTTGGTGCCTTCTCCCTCATCGCGATGCTCATCACGTACTTTTCCTCATATACCGACCGCATCGGTTTCTGGACTTTGGATGGGGATACAACGCGATGGTTCGGGGTCGCGGTCTGCGCGGCCGGCAGCGTGGTTCGGATCCTTCCGGTATTCGTTCTCAAGAGTCGTTTCAGCGGTCTGGTGGCAATCCAGGCCGGACACAGGCTGGAGACCCGCGGGCTTTACAAAGTTATCCGCAATCCGAGTTATCTCGGCATGCTCCTGTCTTCACTGGGATGGGCACTCGCGTTCAGGGCCGGAGTAGGAATGATTCTGAGCATGACGCTCCTCATTCCCATCATCCCGCGCATTCATTCAGAAGAAAAACTCCTGTGCGCGCATTTTGGAGCGGAATACGATGCCTACTGCGCTCACACATGGAGGCTGATACCTGGGATTTATTGAGATAACGATTTGACCAGTTTGTGAGCAGAATTCACCACACTGTTGTTCAGGTGCCGTCACCACACGTAACTGTCCACACGTTCAACTTCACCGGCTGATCGTCGCGTGATCTGGGTCGAAAATTAGTACGAATCCTCCCGGATGATGGCTGCAGTCTTTCCCGACAATCAAACGCACACATGCAGGTGCAAATTCCGGCACTTTCCTCTATTTTCATCTCTTGATTTTGGTGACGCAGTACCGTATTATATTTGAAACATCAAGAACCAGATCAACATCTCAACAGTCGAAAATTACAAGGGATGAGGTATGACAAAATTGCTCATGAGTTTCATCTCACTCATTCTCATTCTTCCATCTTCGCTCTCAGCGCAAGGCAGTTCCCCGGGCACGCCTAGAGGCGCGAAGCGCGTTCAGGTGAGGCAGCTGGAAGTCCCTGAGGGCAACTATACAAGGGTGCCAAGCTCGAGTCAGCGTTTTTCTCCCGCATACCGTTTTTCCTCATCAAGATTTTTCACGACACAGGTCAATGTCTCGTTCAACGGCCGGAATATTGTCGGCGACGCGGCAAATGAACCTTCGATCGCCATTGATCCGACAGATTCCAATAATATGGTCATCGGCTGGCGGCAATTCAACACCATCTCGAGCAGTTTCCGGCAGGCCGGTTACGGCTATAGCACAAATGGCGGCCAGTCATGGACGTTTCCCGGCGTCATCGACTCCGGTGTATTCCGCTCCGACCCTGTACTCGACGCCGATGCCGACGGAAACTTCTATTATAACAGCTTGACGGTAAGCGGAAACGACTATTTATGCACGGTGTACAAGTCGCCTGTCGGTGGTGCGTTCTTCTGGGACGCGGGAACCTTCGCTCACGGCGGGGACAAGCAGTGGATGGTCGTCGACAGGACGAACAGCATTGGGAAAGGAAATCAGTATGCGTTCTGGACCAGCTCGTTCAGCAGCTGCCTTCCGGGATTTTTCACCCGCTCCACCGATCAGGGTGCGAGTTTCGAAGACTGTACACCGATCCCCGGCTATCCCTACTGGGGAACGCAAGCCGTTGGCCAGACCGGGACATTGTATCTCTGTGGCTGGGGAGATACCACTTTTCTGGTGGGGAAATCTTCCACCGCAGACAACTCCGGGGCAACCATGTCCTGGGATACGGTCACCCAGGTTAGTCTGGATGGAAGTATCGCCTATGGCCTCGAGCCGAATCCTGGAGGACTTGCAGGGCAGACGTGGATAGCCGTGGATAATTCCGGCGGCCCTTTGAATGGCAATGTGTATCTGTTATGCTCGGTGCAGCGTCAATCGACCACGGATCCACTGGATGTGATGTTTGCCCGAAGCAGTGACGGGGGTTTGACATGGAGCTCGCCAGTTCGTGTGAACGATGACACGAGCACAACGGCATATCAGTGGTTCGGCACAATGTCCGTCGCACCGAACGGAAGAATCGATGTCGTGTGGCTCGACACGCGCGATAACCCCGGTACGGTGCTCTCCTCTCTCTACTACTCCTTCTCCATCGACGGCGGCGTGACCTGGTCGCCGAATGAGCGTCTGAGCCAGGCATTCGATCCGCACGTCGGCTGGCCCCAGCAGAACAAGATGGGAGATTACTATCAGATGATTTCGGATAATAATGGAGCGCATCTGGCCTGGTCGGCAACATTCAACGGCGAAGAAGACGTGTACTACGGCCGCATCACCGAGAATGCCAGTACGACCGCGAGATCGATTTCCGTAAGCGCAAAATGGAACCTGGTGTCACTGCCGCTGTTTGTGAGCGATTCCTCCAGAGGGACCCTCTTCCCGACAGCAGCATCACATGCGTTCGCGTATCAGGGAACCACCTACGTCGTAAAGGACACTCTTGCCACCGGCATCGGATACTGGCTCAAGTTTCCTGCATCGACGACCGTCACGCTGAACGGCTCGCCCGTTGTTTCTGATTCGTTTGCTCTTGTCAGCGGCTGGAATCTGATCGGCTCGATCAGTTCGCCGATTCCCGTCTCATCGATCACGAGCAATCCTCCGGGAATGGTAACGAGCAGGTTCTTCGGGTACAAAGGGGCGTATCAGACAATCGACACGCTCTACCCGGGAATGGGCTCCTGGGTTAAGGTCAACCAGCCGGGGACACTCTTTCTCTCTTTGGGAAGCAGCGCATCGCTTGCAAAGACCAGCGCCAATGCCCGTATCAGGATCTCGCCGACGAGTGATTCGCCTCCTCCCCCGCCGAATGTTGATGAATCGCCTGCAACTCTCACGGCGTTGCCGAGGGAATATCAACTCGATCAAAACTATCCCAATCCCTTCAATCCGGCAACAGAAATTCGATATGCACTGCCGGAACAATCGAACGTCATTCTGATGGTCTACGATGTCCTGGGGCAAGTGGTGGATATCCTGGCGGAAGGGAATCAGGAGGCTGGTTACCATCAGGCCTCATGGAATGCAGCGGACAGGGCAAGTGGATTATATTTTTACAAGCTTGAAGCAACCAGTGCGCGTGATGCGGGCAGGACCTTCGCGCAGGTACGCAAGATGGTGTTACTCAAATAACTGACTGAAAGATTTCTTCATTGAGGTATTTTGTCAATCATGTAATGGGGGATGACTGTGTGATTTAGCGATTGATTCATCGGACTCTACTGCGCGGCAGTGAATTAATGGCTGAATGAATTACCGGCGCCGGATCTGAGCAATGAACAAATGCATTAGTGAACCAATCATTCAATACTAATCTGGCTACCCCCGACCCGAAAGAGTTGGGGTTTCTATTTGCCGGACAGGCAGATGGAAGTCCACTCGCTGCCTTGACGAACGCACCTCATAATTGCCCATCGCAGCAGGACTTCGAGGGCTTTCCACCCGAGGTTCTTGACAATCACAGGAATTCTCTTTACCATCACGTACCTATTGGGGAATCTTATCTCCATCGCACGATTCTGATGGCATCGGGTCAGATGCCATCGTTGCCCGTCCATTATTCGTAATCAGCCGACGCTACAAAGGAACCGGCACTCTCGCCACGTCGTCGAGAAGGCTGCGCCGTTCTCTCATCAATCGAGTACCGCGGATTACTCCGCGTAGCGGAAGCACGAAACTTATCCCGTTCAAGAAAATTTAACCTTCGGGTAAACTGCAAAGGAGGAGTTATGAAAATTGCGGCAGTGATCTTGTTTGCAATGATGGCGATGCCGGTACTTCTTTTCTCGCAAACTGCCATCGCACCATCGGCAGGTGATGGATCGAGCGGTAATCCCTACCAGATTGCAACACTCGAAAACCTCTACTGGATTTCTCAAAACCCGGGTGAGTGGAACAAGTATTACATCCAGACTGCAAATATCGACGCTTCCCCCACTTCAGGTTGGGATAGTACGGGTTGGACACCTATAGGAGCCGGCAGCGGCTTTGGCGGCACCTATGATGGAAACGGACATTCGATAAACGATCTCTATATCAATCGCCCGTCGGGAACCATCGTTGCCCTCTTCGCCGAGGTAATTGACGGAGGAATTGTGAAGCAGTTGGGTGTCACCAATGTAAACGTTACAGGGTATTATTATGTTGGCGGATTGGTCGGGCTGAATTTGGGAGTTGTTGAAAACTGCTACTCATCGGGGAATGTGAGCGGGAGTTACGCCTGGATCGGAGGACTTATCGGAGGTAACGATATGACGGGAATAACAAGATATTCCTATTCTCACACCAATGCCGCCGGCGGTGAGTGTGTCGGCAGTCTGACGGGAGAAAATTATCACGGCGGGACGATACAGGATTCCTATGCAATGGGCAATGTTACGGGAACCGCCAGTGTCGGAGGATTGTCCGGAACAAACTATCAGGGCACGATCAGTAATTCATACTCAACAGGGATTTCATCGGGATATGGGTTGATCGGCTACGGCGGCGGAACATGCACGAATTCGTTTTGGGATACGCTCACTTCCGGGAAGACGACAAGCAACGGCGGAACAGGTGAGAGCACTTCCGACATGAAGACTCTTTCGACATTTGCCGATTCAGGATGGGACTTTACCTCAGTGTGGGAAATGGTCGGTGAGAATTATCCACAGTTACGGACAAACCCGGATTCAGTTTTTACCGGAGTGAAAGAGAGAGCGGAGATGCCAAAACTCTTTATGCTTGATCAGAATTATCCAAATCCATTTAATCCAAGTACGGTCATAAATTATTCGATTCCTTCAACGGGATTCGTCTCCTTGCGAGTATATGATGTGTTGGGTCGGGAGGTCGCTGTTTTGGTAAACGAGAAAACAATTGCGGGTTCTCATCAGGCAGTGTGGAATGCCTCCGACTCTCCCAGCGGAATTTATTTTTGTACGATCGCGGTAACAGGCACATCAGATCCGTCAAGAACATTCACACAAGTACGGAGGATGGTCCTCATCAAGTAAAACCAAAATATCTGCTATATACCCTGACCCCAACCCGAAAGAGTTGGGGTTTTTTGTCGCTCAGACATACGGAACGTGGAACCCAAAGCGTGTCATAAACCGTCATTTTCATATCCTTTTGCGATTCAGAAAAGATGGGGTGGGGAAAATTTCTATTCCCGTGGCCGGGAAACTGGGAATACTCTCGCAGGGAGACATGCTTGACAATTCTCTATAAATCATTTACTTTCATGGACCCATCACTGTTTTTTGTTCTTTTCGGAAGGCATCATATGAAAACCTTTTCGTTGATGTTTCGACGTCTCGTACGCCGCCACATCCTGTCGGCGATTATCCTCTCCTCTCCACTCCTTTACGCCCAACCAGGCCCTATCAATGGTAACCTCACCGGAGCCGGCACCATCGGTACCGTCAACGTGGAAACTTCCGGGGGAACTCAATTTAACGCCGCGGCGACCCCGGAGGGTATCTATATCAAGAACAGCCAGACCGCCGATATCGATTATATTAAGATTTACTCTCCACCGTCAGGGAAGAGCATTCAGCGGATCGAGGTCAAGATTGACGCCGTTGGTCCGTTCAATATACCGAGGAATCGCCAGCAGGCCCTGGTACTGCTGAATGATGGGACTGTCCTGGTTTTCGACTTCAGCAATTACTCGACTTCGAAGGGAGCAGCGATAAAGAATCTGGGCAAGCCCAGCAGTGCCGACCTCGCATCAACTTGGGACCGGGTTCTCGGCGATGCGGTCTACCTCCTCGGAGCATCGGTCTATGTCAGCCGGGATACGGGAGCAACCTGGCAGATTGACACTGCCGGATTTGGGAACGGCGTGTTCGCCCGGAACCTTGCCCTCGATTCATCGGAGTATGTTTATGCCGCGACAACTGCCGGGTTATTCATGCAATCTCCGGACACCTCGATTTGGCATCAGGTCACAACCTTGACGACTCCCACGGCCCTTCAGACTGTTTATATAGACCGGCTCAACAGAATATTTGTCGTGGGTTCCGGCAACAGCGGAGTTTTTTCGAGTACAGATGGGGGGTTGACATGGAATCCGGATACCGCGGGAATTGGTTTGCTTGCCCTCAGTAATTTCGGAGATGATCAATTTCACAACATCTACGCTACCAGCGGGAACGGAACTCTCTATAAGTCCGCAGGCGGAACCGGTGCGTGGGTAAGAGTCGATGCCGGTATTCTGGCGACGACAGTCAATCCGCCGGTTATTAATGCGATCACCGGCGATTCGACGGTCATAGCCGCCACAAGCTTCGGCATATTTGTGACTCCTGATCAGGGCAACACCTGGTATGAATCGAACGGCGGTATCCGGGCCGAGAACTTCTACGGCTTTGCGAAGCACAGTCCGAACCGGATTCTCGTCAGCACCGACCTGGGAATATATTATAATGATGCCGGCGACACCGCATGGCACAAGAGTTTCCCGCCTGCCGGATATCTTGGCGCCCTTCCCATCTATAAAGATAGCTCCGAACGGTTATACACCTCTGTGCCGAACCCCGATCCGAATTCTTCCGCCATGGGCTCGATCTATAAATCCACCGATAATGGCACGACCTGGAGTGCGGACACCATGAATATCTCGTCGACAACCGGAAGGATCTTTTTTGTCGATGAGTTGGGGGGAGAGCACATTGCTTCCTCTATCGTGGGATTCAGTTATTACGGTAGAGCGTATCAGCGGGATAGTACCGGGAAGTGGATCCCCGATACGGCGGGTATCCCGATGGGGAGTTACGCCTACGCTTCATCGATGGGAACGGATCACGGAGGATTGATCTATTTGAGCGGTACCTATGTCGGAGCACCGCGCGTACTGCACCGCTCAATTACCGGAGGGAGCTGGAGTGTCGATACCGTCGGTTTGGCCTCGAGCGTTTTGAGTTTTTACCTGATGAAACCGGGTAAGCCCGGAGAAGTCTTCGGCACAAACTACCATCTGATGTATCGCCATAGTGCCGGAGTCTGGAATCAGGTGCCGCTGCCCTCTTCCAACATTTTCAAGTTCACGGTCGACAGGAACGGCACGATCTTCATCGTCAATACTGCCGTCGTTGGAGCTTTGCTAGCCGACGTGGGTATATCGATGTCCACCGATGACGGAGCTTCGTGGACGATATTAACGCATGACACAATTCAGGTAGATGCTCTACACTCCCGCGGAGATACATCGTATGCACTATTGCGGGGCGGCGGGTTATATGCGCTGACAAAGAACGGTCTGGTGACCGGCGTCCCGATTTCACAGAGGCCACTCCTGCCATCGACATACGAACTTTCTCCGAACTACCCCAATCCCTTCAATCCGACTGCTACCATACAATACAATCTGCCCTATCGCAGCGGAGTATCGCTGAAGGTGTACGATATCCTCGGTCAGCTTGTGGCGACGCTGGCCTCCGGGATGCATGAAGCAGGAAATCAATCCGTGACCTGGAATGCGTCAAACTTCGCGAGCGGCATCTATTTCTACCAGCTTGAGGCAACGAGCATTGCGGATCCATCGAAGACGTTCACGCAGGTCCGGAAGATGGTGCTCTTGAAGTAAGTTGGAAACTATCAATCAGGACGTCAAACCCCGACCCGAAAGAGCCGGGGTTTTTTGTCGGCATCAGGTGAACTCGGAAGACACGAACCGTCCATCCTCCGGCATTAGTTCGTTAAGACCATTTTTCTAGCCTGGCTGAAAGTCGCTGCGGGATTGGTGATACTTGTTGCTACGGGTCAATGGAAGTACGTCACGAAGGAACAATTGGGTATGTCCCTGGTTACTTGCCTGTATCACGCCTCTTCGACGCAATCCGCGAAACTCGCGACAACCCGGCCGAGAGAGTTATAGATCTTCGGACTCACTCTTGATGGAACCCGCTTTGATTGATGAGCGAGTGGTTTGAGAGGACGGATATTTCCATAATACCGCTTTTGCGCTCTTCTTCTCAAGACGTTGAATGCAAGAAAACTGAGGAACGGTTTTCACCACCGTTTCACCGGAGGTGATGGTGCCCGCAATCCATCATTAAACCAGGAACCACAAATCCTGTCAAATTCGTATCGGAATCTCTGACGAATGCGGGCCCTCGGATTCATACTCCCCTTCTGGATTCTTTTTTTCCCCCTCTTCCTGTACGCCCAGGAATCATCCGTCCGCGGTACGGTCTTCAATGAACGGAGAGCGCCTCTCCCGGGAATTCATCTCCAATTAACCAGTACGAAAGACTCATCGCAATCACGTCGAGTTGAATCTGACGAGAATGGGATGTTTCTTTTCAGCAGAATTCCATTCGGACAATATCTTCTGGAAGCAACCGCCGTTGGCCGTAAAGCAGTGGCCACGAAAGTTCAGGTGGATAGCGATGATGTCCGGCTCGGGCCGCTGGTAATGGTCGAGCAGCCGATTGCCTTTGGCGAGGTGCTGGTTCACGGGCAGATTGCTCCGGCGATTCAACACGGTGACACGACCGAATTCAATGCTGCGGCTGCAAAAGTCAACCGTGATGCCACTGCGGAGGACCTCCTGACGAAACTTCCCGGGATAACCGTCAACAACGGCACGATTTCCTCCGGGGGCGAGACAATCCAGCGCGTGCTTGTGGATGGAAAGCCGTTTTTCGGCGACGACCCGACACTTGCAGTGAGAAACCTCCCGGCAGAGGTCATCGACAAGATCCAGGTCTTCGACCAGATGAGCGAGCAGGCGCAGTTTACCGGCTTCGACGACGGCCAGTCTATCAAGTCGCTCAACATCGTTACCCGGCGCGACCGTGGAGATCTTCATTTCGGAAAGGCCGCAGCCGGCTACGGCGACGACAGCCGATATGAGGCGGGCGGGGACGTGAATCTTTTCGACGGCGACAGAAGGATAACTGCTCTCGGTCTTTCGAACAATGTGAATGAGCAGAATTTCTCGACCCAGGACATTCTCGGCGTTACGTCTCCCGGCAACCAGCTCCGCACACCGGGAAGCGGACCGAACCGCCGTGGAAACGGCTCACGCCGCGGGGGAAATCCGTTCGGCAGATCGGGGGGCGCCGGAGGCGCGAACCCCTCCCTCGTCGGCCAGCAGCAGGGCATCAATACGACAAGCATGATCGGCCTAAATGCGATGGATAGTCTTCAGAGCAATCTCTTTGCTCAGGGAAGCTACTCGTTCAACCGCGTCGACAACGAGAACCAGCAGATCGACCACCGGCAGTATCTCCTCGGTGGAGATTCGACGAGTCTCTACGATCAGACGAGCGATCCCGCCAGCAGGAATTTTAACCACCGGATCAACGCCCGGCTCGATTACGCCGCGGATCCCTCGAACATCATTACGGTCCTCCCCGTTCTCTACTTCCAGTCGAACCGCGCCGACAATCTTCTCGGAGCAACGACAATGCTCGGCTCGTCGGGAATTCAGTCGCAATCCGTTACCGATGCGCTGAATTCCGGCTACACCCTTTCCGGACATACGATCTACCGGCACAGGTTCGATCTTCCCGGACGGACGATCTCCATCGATCTCGGGGCAGGGGCAAGCCGGAAGACCACCGATGGGACTATTTTTTCCTGGGACCATTTTACGGGACCCGACCCGAACCCCGATGATACCGTTGCACAGCAATCGCAGTATCTCTCCATCATCAAAACGCTGAGCGGGAGTCTTGTCTATACCGAACCGGCAGGTGTTGATGGGTTGTTTCAGCTTCTGTACACCCCATCGTTCACTCGGACCCGTGCCGACAAGAATACCTATGACTTCGATTCCCTCACCAATGGATACACGGCATTTGATTCCCCGCTTTCGAACGCGTACACCAACGACTACCTCACGCAGAATGCGGGTTTCGGGTACCGCCGGCGAAGCGCAACGATGAATTTTATGGCAACGATTTCGTATCAGATTGCCTCGTTACGCGGCGATGATCCGTCGGTTCAGGGGGGAATCCTGTCGAGAAATTTCAGTACCGTCATGCCAAGCGCATTGCTCCTGTACACCATGACTGACCGCCGGAGTCTGAGGATCTACTACCGGACGTTCACACGCGCCCCGAGTGTCACGCAACTGCAGGAAGTGATCGACAACTCGAATCCTCTCCTGTTGTCAGCGGGGAATCCGGCACTCAACCAGTCGTACTCTCATACACTCCTCGCACGGTATTCTCTCACTGCTCCGCAGCGCTCACAAAGCATGTTTCTCCTCTTTTCCGGGACGTACACCGAGAATTACGTCGCAACCGCTGTTGTCGCACCGCTCCGGGACTCCACGCTGTCGAACGGCATGCTCCTCGCCCGGGGATCCCAGCTGACGTATCCGGTAAACCTCAACGGCTATTGGAATGCCCGCACGTTTCTCACCTACGGATTGCCGTTCAATCTGATCAGCAGCGCGCTCAACCTGAACTCCGGCATTTCGTATGTTCGCACCCCCGGACAGATCAACGGGGCTCGCAACACCGTCGCGACCACCGCCCTGACAGGTGGAGTGGTCATCGGTAGCAACATCAGCGAAGACTTCGATTTCACCATATCGTACAGCGGCAATTATAATATTTCTCGCAGTTCCCTTCAACCCGACACGAACGGAAATTACTATTCACACACATTGGCGGTGAAATGGGTCTGGACGTTTTGGAAGGAAATCGTTCTGCGGAATGATCTGAGCAACGCCTACACGAGCGGACTGTCGCAGGGCTTCAATCAGAATATTATCCTCTGGAACGTCAGCATTGCCAAGAAGTTCTTTGCAGACGACAGGGGAGAATTAAAAGCAGGGGTGTCGGACATCCTCGGCCAAAACAAGAATGTTAACCGCTCGATCACCTCTTCGTACATCGATGACACCCAGAACGAAGTGCTGACACGCTACTTCATGGTTACCTTCACGTATACGGTTCGATAAAGCGCCTCTTCCGCAATCGGGTAATTGAGATTTTTCCCGATCGACCGAGAGCTCAGCAGATAGCCGCAGCCAGAATTATACCGGCATCCCGAATCTGCCATACTGCGGTCTACTTCAGCAGGATCATCTTCCTGATTCCCGTGAACGACATTGCGGGATCAGCAAGTGATATCGCTTTAAGCCGGACAACGTAGACTCCAGAGGCACACCCGGCCGCATTCCAGACTGCCGTCCTGTATCCTGCCTCCTCCGCCCCTGCCCTCAATACATCGACCATTCTTCCCGTCAGATCATAGACTCTTAGCGAAACCAGGCAAGTCGAAGGCAGGTTATATCTGATAGCCGTGATAGGGTTGAATGGATTGGGGTAGTTGGCAGAGAGACTGATGAGACTTGGGAGTGAAGTGCGGGAAGGCCCGACCGCTGTGATCATCTCCGCCAATGGTCTTCTCCAAATACCATTGTTGGTCGCCGCAAAGAGAGTTGCACTTCCCGATGAAACTGCAAGCGCATTTATATATGAATCGGTCAACCCGGTATTCACATCTTCCCATGTGCCACCGCCGTCCGTTGAAAGATAAACCTTCTCCCCGTCGGTCCCGGCAAAAATGTTATTGCCCCACACGCAAAAAGTGTTCACCTGCGCGTAGAGGGCAGTGTCGTAGCTCGACCTGGGAAAGCCGGTGTTTCTGGTGATCCAGCTCTCTCCAAAATCCGTGGAGAGAAACACGCCGCCGCTCGATGTCCCGGCAAAGAGACTCGTCCCGTTCGCCCCAACAGCCATGGCGCTGACGTATTTATCCGTCAGCCCCGCATTGACGCTGTCCCAGCTTCCTCCACTATTCGTAAGCCGAAAGATGCCGCCCCCATAGGTGCCGACAAAGAGCATCGTATCACAAACACTCATTGAGAGAACGCCGATGTTCGTTAAGCCTGTATTGACCGTGGTCCAGCTGTCGCCTCTGTCCGTTGAATGCGATACTCCCGACCACGTCCCGGCCCAGAGGTTGTTGCCCCCCGGCACGCGGGGTGCAACTGCGAGGGCATTGACGTCCGAGCCGGCGAGGCCCGCACTCGTATTTGTCCACGACGTACCGAAATCCGTCGACCGGAAGATGCCGTTGCTTTCAGTCCCGGTGAAGAGGTCTTCGCTTGATCCGTTGAGAGCCGCCGCGAGACACTGGCCAAAGGTACTCGCCAGGGTTGCGCTCGAGCTGTCCCACGTAATACCGTTGTCGGTTGACAGATAGACGCCGCCCTGGCTTGCTGCGTAGAGATTGGTACCCCCCGAGTCATTCGAAACGGCGACAACACTTCTTATTGACCAACCATTGACCGGTCCGTTGTTGGACGTCCATTGCCCCGTCATCAGGACAGGACGACATACCACTGTCATTGCCAGGAGAAGAAGCCGAACTCGCGTACTCATTGAGTTTCACCCTCCTTATTTTAAGTTCGAAGAAACCGTTTCCGGATTGTGTAATAACCCAGCAGCGATCACGGAGCCGGATGGTTCCAACTAACTCTAAAGGTTGAATTCCCGGAACAGGAGATCCTGACTCCAGAAAAGGGACTACATGTGCGCTGAGTTTGTTGTCGAGAACGATGTCCCGGGCCGCAGAAATCCTGGCTTGGCCCGAGAAAAGTTGAAGAGAATGCTTGATGGGTCTTTCGTAAAGGATACATCGCCCGTCCGTCTGCATGGACGGTGGATATATCTGCAGAAACCTGGTGTAAATCACGCGGAATATATCCAAACGATTGCAGATTGTCAAGATCGCTACATGAGGAGGTTCCTGTCCCGATCCTCGACCCAAAACGAATGAGATGATTGTTGCGATAAATTTCAAGCTGATGACGTTGGTGAGTAGCCAATCACGGCATGAGGTCCTTGATCAGACGGATAGGTTCACATCGGTTTACGCGTTGAAGAAACTCTGTCGATTGAAGATACTACTTGAACGAGAGGTATATCATCTCTCCAGAGTCGTAAAGGGCACGCTTCGGTTTATTACTTTGTTAAACTATTAGAGGTAGATTGGTAGATCAATGATCGAGTGGCAGCGCGCTCCGGTCGATTTTTGATTACACAGGATACCTCCCCGAAAGGTGCGGTTCTTCGGAGTATCCGGATATCACCTTCACAGACGTGAATTGGTAAGTGAAGTTTTGTCTGTTAACACATTCTTGAGCGGCTGTGTCACGGGCAACCGATTTGAGCGTCGGTCAGGTGGTGAAGCGATGGAAACATATAGAGAAGAAACCGCAACGAAAGATCCCCCGGAAGCTCGCAGGCTTCATAACATCCCGTCTCTGAAAAAGCCCAAGCAAGACCGACCCCCCCTTGAGGACCCCGGCATTTGGCGCATCAGCCGTCATAACTTCCTTTCAATTGCAGGATGGGCCGCGATCCTGGTGTTTCTCGGCACCTCTGTTGTGAGCACCTTACGAATGATGTTTCCGCGAGTCCTCTATGAACCTCCCTCGACATTCAAGGCGGGCTTTCCTTCGGAGTATCGTGTCGGCGAGGTAAGCGAAAGGTACAAAGACACGCAACGGGTATGGATTGTTCGGAATGAAGATGGATTTTATGCTCTTCTTGCCATCTGTACGCATCTCGGCTGCACTCCGCGTTGGCTTGCCGATGAGAATAAATTCAAGTGCCCGTGCCACGGGAGCGGATTTCACAAAGACGGAATGAACTTCGAGGGTCCTGCTCCTCGTCCGCTTGAGCGGGTGAAAATAACGCTCGCCGATGACGGCGAACTACTTATCGACAAAAGCCAGAGATATAGATTTGAGCGGGGTGAATGGATCAAGCCAGGAGCTTTTCTGAATTACAGCTAGACCCTCGCGAACAGTAGCGGGGGCGCGAAGATCAACCCACTCGCAGAACTCTTCAGAGTCTTCGAATTGAAATACTAGGGGATCCTTCCATGTAAAGATTACTGTCTCCGACCAAGAAGCATCGCGGCTTGATTTCCGATATTGACCAGCCCCCCGTGTGTGTACCAATGTTGAGTTAGTTTTTCCCGGTCTCCAGGCATTGGCAACCTGAGGAAAGGGGTGTGTTTCTGGAGCTGGTGGTCTGTATCCCAACGAGCTGTGCGGTCTGACCGCGTTGTAGTGT
>DATIXJ010000072.1:0-37098 GCA_035518715.1 Bacteroidota bacterium | reverse complement strand
ACACTACAACGCGGTCAGACCGCACAGCTCGTTGGGATACAGACCACCAGCTCCAGAAACACACCCCTTTCCTCAGGTTGCCAATGCCTGGAGACCGGGAAAAACTAACTCAACATTGGTACACACACGGGGGGCTGGTCATCGAAGCGTCAAAGATTTCTTGGAACTAGATGAGAAGCTTCAAAAGTTGGGGATCGATATTGTTGTCACGACACAGAGCATTGACACAACATCACCTGCTGGCAAAATGCAGCGAATGATACTCCTGGCATTTGCAGAGTTCGAACGGGACATGATCTCGGATCGAACTCGTGAAAAATTATATGCTCAAGCACAGAAAGGATTATGGGGTGGTGGACTTGTAACGCTAGGATATGATGTTAAGAACAAGAAACTGATTCCTAATCAGGCAGAGAAAGCACTTGTCACGAAAATCTTTGAGTACTATCTCGAAACACCATCATCCGCAAAAGTTGCTAATAGATTGAATGCGGAAGGACATCGAACAAAAGTTAGAACCACAAGGACAGGTAATGTTAGTGGTGGCGGGTTGTTTACAGCGTCAACATTGAAGGGTCTTTTAAGAAATAAAATATACATCGGAATCATCACATTTAAGAAGGAGAATTTCAAAGGCCTCCATGAAGCTATCGTTGATGAACAATTATTCGAAAGGGTGCAGCGTAGGCTTGATGAATCCATAAAAGACACCTTCGCAACATATGACAGTGAATCTCCATTGACGTTTCTAGGAATAACGTTTTGTGGATTATGCGGTAACCAACTTACAACGAGCTTTACAACGAAAAGGAACTCCGGGAAGAAATACTACTATTACAAATGTACCAAGGCTATCAAATCTGGAAAGAACGTATGCTCGGCAAAAGATCTCAAAGCTGATGATCTTGAAGGTTTTGTCCGAAAATTGGTAGGACATTTGGGTTCGGATGGTGAATTGCTAAAGGCAGTGGCAGAACAGATGAAAGACAATTCCTCTATTGAACGAACGCAGAAGGAAGGCGAGTTAAAGGAAATAAATGCAAATCTGGGCCGTTTGAAGAAGGATCTCGGATCTTTGGCAACACAAATCAAACAGATTGAGCAACTGTCACAATCCAAAACAATAGCAGCGTTGATTAGCGATTTGGAAAAACAGAGTGCGGATCTCGAACAAAAAAAGGCTACGCTAGAGACTGAAGTTGAAAAAATGCAGAGCCTCGATATCGAAACGGACGAGCTTCGCGACATTTTCCGCAACTTTACGGAAATTTACGATTCTCTTCCGCTAGATAGGAAGAGACGATTCCTACAAGCACTATTGGTAGAAATACGTTCCTTTATGAAACGCAAGGAAAAAGACGGCCAGATACAGATAAAAATCAGAGCAGATGGAACATTGAAATTAGCATGGAACCAAATTGTAAACCCCGAAACTCTAGGTTCGAGTCTTCGGGGTTTTCGGCTCCACAGGCAGGGCTCGAACCTGCAACCCTCCGGTTAACAGCCGGATGCTCTACCATTGAGCTACTGTGGAATGCTTCAGAATGGAAAAACCTTCTGCAAAAAGAACCGGGAGAGAAGAAGAAATTCCTTTACGGGCGACTCAATATACCAAATCCCGCCTAAAATGTCAATGATATGCATTCTTGACTAATCTTACTCTATTAACTATATTTAAATGAGAGTGTCGCCAGATTTGCCCGAAACACGTACCTTTATGTAGAAGGAAAACTATGGAAGGGAATTTTTCGAACCGCGTTCAGGATGTCATCCGCCTCAGCCGTGAAGAAGCACTGCGGTTAGGGCATGACTATATCGGAACGGAGCACCTCCTCCTCGGCGTCATCCGCGAGGGAGAAGGGATCGCCGTGAAGATCCTCCGCAATCTCGGCGTCGATCTCTATAAGCTGAAGAAAGCCATCGAGGATACCGTCAGAACCTCCGGCGGTACTCTCACGATCGGCAATATCCCGCTCACCAAACAGGCGGAGAAAGTCCTCAAGATCACGTACCTCGAGGCAAAGCTCTACAAGTCGGATGTGATCGGCACGGAGCATCTGCTCCTCTCGCTCCTCCGCGACGACGATAATATCGCCGCACAGATCCTGCATCAGTTCAACGTGCATTACGATGCCGTCAGGAACGAGCTCGACAATATCATCAGCGGGAAGCCGTCGCAGCCGCCTACAGCCCCGACCACCGAACGCCGCACGGAGAAATCCAAAACGCCGGTACTCGACAACTTCGGGCGCGACCTCACGAAGCTCGCTCTCGAAGACAAGCTTGACCCGATCGTCGGCCGTGAAAAAGAAATTGAACGCGTCGCTCAGGTTCTGAGCCGCCGCAAGAAGAACAATCCCGTGCTTATCGGCGAGCCGGGCGTGGGCAAGACCGCCATTGCGGAAGGCCTCGCACTCCGCATTGTCCAGAAGAAAGTCTCACGCGTCCTTCATGAGAAGCGCGTTGTCACACTCGACCTCGCGGCATTAGTCGCCGGGACGAAATACCGCGGCCAGTTCGAAGAGCGGATGAAGGCCGTCATGAATGAGCTCGAGAAGGCCAAAGATGTCATCCTCTTCATCGACGAGCTGCATACGATCGTCGGCGCAGGCGGTGCATCCGGGTCGCTCGACGCCTCAAACATGTTCAAGCCCGCTCTTGCCCGCGGCGATCTGCAGTGCATCGGCGCAACCACGCTCGACGAGTACCGCCAGTATATCGAAAAGGACGGTGCCCTCGACCGCCGTTTCCAGAAAATAATGGTCGATCCCGCAACGGTCGATGAAACCATACAGATTTTGCGGAACATCAAGCACAAGTACGAAGAGCATCACAATATCCGGTACTCGGATAAGTCGCTGGAAGCCGCTGTGCGTCTGAGCGACAGGTACATCACCGACCGCTATCTCCCGGACAAGGCAATCGACGTTCTGGATGAGGCCGGGTCGCGCGTGCATCTCTCGAATATTCACGTCCCGAAGGAAATTCTGGACCTCGAAGGTGAAGTCGAAAAGATCCGCCAGTCGAAGAACCAGGTCGTCAAGCATCAGAACTTCGAGGAAGCAGCACGCCTCCGTGACCTCGAGAAGAAAGTGCTCAACGATCTCGAGATCGCCAAGCGCGAATGGGAACTGAAGTCACAGGAAGTGGTGCACGAGGTAACCGAAGAAACGATGGCAGATGTCGTTTCGATGATGACAAGCATTCCGGTCAATAAGATCGCACAATCGGAATCCGACAAGCTCCTGAATATGGACGAAGCACTCCGCAAGGTGATCGTCGGACAGGATGAAGCAATCTCGAAACTGAGCAAGGCAATTCGCCGGACACGCGCGGGATTGAAAGACCCGCGCCGGCCGATCGGCTCATTCATTTTCCTCGGTCCGACAGGCGTCGGCAAGACTGAAATGGCGAAGGCGCTCGCGCGCTATCTCTTCGATTCGGAAGAATCACTCATCCGCATCGATATGAGCGAGTACATGGAAAAGTTCAGCGTCTCACGTCTCGTGGGCGCTCCTCCTGGATATGTCGGCTACGAAGAAGGCGGGCAGCTCACAGAGAAAGTCCGAAGGAAGCCGTATTCGGTCGTGCTTCTCGACGAGATCGAAAAGGCACATCCGGACGTCTTCAACATTCTCCTCCAGGTTCTGGATGACGGAATACTGACAGACAGTCTCGGCAGACGCGTGGATTTCAAGAATACGATCCTCATCATGACGTCGAACATCGGCGCACGCGATATCAAATCGACCGGCAGTTTCGGATTCGGCGAAGACACGCCGAAAGACAATTACCAGGCGATGAAGAGCACGATCGAGGATGCGGTGAAGCGGATCTTCAATCCGGAATTCCTGAACCGTATCGACGATACGATCATCTTCCATAATTTGGAACGCGAACACATCAGCACGATCATCGATATCCAGACGGCCGATCTGGTCAAGCGCATGGCCTCAATGGATATCAAGATCCATCTGACGAAGCAGGCGAAGGATTTCCTCGTGGACAAAGGGTATGACCCGGCGTTCGGTGCACGTCCGCTGCGGCGCGCACTCCAGCGCTACGTCGAAGACCCCATTGCCGAAGAGATCCTGCGCAACAAGTTCACTCAGGGAAGTGTTGTCAAGGTCAAGTTCAACAAGAAAACGGAAACGCTGAAATTCTCGGAAGCGGGTAAACCGGTCAAGGGAAAGATCAAACCCGAGGCGGAGCAAAGCAGCGCAAGCGTTTCCTGACCGCAGTTCATACGTTTCACTGAAGCCCTTGACCCGAGCAGCGGTCAAGGGCTTTTCCATTCGAAAGACCCATGGTACTGTCGAAGAATTCTTCCCGCGTCCGGGAACTCTCGTTCCAGCAGCTTCTCAATTCGCGCATCTGCGAACTTGACCTGCGGCCCGACGGCGTTCTCCGGGAATGCCTTATCCAGCTCCGCCATGAACTCAAACACCGGAACATCTCTTTCTTCCCGCATTTTTACTTCGGCGAAGAACCGTGGGGATGCATCAACAGAACCGGTTCGGTCGAAATTCCCTTCTTCCTTGCGAACAACGAAGTGCGGAATATCGCGCAGGAGCACTATTTCTCCTATTCCAAGAAAGAAATCCTGATGGTGCTGCGGCACGAGATCGGCCATGCCCTCAACTACGCCTACAAGCTCTGGACACGCACCGAATGGAAACAGATTTTCGGAAAATTTCAGAAGCCGTACCCGCGCTTTTATCATTACAATCCGGTGAGCAGGGATTTCGTAAAGTACCTTCATCATGTCGGAAATCCCCACTACGCGCAGAAACATCCCGACGAGGATTTTGCGGAAACGTTTGCCGTCTGGCTCGATCCGCATTCGAAATGGCAGTGGCATTACCGGTCGTGGAACGGGGCCCTCGAGAAGCTCCTGTACGTCGACCGGCTGTTCAACGTCGATCAGCTGGCCGCCAACAGGCCGCTGAAGGTCCGCTTCGACGAGTCCAACAGCTACCGAAAAATCCGCTCAACGATAGCGGAATATTTTGAGATCGAGAAGGAAGTCGACCCCCGCGTACAGGAATATCTCCAGGACCTGCGCGAGATCTTCACCACGCGCCGCGTGTTCAAATCACGCGCGGCCATCCGGGCGGATCTTTTCATCCAAAACTACGCGGAATATCTTGAAGATGAGCTGACGGACTGGATTGCGAATGCCGACAGACGGCTCGTGCGAACATACCTCCGGGAGCTGCAGACGCTCTGCGCTCTCAATAATCTGCAGGTGCTCCCCGATCAGGCGACGGAAAAGCTGGTCGAGCTGGTGATCATCGCAACGTACCACCTCCTCAGCCGGCTCGGGTTCGTGCAGTAAACTCCCGGTACTTGTCTATTGTTCCGACTGCTGGAACTGCACTCTGTAGACCAGCGCGCCTCCCTGGATGTGCGGGAACGTGATCTTGTACACTGAATCCGCGAGCTTTGTCTCTTCGTGCTGCACCGGAGCGCTGACCTGCTTGAATTTGAAATCGGGCGGCACATACACCACGACAGAATATTCTCCCTTCAGAAGTTTTTCGCACGTCACGCTGAGCACCGAACGATCTTCACTCCAGTCTTCTGATACGAGATCGATACCGCCGTTCACCACATGCCTCGAGGTGGAGAGGATCATCGGACGGTCTTTTCGTTCGTGAACCGACAGCACGCAGCAGGATGTCGGGGGCAGTGTGAATGTCCTGACCGAATCGAGCTCGCCGAGGTATTTGTCGTTCCAAAAATCGTACAACAGATAGCTTTTCTTGCCTGAAAGATCGAGCCGCGCAGGATCGAGCTCCACCGCTTGCTTCTCTTCTCTCCAGTTGAACAATCCCACGACGTTCCAATGCTCAAACTGTTTTTCGACGGGAAGATTCCAGACGGTTGGCGGCGTCACGATGCGACTGCTGTAGATTCCTCCCGGACCGCCTCCGTCGTAGACCCTGACGGCGAGGACATTCTCTCCGCCCCAGTTGACGGTGTTTTCAGGAATAGTATAGACGCGGAATTTTGCCCATTCACTGTTGTAATTGGGAGGAAAATCGCCTGTCGAACCGATGAGCGTTCCGTTCAAATAGGTTTGATCACAGTCATCGATTCTCGCGAACGAAAATCTCAGCGAACCCCTGTGCCAACTGGCCGGAGCCATGAACTTCAGACGGTACCAGACGTACCCGTCGAGTCCCGGGAAGCCCTGATCTTCCCAGTGAGAGGGAACCGGTATCGCTTTCCATGATCCGTCATCACATTTCGGATCGGCATACGCCATCGAATCGCCCGCTGCAATTTTCCAGATATGATCAAGTTTCAGCAGGGCGCCGGTGGTATCGCTGATGGTCAGCCCTTCTTCCTGCGGCTGATCGAAGAGATCGACCGGCGTTGCACTTCTGCCGTAGGTCGGCAAGGTCCTCTCGAGGATATCGATGCGCTCTGGAGGGAGCTCGGTCAGTTTGTCGCTGAGCAGATTCATCTGTCCCGATAATCCGACGATCGAGGCCCATGCACGCCCCTGGTCAATCGTGAGCGGATCACGGACGACAAGGCAGTCGGGGTCATCACACCAGACTGTTCCATGGTAGGAGAACCGCTGCGCCGCGGCATTCACGCAAGGGATGATGCCGTCCCACCCTGCAAAGACATCATTCCCGATCCTCATGCCGTCGACGTACCCGATCGAAGGACCGAGCGGCGCGCCGCAGCCAAGAATGAATTTGTCCTGACCGACACCGAGCCGGATCGCGTTCAACCCCATCTGATACGCCCGTGCCGACGAGACCGGCTGTGAATACGATCCGGCCTCACCCGCGAAGTAAAGGAAGTCGATCTTCACATAATCGTATCCCCAATCATTCACGATGGTCGAAAAGAGCTGGCGGAGCCAGACCTGCACTTCCCGTTTGGTGGGATCGAGCGCGAATATTCTTCCTCCCCACCAATCGTTGGCAAACAATTCCTTCAACGTGTCTCCGTCCCCCTTGAGAAGCCAGTCACGATGGTGCTTGTAGACCGAGCTCGATTCCGCCACGGCAAACGGCGCGACCCACAGACCTGCCAGCATTTTTTTCTCATGGATCTGATCGACGAGCCACCGGTGACCGTGGGGGAATTTCCCGTTCGTGTTCCAGTCGCCGGCGGCGATCTGGTATCCGTCATCAATTTGAATATACTGAAGCCCGTCGCTTCTCAGATTTTTCGCGGCAGAATTCAAATTAAGGAGTATGCTGTCCTCCGAAATGTTCTGGTAGTAGTAATACCACGAGCACCATCCTGCCGGAACGCGTGAAATCCCCGCTTGAACGACCGGGTTTCGTCCATCCGGTGTGAACGGTTTGAAGATCGCGGGCGCATAGAGCTGGAGATCCTCGCCGTACATCTTCAGCAGATCGAGCGGTGAGGAATCCTCCGCTATGAGGAGTGTGTCGGAATGAAGCTCTCTGCCGGGTGAGACCGCAACAGTTCTTATGTCCGACGACGAAAGGAGGTGTACCCCGTCGGTTGAGGGATCGAGAGGCCCGGACCGGAACGAATTCATCGACTCTGTGTTGGTGATGAATCCGAACATCACCGACGAAAACGCGTCGGGCTGGGAAAACACCATCGACCAGTAACTCGTTTGGGATGAAGCCGAGTCGAGAGGAACAATCTCACACGCGCTCCACGACTGGTATCCGTTGCACTGGACATCCACTCTTCCCGCATTGAAGCCGAGAAATCCGGCGCCGGCGATATCCACAACATGAAGACTCTTCGGCTGCCATGTTTGGGAGGAAACATTCTTCACCGAAACGGACAAACTGATCATCCTCTTGAAATCATAGAGTGTGAACCGGAGGTTCCATTCTGCCTTCGCGCCGCGGGCATGGACGGTGAGCGATTTCCCACCGCCGAGAGCATCGCTGACGACGTCGGAGGTGGTGGAGATTTCGCCCGTCCCCGTGATGAAGTTGAGCGAGTCGGAGTTCCTGAACATCAGACTCGCAGATGCATTGGAAATGAGCGGAACCCACTGATCGCGGAGATGCTCGGAGAGCGACCATGTCCGGGTGCTCTTGTTGACCGAAAGCTTGAGGAGATTGTTGTCGATCTCCGCGGAATTGGAATACTGTCCGAAGAGAAAAGCGATTGCAACAAGATTTCCCAGAACCAGTAAAACAGTTCTCCGCATCATAGAGTCCTCCAACGATCTGTGTCGAACCGGTTCAGAAATAGACCTTAATCGTCATCATCCCCGATTTCTTCGTATAGACTGTAACGACATTTTTTGAGAACGGAATTGGCGCGCCGTCTTTTTCCATAACGGTAGTGGCAAAGACCTTCTTCGGAGTTTTTGGAAGCGTGATGTTTGCCTGGCCGCCATTTCCCTTCGCATCATACCACTGTATGATCCACGCGTCGGAGTCTTCGGCTTTCTTGACCGTGGTCAGAACGAGATTCTCGGGTGTGAGACCAACGAACGAATTTTCCGGTTGCAGGGCTCCTTTGTGTGTTTCAATAATGCTGGAAATGAGGCGATTGTTCATCTCATAACCGCGATGCACGGTGCGGGATGATTTCCAGTCGCCTTCATGCGGATAGATCGCATACTCGACATGATGCTTGCCTCGGTCGGCAGTCGGGTCGGGCCGGCTGGGAGAACGCAGAATCGAGAGCCGCATCACGTTGCCCTTGATATCGTATCCGTATTTCGATGTGTTCAGCAGACTCACACCGTATCCATCGCTTGACACATCCGCCCAGCGCTCAGCGGGAACCTCGACTTTTGCCTTTTCCCAGCGGTCATCCATCCTCGTCGAACGCTCAATGGAGCCGTACGGTATCTCGTATGTCGCAACACTGTCGGTGAACGAGAGCGGGAATGCGATTTTGATCATCGTGTGTTCTTCCCACCAGTCGGCATCGAGCGCAAACTGCACTGCATCATCACCGTCGTAGAGTGAAATGTCCTGTGTAAAGAACGAGTTCGGATATTGGGGGGTCGGCGGATCCTTTACCACGCCGGGCTTGAGATAATCTCTCGTGATGCGGATGGTAGCGCGGACGGGTCCTGTTTCCAATACTTCAATTTTCCTGAGACGCGAGGGAAACTTGACACCCGTGAGACCGACATTCCACGCATCCCATTGCTTCGGCTTGTCTTCGAGAAGCTGAAGCTCGTTTCCCGGAGCGCTGAGGATTTCTTTTCCTTTGCGCTTGTCGAAAATGCTCTTGACCCATCCTGTTGACGTATCAATCGTCACGCGCAGGGCATCGTTCTCGATCATCGTCGTAGAAACAGATAGCCGCGGACTAAACGCGGATATTCGCGCATGAGAAAGCTGGTAAACCGAATATCCCATGGAGGGAACATTTGTGGCAATGAAGAGAATCTCGCGGTGGTACTTATCGAGACGTTCGACCTGCGAGGGGATTTCTTTTCCCGCGCGGTCGAAGATCGTATAATCCGATTCATCACCTTCAGGAAGTGCAAGGTGAACGACATCGGTACGGTTCCACGACAGCGGATTCACAACGAGAACCGGCTTGCCTTTTTTCAATCCAGACGTATTGACCGACTTGCCGATCGCCTGGAGTGACTGGTTAATCTCGAACGTCCCGATCATTTTGGATTTCTTGAACTTTTCGGTGGCGTCGATGTAATTCTCACGAATCCCCGATCCCGGGAGAATATCGTGGAACTGGTTGAAGAGAACATTGCGCCATGCTTCCTCGAGATCGCCGGAGTGATACGGCTTTCCGTAAAGCGACGCGATCGATGAGAGTTTCTCGGCATTTGTCAGCAGCGCCTCACTCCGACGGTTCCATTCCTTCATTTTCGCCTGTGTGGTGTATGTGCCCTGATGATACTCAAGATAGAGCTCATCCTTCCAGACCGGCAGTGTTGACAGATCTTGTTTCTTGATCCAGTCGAGATACTGCGCAGCGGTCCCGTACTCGATCGTCGGATAGATATCAAGCTTCTTCAACCGCTCAACGCGGTCGAGCATTTCATTCGACGGTCCGCCGCCGTGATCTCCCACTCCAAACAGAATCATCATATTCGGGATCCCGGTATTGGCATCGTACTGCCGCAGCCAGTCGACAAGCTGGAACGGATCATCGACGGAATTCACATAATCGAACGGGAAATAGCTCAGCACGCGCGAGCCGTCCTCGCTCTCCCACCAGAAGAGCCGGTACGGAAAGACATTATATTCGTTCCATCCGATTTTTTGCGTGATGAATGCGTCGATGCCGGCGTTCTCGTAGAACTCCGGCATGTTGCCGTTATACCCGAACGAGTCGGGATTCCACCCGATCTTCACATCGGAGCCGAGCTTGTTCTGGAAATACTTCTTCGCATAGAGGAGGTGCCGCATCCACGATTCGCCGCTCGGGAGATTACAGTCGGGCTCCACCCACATTCCTCCGACAACTTCCCAGCGCCCGTCCTTCACGCGCTGTTCAATCCGATTGAAGACATCCGGATAAAGCTTTTCCATCCAGTCGTAATATGCGGCAGCACTTTGTGTGTACGTAAAATCGGGTCGTGCATCCATCATATCCAGGACGGAAGAGAATGTGTTCTTGCAGACTTCGATGGTTTCCTTATCGCGCCAGAGCCACGCCGCATCGATGTGAGCATTCGCATCAAAGAAGAGCGTATACTTTTTCACAAAATCCTGTATCGGCTTCAGCTGTGTACGCACCTGCGAAAACGATGTGGTGAACTTCTGGAGGTTACCGTTCCCAAGAGCATCGACATCAACCTGCGAGGCGAGATTCTGGAGAAGCGCACCGAGCTTCACTTTTTCATCATGGTTCATTTTGGACTTGTCGATCTTCGGGTCTTCCTTCTTCCCGCCGGCCGTCTGGTAGGTATCGAAGCCGAGGAGTTTCTGGCCGACCTTCAAACTCAGAGCAAAGTCCTGGATCTGATTCCGGAGAGGCGGTGTGTTCTCAAACTGCAGTTCTGCCCGGAGCAGACGAAGAGGACCACCGGTGTTGCATGCCTTGATCGCCAGCTCAAATTTCTGACCCGGCTGCGCGTTGTCGGTCAGGACGAACTCGCCATCCCATGGGAAGAATCCTTTGCTCTGACCGTTTACCCAGAGGTATCCATAATCGTCCACAGAGACGAAAAACTTCAGTTTTCCTTTGATTGGCCGCCCAAGAAACGACTGCGGGAGAACGAATTCCTTCCTGAGCCAGCATGTATCCGGGTAAACCGAGTGATTCAGTTCGAGTGTCTCCCATTTTGAATCGTCGAAGCCGGGTTGAGTCGGTTCGCCGGTCATAGCGGGCATCTTTTTCAGATCGGGGCTCATCTTCCAGTGATCGATGGAAGCGAGTGTCAGTGAATCGAGCACGCGGGTGATTTTGTCGACATTGGTTTGAGCAAGAATGATTGAAGGAATGAGCACGAGGAGAATGAGGAAGAAGGTTTTCATACGAATGTTCCTTCGAAGTATGTCAGTGGAATAGAGAAGCGGCGCGATGAACCTGCTGCCGGAACAAATGTACGGGATCAGCAAGAGAAGTTCAAGGTGTAAGCCAGCAGCGGCGAAACGATCGCTAAAACAGCGTTACGTGCATCCCCACCACAACCCTCACGCCGCCGAAATCTCCAAACATCTCTTTTTCCGTCACATGCCGGTAATCATAGATGATATCGCCGAAGAAAGAAAGATGGGGATCGCTCGTGCGATACTCAACGCCGGGTCCGCCGAAGAAACCGATCTTCCTGGGGGCTTCTGTGGTGACCGACGCAACCGATGCGCTGGATGTGGTTTGCTGAACCGTCACGATATTCGTCCCGGCGGAAAAACGCAGGAGCAATAGAGGGCTCAGCGGCTGTTTCACAAGCAATCCAACGTGCCAGAAGTGCTCGTCAAGGACAAGCGAGCTGTCGTTGGGAAGATCGGGAGATGCTGTGACATGAAAGAGAGAATAATCGACAATGAGATAGAGCTGCTGTGCAACCGGAATTCCAACACCGAATCCGTAAATCGCATCCGAGGTCGATTTGAAATTATCCTTGTAATCGACATTCGAAGGGAAGAAGAGTCCGCCATACGCCGTCAGCACGAACGGCTGTTGCTGTTGCGCCGTAACAACAGCTGGTATGAGGAGACAAATCAGAGAACTCCATATAAGAATCCGTGTACGCATGGTATCCTTTCAGGAAAATTTTCTCGTTCTCCACTGATCGAGCATGACCGCCAGCAATATCACACAGCCGAGCACGACCATTTGAATATAAGAGTTGATGTTCAGCAGATTCAGTCCGTTCCGCAGTACGCCGATGAGCATCGCCCCGATGAATGTGCCGACGATGGAGCCCTTGCCGCCGTAGAGACTTCCGCCACCTACCACAACGGCCGCAATCACGTCGAGTTCGTACATGAGTCCCGCATTCGGTTGCCCGGAATTCATACGTGAAGCGAGAAGCACACCGCTCAGCGCCGCCAGTCCGCCGCTGATCATGTAGACGATGAACAGAATCTTGTTCGTCTCAATGCCCGCAAGACGCGCCGCTTCGGTGTTTCCACCCACCGCATAGACATATCTTCCAAAGCGTGTTTTCGTGAGAACGATATAGGCAAGAATGAACACAGCGACCATGATAATCGTCGGAACCGGCACCGAAAAGACCCTGCCGCTCCCGAGGAAGCTGAACGCATCCGGTAATCCCCAGACTGGTCTGCCGTCGGTGAACATGTACGCCGCGCCGCGCCAGACCGTCATGAGCGCCAGCGTCACGATAAACGGCGTGATGTGGAATTTTGTGATAAACATTCCCGCCACCGACCCGGAAAACATCCCGACGATGACTCCCACCAGAAGTGCGAGCGGAAAGACTACGCCGAAGGAATAATCGAGCTTGAGAATGGTCGTTGCGATCACGCCGCTCATCGCCACAAGCGCTCCGACGGAGAGATCGATGCCTCCGGTGAGGATGACAAACGTCATCCCGGCGGCAATGATCGCGGTAATAGACGTCTGGAGTGTAACGTTGAGTATGTTTTCCGCGGTGAAAAAGTAGGGAGAGAGAATTGCGAAGAGTGCGATTTCGATCACCAGCGCGATAGAGATGCCGAGCTCTCCCACCAGCGCACGGAATTGCACGCCTTTCCGCGCCTCAGCCGGCACTGCCTACCTCCAGAGCGCCGCCGGTGGCGAGTGTCATAACATGTTCCTGCGTGGCGTCCTTCCGCTTCATGGTTCCGGTGATCTTCCCTTCGTGCATGACCACCACGCGGTCGCTGATGCCGAGCAGCTCTGGAAGATCGGACGAGATGACGACAACGCCAATTCCTTCTTTCGCCAGCTGGTTGATAAGGTTGTAGATCTCGTACTTCACACCGACGTCGATGCCGGATGTCGGCTCATCGAAGAGGAGGAGCTTCGACTTCGTGAAGAGCCAGCGCGCCAGGACCACCTTCTGCCTGTTTCCACCGCTCAGATGCTCGACTTCCTGTTCGATCGACGGGGTCTTGATCCTCAATTCGTTTTTGAAGCGTTCAGCTACTTCATTTTCCCGCGATCTGTTGACGAAGAGACCTTTCAACACTTCGCGGAGATTCGAGAGAGAGATGTTCTCACGCACGCTCATCTGCATGATGAGTCCGAATTTATTCCGGTCTTCTGTGAGAAGGCCAATACCGAGATCGATGGCCTGCCTCGGGGAAGACGGCGCGATCTCCTTTCCGTCGAGATAGATTTTTCCCTTCTCTTTCGGATCCGCGCCAAAAATAACGCGTGCCAGTTCGCTCCGGCCGGCACCAACCAGCCCGGCGAATCCAAGGATTTCTCCCCGATACACTGAGAGATTAATGTCTTTCAGCATTCCCGCATCAAGATGCTCGATACGAAGAACTTCATTCCCCTGCTCGAGAGAGAGCTTCGGGTATTCGCTTTCAAGCTCACGCCCCACCATCCAGCGCACAAGACTGCGGCGGTCGACTTCCTTGATCGGACAGGAATGGACGAATGCGCCATCCCGCAAAATTGTCACGCGGTCTCCGATTTCAAAGATTTCCTCGAGCCGGTGAGAGATGTAGATGATGCCGACGCCCTCGCTTTTCAGCCGGCGAATCACGGTAAAGAGATTCTGGAGTTCTTTCTCGGTGAGTGCAGCAGAGGGTTCATCCATCGCAAGGATTCTGACGTTCTTCGAAAGCGCCTTTGCGATCTCCACGATCTGTCTCTGCGCTGTGCTGAGTGAGCTCACGACCGCGGTGGTCGGAATTTCTTCGCCGAGCTGGGCAAGCACGCTCCGGACTTTTTCATGCATGCTCCTGAAATCAATGAACGGCGAATTCCCTCTTCGTGGCTCACTGCCGAGGAGAACATTCTCAGCAACGGAAAGCTCCGGAACGAGCTTGAAGTCCTGATAGATCATACCGATACCGTTGTGCTGCGCATCGGCGGGTGACGCAAGATCCACCTCTTTCCCATCGATGAGAATGGATCCAGAGTCTTTCGATAGCGCACCCGCGAGCACTTTCATCAGCGTCGATTTTCCGGCACCGTTCTCACCGAGCAGACAGTGGACTTCTCCCGCGTTGAGCCCGAAGCTCACATCGTTCAGCGCAAGCACACCCGGGTACTGCTTGCGTATCCCGTTCATCTGGAGAAGAGCTGACATGACTACTTCACCGCCATTTTCTCGAGAGCTTCCTTGTCGACGATTCCGACATCCACCGGGACTATTTTCGGAATTGCTACCCCGGCGAAGTAATCCTTGATCTTGGCAATCGTCGTTTCGCCGATCTTTGTCGGATTCTGTATGACATCCGCTTTCAGGGCGGTTCCTTTGAGAATCGCGTCCCGCGCAGGGGGCGTGGCATCGTACCCTATAATAGAGATGTTCTTCCGGTTAAACTGCATCACCGCATCAAGCGTGCCGAGAGCAGAATCGTCGTTGATGCCGAACACGCCGTCGAGATCGGGATGGGCCTGCAGAATATCTGATGCAACCTGCATGGCCTTGTCACGCACTCCCTCGCCGTTGACATCTGCAACGATCCTCATGCCGGGATATTTTGCAATCGCCGACTTGAATCCCTGCACTCGATCAAGCACGGAGGTGATCGTCGGCTGGTCGATGATGGCGATGTTCCCCTTGCCGTTGAGTATCTTCGCGAGGTATTCTCCGGCGAGCCGTCCGCCCGCGACATTATCCGATGCGATATGACAAACCGTCTCACCTTCCTGTGCCGCGATATCTGCGGTGAAGACGGGGATCTTCATATTGTTGGCTTCCTTGATTGCCGGCCCGACGCCGCGTGAATCGACCGGGCAGACAACGATGGCGTCGACTTTGCGCGTAACAAAATCTTCGATCTGCGAGCTTTGCTTTCCGAGATCGAAGTCGCCTGCGGTGATGATCAATTCATATCCATCCTTGGCCGCTTCGGACTTCAATCCCTCTTCGAGGTCCTTATAAAAGACGTGTGCCCGCGTCAGGAGTGACACACCGATGGTTTTTGTGGATTTGGATTCTTCCTTCTTGGCGCAGGAAGCAATGAACAGGACCATCACTGCCAGCAGGAGATATCGATATTTCATGCTCATTTTCCTCATGTTTGACCTAGAACTTCCCCGTTCTCCACTTCTCTGCATACTGCTCGACGTTCTCTTTTGTGATCACATCCACGCCCGAATCGAAAACGCCTTCCACCTTTTTTCCTTCCTTAATGTCCTTCAGCATCCGGACACTCTCATATCCCCAGTTCCAGAGCTTCTGCCCGAGAAGCACCTGCACATATCCCTGGCGGACATAATCGAGCTGCTCGGGAAGGGCATCGATCGAGACGACGATCACGCTCCCCGGTTTCTTCGAGGCGAACGGTCCGGGTGGTGGTGTAAAGAGCGCCCACGCACCGGGAAGTATCCAGCCCGTCAGCTCGGGATGCGCGGCCATCGCCGCTTCCATTTCACTGACGCCTTTATTCACATCATCATAGCAATACACTGTGGCAACGATCTTGATGTCGGGATAATCCTTCAGGTATTCGAGTATCCCCTGCTTCCGTTCCTCGAGATTCGGCGCGCCCGGCGTGCCCATGAGTATCCCGATGCTCCCTTTCTTCCCCATCAGCTTCACAAGATATTCCGCCATCATCCTGCCGCTCGGCTTGTTTGCCGTACCGTAATAGGCGAGACGTTTACTTTTTGGAGAATCGGAATCGAACGTCACGACCGGAATTCCCGCATCAACCGCTTTGTCGATCGATTCCTTCAGCGCATCCGCATCGTTCACCGAAATCGCAATGCCGTCCACTTTGCGCTCGATGAGACTTTCAATAATTCCCGCCTGCTCCACGGCATCGGATTTCACGGGCGCGTAACGCTGTACTTCGATCTTTCCACTGTCGAGCTCTCTCGCCCCCGCCTGTGCACCCGTCCACGCAAGCTGAAAGACGGGGTTGTCCAGCAGCTTGGGAACAAACGCAAACACCCATTTCTTCTCTTCCTGCTTTTTCCCGCATCCAGCCAGCGCGAGAATTCCAATCACACAGAGAACGAGAATTCTTTTCATACAAACTCTTCCTTCAGAATTTATTTTTTGGATTTTCTGTCGATGATGACTGCCATAATGATCACGAGTCCGATGGCAACTTCCTGCCAGTATTCGGAGACGTTCAGAAGCACGAGCCCGTTGCGCAGAATGCCCATCAGCAGCGATCCGATAATCGCACCGAGAATCGTTCCCCTTCCGCCCGAGAGACTCACACCGCCGATCACCGCCGCTGCAACAACATCCAGCTCGTACCCGAGTCCGGCAGTCGACTGTCCGACGCCGAACCGGGACGTGAAGAGCACGCCCGCGATTCCTGCCGTCAGACCAGAGAGAAGATACACAATCAGCTTCACTTTTTTGACATTCACACCGCTGAAATGTGCCGCTTCCTCATTCCCGCCAATCGCATAGACATATCTCCCCCAAGTTGTCGATTTCAGCAGATATCCGGCGATAACCGCAATAATCACCATCACGAGAATCGGCACCGGAACACTCAGAATCTCCCCTTGTCCGATCGTGAGAAAATCCGCCGGAAGATTGCGGATCGTTTCCCCGCCGGTAAGACCGAATGCGAGTCCGCGCGCCACGCTCATCATCGCAAGTGTTGCAATGAAGGGAGGAAGTTGTGCGCGGGTGATAAGCAGACCGTTGAGAGCACCGCAGACGATGCCCGCGGTAACCCCTGCAACTATCCCCACAAGAATATTCGAGCCGTGATTGAGGAGGACCGCGGTGATCACGCCGGAAAGTCCGAGAACCGAGCCGACCGAGAGATCAACTCCTGCAGTGATGAGCACAAGCGCCTGTCCGACCGCCATGATGGCAATGAACGAGAGTGCGCGGATGACCTGGGAAATGTTGGACCAGCTGAGGAAGGTGGACTCGAAAAATTTCTCGCCGCCAAACGTCGAGGTGAGAACCGTGAGGAGGAGGACTTCGATCAGGAGTGCGAGCCAAATGCCGAATCGTTTGGATTTCACCTGTTTCGCAGCGAGTGAAAAATCTCAGTTCGTGAGCCGTATCTTACAAAGATTTCATCACGTATGCAACCCTCCCGTGCAGAGCCGCACTACTTCAGTCCGGGAAGTCTGCCGACGACGGGAAGTGAGAGGCTCGAAGGATGTTTTGGATTAAAAAGAAGAGAGACGCCGGCGTTCCTGAACACCGGCAGTACGAAAGGATACGAACCGAGGATTTTTCGGTTGCTCTTATCGATGTTGGTGAGGATGATCCTGATCCGGCTCCCCTTTGAGAAAAGGTGCGCATGAGGGATTCCTCTCACATCGATCTCGCGTGGTGAGCGTGTATCCCAGTGGCGTGCGATATAATTAATCCGATTGATGAAGTACTGCTTCCCGGCAGTGTCCACCTCATAGATCTGCGCGTGGAGCGGAAATTCTGAATCGCGTGAGGAGAGATAGAGGTGCATCTCCGGCTGACCGACCCAGAACATCGAAGAGTCGAGCGGTGCAGAAGTAAAAACGATGCTCGACTGCGGTAATATCTTCTCAAAATGCGCGCCCCGGAACCCCTCGATGAAGCCCTTCTCTATTGTATAGGTCGTATCGAGATATCTGTTTTCCAGCACGAATGGAGAGGCAGTCCGATCATCACGATGGGTGGAAATCGTAGAGTCGGGATGGAAATAGAGCCGAAGCATCGACGTACTTTTGTCTGGATAGGCATCCATTCGCAGATGCGACCAGTGAAATCTCCCCGACGTGTCGGCCGGCAGACTGCTGTACGCCAGTACGACTGGCGGTTCACGCAAAATGCCGGACTCGCGGTGCATGAGAAATCTTCCGAACCAGCGGAATGTAAGATCTGACTGGACGTAGGTCTCTGCCGAATCGTCGTCCGAGAAATGCCCCTGAGTCCCCACATACAATTCGCCCGGCGACGACTGATTGAGAAACGCTGCAATCCCGTTTTCCGGTGAGAAATAGTGATCCTGCCACTTGAGAAATGTTTCTCTCGGCACATCGGAGCGACTCAAAACTGCAGTGTCGACATCCCGGGAAACCGGGAAGCGCAAAACGAGAGAGTCGTAATCATCATGCATCACATACCGGACAAGCGTGTCCCGTACCGGTGCATAACGAACCGAAGTCGTCTTCAGGAGAAGAAGCATCGTTCGCCGGATCGAGCCGTTCGAGAGCATATCCGACGCCCACTGCGGAACGATCGCATCGGCACAGACTGCTCTCACATTGAGATGATCGACCGCAGCCCAGAGGCCGTGGAGCCCGCCCTGCGAGCTTCCGACAATCCCGATGGCATTGGAGTCAACGTTTGGCAAATGTTTCAGATAATCCAGAACAGTGTGAAGGTCCTGCCGTTCCGGTGTCGACATGATAGAGGAGAGCCCCGAGGATTTTCCGTGTCCCCGAACAGTATAGGCGAGCGTGAAATATCCGTTTGCAGCGTAAATTTTGCACGACGGAATGCGCGTACTCTTGTCCGCACCGAAACCATGGATGAGAAGAAGTGCAGGATACCCCTTCGATGGCGGAAGAGCAGGCGGAGTAAAACTCGTGGCATCGAGGCTGTCGCCAGACGGAGTATGGATGAAGAAATCGCTGCGTGTCTGAGCCGTGGCAGACGCCGCGAGAATGCAGACTGCAAGTGCAGAGACGAATCCGCTACGGAACTTTGATCGCAAAATAGCTGCCCTTGCCGCAAACGCGCTCATCGATGGAATCGAAAGTCACGGTGTTGCACAACGGATTGATGGGTGCTGATACCGGTTTCCATGAAGTGCCGTCGAAGCGAAAACACTTCAGCGAGCGTTCATCGTTCACGCCGGTCCCCACTTCACGATCCCTCGACGAGATGTCCTGATACATCCACTGAAATTTCCCGGAAAACTTCGCGCCCGGCGGTATTGCCGCAAGCTCAACCCACCGTCTTACACATCTCCCGGTATCCGATGAAAGAAGATTCGGGGGGATCGCATCAGGATGCACGATCACTTTCAGACTATCCAGTCCATCAATGTGATCAGGCCAGAAACTGGCAAGCTGCCTTCCATCAACACCAATAAAATCGTACCGCGTCTCTTTCTGATCAATCGGCAGAGTAACGGTCCCGAATGTCCCCCGGGGCGAATGAATGAACGTGGAGAGAAGATAATTCCTCCGCGCATGTACAAAATACTTCATCTCCATCACGCAGTCATCGAAGTCCTGAATGGTCCCTCTTTTCTGATGATCTTGCTCCACGCTCGTCCGAATCAATCCCGCAAGACTGTCGATGCGGCGATCCATCACCTCGCTTCTGAAGAATGTCTGCAGTGCCGTATCCACACAGTGCACCAGACGCGCGTGCATGGATGGATTTGCCCAGAGCCGATCCTTGAGAACACTCTGCGGACCCATCAGTGGCGGGAATGTGTAAGCGAAGCCGTCGTTCAGCAGTGCCGATCGCACCGGCATCGCCGGATCGCCGGTCAGCCCGAATGTCAGATCGTAATCCCAGGGAATGATCACCCACTTCTCTTCCGGAGAGGCGCTTCTCTTATAGAGATAATAGTTTTTGCTGTACGAATCCCCGCTCATGGTGAGAATATTCGCCGTGAACCAGTGGTAGACGCTGTTCATGTCGAAGAGGCGGTCCGCGGTTTCCTCGAAGAGCGTGTCGGGAGTATCCTGCAGATTCCGGATAAGATCCTTCAGATCGTCGTAATGATCATCCTCAAGGTGCTTTGTATAATAGAGCTTCAGGAGTTTGTCCGGAACCGTATTGAGTTCAGCCAGGGCATACTCCCCCGCTGCCTCGTACAGCGACGGCTTTTCCTTCTTGTGAACGCCGAGGAAATATTTGTCAACGTGATCGACAATCAGATAGAGTCCCTGGTATGCCTGATTGATCGTGAGCCGGACATATTCCGCGTGCGGGGCAAGATCATGAAGATCCTCGAATATCGACCACGCGAGTTTTTCGCGGAGAAAGGACTTGTCGGTGTACATTGCATGAAGATTGATCTGCCTCGCTCCGCGGAACGGCTGATCGTCAGGGAATCTTATCCGGAATGATTTTTTGGGATAGGGCCTGTTCGAGCGGCCCTTGAATCTCAGCTCGATCTTCTTCCAGATATGCCCGTTGCACGAGAGCGACGCATTCACAAAATCGTTGCTGAAAGGATCCCGGGAAAAAAGCTCGAGCGAATCGTTAGGGGAAAGCGTGATTGATATTTCCGGAACCTGGGACCGGGCTCCGCTTCGGCAGAATACCACTGCCGCAAGTGCGATGGTAAACATTCCGAGGCATCGCGGAATTCTCATCATTTGGCGGAATGAACTTCCTTGCGCAGAATATTTTTCCCCTGTGTTGGAGGCATCAGAATTCCGAGAATCTGCGCCGATGTCGGGGCTAAATCCACCTGTGTCGTGGTATCGGTCACCACATTGCCCGCAGGAAAATCCGGACCAAGAGCCAACAGCATGATATGGCGGCATCCTTCACATGTGTCGCCGTGGTTCTGGAACCCGCCATGCTGTTCGTCGTGCCGGCCGTGATCGTTCGTGACGAAGAGTGTCGTTGTATTCCGCATGATGGAATCCGACTGGATCTGAGTCCACAGGAGTCCGACGAGGCTGTCGGCCCGGTGAAGGGCGTAGAGGTAACCATTCCAGTCTTTCGCGTGACCGCGCAGATCAACTTCCGGGAGATTCACGATCGTCATACGCGGATGATCGCGGGAGATCGTTGTTGAGACTTTGGTGTACGTTTCGACATCGCTCGTATCACCGAAAAGGAAGGATGCGCCATATGGTTTGCCGTACTGCGGATCCGTACCGTACGTGAGGACGTCCAGTTTTTCCTTACCCGAAATCACATAGCACGACTGTGCGGGTGCCGAGGTCTCTTTCCTCAGGTATTCGAAGAGCGTCGCATTATGCGGGCGTTCGGAGCCGTTATTCGGAATGTACTGCCACACACCCGTAAGGATCGAAGCATGCCCGGGGCAGGTGAGGGTTTTCCCCTCATTTCGCATGTTGGTAAAAATTGTCCCCTGCGGTCGAAGGACATTCCAGATCACCGGCATATTCCGGTCTTTGGCGCCAAAAGTTTCGGTATACCGGCCGCCGTCGATCACCACGATCATCACGTGGCTCTCACTGCGGGCGCCGGAACACCACAACAGGAGGAGACATGCTACTACTGAAGCCACCCGTTTCACGTATTCAATTATTCTCTGTGCTGTCATGTTTCTTCATCTCTTGTTACCCGTATGAATTCCTGCAAGGAGAGTCCGTGTTTCATGTTAATATGAAAATTTTTACATTCCAACCAAAATATCTTATTGTTAAGACCGAACAAGAGAACATGCAAGAACCGACTGTCACCGCCATACAGGCAATTCAGGCGATCCTCGCTCCTGCCATAGGAATTTCTGCCGTCGGCTTGCTCCTATTGGGGCTGACGAACCGTTATTCCAACATTGTGACGCGCATCCGGCTCATGAACGAGGAAAAGCGCCGCTACACGCAGCAGCTTGCGGACGAGGGAGAGCTCAACTACACCGATAACGTGCGGCTCATGAGCATCGGCAAGCAGACCGAGGGTCTTCTGGTCCGCAGCCGGTATGTCCGCAACGCCATTCTTTCGCTGCAGATCTCGATCGGGCTGTTCGTCCTCAGCTCCGTCTCCATCGCCGTAAATCTTTTCGCTACCACGGAGCTGCTGCAGGCAATTCCACTTTTTGTTTTCATCGTGGGGATGGTGACACTCTTCATCGGGGTCGTCTACTCGGCAAGGGAAATTCACTACTCGTATCATATCGTCCTCCTCGAGGTACGCGGAGAAGAGTAGCCGGGTCGGGATGACCTGAAGATCCAAAGAACGGGATATTTTATTCCGCGTTGCGTTTCAACACGAGGAGCGTCATATCATCGTACTGGGGATGATTGCCCGTATGCTCCTTGACTGCGGCAATGATGGCGTCGATCAGTTCCCGGGAGGTGCGGTGGTTATTTTTCCTGACCACTTCGACCAAATGTTCCTCACCGAATTGTTCGTCCCGTGCATTCATGGCTTCCGCCACACCGTCGGAATAGACAACAAGTGCATCCCCCCGATGAAGCGGGACTGAATCCCCGACAAACGGAAAAGGATCCATGATGCCGAGGACGATGCCGCCGGTCTTCAGCCGCACGATGTTCTTATCTCCTGAAATGAGAATCGGATGATCATGGCCTGCATTGCAGTACGTCAACCGATGATGTTCCGCATCAAGAACCGCGTAGAAGAGAGTGATGAATTTATCGGAACTTGTGCTCTGGAAGAGGAGCTTGTTGGAACGGATGATGCATTCCGGGATGGGGAGGTTTGCCGCGGTCTGTGCGCGCAGTGTCGCCTGGACATTCGCCATGAGCAGTGCGGCGGGAAGACCTTTGCCGGAAACGTCGCCGAGGCAGATTGCAGCGCGGCATGCATCGATGGGAATGCAATCGTAGAGGTCGCCGCCAACCATCTGAGCCGCGATCGAGACACCCGCAATGTCATACCCTGCAATTTGCGAAATGGATTTGGGAAGAAGATCACGCTGGATCTTCGCCGCCAGACGCACTTCTTCCCGCATGCGATGGAGCGCTTTCTCTTCCTCGTATAACCTCGCATTTTCCAGCGCCAGGGCCGCGTGAACGGAGAGCGCAGCGATAAAGCTCTCGTCGTCGTGCGTAAAATTGCCGCTTTTTTTGTTCAGAAGCTGAAAGACCCCGATGATCCTGCCATCCTTGTTCTTCATCGGCATGCAGAGTATCGTGTCGGTGTGGTACCCGCTTTTCCTGTCGATCTCCGGATTGAACCGCGGATCGAGATATGCATCGGTGATGTTGAGCGTGTCGCCGGTCGCCGCGACGTATCCCGCAATTCCCTTCCCGATCGGGAGACGGATCGTAACGATTTCCGATCCCTTGAGGGCCTTCGACCAGAGCTCCTGGGCTTCGTGATCGATAAGATAGACCGTTCCCCGGTCACCATTCACGATTTTCAGTGCGGTTTCGAGGATAATGTCGAGGAGCTTATCAAGATCGAGCGTCGAATTCAGCACTTTCGATGCCTCGATGAGCCGTTCGAGCTTGCTCAGCTCGGTGGCGGACCGTTGAGCATTGCGTTCCAGCTCGCTGATGAAGTGGTTGTTGAGTGAACGGAGGCGGATGCTCAGAACCTGAAGAAGACGGAGGGCGAACGGATGGTTGCCGGCGAGGAGATCCTCAAACTTCTCTTTGTTCAGGACGTAGGCCGTACACTCTTCCACCGCCACGACACGTGCCGAACGCGGGCGGCCGTCGACAAGTTCAAGCTCCCCGAAAAAATCTCCCGGGTGAAGAAGTGCGAGCGTTTTCTCTGCGCTGAATTTCCCTTTCTTGACGATACGCACGCGGCCGTCGGTGAGGAAAAAGAGTTCACCGCCATCGCTTCCGTCTTCGAGAATGATCTCTCCGGAACCGTAGCGGCGCTCGCGGAGCGCTTTGCGTACGTCGGCAAAGGTCCCATCATCGATATTCTCGAACAGGATATTGAGGCGGAGCCGATCGGCTTGTGTCGTGGTCATCGTACTACCAGCACCTCCCTGTCCCGGCTCCCGGCATCAGAAGAAACTCTGTCCGGCAACAACACTGTATCCTTCGACTCTGAGTTCTTCACTGGTCACAACCTGATTGCCGGTTTCCTGCTCGAGACGCATCTTCCATTGATAAATTTCGGAGAACGTGTGCTTCACCTTGTCGGTAAGATCATCGAAGGTCCCGCTGATCTCATAGTCATCGGCATCCTGTTTGCTGTCCCAGATGCTCATGGAGAGCATCTTACGCGTTTCGCTGGTGTGTTCGATGAGTGCGGCATACCGGCAGCCGCGCACAGTTCTCAACTTGGGAAGCACGTCTTCGGTGTAGATGCGCTTGAATTCTTCCTCTTTTCCGGGCCGAAGCTGGGGAGAAACGACGCGGAGGTAGATTCCCCTCATGCGTGCAGCGGAAAGGAGTTCTCCGGTCTGGGACGATGCGAGATGGTAGGCATTGACGACCGGCTCCTCACGTACCTCTTCATACTGAACCGAAAGATCCTCGGTGAGCAGGATCTTCCATTCGGAAGTATCCGCGAGATACTTTCCGGCATTCTCCAGAAGTTTCTTGAAGAGACCGCTCTTTTCATAACTATCGGCATTCTCTGCGGTATCCCAGAATGTCATCGAGACACATTCCGAAGGACGTCCCGATCCCTGGACGAGACCGGCATACAGGCAGCCGCGGATCGAGCGCAACGCGGGAACAATGTTGAGGTCATAGAATGACCTGAGCTCTCCGAGGGCTTCCTCTTTCACATTCAGCTGAACCAGACGCATGTACATACGACGCTCCCCCTTTCTCCACTCAACAATTCATCGAGATTCATATTTGCCCGATAAGCCAGATACTGCTTACCCGCCCGTTCGTTTGACAACAATCATCGTCATATCATCGGATTGCGGCCAGGCACCGGCATGCTGACGGACTGCCGAGACCACCGCATCAATGATGCCTTCTGCAGATTCTGATCGCCACTCCAGCAGTATCTTTTCCAGCTTCTCTTCCCCGAACTGTTCCTTTGAGGAGTTCATCGCCTCCGGAATTCCGTCCGAATAGATCACCATGAGGTCTCCGGGCGAGATCGGGATCACTTCTTCCTGGAAGGGAAAATCATTGAGAATGCCGAGAACGATCCCTCCCGTGCGCAGACGGTTGACCTGTGTCCCTTTGAAGAAGTGAAACGGGGGGTCGTGTCCCGCGTTGCAGAATCGCAGCTCATGTGATTCATGATCCAGAATACCGTAGAAGAGCGTGACGAACTTCTCGCTGCTGGTGCTCTGGTAGAGCAACTTGTTGGAACGCATGACACACTCTTTTGCCAGCGGTGTCCCGAGCGTCTGACCGCGGAGCGTTGCCTGCAAATTGGCCATGAGGAGCGAGGCGGGAAGTCCCTTGCCGGAAACGTCGCCCACAGCAATGGCATGATGTCCTGCATCGATGGAGATGAAATCAAAATAGTCGCCTCCCACCACCTGAGCCGGTATGCTCTTTCCCGCAATTTCGTATCCCGGAATTACCGGTGCCTGATGCGGAAGAAGCTCGAACTGGATCTTGGCGGCGAATTTCAATTCATCCTGCATCACGATGAGGGATTTTTCCTGCTCGTAAAGACGGGCGTTCTCGAGAATCTGCGCCGACTGCGCGGCGATAATCGAAAGCAGCCGCTTGTCATCCTCCGTGAATTCGTTCCCTTCGGTCTTGTCGAACACGGCAAGGATGCCGATCAGCCGGTTCTTCACAAGAAGAGGAACGCAGAGGATTGAACGGAATTCCCCTTCGAGCTTGACTCCGGAAAACCGCGAATCGGTGTTCAGCTCGTTCGACATCAGCGGTTTCTTGTTGATGAGCATCCATCCGAGAATATTCTGATTGAGATGAAACTGCTGGTGCTCGGAAGACGAATTCTGCGCCCGGATAAGTGTCTTCATTTCCGTGGGTGCCTGCTCGTCGACCAGGGTGATCATTCCCTGCTTGCCGCGGATGGCACGCACCGACCGCTTCACGACACTCTCGATCACCGCTTCGAGGTTCATGGTTGAGCTGATCACGCGCGCCAGCTCATTCAGAATCGAAAGTTCCTCGACGGCTTTCTTGAGCCGCAGATTCTCTTCACGCAGTTGTACGAGTTGATCCATTACCAGTTGGAATTATCATTGAGAGAAGAGCAATCGCCCGGAAGCGACGCAGTAATGTATTCATTCGATGGAAGAAATACAAGGACATTTCGGTCAAAATCACTCAAAATTTGGTAAAACGACAAATTTTCCGTACTATGGTTGCGATGGACAGCAATCAACCCCTCAACGGCCGCGTGACCCCCAGAAGAATACTCATAATCCGGACAGACCGGATCGGCGACGTAGTCATGATTACTCCGATGATCCGGGAGCTGAGGCAGCGCTTTCCGGACGCGTACCTTGCAACACTAACGCGCCCGGCCACAAGAGATATCGTTCTCCGTAATCCGCACCTCGATGCAGCGCTCACCGATGATCTCGAAAAGGAAACATTCTGGAAGACCGTGAAGGAGCTTCGCTCACATCATTTCACGGAGGGGCTTCTGCTCCTCCCGACCGAACGGGCAATCTATCAGATGTTCTTCGCGGGTATCCGCAACCGGATCAGCGTTGGACATCGGCTGTACAGTATCCTGACGTTCACACGCGGGATTTCGCGGAATAATTATACTCCGCTCAGGCACGAAGCCGACTACTGCATGGACCTTGCCCGAACGCTGGGTGTAGAAACTGAGAATCTTGTTCCGGAAATATTCGTCACAGCGGACGAACGACGGGAAGCGGCAAACTATTTGCTCTCGCGGGGAGTCAGCGACTCAGATACGAGACTCTATGTACACACAGGAACGCGCGGCTCTGCACCGAACTGGCCCGAAGAACAGTACGAGACGCTGGTCTCTCATCTGCTCGCCGGGATCCCCGACCCGCATGTGAAGATTGTTCTTACTGCCCGCGAAATGAGTGCGGAATTCATCCGGCGATGCATCGCCCGGGACCCGGCGCGGGTTATCGATATTTCACGCGACATCCATGACCTGCGGAAATTTATTATTCTCCTTTCCGCTGCGAACATTCTTATATCTCCATCGACCGGCCCCGCACATCTTGGTGATGCGCTCGACATTCCGTGCCTGGCGATCCACTGCCACCGCCCCATGAACTGCGCAACCTACTGGGGCATCCTGAATCATCGGTCGGTGAATCTTGAAGTTTCCGATGAGCACTGCCGGACGCACTGCAGTGCCGATCAGCAGCATTGCACGATCGGGAGCGGGATCACCGTGGAAGACGTCGTCGCACAGGCACGCATGCTCCTGTCGAAAAAAGATATTCCAGTATTGAATTGAACCACATGGACAAGAAGCCGTTTGAGCTCAGCGTTCCACGCTGCAAAAAATTCTCCGGGTACAAGCCCTGTTTTTCCTATACCGACTGCCTCGAGCACGGTTGCCAGCATGACATTCCCGAAAATCATATCGGCGTGAAGATTCTTATCATCTCCCTCGATGCGATGGGGAATGTCCTCTATAATACATCCATCCTTCCCGCCATTAAGCGAAAGCATCCGGAAAGCACCATTTACTGGATCACGATGCCGAGCGCGGAAAAAATCCTCTGGCACAACTCCTTGATCGACCGCGTCTTCGTATGGAACGACGAGCACCGGATGATCCTCCGGAACATCTCGTTCGATTATCTCCTGAACGCCGATAAGACGGATTATGCCTGCTCATTTGCGAATGAACTTCAGGCAACGACGAAACTCGGTTTTCTTCTCAATAACGACGGAAAGATCGTTCCCGCCAACAAGGGTGCGCTCTACAATTACCGGATGGGAAACGATGACAAGCTGAAATTCAGAGAGAACCAGCGCTCCGGGATTGATATCATGCATGAGACGTTCGATCTCGAATACCGCCGCGACGAATGCATCTTCTCATTTACGGAAGAGGAGCACCGGTTCATCGAAGAGTATAAGACGAAGATCGCCTACGATCCGGCAAAGGTGTATGTCGGCTTCAATACCGGATGCTCGAATCTCTTCCCGAACAAGAAGATGACGATCGACCAGCATGTCGCGCTCATCCGGGCCATGGCTTCCGACAATCGGCTGCAGCTCGTCCTTGTCGGAGGAAGAGAAGACATGGAACGCAACGAGGCGATCATGAATGCCCTTCCCTCCGAAATCCGCCGGTCGGTCATCGCCACCCCGACGACAGAGGGACTCCGGAAAGGCGCGTGCTACATGGATATCTGCGATATCGTGATCACGGGTGACAGCTTCGGCATGCATCTGGCGATCGCGCTGAGAAAATATGTGATCGCGTGGTTCGGACTTTCCTGCTGGACGGAAATCGAGCTCTTTGACCGCGGAGAGAAGCTCATTCCCGAAGGCCTGGAATGTGCTCCGTGCTGGAAAAAAGCCTGCCCCTACAATCTGGAGTGCATCCAGATGATCGATCTGAACAGGATCGTTTCCATTGTTGATCGGTTCGCAAAAACGCCAGTCCGACGCACCACCGCGACTGCCGGGGCATGAGCGCCTTCATTCCCATCTATCAGCCTTCTCTCGACGGCAATGAAAAGAAGTACGTCGATGAGTGCATAGACTCTTCCTGGATTTCCTCGAAAGGAAAATTCATCAAGCTGTTCGAGGATGAGTTTGCAGCGTTCGTCGGCGCCCGACACGCTTCTTCCGTAAGCAACGGAACGGTTGCACTGCAGCTTGCCCTCGCAACACTGGGAATCGGGAAGAATGATGAAGTCATCGTGCCATCGTTCACCTATATTGCCTCGGTAAGCACGATATGCCACGCGGGGGCCACACCGGTGTTCGCCGACTCGCTTTCCGATACGTGGCAGATCGATCCGGAAGATGTGCAGAAAAAGATCACGCCCCGAACACGGGCCATCATGGCGGTCCACCTCTACGGTCATCCGTGCGAGATGGACCCGCTCGTTGCAATTGCAAAAGAGCACAATCTTCATCTCGTCGAGGACTGCGCCGAAGCGTTTGGATCCCGATACCGCGGGAAGCATGTCGGCTCATTCGGCAGCATGGCGACATTCAGCTTCTATGGGAACAAGACCATAACGACAGGCGAAGGAGGAATGGTCGTGACCAACAATCCGGCGCTCTATGACCGGTGCCATCACCTGAAGATGCACGGTCTTGCCAGGAACCGCGAATATTGGCATGATGCGCTTGGATTCAACTTTCGGATGACAAACATCTGTGCGGCAATCGGACTTGCGCAGCTCGAACGGGGAGAAGAGAAGATTGCAGCAAAACGGGACATCGCTGAATGGTATACCGCAGATCTGAAGGATGTTCCCGTTACTCCGCACCGGGAATCACCGCATGTCGTTCACTCCTACTGGATGTATTCCATCCTTACACAATCACCAACACTCCGCGATTCGCTGAGAGATTTTCTCCGGAATGCGGGCATCGAGACGAGGCCGACATTCTATCCCGTCCACACGATGCCGATGTTTTCACAGGAGCGCCGGCACCTGCCGGTAGCCGAAGACCTCGGCCTGAGGGGTATCAATCTTCCAAGCTGGCCGGGACTGACACGCGACCAGGTTCGGTCGATTACCTCCGCGATCGCCGCATTCTTTCATCAACAGCACCCATAAAACAGCAACGGCATCCTCCAGGTATACCGAAGGATGCCGTCCGAAAAAACCCGAGTTTACTACGGTGCCGCGGGAGGGGCCTTCTTCCCAAATACTGCCGCGACGATAATTCCAAGGATGATGTACTGAATCATCCCTAAGATAAACCAGTGGAGTGCCAATGAATACGGAATAGGGTACATGGCATACGATGCATACGCCATCGGTGTTGCCATCAGAAGTCCCATGTAGAGACCATACCGAACCCCCTCCCCGATTCCTTTCCCCTCCCAACCCTTGGAAAATATCAACGTGAAAAAGAACGCAATGAACAGATACACCACGTAATAGATCCATATCTTGTCCATCATATCCGGACGCCACAACATTTTCAGTGCATCGGATTGATAGGTCGGTGCAAGAAGAACACCGTGAATCAGATAGTCCGTAATTGCCAGTCCTACGTAAACGGCTATAAATCCCAGCCATAACTTCTTATTCATGATTCCTCCATACGATGTGAAGAAACAGTGAATTTGGGTAAGGACGAAATATGCTACAAAAGTCGGAGATGAAAATCAAGAAGCCATACCGAAGTGAATACTGCGGGGTGCGCCTGCCGTCAGCTAAATCATTGAATTCATTGGCCTTCTTGCTCATTGCCGCCGCAGGATCGATTTCCGCGACAAGGAAGCCGCCTTGCTCACTTTCCATCCTCACCGGGATATCGCCCCGACTATCCGCCACCGCCCGCATTGATTCATGCCGGTCTTCCAATGTGTGTTGAACCGTTAAGAAGACTTCTCCTGGTTCCTTTGTTTGAGTCTCAGCCGTCAGCGATCCCTGTCAGATGAGCGATTGTCGTTACCACGTGAACCTGACGAGAAAAAGGAAACCGCCTAATGCCTTGAGAGAACTTCCTCGTTCAATTTGGCAAGAATTTCCCAGCTTGTTATGATTGACTTTCTGTAGCTGGTTATCTCGTTCAGAAGATTTTCGCGTTCTTTGGCATCATCCCAGGACATGTCCCGAACGGATTTGAGCAGGTTTTCACGAGCTTCCTTGTTGAAAATCACTTCCTCGTCTTCTATGGCTCCGATAGTATTATCAAGAAATTCGTTGACATACTTTCCCCACGAGTTTCGGCGCTCGATTTCTTCGTCGATCTTCCTTGCCGTCTCTTCGAATTTTTTCATCATCCCGTCCAACGTTCGTTTGATAGTTTTTACCGATGATTCATCCATGCAAAACTTCCTTCAAGAAAATAATGGGAAAACTGCAATAGAGGTGAATTGAAATGAGAACGGTCAGAAGATGATAAAGGAACGATGTGTGCCGCTCTTCCGGGCTTCATTGACCAAATCTCAGTCGGGCAGTCAGAGAGAATACTGGGAAGTGCGTCTTCCGGAAGCTAAATCATTGAATTCGTTGACCCTCTTGCTCAGCGCTGCGGCGGGATCAATTTCCACGACGCGAATGCCGCTCTTTTCGGATTCCATTCTCACCAGAATTTTGCCGGCTGGAGAAACGACCTCGCTGCTTCCAATATAGGAAAGGGAGCTTCCCCCCCGATCTTCCCGGCCGATCCGATTCGCCGTCGCGGCGAAAACACGATTTTCCAGGCACCGGGTGACCATGGCATCAGGGCAATACGGAAGAACAAGATTGGAAGGATGAGCGATGATCTGGGCTCCATTGAGCATGAGACTGCGTGCGCTTTCCGGATAGATCCAGTCGAAACAGACCATCATGCCGAGCTTTCCAAACGGAGAGTTGAACACCGGAAACCCAAGATCTCCAGGTGCGAACAGAATGTTCTCCTTCGAGAAGAGATGGACTTTCCGGTAGAGGCCGATCAGGCCGTCCGGACCAACGAACGCGGCAGAGTTGTAGATGAGACCATCCGATTCGGCAAATCCGTAGACGATATAACACGCCTGCTTGCTCGCAAAATCCGACAGGCGGCTGTACGTTTTTCCGCGTGCAGGTTCGGCAAGCGACTCCACCTCTGTCTTATCGACAAAATTGTAACCGGAATTGAATAACTCCGGAAGGACATAGAGATCGGCCTGCGCGGATGCCATAAGTGCGAGGGCATCGCGCACGTTCGCATCCGCTTCCCCAAAAACCGGGTCCGTCTGAACGACTGCAACTTTCATCGGCTGGCCTCATCCCAAACATACAATTTCCCGAAAGGATTTCCAAGGAACATGTCCGGAGATATTGTGAGTTCGAGGTGAATTATTTATATTCACACGAAGATGTTTCCGGATTGTTTTCCTGTACTCTTACCACATCAAAAGGAGACAGCTCTTATGCGCGCTGCACTCATTGTTCTTCTCTGCTTTTGCATTAACCCGCTCATTGCCGGTGTCGTCGGCAAGGAAGTGACGTATGCGTCCGACACACTCACCATGCACGGATATCTTGCCTATAACGATTCTCTCACCGGAAAGCGCCCGGGAATTCTGGTCGTCCATGAATGGTGGGGGCTGAATGGGTACGCCCGCAAACGAGCCGAGATGCTCGCAGGGCTCGGATATGTTGCCCTGGCGCTCGATATGTACGGCAACGGGAAGCAGGCGGCTCATCCCGATGATGCCGGAAAATTTGCCGGCGAAGTTTCCCAGAATCTTCCGCTCATGACTTCACGCTTTCTCGCAGCCATGAATTATCTCAGGAACGACGAGCACGTCGACACTTCACGTATCGGCGCGATCGGGTACTGCTTCGGAGGCGGAGTCGTCCTCCAGATGGCAAGGGAAGGTGTAAACCTGAAAGGGGTGGTATCGTTCCATGGCGCGCTTGCCACGAAACACCCGGCTGAAAAAGGAAAAGTGAAAGCGCGGGTTCTGGCATGCAATGGAGCAAGCGACAAATTTATTCCGGCCGATGATATCAGGAAGTTCAAGGCAGAAATGAAAGCCGCCGGGGTCGATTACAAGTTTGTGAATTACCCCGGTGCGGTGCACAGTTTCACAAATCCTGCATCCACGGAACTGGGCAAGAGATTCAATCTGCCAATGGCATACAATGCTGCAGCAGATAAGGGATCGTGGAGGGAGATGCAGTCATGGTTGAAGAAAGCATTTGCGGGAAAGTAATGTACCGGGAGAAATCCGCTTAAAAACACCGCCCGGGTCCTCTCGTTCACACACAGAGGACCCGGTTTCTTATCTCCCCCGATCGACTGAGCAACACCGGCCATCCTTCCAGAAACCTCCTTTTTTCCCCTAGCTATCCGTTCGGAACCGCCGTCACAATTTCCATCGTTAATAATTCAGGAATCGATAAGGATTTGAAGATGTTCTGAACAAAGTTCCCGGAGTGCTCATGCGGGAATTCTGCGTCACACGACGCTGGACAGGCACATCGGCATTTCCGAATTTATAACTTGGTGAACTATCACGAGTGAGGGCTGATCACGATGGGATCCCGTCGTATTGTAGAGATCGGACGTTATGTTCTTTTGGTGGCGATTATCGGGGGGTTTTATTTTCTCACCGGAAAGCTGGGACTCCATTTTGCGCTCGTTCATCCGAGCATCACGGCGATCTGGGCGCCGTCGGGGATCGCCCTTGCCGCTTTTCTCCTTTTCGGAAACAAGATCTGGCCGGGCGTTTATCTCGGCGCCCTGTTCGTCAATTTCGCCACCTCGGGAGCGATATTCCCCTCACTCGGCATCGCGCTCGGCAATACACTCGAAGGGTTGGTCGGCTGCTACCTGATCCGGAAGTACAGTACAGTGCCGAAGCTGTTCGAGCGTTCGACGAACATCTTCACGTTCACGATCATGGGGGCGATGTGCAGCACGATGGTGGGCGCAACGATCGGCGTAATGACGCTTATCCTCTCGGGTCTGGCCGACTGGTCCGATTTTCAGCTCTTCTGGTATTCGTGGTGGCTGGGCGATGGCATCGGCGTCCTCGTGGTCACGCCGATTCTTCTTCTCTGGAGCTCGCATCCCTTTTCGAACTGGAAAAAACGTGAGGGCATCGAGGCGGGATTGATTCTCATGCTTCTCATTCTGGTCGGCCAGGCGGTATTTGGCCACTGGTTCAGTCTCGGTTTCCTGAATTACCCCGTGGCATTCCTCTGCGCGCCGATCCTGATCGGGGCTTCATTCCGGTTTCATCAGAGAGAAATCGCCTCGTTCAATTTCGTCCTGACCTGTCTTGCGGTTGCGGGGACGCTTCACGGCTACGGCCCCTTCATCCGGCCGACAAAACTCGAGACGATCCTTCTGCTCCAGGTGTTCATCGGCATCACCACGATCATGTGTATGGTTGTGTCGGCATTGACGTCTGAACGCCGCAAGCTCATTCTCGAGCTCCGGGAAATGCTCGCGCACGTCAAGACGCTCGCCGGCCTTCTCCCCATTTGCTCGTGGTGCAAGAAAATCCGCAACGACCAGGGATACTGGCAGGAAGTGGAGGCCTATATCCATGAACGGTCCGATGTCGATTTCAGCCATGGCATTTGTCCCGATTGCCTTATCAAGTACAAGGCCGAAGTTCTCGAACACCGGCGCAACAAACGGCACAATGATGGTCTGTCTTCATCCCGATCGGGTATGACGAAGGGATAAGATTCCCGCCGCGGATTTGCTTCCTCTGCACTCCTGTCTGCATTAGTCCTGTAAAATGTGTACTTTAGCATCACTCCAATAAAAATCAGGAACATCCATCATGCAGATCGGTATTGTCGGATTGCCATTTTCGGGGAAATCCACACTCTTTCAGACCATCACGAAAACTCACCTCGATCCCTCCGCCCTTTCGAAAGGAGAGACGCACCGCGCGGTCGTGAAGGTGCCCGATGCGCGGCTCGACAAATGTGCCGAGATATTTTTTCCCAAACGGACTGTCTATGCTTCGATTGAATTTGTGGATGTCGTCGGCCTGAAGAAGGGAGAATCGGGTTCCACACAATTCACGACGAATTTTCTCGCCAACGTCAAGACCAACGACACGCTTGTGCAGGTCGTCCGGCTGTTTGAAGATGCCGCAGTACCACATCCCGACGGCTCGATCGATGCGCTGCGGGATATCGCGTCGTTCGAAACGGAATTCATACTCTCCGATATGGCAATTCTCGAAACGCGCATCGAGCGCATCAAAAAACAGCTTCAGAAGGCGGGAGATGAGCAGGGAAAGCGCGAATTACCGGTTCTCGAAAAATGCCGCGGGATTCTCGAACAAGAAAAGCCGCTCCGCGAAACCGCATTCTCGAAGGAAGAGGCACTCATCCTCAAAACGTATCAGCTGCTTTCCATCAAACCGATGCTGATCGCATTGAATTTTGATGAATCGCAGCGCGGCAAGATGGATGAAATCGTGAAGCAAGTCGGTGCAAAATATGCATCGCCGCATGCACGGATCGTCTCGTTCTTCGGAAAGATCGAAATGGAGATGTCCGAATTGTCGGATGAAGAATCGGCGGCGTTCATGGCAGAGTACGGGATCAAGGAATCGGCGCTGACGGCGCTCATCCGTGAAGCCTATGCCCTCCTTGGTCTCCAGTCGTTCTTCACCGTAGGTGAAGACGAATGCCGCGCGTGGACAATCCGGAACGGGATGAACGCGCAGGAAGCATCGGGTGCGATTCACTCCGACTTCGTGAACAAATTCATTCGTGCGGAGGTGGTGCACTATACCGATTTCATTAATGCCGGCGGGTCATTTGCAAAAGTCAAGGAGGCAGGCCACTGGCGCCTTGAGGGGAAGGAATATATTGTGAAGGACGGCGACATCATGGAGATCCGGCACAGCTGAACGGCAGCACGCTCCTGCACTCCGGAACCGCGAAACACCTCCTCAGTGCGTCTTCAGGGGCTGAAGATTTTTCCTCCCCATCTCAGCGAGTTTCCAGGAAAATCAGTGTAACTTTTGCCGTTTCTTCATCATTTTCAGAAGAATTTGCATCCGTTTTTCTCTGGTCTCTGGCTTCTTTGCTGTTTCTAATCGCCAGGCAATCGCATAGGTGTTTGCCTTATTCAATGTCTTAAAAAACCTGTAAGCCGGTTGGTCTTTTCTAAGTATCGCCAGAAAATCAGCGGGAATTTCCATCTGGCTGGGAGAATCATAGGCCTTGTCCCACCGGCCGTCTTTTTTCGCGGCCTCTATTTCTTTGAGTCCGGGTGGTTGCATCCGCTTTTCTTGGATGAGCCGGGCCACTCGTGTTTTATTTCGCTTTGACCAAATACTCTTTGATCTGCGTGGCGTAAATTTTTGAAGCCACGATTTTTCATCATACGCTTTTTTCTGACCGTCGATCCAACCAAAGCAAAGAGCTTCACCCAAAGCTTCATCATAGGTGATCGTTGCCTCGTTGGAATCTTTCTTGAAAATTCTAAGCCAAATACCATTATTAGATATGGCATAGTTCATCGCAAGCCATTCTCTCCATTGCCTTGAGGATACAAACGATTTAATACGGGCTTCGGTATCCTTATTCACAGGATTATAATGTCTCCGTACTCATTCTTATTCATAAATCACAGTAGCGCCAAAATACTGTGACTATCATCTCGCCAAATGCCGAAGGCATCACTTTGTGACAACGCAATCCGCCTCAGGCTTATTAGTCCAGTGACGTCATTTGCTACGTTAGGGGCAGTTCTGTTGTTTTATTCTTTCCAATCCTGAAAGGCAACATAAGATGGCAGTGGCGGATTTTTCCTTTCACGTTTCTCGACCTGCTCATACAGCCACTGGTACCATTCATAATAGGTCTGCCGACCACTTGTGTTGCGTATCTCGACAAGATAATTCTTCAATTTCCTCCCGGATAGCACAATGATCCCGCTAAAAAAATCTTCCACCAACCGTATGTCCAGATCACGCTTGAACACCATTATGCCGAGGCTCTCAAGTGTCCCAACCATTACGAGTACACTTGTCATGTCAGCTCCCAGGCGGTTTTCCACTTCCTTTCTTGACAATCCATCTGGAAGATCAAAAATGATATTCACGGCGCGAAGAAATTCGGGGGTCTGAAATGAATGGAGCATTTGCAGGGCAGACTCTCTTGCGCGCTGCTTGTTGGAATGCCGAAGCTGCAGTATAGCCAGGATCACGCCTGCGGCGATTGATCCCGTTGAGATGATGCTTAAGAGGATTGGTAAACTCATACGTATGTTGCTCGCAAACTCGGTTTCAATCTGTTTTTGAATTCCTCATCGTTGTCTGTTTCATGGTCGAAACAACAAAATTGCGCCTGACTGCTGTTTCAACTCTGACCTGACCCCCTACAAGTGATCCACTGATAAGTTAGGAAAATTCTTATCTTGGGTCAAAGGAGACAGCGATGGGCAGACAACGTCATTGAGCGGAACAGATCATCGGCAAACTGCGTGAAGCAGAGGTACTTCAGGGGA
>DATIXJ010000071.1:0-8289 GCA_035518715.1 Bacteroidota bacterium | reverse complement strand
CACGGATGGGACGCAGACGGTAAGGTTCAATGCGCGGAATCTGGCAAGCGGGGTATACTTCTACCAGATCATCGCCCAGGGAATCAATGATGACGGAACGATGAACACCAACACGTTCCAGACCGTACAGAAAATGATGCTCATCAAGTAACAGTAACCGCTCGTTAGCGTGGGATCACGAATCCGTCCCGTCAGCATCCAAGGCGGGACGGATTCTTCATTTTAATGGGTTTGATTGCCTTTTGCGGCAGATTTTAATATGTTGAAGTGAAGTAATCATTCAAACGGCAGACGAGAAGTGAAGACTCTCACGGAGTATCTGACATTCAACACCTCGAAGCACCGGGAGTACATCAACATCACGGAAAAAGTACGGGATGTCGTTCGGCGCAGCGGGGTCAGCGAGGGCATGGTGCTCGTTTCCGCGATGCATATCACCGCGGGAGTGTACGTGAATGATGCCGAAGACGGGCTGATTGCGGATATTGATGAATGGCTCGAAAAACTTGCTCCTGCGGGTCCGAATTACCGCCATCACCGCACCGGCGAATCCAACGGAGATTCACATTTGAAGAGTCTGCTCATCCATCACGAGGTGATCGTTCCCGTAACGAAAGGCGATTTGGATTTTGGACCGTGGCAGCAGGTTTATTATGCCGAATTCGACGGGAAGAGGCGGAAACGTGTCATCCTGAAAGTTATGGGGGAATGAATATGCAACGCCCGGTTCTCATGCTCATGATCTTCGTTCTTCTCTTGCCGGTAACCCTGTACTCCCAGACCGTGGGCGGGAAGAGGGGCCCATACCAGGTCGATGCGGACTACGGGCGGTTTTACGGCGATTCGGATCGCGTGTACGTTGAAATCTATTACGGTCTCCGCGAGAATATGCTCTCGTACCACACGGACGGGGACAAGCTGAGTGCCGCCGCACATATGGAAGCCATCGTGAAATCCGATACCGGCACTGTTGCGCACAAGGAATGGCTGGTGCCATATACTGTGGATGATACATCGAAGCTCTCCACGTCGCAGACGCTGATGGGGATCCAGTCGATGGGCCTCGTTCCCGGCAATTACGCACTCACCGTCCGCTCGTATGATATGGGTGATCTCAGCAGGCGCGACAGTCTCACGATGCCGCTCATGGTTATGAAGTTCGCCGAGCACCACGAAGCGCTCAGCGATATCGAGCTCTGCACATCGATCCAGTCTTCTTCCAACAAACAATCGATCTTCTACAAGAACACCCTGGAAGTGATCCCGAATGCCGGAAGATTATACGGCATCGGCCTTCCCGTGCTCTATTATTATTTTGAAGCATACAATCTCAGCCGTCCGGGAGTTCTGCCGGATTCCGTTACCGTCCGGACGACGGTCACCTCGTCGACCGGGCAGGAAATGATCAGCAAGGAACGCCGGAAAACGCGCATGCACGATGCGAGTGTGGAGATCGGCACATTGAATCTCTCCGCTCTGCACAGCGGCACCTACCTGCTCGAGGCAACACTGATGGACACGGGCGAGATTTCGCTGGCGGTTTCGACCAAAAAATTCTTCGTCTATAAACCCGGCGGGACCCCCGACACGAGCGTCAGCGCCGTCACCGACGAGGCGGCGGTCAGCGAATATGCGATCATGTCGACTGCACAGCTCAATGAGGCATTTGCCGAAGCCCGGTACATCGCCACACAGGATGAGCGGAACCAGTTCAGCCGGATGACCGATGACAAAGGCAGGCGGAATTTCCTCTTTGATTTCTGGAAGAGGCGCGACACCGATCCTTCAACGCCCGTCAACGAGTTCAAGCGTGAATATGAGAAGCGTATCGAGTATGCCAACAAGGAATTTTCCATCGGTCAGCGGCAGGGATGGAACACGGACCGCGGGCGTGTCTACCTCGTCTACGGACCGTACGACGACATCGAGCGCAACGCCAGCACGTCGGAAAGCGCCCCGTATGAAATCTGGCACTACAATAATATCCAGGGAGGAGTGATCTTTGTCTTTGTCGACAGAAACGGGTTCGGCGATTACCAGCTGGTTCATTCCACCGACAGGGATGAGCTGAGCGATGAAAACTGGTATGAGGATTACGCTCACCGGGCGCAATAGAGAATCCGATGCGAGAGCGACTTGAGCTTGCTGCATTTCAGGCCGTCAGGTGGCTCGTTCTGGCACTCCCCCTGAAGAGCGCACAGCGGCTTGGCATGTTCATCGGCAGAGTTGCCTACACGCTGATATCTTCCCGCCGTACCGTTGCCCTCAACAACCTCCGGCACGCCTTTCCCGAGAAATCCCGGCGTGAGCTCGAAACGATCGCCAAAGGGGCATTCCAGAATTACGGCATTGCTCTGATGGAGCTCCTCTGGTTTCCGCATCTCACAGAATCATCCATCCGCTCGCTCCTGCATCCGCAGAATCTTGATCTGATCGAACGCCGTTTCTCCGAAGGGAAGGGAATGGTCATGCTTTCGGGTCATTTCGGGAGCTGGGAGCTGATCGCGCTCGGCATGGCGCATCTTTGCGGTCATCCGTTTACCGTCATCGTGCAGACGCAGAGCAATGTGCGTATCGACGCCATTATCAACCGGCACCGGTGCCTGTTCGGTAACCGCGTAGTTCCGATGAATCTCTCGGTGCGCGAATCACTGAAGACGCTCCATGAAGGGGGCATCGTTGCCATCGCACCCGATCAGAGCGGGCCTATGGAAGGCGTCTTTGTCAATTTCTTCGGCAGGCGGGTTGCAAGCCATCAGGGACCCGCGGCACTCGCACTACGATCCGGTTCGGCGATGATGATGGGATTCATGGTCCGCCAGCCCGACCTGACATATGACGTGATCGTCGAGCAGGTGAACACCGACAATCTCCACGGCTCACAGGCGGAAAATGTGGAAGAGCTGACACAGCGGCATACGGCGCTTCTCGAATCGTACATCCGGAAGTATCCGGATCACTGGCTCTGGATGCACCGGCGCTGGAAACACACCTGGGAGGAGGTGCAGCTCGAAAAACAAGGCGCCAGACACGTCAGTGCCTGAAATACGGAACATACTGGTGATTCAGACGGCCTACGCCGGAGATGTCATACTGACGCTCCCGCTGGTACAGTCGGCCCGGAGCCGGTTTCCCGGAGCCGTCATCGACATGCTCGTCATCCCGAATTGCGCGGAACTCCTTTCGAATCACCCCGCTGTCGGTAAGGCTATCGTGTACGATAAGCGCGGTTCGGAGAAAGGAATCCTGGGGTTTATCCGAAAGGCAGCGGCTCTCCGTGCCCGCTCGTACGATCTTGCACTTATTCCGCACCGGTCAATTCGGAGTGCACTCCTTGCGCGTATTGCGGGCATCCCGCGGCGTATCGGATTTTCCACCAGCGCCGGCAGGATCTTTCTCACGGATGCGGTTCCGTACGACAAATCCGCACACGAAATTGAACGGAACCTCTCGCTTCTTGATCCTCTCGGAAAGACCGTGAACGACCGCATACTTCCCGAGCTCTACCCATTCCCGTCGGACCGGATGAGGATCGATGCATTCCTTGCGGCAAAGTACATTGCGCCCTCGGAAGCGATTGTTGCTGTTGCTCCCGGGACGGTCTGGAATACCAAGCGCTGGCCCCGGGAATCCTTTGCCGGATTTGTACGCATGCTGTCAGGAAAGGGATACCGTATTATACTCGTCGGCGGCGGGGCCGATGAGAAATTGTGTGAGGAAATAGCGGGATCGGCGGATGAACGGGAGATTATTAATGCCGCCGGACATTTCTCCATGCTGCAATCAGCCGAGCTGATCCGAAGATGCAGGGTGCTTGTCTGCAACGACAGCGCGCCGATGCATCTTGCGGTTGCGATGCGCGTGCCGGTTGTGGCGATATTTGGTGCGACCGTCCCCGCGTTCGGCTTCGGCCCGCGCGGCGAACACGACACCGTTGTGGAAACTACCGGTCTCAAATGCCGCCCCTGCAGCGTCCATGGGGGTGACCGGTGCCCGATCACGACATTCGATTGCATGAAGAACATCACGCCGCAGATGGTGTATGAGCGCGTGACGACTCTGCTGGGTAGCCGTCAACAACAATCATAGGTGAATGCGGATGGGTGCGACATCCAATATTGACCTGCAGCGGATCTCTTCGGAGGTTGTTCGGGCTGCAGCCGCCGTGGTCAGGAAGGGGGGGATTCTTCTCTACCCTACGGATACGATTTACGGGCTGGGGTGTGATGCGTACAATGCCCAGGCAGTCGACCGGCTTTTTGCGATAAAGCGCCGGCCGGAGAAGAACCGTGCATTGATTCTCGCGTCGGGAAGCAAAATGCTCGAGGAACTGGTCACGGAAATTCCGGAGAGCGCGCGGCGGCTGATGGAGCGCTTCTGGCCCGGACCGCTAACGATCATCTTCCGCTCGAAGACGGATCTTCATCCATCCATTACGGGAGATGACCGGAAAGTGGGCGTGCGCATTCCGGACAACCGGTTCTGCCTGAAGCTCGTCAAAGCGTGCGGCGTGCCGGTCGTTTCCACAAGCGCAAATGTTTCCGGGAGAAATTACGCCGGTGATCCGGTCATCCTGAGAAAAATCTTCCTGAAGGAAATCGACTTCATGGTTGATGCCGGAGATCTCCGGGGAGCGCTTCCGTCGACGGTTGTGGATGCGACGGAAGAACCACCGCTGATTCTGCGGACCGGCAGGGTGCCCGATGCTGCGATTGAAAAGGTGCTGCGGGAGACTGCCCAAGCCCGTTAGAGGATTCGATTTCCGTTCTCACCCGCTCGGAAATGGGTGATGAATCATCACTGCTTTGCCCATTCTCTGATTTGAAAAAAACTTTCGCATGCGCAAATTTCGGGGAGGCGAAAGTATCATTCTCCGCTTGAATTTTCACTCCGGTTCCTCATCGTCCCGAACAATCCACATTTTTGATAAAAACCGAAGGCCCGGCCGGCAAAATGATGTTGCATTTTTCTGCCGGGAATCTGGCATGATACATGCAATACTCCACTTGTCGGGTGCGCCGGGTGAGGAAAGAACTTGACAAGAACCCGGAAATTCGTTAGATTAACGATAAAGTTAGCGTTAAAGTAAACGGGTCATCCTGCAGCCCGTCGTTTCCGTTCCTTCGATATCTCAACCATGTACAGCATCGCCACCATATCGCGTCCGTATTCCGCGTTCTCCTCCGAACGCGATGCGTCGCGCGTTCCTGCGGGACTCGCTCCTTCGCAGCGCGCAGAGTGTGCTGATGCATTCAATACGGACGGAGGACGGAGATCAAACGACGAGATTGCGATTGCGACGAATGAGGCCGTGCAATCAGCTTCCGGTAACCGCCTCAACGTATATTCCAGAGAACATTCTCAAGGGATGATGAACAACATCATCCCTTTTTTATTTCGATCCACCCCTTTCGCTCCGGAGCGGATGCCAAGAGGATAAAACGCCGGGACCATTGTGACGAAGGTCCACCATACCATCGTTGCTGTACTTGCACTCAGCGGACTTCTGATGCACTGCACGCGCATCATCCGTGAAAGCCGTGTCGACGCTTCCACAGGAGATGTCGGGACTGCCGATTCTCTCACCGTTCCATTCACGATGCCAGCAATCCCGCTTCCGGAGATTCCCCCCCGCCGTTTCGACATCCGCGACTTTGGCGCGAAGGAAGGCGGAGTGGTGAAATCGACGGCTGCAATACAATCGGCAATCGACAGCCTCGGGGGCCAGGGCGGCGGCACAGTCGTCATTCCTGCAGGCAGGTGGCTGACCGGCGCACTTCATTTCCAGAACCATATCAATCTCTTTCTCGAGAAAGGCGCCGAGCTCCTCTTCAGCCAGGATCCCGCAGATTATCTTCCCGCCGTTTTCTCGCGTCACGAAGATATCGAGTGCTACAAATACAGCGCATTCATCTATGCGAACGGCAGGAACAACATTTCGATCACCGGTGAAGGGACGCTCAACGGCCAGGGAAAGCCGTGGTGGGAATGGAAGGAGCTGAATGAAGAGGAAGTGCTCGGTGACATGGTGAATCGCGGCGTACCGGTGAACGAGCGGATTTTTGACGGCCGCGACGGGCACAAGCTCCGCCCGGCTTTCTTCCAGCCGATGAACTGTACGAACATTCTGGTTCAAGGAGTGACATTCCTCTACGGGGCATTTTGGACGATCACGCCGACATACTGCGACAATATCACCGTCCGCAATGTACATCTCGTGACCGAAGGAGAGTATGGTCATACACCCAACGGCGACGGGGTGGATCCTTCTTCCAGCCGCAATGTCCTCATCGAAAACTGTGTGTTCGATACGGGAGATGACTGCATTGCCATCAAATCGGGGAGAGACAAAGACGGGTTGCGGGTCAACATGCCGACTGAGAACGTTGTGGTACGCGGCTGCCGCGGTCTTCGGGGCCACGGCGGCATCGTCATCGGCAGTGAGACGTCAGGCGGCATCCGCAATATCCTCGCCTCGGACTGCAGCTTCAGGGGTACGGACCGCATCGTGAGAATCAAGACCTCGCGCGGACGAGGCGGTGTTCTCGAGAATATGTGGTTCCGCGATCTGTCGGGGGAAGAAATCCGGAATGAAGCGATCCACCTCAACATGCTCTATTCTGGAACGCGCCTTCCCGCACAGATTGTAACTCCTGCAACCCCGACGATCCGCAATATCCACTTCGACCGGATCACCTGTGCATCGGGAAAAAGTTACGCGGTGGAGATGCTTGGTCTCCCCGAACGCGCAATTCAGAATATCACTCTTGACGGAATTACTGCTGCGGCAAGGAACGGCATCCACTTGCAGGATGTCGACGGCATTGAGATCCGTCATTCGCAATTTCACGCCGCCGAGCTCCCCGCTCTCCGGATTGCGGACGGAATGAATGTCATTTGTGATTCCGTACAGCTATCCGGAAACGACCCCACACTCGTGCGCATTGACGGAAAAGGATCCCGGGGGATCATTATCCGGAAATCGAATATCATCCACGCGGAGCGATCAGTTTCGCTTGGACCCGAAGTCTCAAAGGAAGCGGTTCGTATCTCGGAATAGCCATTCCGGATCACCGCTTCACCTCTGTCCGTTCTTTCCCGAATTCATTTCAGTTCTTCTGTACGCTTTTCAAGCAGTACGGAATCTGGTTCATCTTACAAACACAAAGGAGCCTTCAATGAAACGACTCTTACTACTTCTGGTTCTGGCAGCGGCACTGGTTCTCGGCTTGACGTGCCGGGCATATTCCGACGACATCGTGTCCGCTGGCTCGCAGGGATCGCCGGTCAAGGGAAGCTGGAGCCTGCCCGCAACGTGGGCGGGTGGTACGGTTCCCGGACCGCTCGATAATGTCACGATTTTCGACGGTGACACCGTTATGGTGGACGTCTCCGCGACAGTCGCCAGCATTACTGTCGGCAGCGGCACCGGCGGAGCGCTGATTTTCAACAGCACCGCATCGGTGAATCTCACGGTCTCCGGGGATTTTATCGTCAGCGCCAACGCGGCATTTCGCTGTACGGGCGGAAGCACAAGCCCGGTGATCGATACGCTCTTCATGTACGGCAATTTCCAGAATTCCGGCTCGACGCTCGACATGCGGACCGGAAGCGGACCCAATTACGGCGTCTGCTATATCGTCTTCGTGGGTAATACCAACAGCTCGTTCCGTTCAACATCCGTCTATAACTCCAATACCAACGAGTTCAACGGCATCACGATCATGAAGTCGGGAAATGCCAACGTCATACTCGGCTCGGACATCACGATGGCAGGGGGAAGCAGCTCCTATCCGAATACCCAGCCCTATCTCGACCTTCGCCACGGTATGATCGTAACGGGGAACTACAGCATTATTAACCGGTCGACGGCGGCGAACACTCCCAACCCGGTCATTGTCGGCGGATCCGATTCGAGCTACGTTCTTGGCTCGTTCGGCAGGGGAATGTCTTCCACTTCCGTGACGACGCGGACGTTCCCGGTCGGCGACAGCCACGGCTATCATCCGATCCAGGTGCACAATGCCAGCGGCGGCGGAGCGACCGGACATAATCTGCGCGTCAAACTGATTTTTGGAAACGCTAATCCGAGCGCCAGTGCTTTGAGCGGCGGAATCGACAAAGTTTCGACTGCACGCTATTACAAGCTGACCTACGACCGCGGTGTCGGTGCGGATACCACTACCACCAGCGCGAGCATGAGCTTCGACCGCTTCATGCCGGGCTATACGCAGCAGGATGGAGTGGCAGCGGGAAGCACGAATCTGCGCGTCGGCTACACGACCGACA
>DATIXJ010000070.1:0-15323 GCA_035518715.1 Bacteroidota bacterium | reverse complement strand
ACGCCATAGCCGACGAGAGATCGTTCTTTTTGAATATTGGGGGAATGCGGGCGAAGGTCCCCGTAGATGAGTTGGAGCATGCAGACAGGGCATCCGAGCGTCATGCTCCGCCGAACGCAGCGTTCGTTTCAGATGAACCGGCAAAAAGAGAAATTGATATTCGAGGTATGTATGGAGATGAAGCGGTCAGCGTGATAGATAAGTTTATTGACGCTGCGATCCTCCATGGGCTGCACCGTGTGGACATTATCCATGGGAAAGGAACCGGCTCGTTGCGTAAGAAGATTGCAGAGTATCTCAAGACGAATCATACTGTAAAAACCTTTAGACTAGGCGAATGGAATGAGGGTGGGGGAGGAGTTACAGTCGTAGAACTTAAGTAATCAATGAAGAAGAGAATTAAGAAAATACTCATCGCCAACAGGGGCGAGATAGCAGTCAGGGTAATCCGCACATGCAAAGAGATGGGTATCCATACTGTGGCCGTTCATTCAGAGATCGATGCGGATTTGCCACATGTCCGTTTGGCAGATGAAGCATACTGCCTCGGGCCTGCTCCGGCACGTGCCAGCTATCTCAACCAGGAGAAGATCCTCGAATTTGCAAAATATAGCAAGTCCGACGCAATACACCCTGGCTACGGCTTCCTGGCAGAGAATGCGGGATTCGCAAACGCCGTGATACGCGGGGGATTTGTGTTCATTGGACCCCGCCCAGCGGAGATTGCCTCTCTCGGCGATAAGGCAAGTGCTCGTCAGGTAGCGATGCGTGCTGGCGTTCCTGTCGTACCCGGTTCGGGAGGAACAATTGCATCATATCGAAAGGCAGTGTCAGCTATAAAATTAATTGGTTACCCGGTTCTACTCAAGGCGTCTGCAGGTGGGGGAGGGAAGGGGATGCGCATGGTGCGATCCCCTGGAGAACTTCACGCTGCCTTCGATTCCAGCAGGTCTGAAGCCAAAGCGGCCTTTGGAGACGACCGGGTGTATGTTGAGAAGTATATTCAATCTCCACGCCATGTCGAAGTCCAGATTCTCGCCGATTCCCACGGCAATTTCATCCATCTTGGGGAACGCGAGTGTTCCATTCAGCGCAGACATCAGAAAATAATTGAAGAGTCACCATGTATCGCGTTGGATGACAATGGCAGGAACAGTTTATTTGAGGCGGCCCTTGGTATCGTCCGAACAACAGGTTACTCGAATGCCGGGACTCTCGAGTTCATTCTGGACCAGGATGGCAAGTTCTATTTTCTCGAAATGAACACACGGCTGCAGGTTGAGCATCCGGTTACAGAGTTTCGGACGGGAATCGATCTTGTTCGGGAGCAGATTCTAATCGCTCAGGGTGAAAAGCTGAGTTTCAGTCAATCCGATATCGATTTTCGGGGTTATTCCATCGAAGCGCGAATTTGTGCAGAGGATCCGGCAAATTCGTTTGCCCCATGCACAGGGCATCTTAAACTCATCCAGCATTCGAGTGGATACGGAATCCGCGAGGAGACTGGCTTTGCGATCGGTAATGAGATCAGCTCGTTCTATGATTCCCTCCTGGCAAAACTCATCGTTTGGGGTCGAACACGTCAGGAGGCTCTCAACCGCCTGTCATCAGCTCTCGAATCATACAGAATATATGGGGTGAAAAATAATCTGCAGCTCTGCAAGTGGATTGTCGACCATCAGGACTTCAGGCGTGGGGAATTCGATACACATTTCCTTCAGGAACAATATTCACCAGATAAACTTCCGGGAGCACCCGAGCAATTTTTAAAGCTCGTGAGTGCGGGAGCATCTTATATCCATTTCAGCTCCAATAGGCAATCTGGAGGCAAGGCGACGCAAGAAGTCAGCGCATCAAAGTGGAAACTTCGTTCATACGAACACTATTCGTGAGCCGATGAGCAGGTGGAAAGCCAAATGCGCGGGAATGAGCTTTGACCTCGGGAGGAATTCACCGAACGAAATTGTTCTGGGAGGAGAATCATTCAGCTTTCAGTGTGCACACCAGGATGACAGTCTCCTATGCGCAACAACTGGGGGCAAGGGCTTCGAGATTTTGATTGAAAAAACCGGGGCAACAACTTATGTGGCATATATCGATCATTATGTCCTTGAAGTAGATTTGGAAGATCAGCTTCTCATAAGAATTGCCTCTTCACAGGGGAAGCCGACTTTGGCATCAACCCATTTCACTGTCATCGCCCCCATGCCCGGTCTTGTGTCATCGGTCGAGGTAAAGATCGGGGAAAAGATCACTGTGGGAAGCCGCCTGGTCGTGCTCGAAGCCATGAAGATGGAAAATCAGATTCGATCTGCAGTGGCTGGGACCATAAGCGAAATTTGCGTCAAATCGGGAGAAACCGTGGAGAAGGGACAGACATTACTTTTGATGGAATTGAATAGCATCCATGAATGAGCGCTCTAAAATATTGGAACCTCAAGTAACTGTTGAGCTGGCTAGCAAGAGCGGATTGACAAAAGAGGAATACGATCAGATCGTCAAAATCCTCGGAAGGCTCCCTTCATATACCGAATTAGGGATGTTCAGCGTAATGTGGAGCGAGCACTGTAGTTACAAGAATTCGATAGTCGAATTAAAAAAGCTCCCCAGAAAGGGTGGAAGGCTCCTCGTTGAGGCCGGAGAGGAAAATGCGGGGCTTGTCGACATCGGTGAGGGCTATGCCGTTGCATTCAAGATCGAAAGCCATAACCACCCGTCGGCCGTTGAGCCATACCAAGGGGCTGCGACCGGAGTTGGAGGCATAATGCGGGATATTTTTACCATGGGAGCACGGCCCATCGCCTCACTGAATTCCCTCCGGTTTGGCAAAATCGATCTGCCGAGAACAAAATTTCTATTGAAAGGTGTGGTTAAGGGTATTGGCGATTATGGTAACAGCTTCGGTGTACCAACAGTAGCCGGAGATGTATATTTTGATGAATGCTACGACGACAATCCGCTCGTTAACGCGATGTCTGTTGGGATTGTCAGGCGCGAACACATAGCACGTGCAATCGCTTCCGGTGAGGGAAATCTCGTGGTCATTGTGGGTTCCTCAACCGGGAGAGATGGTATTCACGGGGCGACATTCGCCTCGGAAGAAATATCGGAAGAATCCGATGCAAAGAGACCGTCAGTTCAGGTTGGCGATCCGTTTACCGAGAAGCTTCTCCTTGAGGCAACACTCGAAGCGATAAAGCTGGGGCTCGTGGTTGGTGTACAGGACATGGGTGCGGCGGGAATTACCTGCTCAACAGCCGAGATGAGCGCAAGGGGAAAGGTGGGGATGGAAATTGAGCTCGATAACGTGCATGTCCGCGAAAAGAATATGTCGGCATACGAAATCATGCTGTCCGAGTCCCAGGAACGTATGCTCCTCGTCGTGCTCCCTGAAAATATCAAGAAATTGGAAGAGGTCTTCCGGAAATGGGATCTCGATATCAGTGTTATTGGCAGAGTTACAGGAAACGGCCGTGTCCATATCCATCATCAGGGGGAGACAGTTGCAGATGTTCCGGCCGAGTCAATGGTACTTGGAGGCGGAGCTCCCGTGTATGTAAGAGAAAAGAAGGTGCCTTCATACATTGATTTACTTCGCGCGAAGGATCTCTCTGGAATATCAGAACCTGGGGACTATTCTTCATGCATTTTATCGATGTTGTCATCTCCGAACATGTCCTCGCGGAATTGGATCACCCGCCAGTACGATTCAATGGTGCGTACGGACACGATTACTGAGATTAGGGGTGATGCGGCCGTGGTCCGAATCAAGGGGACGAAGAAGGCGCTTGCAATGAAGACCGATTGCAATCCCAGATACGTCTACCTGAATCCATATAGAGGTGCAGAAATAGCTGTAGCTGAATCAGCCCGAAATGTTGTCTGTGTTGGGGCTAAGCCGATTGCCATAACAAATTGTCTGAACTTTGGCAATCCCTACAAGCCGGAAGTGTTCTGGCAGTTCAGCGAGGCAATCCGAGGCATTGGAGATGCATGCCGGGCACTTGAAACACCAGTCACCGGCGGGAATGTCAGCTTTTATAACGAAAGCCCTGTGCGGTCGGTCTTTCCGACGCCTGTCATCGGTATGCTCGGCGAAGTTTCTGATTATTCGCGGTGCATTTCGGCAGGATTCAAGAAGGTCGGGGACGCGGTAATTGTGCTTGGAAAGGCAATTGGCCACCTTGGGGGCAGTGAATACCTGAACTATATGCACGGCATGATCGCTGGGGATGCTCCCGACCTTGACCTTGATCTCGAGAAAGGAGTTCAGTCGGCATGCCTGGAAATGATCGAACATGGCTGGCTGAATTCCGCTCATGATATCAGTGATGGTGGACTCGCAATAGCGCTTGCTGAATGTTGTATCCTGAGCCATCCTCATGACCTTGGGATAGAGTTTACTGCCGGCAATGCACTGAGATTAGACAAGTTTCTCTTCGGAGAGGATCAGTCGCGGATAGTGATATCATGCGACACGAAAGATCTGGACAACGTCAGGCAGTCGGCTAAGACACACAACGTCGAGCTTTCAGAGATGGGACACGTGATTCCGAAAGAGTTCAAGCTTCTGCAGGCCGGAGTTCAGCTGAGCGTTAAGGAAATGAGGGAGGTATACATGGAAAGCTTACGCCGACGAATTGAAGGGTAAACACTGGGTATAAGGGAGTTATTCTAATAATATATGTTATGTAAAGTTCACTTCATTACTCCTAGACATCCAACTGTATAGAACCTTCAAAGACATTGTATGCCGATCCGGTCAGCGTGACTCCCCGAATTTCCTTCCCTCCCATCTCAAATTCCACCATGAGTTTCTCCTTGCTGCGTGTCTGGATGGTAGTAGGAACCTCCACCAGCTTGCCGATGTGTGCAACTACCGCAGAAGCTATGGCTCCGGTACCGCAGGCCAGCGTTTCTGCCTCAACGCCGCGTTCATACGTTCGCATCCGGAGTGTGTGGTCGTCAATGCGTTGAACGAAATCCACATTTGTTCCTCCTGGTGAAAATGCAGGATCATTGCGGATATTCGAGCCGATAGTAGTAATATCGCCGGATGTCACTTTTGCGGCAAGCTCCGGATCTAATTGCTCCACGAAGATGACGGCATGCGCGGTACCGGTATCAACAAATGTGTAAGGAATCCGGTGGTGATTGATTTCTAATGTGCCACTTCGTATGGATGTCGGATCCTTCATCTTAAGCTTTATGGACGTACCTGACCTGGCTGCACGGTAAATAAAATCAAGTGCCTCGAATGCAATTGTATCGCGTTGGGTTGAATCCATCACAAATCTTGCAGCGCACCTTCCGCCATTGCCGCACATTCCGCCGTAACTGCCGTCGGCGTTATAATATTTCATCATGAAATCAGCCGTGTGGCTCGATTCCAGAATGAGCAGCCCGTCTGCTCCGATTCCATACCGTCGATCGCACAACTTTGCCGCTACACCGGTCCAATCTACCTGCAAACTCCCCGCACGATTGTCGATGAGGACAAAATCGTTTCCTGCTCCCGTCATTTTCGTAAATTTCAGGACCACGCTGAACATTCCTTGCGATCTGAAAAAACAAAAGCCGTCACATGAAATGGACGGCTCTGATTGTGGAGATGCGGGGAATCGAACCCCGGTCCGAAAAGAAGACCATCGTAATCTCTACATCAATAGTTCATTCTCGGTTGCTCACCCATTCGACGCGGAATGAACTCGGTTCGAACGGGTTATTCCGTTGAAATCTCGTCTCCGAAGCCCGGACCGCATCAGAAACCAGTCCGACTGAGTCGACACCCTGCTGCAATTCATCGGACAAAACTGCAGTGGATGGGTTGCTTAATTAAGCAGCCAGTGCGTAGTTGTAGTCAGCACTTAATGGTTTTCCGCTTATTTATCGTGCAACTCGGAGAGCACGTGATGCAATTACGACCATCCTCATCTCCGTCGAAACCATGTCATCCCCTCTCTTCTAATATACGAAATTCTCATTCCGGTTTCAAGATCACACCGGAGGTTACCTCCTACGTATTTCCTGCTGGTAGAACTTCGTCAGTCTGTCCTTAAGGTAGCCAAATGCCTCTTCCGGCGTATCGGCAAATCGGAATAATTCGAGGTCTCTTGCAGAGATTGTCTGATGTTTGACCATTACATCGAGATGCAGGACTTCCTTCCAGTACGTGCTCCCGTAGAGAACGATCGGAAGCGGTTTGGTAACCTTCTTTGTTTGGAGCAGGGTCAGTACCTCCGCCAGCTCATCGAGCGTTCCAAAACCGCCCGGGAACATCACCATTGCTTTGGAAAGATAGACAAACCAGAACTTCCTCATGAAAAAGTAGTGAAACTCGAACGCAAGATTCTTGGAAATGTAGGGATTTGACGCCTGCTCGAATGGGAGGCTGATATTCAGCCCGATGGACTTTCCCCCTGCGCGAACGGCACCTTTGTTCGCCGCCTCCATAATCCCTGGTCCCCCACCTGAACAGACAACGAACCGGTGTGTCCCGTCAAAGATCTTGGCCCATTTCGTCAGCATAAAGGTCAACTTTGTCGCATCTTCATAATAGCGTGACATTTCAAGAGATATCTTCGCGTTTTCAAGTTCATCCTTCAGTTTCGCGCTCAGTCTTATTCTCGAAGATACCTTCGACTGTACGAGCTTCAGTTTCCTCCGCGCTTCTGTTCGGGATACGAGCCGTGCCGAGCCGAACACGACCACTGTATTTCGGATTCCCTCGAGACGGAACCGATGGAATGGTTCAAGATACTCGGCGAGAAGGCGGATTGTACGCGCACTCGGACTATTCAAAAAATCCAGATTGTTGTACGCTTTGACCGTGGGCTTTACTCTAGATGTCATCAGACGTCCTCATAAATTAAAGAATAGACCTTCCCCCGTCGACTGAAATAACCTGGCCGGTGATGTACGATGCTTTTGTCGCCAGGTAAAGAACCATGTCTGTGATATCAGACGGAGCACCATATTTTCGTAGAGGGATCTTCTTCCGAGAAATGTGCTGAATATCTTCTGATTCCTCTCCCGGAATGAGAATCGCCCCAGGCGCTATGGCATTCACGACAATTGTCGGTGCGAGCGCCTTTGCCATCACTCTCGTCAACATGATAACTCCGCTCTTGGCGACACTGTAGGGCATGTGCTCGGTCCAGGCCTGTTGCCCTCCCAGCGACGCGATGTTGACGATAATTCCTTTTTTTTGCTTGAGCATTTGTGGGATAACTCCTTTAGAGCAAAGAAATATTCCCTTTAGATTAATATCAATTGTAGTATCCCAGGTTGATTCGGTCGTCGATCTGGCTGGGCTATCGAGAAAGACTGCAGCGTTATTCACCAATAGATCGATCCGGCCGAATGTACGGATCACTGAAGATACCATCCTGTCGACCTGTCTGCTTTTCGAAACATTGGCCTTGAAGGAACCAGCTCTCTGGCCCATAGCATTCAGATCCTTGACGACCGTTCGTGCTCCCGCGGCAGAGTTGTGGTAATTCACAGCCACGTCGAACCCTGCGTGCCCCAGCGCGAGACAAATCTGACGCCCCAAACGACGTCCACCCCCGGTAACCAGTGCAACGGGAGTCCGTGAACGTCTCATGCTTCGTCCCCCTTCCGAGGCAAACTGCGCCTGTGGACATTGCACATCAAACCGTTATCAGACCTAAGCTCAAAATCTGTGCGCTGGATTTCTGTGTCGAGATACCCTAAAGCAACGCACTTCTCATGCCGATCAGACCATTGCAGACTGGTCATTAGACCAACCACCGTTGTCCCGAGGAGAATTTCCTGCGGCCGACTGATGGAAATGTTCTTCGGCGATTCGACCCAGAACCCGCAGAGGGATTTTTGAAGTTTTTTATATGTGTCAATTCTCGCGATCACTTCCTGCCCCACGTAGCAGCCCTTTGCAAAGCTAATACATGAAGAGAGTCCTGCTTCCAGCGGATTGAACTGTTCGGAAAGCTCCTTACCCCAGGCAGGTACTCCTTCGTAGATCCGAAGTTCCTCAAAATGTTCGGTCCCAATGCGCCTATAACGGCCGAGGTAGGAACTTGAATCCTGATTGTCTCTCCCATCTTCGGCTACCTGCCATACATCCAGAGAGTTCCAAAGGGGGTCATGGAACTGCAATATGGGCTCAGCTGGTGCACGTGATTTCAGCATTTCATTACACGAAGAATTTCCCTTCAATACAAGAAGCATATATGCTGAAACATCAGGGCTTACATCATTAATGCTGATGTCTTCCATGATGATGAACTTACTTATCCATGATAGAATGCGGGCAGATTGTCCTTGGCTGGTAAGTAGAAGGATGCTTTCCTCTTCCAGCCGGTGAACCAAAACCAGATCGACGACTCTTCCCTTCTCAGTTGTAAGGATTGTGTACCGTGAAGAACGAATTTCCAGATCCAGGAGATTATTGGTCGAAATCCTCTGGAGCAGGTCGAGAGATTCTTTTCCAACCATTTTGAGTGCATTGCCGTAGCCCTGGTAGATCAGGACGCCCTGAATATCTGGGGAATACTCGACATGAGAAGGATTGATATTTTGGTTTACCATCATGATACTTAGTGAAATGCCCTGAGAGCAATTTCGAGGTATGATATTCGAGGGGAGGGTTCTTTCGGCACCTCATACGAGAGCCGGAAGTTTGCTTGCTTTGGTGGAGTGCGCCCACCAGGACTCGAACCTGGAACCCGCTGATTAAGAGTCAGCTGCTCTACCAATTGAGCCATGGGCGCATTATGAGGCGCCTGCTCTACTTCCCCGGCGCCTGCTGTGCTGGGGTCGCCGCCGGCTGATTGGCGGGCGGAACTGGTCTGGGAGCAGATGCCGGAGCACTGCCACGTTGTATGATACTTTCCGCCGATTTCGTTTTCCCCGGGAGGAAGAAAATATTGATGAGGAGGCAGAGAAGAATGAAGATTGTAGACAGGTACATTGTTGCCTTGCTCAGAAAGTCGGCTGTGCGCCGCACACCGAACATCGTGCCCACGGTGCTGCCTCCCAACGTTCCTGCCAGCCCCCCACCTTTACTCGATTGCATGAGAACAACCACAATCAGCAATATACTCACCAGAATTTCAATAAAAATCAGGATTCCGAACATGTCTTCCTTTCAAATTGGGTCGCCGTACGAGAATTTGCAGTATACGAATCTTTCGTCAGAATTCCAAGAAATATACAGAGAATCCCGGAATTATTCTCCCCCTGGTGACAGATTTCCGTCCATCAACGAGAAACGTCCCACCTGCTTGTTCAGGTCGTAACCCTGGATATCGTCACCATTGATATCATAGTTGTTCTCAAATCCAAGCCAACTCCGATCCCGCAGCACTTCCATCCTTTCTTCAGGAGACAGCTCTCCAAAATCGGGGACCGTAACCCGGAATCGCGGGATATTATCGTACTTTGCCGAATCCACGACAGAGAACACATGGCGGTTCTTCACGATTGCTTCGTAGTACCAGAGCCGATCTCGCTCGTCTGCCGGAACAACGACATTTCCGTTCGAAAGGAGGATGTGGTGTGGCTTGATAAACTCCCCTTCATCAACTATGTCCAGCGTAATTTCCGGGAGTAGTCTCGTGACCTTCAGAAGGAATTCACTCACGAGATATGCGTTGAATTCGTTTCCGGCGGTGCGCGTAAAACCACTCGCCAGGCAGTCATCGAAATACCCTCCAGGCACAGCGATGATCAAGCCCTCGGCGTGCAGAGTGCGAATAATTTCATTATGACTCTTCCCTCCCGCCTCCAGCTCACGTTGACGTGCCGCGATCAGAGCAGTGATATCTTCGGTTGACGAGCCTTTTCTCTCAGTATTCGGAAAGACAGCGAACATCTTGAGCGCCAGTCTCCCGGCAGTCCAGATAAATTCCGAATTATACCAGTGCTGTAATCTGAGAATATCTTCCCACAACCGATCGGGAATATCCGATTGCCCGCACCGGAGAATCTTGTAATAGAGTTTTCGCGCCATTCCCTAAAAGCCCATTTCTTTCAGTCGTTCCTCTGTGATTTCCACGAGAGATCCGGATTCGGCCGAATGATGCGTCATGCGCTTGACATACTTGCCGATGATATCAAATTCCAGGTTCATCCTCGCTCCAGCCCGATATGTAGAAAAAATCGTATGTTCCATCGTATATGGAATGATGGATACGGTAACAATGTCCTCCTCCAGTTGTGCGATCGTCAGACTCACCCCATCTACGGCGATGGAACCCACCGGAACCACGAGGTCGAGGAACTCTGATGGAATCCGCATGGAGACGAGGGTGCTTGTGGCGAGATCAGAAATCCGGTAAAGAGACCCAACAGTGTCCACGTGGCCGAGAACCAGATGACCTCCCAGACGCTGATTGAATCTCAGCGGCAGTTCCAAATTGACTTTTGTGCCACGCTTCCAATCGTGAAGAGTGGTCTTCTTCAGCGTTTCTTCCACGGCCACGACATCAATGATCGATCCACGGCGCGAGACAACAGTGAGGCACACTCCGTTAATCGCAATGCTGTTGTCGATCTTGAGTTCTTTCGCAAGAGGTCCTGCTGTGATGGAGAATCGTATTCCCCCGTCACTCCTTGATGTCCGCTCGACAGTTCCGACGTGCCCTACAATACCGGTAAACATGTTTATAGATAGTTCAATTTTGTCATTTTTGCAAATACCCTTCGATGAGAACATCATCACCCAGCTTCGCAGTGGACATCTTCTGAAGGGACGCAGCGGTATTCCTCCTCATTGTCGGGATGCCGCCTCCCAAAATCTTCGGTGCGATCATCAGATACATCTTATCTGCTATATTCGCATTCAAAATACCCTCGAATATGCCCGCACCCCCTTCTACAAGTACTGAGGCAATTCCCAAAGTTCCGAGGTGTGCGATGATTTTCTCCAGGGGAATGCGTCCTTTCCCATCTGACGGAAGAGAACATACGAGCACGCCTCTCTTCCGGTATGCTGCAATCCTCGCAGGATAACGCTTCGCCGCCCTCGATGACGTGTAGAGAATTGTCAGCGCGGAGGCAGTCTGGTAGATTCTGCTTCGAGAGCTCGTCGAGAGATTTCCATCAACAATCACACGCGCTGGATTTCTGCCCGCAACATCACGAACCGTGAGCAACGGGTTATCAATATTGACTGTTCCCGCACCGACGAGAACTGCATCGTATTTCGCTCTCAGAGAGTGAACGAAGTTCCGGGCTTCTTTTCCTGTAATTCTCGTTGAGGTACCCTTCTTCCCCGTGATCATCGCATCGATAGACTGTGCGATCTTCACCGCGACAAACGGCGTACCAGCAGAAATGTATTTGGAAAAGAACTCGTTTGCCTGCTCGCACTCGCTCTTGAGAATGCCCAACTGTACGCTGATGCCGGCGCGTCGTAGTTGTGCGATTCCCTTTCCCGAAACCAGAGGATTCGGATCACGCATTCCGACGACAACGCGTTGTATGCCGGATGCGATAATGAGGTCGGTACACGGCGGCGTTTTCCCGTGGAAATTGCACGGTTCAAGGTTGACATAGAGTGTGGCTCCAATCGTGGAAACGAGTGCCGATCGAATGGCGCGGACCTCCGCGTGAGGGCCGCCGAATAGAGCGTGAAATCCTCGCCCGATCACCCGCTCCTTCTTTACAATGAGCGCGCCGACGAGCGGATTCGGACTCACGAATCCGGTTCCCTTCCGGGCAAGCGCGAGACATTCGCGCATGCAGGCTTCATCAAGCGTATGCTGGCTGTGTTTCACCGGAACATCCTCAGCGGTTGATTTATCCGTGCGTGGAGATGTGCCGCGGCGCTCTCTTGTCTCATTGATATTTCGAGGAGCCCTGAACTCCCCTGGAGCATGAAGAGTTCACCTTTCTTGGCATTGTCATAGGTCGGGTAGCTCTTCCTGATTAATCTTGACCCGGATCGGATCTTCCATTCAGATATCATTGCGGGAAAGAGAATGTTGGTCACGATATTCCCAAAATGATCGATCGAGAGTACTGACGCCTCGAAGGATTTTCCTTTCCTGCCATGACCGGGGGATATGAAGTGTTCGGAGCCAAAATCGGGTTTGGTCTTCCTCCCCAGGCGGGATATACTCCCGCCGTTCGCAATGTATGCGGCAACAGGAGCAAAAATATCCCTCCCATGAAATGTCTGGCTCGGCTGAGGCAAGAAATATTTGTGATTAGTGACTTCATGTATCTGGATTCCCGGTTCGCACGAAAGCACGAATTTCAGAACGCCGTTATCCGGGGCAAGAAAGGTGTACTGATCCGTCCTGCCACAGAGAATCCGGCGTGAAGATCCTACGCCGGGATCGACTACAGCCACGAAGATAGTCCCCGGAGGGAAATACCGGTAAACCGACCAGAGGAGGAATGCGCCCTGCGAAATGGCATGCGGATGCAGGGAATGGGTGATGTCAATTACAGGAACATGAGGGGCGAGAGAGAGAATAACCCCTTTCATCGATGCGACGTATGCATCCTCGATCCCAAAATCGGTGAGAAGGGCGATTCGCTTCATGATACGGGATAGATACCGACGCTCCCTGCAGCCGAGTATTATCGAAAGATGATCTCTTTATTCTTCGCGGCCGACTGGTAGATGGCCTCAACAATTTTCATCCGATGCACTGCTTCCTCTCCGGTCGAAATGACCGGATGGAGCCCGTGAACCGCACCGAGGAAATGCCGGAGCTCGTTTTCGTAGCTCTTCTTGTGCAGGTTGAGGGGAGATTCGCTCTTTGCGGGAATCACATTCACGAGATTACCGTGAAGCTCTTTGTGCACACGAAGGGGGTTAATCATGGCACTTCCGTCCGATCCAAAAAAATCGCAATAGAAGAAATCCTGTTCCGAGTGAAGCGACCAGCTTGTTTCAATCATCACGGAAATATGATTTTTGATTTCGAGAAATCCCACACACGAATCCTCGACACTCTTCGTGCGCTGGGTATACATGTTCGCGCTGACGCGCAGGACCGGCGGAAAACCGAGCATCCAGAGAATGAGATCCAGTATGACGATCCCCATGTCGAGAAAAACCCCCCCTCCGGATTTATCTTTCTGGGTAATCCACGGGTTCGCGTTGGAGAGCTTTTTCAGCCAGCCGGCTTTCACATAGAAAATCTTGCCCAATTCCTCTTTCTCCAGGAAACTCTTCAGGATAATCGTGTCCGGGCGGAAGCGATTGTTCATGCCGACCATGAGTTTTCGCTTGAACTGCTTTGCCGCCTCTGCCATTTGCAGTGCTTCGGCGTGGCGCCGGGCTATCGGTTTCTCCACAAAGACGTCCTTCCCCGCCTGAAGGGATGCCATTGTCACCGGCAAATGCGCGTCCGTGCTCGTGCAGACATCAATCGCATCGAGCTCCTCCCGGGCAAGCAGTTCCTGATAATCTGTATAGTACTTCCGAAATCCGAATTTGTCGGCAATCATCTTGGCGCGCGATTTGTCGCGATCGCAGACCGCCACAATTTCCACATCTTCAAATTTTGACAGGATCGGGATATGAAAGACCTGCGATACCCATCCGAGACCGACGATTCCGAGGCGTACTTTTTCCATGGCTACATTATACCACTGTCACTGCTGGCTGTGTATGGTTGGCATTGCGGAAGAAGTTCTTGACAACGCTGGCAATTCCCGGCGGATCGAGTTTCAGCATGGCAGAAAGCTCGGAGGGTGATCCATGTTCGATGAATTCATCGGGAATCCCGTGAACCTTCACATGCGCGCGGTTTTCGGGAATGGCTGCGAGAACTTCAAGCACTGCGCTTCCGAATCCGCCGTGCACGACATGATCCTCGACCGTGAGGATATACGAAAATCGTCCGGCAATATCTTCCATACGTTGTTTATCAATGGGCTTCACGAACCTCATATTCACAACCTCGGCCTGGATCCCATCGGAGACGAGGAGCTCCGCCGCTTTCAGCGAGGGAGTTACCATATTGCCAATGGCAAGGATGGCAACGTCCTTCCCGGACCGAACGATTTCGCTCTTACCCATAGGCAGCTTTGCGAACTGCGGGCGAAGAGGTGCTCCTGATCCGGTCCCACGCGGGTAGCGCAGCGCAACGGGACCATCCGAATATTCAATAGCGGTGAAGAGCATGTCGCGTAATTCCGCTTCGTCCTTCGGAGCCATGACGATCATGTTGGGAATGCACCGGAGATACGCCAGATCGAAAACGCCATGATGCGTCGGACCGTCTGCACCTACCAGCCCCCCCCGATCGAGGCAGAAGACCACATGGAGGTGCTGCAGGGCAACATCGTGCACGATCTGATCGAAGGCACGCTGAAGAAATGTCGAATAGATTGCCGCTACCGGAACGTATCCCTGCGTTGCGAGGCCGGCGGAGAATGTCACGGCATGCTGCTCCGCGATACCGACGTCAACAAACCGCTCGGGTATTTCTTTCTGAAGTATATCCAGGCCGGTACCATCCGGCATTGCGGCAGTAATGCCGACCACCTTCTTGTTCTGTCGGGCAATTTCCAGCAGCGCATTTCCGAACACCTTTGTATATGCCGGCAGGGTCTCTGGTTTTTTCGGCGACTGACCTGTCACCTTATCAAACGGAGTGACCCCGTGGAGTGCCTGGACATCCTGTTCGGCGGGCTTGTACCCTTTTCCTTTCCGGGTAACCACGTGAACAAGTATCGGTCCGTGGAGATTTCGGATATCGCTGAAGATCTTCACGAGCTGCGAGACATTGTGCCCGTTGATGGGGCCGAAATAGCGGAATCCAAGTGCCTCGAAGAGCATTCCGGGGGTGATAACCACTTTAATCCCTTCTTCCACTCTTCCTGCAATTTTCCGTATACGATCACCGAGCGTGTCGAGCTTTCCGGTGATATCCCAGATATTGGCTTTGAACTTGTTGTAGGACGGGTTCGAGATCAAATCGGTGAAGTAGTTCGAAAGCGCCCAGACATTCGGGGCAATCGACATCATGTTGTCATTGAGAACGACAATCATATCCCGTTTCTGGAGACCCGCGTTATTCATGGCTTCGTAGGTCATACCGCCGGTCATGGCGCCGTCGCCAACGACAGCGACCACCCGAAAGGTCTCACCACCAAGATCCCGTGCAAGTGCCATGCCGAGCGCAGCGGAAATCGCGGTACTCGCGTGTCCGGCACCGAACGTATCGTATTCGCTTTCCGATCGTTTCAGAAAACCGCTGATTCCTCCGAACTGCCTAATCGTGTGGAATACTTCCTTCCGCCCCGTCAGAATCTTGTGGGGGTATGCCTGATGTCCGACATCCCAAACGAGCTTGTCGTTGGGCGTATCGAACACA
>DATIXJ010000069.1:0-40569 GCA_035518715.1 Bacteroidota bacterium | reverse complement strand
TTTCAAAATGTGCTGTAGAAAAGGAAGCTGGACTTCAATGGAATGCTCGTGAAGGTGAGCATCCGACCGATCCGTGAAGAAGGGATACTTTGCGATGAGCTCTTTCGCGAGCCGGGTATTGACTTCGACCGTTCCGAGAGGCGTGACAAAATTCCCGCTGTCATAAATCGATCCACCATCGAATCCCACATAATGACTCGGACCGAGTATGAATATGTTGTCGTATTTCTTTGAGGGGTCGATTTGATTGTAGCACGATGCCGCAACGTCACCGGAAAACACGTATCCGGCGTGGGGGCAAATAATCGCCAGAACGTTGGGGATGCCCTTCGAAGGGACAGCTTTCGAAAACAAGCCGACGAGCATGGAATATAATTCGGATTTTCCGGAAGGATAAAACTGTCCGGCGACGGCGGGCTGCCTGTCGATGGTGAGCTGCTGAGATTGGGCAAAATTGCCGGCACCCAGCCAGAGGGCGATCAACACTACGATTGGTACGAAGCGATTCATGACAACTCCTGCGCGATCAGCTCCTGTCCCTTCTCAATGTAACGAAGCTTTCGTCCGAAATCAATTGCCCGAATGACGTAGCTTCAGACGCTATCGCGGTTTCAGGATCACTCCCGAATGTTCATGCCCGTTCATCTTGACGATGAGCGGATCGGTGAATCGGAGGTGTCGCGTGAACACCTTCTCCTCAACTGCTTTTTGTTTGTAGAGCCATTCCCAGTCGATAAATCCCTGCTGTGCTTCAGGATTGACGGTGAAATAGCCAATCATAAAGGCGGTCAGGTTCTGGAAGAAATGAGAGCCCTGCGACGGCTTCACAATAAAATCCTTGAATCCGGTTTCCACAATGGCTTTCGCACCGGAAATCTGATCCCAGGTGACCGGAATTCCGAGCCAGGGATCCATCGTTCCCCAACGTCCCACACCGATGAGAATGTACGGCCTCCCGTCGTGAACGAGTCTTGCATTGAACTCTCCGACCTCCAACGCTACGTTGTGACTCTTGGAGCGATCGAATGTTCGCAGGTCAACGACCACGAGATCCAGGATATTGACGATTGCGCCGTTGCCGAGAACTTCGGAACTTCGGCAGAGGACATCCCTTGGACGAATCTTTTCGAGACTCAGCTCTCCATATTCCCGTGAGAGCACAAGCGGCCGGATCTGGAGAATGCCGAATTCCTTCCGCCTTCCCGGCGGAACGGACATATTCACTGCAAATTCGATCTCGACGGCGGTTCCCATCCCGCTGCTCCCTGTGGTAACAATAAAGTCCAGCACGGAGGCAAGCGGAAGAAGATTGCTCTTGAGCACAGGAGCAAATGTAACGAGCCGCATCCCCTTGCGCGAGAGGCCGTCGTACACCGCATCGTTTTCGGGAGAATAGGTCGACCCGACACACCAAAGCGTACCGTCATTTTCGGCAGTAGCAAGCGGAAAATTCTTCGTCAGGACGTCCGACGTTTCGGTCTTGCTGTCGAAGCTCGAGACCATATCGAGCGCGAAAAATTCGTGCTGATTATTTTCAAGCGTGTCCGCAATACTCGACAATTGGGGGAGATGGAGGGGATATTTCGGGCAGAATCGAACCGCCGCACCACCGTCGACGACCATTTTTCCGAGACCGAGTGCCACGGAGGCGATCCCATCCGACGATTCCTGCGGTGGGGAGGGGTAGAAGTTGTACGACTTCGCTACCCCCGCCATCTCGGGATAAAACCGGTCGTGATGCCTTGCTCCGATCATCTTCTGGATGATTACAGCCATCTTCTCTTCTTCGAGACGGTACGAAGTTACCCTGATATAGTTTTTTGCCCGCTGATAGAATGTGGACGCGTACACGCGTCGGATAGCATTGAGGAGCTCGCGAAGGCGGCTCCTGTCGTTCTGATGGTTGTTCGGGATCATGTACGTTTCGTAGACACCCGCGAACGGCTGGTATTGCGAATCCTCCAAAAGACTGGACGATCGGACCGCGAGAGGTTCGGTCACCAGTGCCAAAAACGATCTGAGCTGATCCTCAATGCGTTTCGGGAAAAAATCTGCCTCAAGAAATCTCTTCGTGATGAGACCGTCATCGGTTTCGCTCAGCGCAAAGCTCCGGAGGTCGTTTTTCTCGAGAAACTGGTCAAAGACTTCAGTGCCGATGACGATTCCTGGGGGAACGAAAAGCTCAACACCTTCAAACCTGTGCCGGAGGTTGAGATTGTTCAGGATTCTGTTCATGAAGCCGAGACCGCGTGCTTTCCCGCCCATCGATCCTCCGCCAACCCGAGCGAAGCTGGTTGCGGAATCGAAGCTCTCCTTTTTGTAATCAGCGATCAGCCCGCGCTGCTGCGAGAGCCGGTAAGAATGAAGGGCTGAAATGAGTGCCGCCCGAAGCTCTTTGGGCGAATCGTAATCCGAGATCTTTCTTGGCCGAAGCTGGTATGCAAGCCAGAATTCCGTCCGTGCTTTCAGCCAGTTCGAGAAGTGATTTCTCTCGCCGTGATAGAGAAGGCTTTCTTCCGGTACGATCGCAATCTGCTGTTCCAGTTCTTTCAGATCGTGTGCGCGTCCCACCTCGGTGCCGTCCGGAGTCCGGAATATGAAGTCGCCGAAACTCAGATAGTGATTCATGAAGTTCTGAACCTCCTGGAGAAGGAGCGGCGATCCTTTGAGGACGAAAGAGACGTTCAGGTCCTTCGCCTTCAGCTCGTTTTCCGCCAGATTGGACTGAAGGAGAATGGGAACATCCGAGCCGACCGAGCGGACGTTGCGGGCAAAGGTGAGGCCGGCTTCCGGATCGGGCTTGCCGCCCCGGCTGAAATCGATATCCGAGATAATTCCGAGAATATGCTCATGGTAGAGCCGGAAATAATCCCATGCCTCCTCGTACGTCGTGCAGAGGAGAATCTTCGGACGCGCGCGCATGCGGAGGTAGCGGTGTGCGAGATTGACCCCTTCCGAGATCAGCTGCTGCGATTGTTTCAGGATCTCCGAATAGATGTACGGCAGGAACGATGAATAAAACCGGATATTATCTTCGATGAGGATGATCGACTGCACGCCGAATGTCGCAGTGTCGTGTTCGACGTTCAACCGGTCTTCAAACGATTTTACCATGGCGATAATCAGGCGGTAGTCACCCTGCCAGATGAAGATGCCGTTAAAGACCGAGGTGTCGTGACGAGCGACGAGATCGGCAAGTTCGCGGTTGTCGAAGGCAAGGAGGAGAATAGGAATCGTCAATCCCGATTTTCGCGCCTCCCGTGCAAATTGCAGCGGATGCATGTCCTCGATATGCATCGTGGTGATAATGAGATCGAACCGGCGTTCTTCCGCGGCAAGACGGATGGCATCTTTCCCGCTGGAGACCCGTGTTACTTCCGGGGGGTGACTGAGATTGAGTTCGAGGTATTCGTTGTGAATAAGATCGTAGAGGCGGCCATCTTCCTCAAAGATATAGGAATCGTAAAGACTCGAAACGAGAAGGATATCACGCATGCGGAGCCGCATGAGGTTTTGAAAACTCTGCAGCTGCGAGCTGTCGAGCACCTCGTCGGAGGATTGCGGTCGTGGGGTCATGGACTGCCTGCGTGTCGTCGTATGTGGAGGATTTTTCTCAACAAAAAATCGGAGCAGCGAACGAACCGCTGCCCCGATTTACTGATTTCTTCAGCGTGCTTCGCTCTTAGACGAGGCCCTGATCCATCATTGCATCTGCGACCTTGAGGAATCCGGCAATGTTTGCTCCGTTCACATAATTTCCCGGAGTTCCAAACCGCTCGGCAGTCTCAAATGCCGCTTTGTGGATCGCCTTCATGATACCATGGAGGCGCTGGTCCACTTCCTCGCGTGACCAGGAGAGGCGCATGCTGTTCTGCGACATTTCAAGACCCGATGTCGCGACACCGCCGGCATTCGCCGCTTTACCCGGACCGTAGAGGATCTTCGCATCAATGAACTGCTTGACGCCTTCGATTGTCGTCGGCATATTCGCGCCTTCGGCAACCACATAGATGCCGTTCTTCAGAAGGTTTGCCGCATCCTTCTTGTTGATCTCGTTCTGCGTTGCACTCGGGAATGCGCAGTCGGCTTTGTGGTTCCAGAGTGGATTGTAATCGAGCTTTGGATCAACGGGTGTATAAACGGCACCCTTGAAGTTATCCGCATATTCCTTGATTCGTCCGCGGCGGACATTCTTCAGGTCCATCACGAACTTCAGCTTCTTCTCGTCGATTCCCGCCTCATCGTAGATATAGCCCGTGGAATCGGAAAGCGTGACGGCTTTGCCGCCGAGCTGATTGATCTTCTCGATCGTGTACTGTGCGACGTTTCCGCTTCCGGAGACGAGGCACTTCTTTCCCTGCAATGTCTGCTTGCGGGTGGAGAGCATCTCGGCCGCGAAATAGACGGCGCCGTAGCCTGTGGCTTCGGGACGAATGAGCGAGCCGCCCCAGTTCAGTCCTTTGCCGGTGAGAACGCCGGTGAATTCATTGCGAAGGCGCTTGTACTGACCGAAGAGATATCCGATCTCGCGTCCGCCGACACCGATGTCGCCTGCCGGGACGTCTGTGTCCGGGCCGATGTGCCGGCAAAGCTCCGTCATGAAGCTCTGGCAGAATCGCATGACTTCATTGTCGCTCTTGCCTTTCGGATCGAAATCAGAACCGCCCTTTCCACCGCCCATCGGCAGCGTGGTGAGACTGTTTTTGAAGACCTGTTCGAATGCGAGAAATTTGAGTATGCCGAGATTAACCGACGGGTGGAAACGGAGTCCGCCCTTGTACGGGCCGATGGCACTGTTCATCTCAATGCGGAATCCACGGTTTACGTGAACTTCACCTCGATCATCCATCCACGGCACACGAAACATGAGCACTCGTTCCGGCTCGACGATCCGTTCCAGAATTTTTGCAGCACGGTATTCGGGATGCCGATCGAACACTAACGAGAGCGATTCGACAACCTCTTCAACTGCCTGCAGGAATTCCGGCTCATTCGGATTCTTCGCCTTTACCAGGGACATCAGGTCCGCTGCGTATCCTGTCATGAACATAATTGTTCTCCTCTGTTTGGAATCTTGTTGACTATGGGTTATCTCGCCGTTGAATTCTGCAATCGTTCTTCGTGAGTGTCTGAGAGGATGGTACGTAAGTTCTTCATCCCGCCGTTCGCATGTGCCGACATCAGTACGTTCAAAAGCAAGATAGTGTGATCTGGTGCCTCAAATATTTGCAATTTGTATGCCATCCATTAATCCCTACCCGGAAGTCTAACACGCTCTTCCGTTACTGAAGATACTCATTTATCTCGAAAATGAGAATTCCAATTTTACCCCTTCTTAGTTATGATAATTAGACTGCTTTCACCATTTTTGGTTTGATCATGATTCAAGCGGGAAAAGCAATTGGTGAAATCATCGTCACATCCGATCTGAACCATGGCTCCGCGCAGAACGACCCGGTCTCTTTCCGAACTCATTCAATATACCGGAAGAAGGAGTTTTCCAAAATCAGACAAAATCGCGAACGAATTTCCAATCATAAAGGTTCTATCCTTATAAGTTTTGAATAGTCCTTTTGATGATGTACTGCCATATTGACACTTCAGACCCTTTAAGTTATATTTCAGCATGAGTTCTTACGCAATTGGGAAAACAAGCGACGGGGGATGGCGCTGGGGAACACCAATGTCAGTTCTGCTCCTGGTGATTGTTTTGGCATCTGCTCACGATCACGCCCAGGGAGGCTGGAACCAGACGAACGGTCCGTTTGGCGGCGATATCCGCAGCTTCACCACCCACGGAACGAAGATGTTTGCCGCGACGAAAGGTGGTGTGTTCGGTTCGTCAGATACCGCAAAGAACTGGGTGAACCTGAGCAATGGTCTGACAACCTCCTATGTACTGTCGCTCGCAACGGTTCAGAAGAACGACAGCACCGCGTATCTTTTTGCCGGGATGCAGGCGGGAGGAATCTTCCGTTCACAAAATGACGCAGGAAGCTGGATTCCTGTACACGCGGTGCCGACCGGTATATATTGTCTCCTTGCAGACGGGACCAACCTCATCGCGGGAACGCTGGGAAACGGAATCCTCGGCACTCCCGATTTCGGCGTGACCTGGGTGTCAATGAATGTCGGACTCAAAGACAAGACGGTCTACGCGCTGGTGAGAGAGGGCGCCAATCTCGTTGCCGGCACGGCATCGGGCGGTGTCTTTGTTTCCACGAATGATGGTGCGAGCTGGTCTGTCGCGAACATCGGATTGTCCGACACAACGATCTATTCGCTGGCAGTGAGCTCCGGTACGTTGCTTGCAGGCACTTCGAGCGGTGTGTTTGCTTCTACGGATGGGGGAACAAGCTGGGCGCCGGCAGGGAACGGCATGGGAAGTGTCGCCGTGTATTCGCTTCTGAATTCGGGAAGCATGGTGTATGCCGGTGCGGAGAATGGCGTCTTCCTGACTTCAACGGCCGGCATGAGCTGGGCACCCGCCAATACCGGTCTCCTCGGGAACCCCGTCTTCTCGCTCGCACAAAACGGGACGGCAATTGTCGCCGGTACAGCCGGGTCGGGCAGTTTCATCTCGAACAATCAGGGCGCCAACTGGAAACTTTCCAATACGGGTCTGACAACAACCGACGCATATTCCCTTGAGGAAAACGCCGGCACACTCTACACGGGCACCTTTGCCGGCGTATTCGCTTCGAGAGACGGCGGGGGTTCCTGGAATAGCATCAACACGAATTTTACCACGACCTACGTGTATGCAGTTCTCTCTCATGGCTCCGATCTGTTTGCCGGAACACAGGACGGCGTTTTCATCTCCACCAGCGATGGTGTCGATTGGACTGATGTGAACTTTGGGATTGCAAAACCGGACATCTGGTCGATGACCGCCGATACAGCGACGATTTACGCGGGGACGGCGGGTGGGGGAGCTTACTATTCGACCAACCGCGGCAACAGCTGGAACCCGGTTCACTACACGTTGAATAATACATTCGATCTCTCACTCGCCGCCGACGGATATCGTCTCTACGCCGGCACGCTGAGAGGGCTATTTGTCTACGGAAGATCCGGACCGAACTGGACATTAATCGATACCGCGCTTTCGACGAATGCTATCTGGTCGGTTCTGGCCGGGGGCCGGAATATCTATGCGGGGACCGACGGCGGAGTCTTTGTCTCTTCGGACAGCGGGTTGACGTGGATTCCTGCCACCGCCGGAATGGCACAGCGCGTAATTTATGCGCTCGCGTCGAGCGGACCAAATCTTTTTGCCGGAACGCAGACAGGAACCTACTTTTCGACGAACAACGGAACCAGCTGGAATCCTGCGAGCGAGGGACTGCGGGACTCGACGGTCATTTCCCTCGTTGCCGACTCCGCGTATCTCTATGCAGGTACGCTTGGCGGAGGTGTCTGGAAACGCCCAATCTCGGAGATGGTCACATCCGTAGAGCCGCCCGGAGGGACGCTGCCGCATGAGTTTGTTCTCCACCAGAATTATCCGAATCCGTTCAACCCGTCCACCACAGTTCGATACGAACTTCCCATGGCGAGCCGGGTGCGGATTGAAGTGTTCAATACCCTCGGTCAGCTTGTCGCCATACTTGCCGATCGGTTCGAATCCCCGGGAATCAAGACCGTCGAATGGAACGCGGGGAATGTCCCGAGCGGCGTCTACTTCTGTTCCGTGAAGGCGGCGGGAACTGGGAATTCCGCATCGTTCCGCGACGTGAAAAAAATGGTGGTTCTGAAATAAGCTGTTCGCTTCTCTCCCAAAGGGTGAATTCCTGCCTGCTCCACGGTGTGAGCCGACCCGATCTAAGGATATCCGCAGATTCCGATGTTGTGTTCAATCCGATAAAATTCGTACATTGAATCGGGGAGCATAACGTCAATCTGCAGTCCGGAGAATAACGTCGGAGACTCTGACATTCGCATGATGAATAAGCTACCGGGTCGTCTGGCGATAGCGCTTTTTCTCGCACTCCTTACCATCACGCTTCTCTTCGGTCGTCCGCCTCAATCGACGCAATCCAACCGTCCCATCTACATCGCGTTCCTCTGGCATATGCACCAGCCGATCTACTGGCCGTACGAATCGATAGTACAGACGGAACTGAACTCCCGGTATCCGTATTCGCTCTTCGACATTTTCAATCAGCGTGTGGGACCATACACGACATGGCCGGGAAGTGCGGTTCAGCTGGGGATCGGTGCAGGATTCCAGCATTTCGGCGCGCAGATCAGCTTCTCCGGCTCACTCATCGAAAACCTCAACAATCTTGAGGCATACGGTAACTCCAATTTCCAGAACTGGAAGTCGACCTGGAATACCGTCAAGAATTTGAAAACAACTCTCGGCAATCCTCGACTCGATATGGTTGGATTCGGCTACCATCATCCGCTGATGGGACTCATCGATTATGATGATACACGCCGGCAGATCGAAGCTCACAAGCAGATGATGGCGTCAAACTTCACCGGCAATTATTCGAAAGGGATTTTTCCTCCCGAGAATGCTTTCTCGCCGAGGGAGATTCCGGCACTTGTGGACGAAGGATTCCAGTGGGTGCTCGTCGACAATATTCATTTTGATCGTGCATGCCAGGGATATCCGTTCAGCACGTCAGGAAACCTGTACGAACCAAACAAGGCAGACATCCGGAATCCCAATCCGAACGACTGGCTGCAGTTTACCGGGCTCTGGGCACCGACCGAGGTCTCGGCGCGGTGGGGGAGAGAGCCGCATTATGTACAGTACATTGACCCATCAACCGGAACGAGCAAAAAAATCATCGCCGTTCCTGCAGACCGGTATATGGGAAATGAAGACGGCCGCGGCGGTTTCGGTGCGCTTAACTACGATGGCGTGATGAGCCAACTGGAGAGCTATAACACCGATTCGCTTCATCCTATTTTGATCGTTCTCCACCACGACGGCGATAACTACGGCGGCGGTTCGGACGCGTATTACAATTCTAATTTTCAGAACTTTGTGGCATGGCTCCAGGCCAACCCGACGCGGTTCGTTTGCACCACCATTCAGGATTATCTCGACATGTATCCGCCCGATACGAACGATGTGATCCACGTTGAAGATGGAAGCTGGAGCGGTGCGGACAACGGTGATCCGGAATTTCTCAAATGGAACGGCGATCCGGTCAATGGCTACAGTCCCGACAGGAACAGCTGGGGAATCGTGACCGCGGCGAAGAACATTGTGGAGACCGCACAGCAGATCAATCCCTCTGATCCGAACACGCAGAACGCATGGAAATATTTCCTGAACTCCGAATCGAGCGATTATTGGTACTGGGATGGAACTCAGAACGGGATCTGGGATTCCCATCCGGCGAGAGCGTGCAACCAGGCGGTACAGTACGCAAAGCTCGTAACCGGTTCGGGACCGGACCTTACGCCTCCCACGATTTATGTTCCTCAGAGAGAGCCGTACAATCCCGGAGGAACGGAGTGGGGAATCAATCAATCCAACAACTTTACAGTCTGGACATACGCCTACGATCTCAGCGGCTTGAAATCTGTTACGCTGAAATACCGGACGAGTACGAATTCCATCGTCTCATCATCGAATGAAACATACACCGGCGGCGCGGGAGTGGCCGCGTGGACGAGCGAGCCGATGAGCGGAACGTGGATCACTCCCCAGACAAATCCCCTGCCGACATATAAAGCCCTGGAATATTCGGCGTCGATCAGCGGCTATACGAATATCCTGCTCGACTATTACGTTGAGGCCGTCGACAGCAATAACAACATCGGACGGTCTGCGATCCGGCATGTCTGGGTTGGAGCGAACACCGGTGGGGGCGGAACAACCGGCGTTACCTGGTCACCGGTCTCACCGACAATCGGCGACTCTATCACGATACTTGTTCACGGCGCTACAAAGTCTGCTTCCCTTCACTGGGGCGTGAATAATACGGGGAGCTCCTGGGCCCAGCCAAATGCCGTTTACTGGCCCGCAGGCTCATCACTCTTCAGCGGTACGGGACCTGCAGTGGAATCTCCAATGAGCGGGCCGGATACCGGAGGGACTCTGCGGATCACGCTTCCTCCGTTTAATAACGCGGCTCAATCGGTGCAACGTGTGGCGTTCGATGCCCATTATAGTGATAACACCTGGGATAATAACAGCGGCCAGGATTATCATATTACCATCGGCGGCAGTCCGGCGCCCTCTGCGTTTATTATGGACGGAAGTGTCGATTCTTCGGCAATGCTTGTCTCATCAAACGGCGGAATCAATCTGTACATCGGCTGGAACGGCGCAGACCTCTATGTCGCAACACAATCAGCATCATCCGAGAGCGGAGACATGTTCGTGCTGATCAGCGATTCGCTCGGTTCGCAGGTCAGCGCGCCGTGGGCCAAGACCGGGACGGCTATGGCATGGAACGCCTTCCTCGGGAACGAAAGCACGAACAACTGGTCGGGATGGTTCAATTCCACGCAGGGGAGTATCACGGGATCTGCAACGAGCGTTGCAGGGACTTTTCTTGAGGGCACAATCACCTTGCAATCGCTCTTCGGGTTTATTCCTTCGAAACTTTACCTTGCAGTTGCAAAATATCAGTCGCCCGACGGCGGAACACTCCTCTCTCAGGTTCCGTCTGGAAACGGAAACGGAAATGTCGAGAGCACTGAATACTTCACCTATACGTTCACCCTCCCGCCGGGGCTTCCCGTATTGCTCAATCCGCCAAATAATTCCCTGAACCAGCCGCTTTCCACACTCTTGCGCTGGCACAGAGTTGCCAACGCGATATCCTACCATGCACAGTGTGCGACAGACTCAACCTTCGGTTCTGGATTGATTATTGACGACTCAACGTTGACCGATACAGTGAGAGCTGTTTCCGCTCTTTCCAACATTACGACGTATTTCTGGAGAGTGAAATCGATCGATACTGCCACACAGGGATCGTACTCATCTTTCTGGCGATTTACAACAATTGCTCCGGTTCCCTCAACGCCGCTGACATTATCCCCGGTTGACGGTTCGATCGAACAGCCGACGAATCTTCTCTTCAGGTGGTCGTCGACAAAATATGCAAGTGCCTACCGGCTTCAGATCTCAACCGACTCGCTCTTCAGTGCCACGGTGCTTGATGATTCCGTTCTGACGGATACCGTACATCAGGTCACGGGTCTCGACCGGAACACTCTTTACTATTGGCGTGTGCTGGCGAGCGATGCGGCGGGTTCAGGCGGGTGGTCTGCTGTCGCCCGGTACACTACACTCAACACGTCGATGTTCACGTTCTCCGTTCTCCCGAACTGGAATCTTTTTTCGGTACCGCTGGGTGTTTCTTCACCATATCTCATGGCGCTCTTCCCGACGGTCACAACGCATGCATTCTCCTACGACGGGAGCGGCTATATCCTCCGTGACACACTTCTGAATTCCGTCGGTTATTGGATGAAATTTGCCGCAGGACAACAGCTTTCCATTGCGGGAACTCCGCGCTCTGCCGATACCATAACGGTACAGCAGGGATGGAACCTTATAGGCGGACTCTCCGACACGATTCCGGCCGGTAGTGTGTTGAGTGTTCCTCCTTCAACTATCACCTCGTCTTTTTTTGGATACCTGAACCGGTACTACGTAAGTGATTCGCTTCTTCCGGGGTTCGGTTATTGGGTGAAGATGGATACCGCAGGCGAACTCGTACTCACGTCGCAGCATACTGTCCCGGTAACCACGGCCAGGGTTGATGAGCTCGGGGGTTTGGGAAAAATTTCGATTCGTGACTCCGCGGGGAATGAAGAAGTCCTGCGATTCGGATCGCGTACAGCAGGCAAATCGTACTTCCTTCCACCAATTCCGCCTGCGGGAGGATTTGATGTCAGGTTTGCGACAAGCACATCCGTTGAAGCGCTCGGGGATGAAATGTCCCGGGAAATACCAATTCGGATTTCCTCGTCATCGTACCCGCTGAAAGTTTTGTGGGAAGGCGGAAGCAACGATATTGCCGCGGTTTTGAATGTGGATGGAAGAAGAATTTCGCTCGAAAGCCATGGCACGCTGGTGATTCCGGATTCTTCGGCACGACTCTTTCTTGAACTTGGCAGGACGACAACAGTTCCAAAGGCATTTTCGCTTGAACAGAATTATCCGAATCCATTCAATCCGGGAACTTCAATTCGGTACAATCTCCCGGTGGAAAGCAGAGTACGGCTGATGGTGTATGATGTTCTCGGACGTCTGGTTGCAACGCTCGCCGATGGGATCGAAGCCGCCGGTGAGCGGCAGATCGTCTGGGATGGCAGCGCCATTTCCAGCGGATTGTATTATTACCGGATCGATGCAACAAATCTTTCCAACCCCTCGCAAAGTTATTCAGAAGTCAGAAAGATGGTCCTGATGAAGTAATGGGTGTTGTCGACAGAAACCACGGAGGCAGTCAAATCCTGCCAGAGGGAAAAAGCAGAACCACATCTATGAGTACATTTTGCAAGTCGCGTATCATTCGAATTGCAGTCTCGTTGCTGTTGTGCCTCCTGATCATTCGCCTCGGTGCTTCTGCGCAAAGCGAACGGTTACAGCCGGTCGGCCCGGTTCCATCCGCGCAGCAGGTTGCATGGCAGGATATGGAATTCTGCCTCTTCATGCATTTCGGTCCGAACACGTTCACAGATCTCGAATGGGGGAAAGGAACGGAAAGCGAAAAAGTCTTCAATCCAACGGCTCTCGATTGCCGGCAATGGTGCAGAATTGCACGAGCTGCAGGGGCGAAAGGCATCATCATTACCGCAAAACATCATGATGGATTCTGTCTCTGGCCGAGTAAATACAGCACGCACACCGTACGTGAAAGTCCATGGAAGAATGGTCAGGGAGACGTTCTCCGGGAGCTCTCCGATGCGTGCAGGGAGTACGGATTGAAGTTCGGCGTCTACATTTCTCCATGGGACCGCAATCACCCTGCCTACGGCACGCCGACTTACAACGACGTGTTCGTGAACATGATGAAAGAAATCTTCTCAAACTGCGGACCGATCTATGAATTATGGTGGGACGGCGCGAATGGTGAGGGTCCGGATGGAAAGAAACAGGTCTACGATTTCCGCAGATATGAGAATGCGATCCGGGAGATTTCTCCGAAGACAGTGATCTTCAGCGACATCGGCCCGGATATCCGGTGGGTCGGGAATGAAGACGGTGAAGCCGGGGAAACGAACTGGAATCTCCTCGACACCGCGGGCTTCGGCCGGGGAGCAACGGCGCCGCCAACGGATACACTCAACCGGGGAAATGAAAATGGAAAATACTGGATTCCTGCGGAATGCGACGTCTCGATCCGGCCTGGATGGTTCTATCATCCGAAAGACGACAGTGCCGTCAAGCAACCGGATCAGCTCATGAATCTCTGGCTTCACTCTGTCGGCCGGGGGGCGAATTTACTCCTGAATGTTCCGCCGAATCGTGATGGATTGATTTCATTTCAAGATTCCGCTTCCCTGATCGGTTTCAAGTTTCTGCGTGATCACTTCTTCGGGAACAATCTCGCGAAATCAATTAGTGCCGTATCCTCCAGTGAGAAGATCATCTCCCTTTCACGTATTCTGCTGGATGGAGATCCCAATACATATTGGATTCCGGATGATGGATCAGTGGCTCAGACTCTGGAGATCGAACTTCCATCAACGATGCCTTTCAATACTGTCGTAATGAAAGAATTTCTTCCCCTGGGTCAGCGCATCGAATCATTCTCAATTGATCTCATGGACGGGGGCAAATGGGTTCCATTCGCTTCCGGAACAACAGTCGGGCATGAACGGATTATACCCTCAACTACCGTCATGTCGGATAAAATCCGGATCAATATCCTCAAATCGAAATCTGTTCCCGTTTTGTCTGAAGTTGGTGTCTATAATTCCGCATCAGGAAAATTCAATCCGGTAAATAAATGAATATAAAAACTGTGTTAGTCGCTATCGTGTTTCTGATGCTGGTTGTATTTCAATCAACAGTGCTTGCTCAGGAAGCGGGTGCCGGAGGCCGTGAATCGGAATCAGAATACCGGGCGCGGATGCAGTGGTGGAATGATGCCCGTTTCGGACTCTTTATTCACTGGGGGCTGTATTCCATTCCCGCAGGCGAATGGAAGGGGCAGACGGATTATGGTGAGTGGATCCGGACATCGGCGCACATTCCTGTCGATGAATACGAGAAATTTCTCAGTCAGTTTAATCCTGTAAAATTCGATCCCGAGCTGTGGGTGCGTACCGCCAAAGATGCCGGGATGAACTATATCGTGATTACCTCCAAACACCACGACGGGTTCTGCCTGTTCGATTCGAAATACACGACTTTTGATGTGATGTCCACGCCGTTTAAGCGGGACATCCTGAAGGAGCTTGCTGCGGCATGCCGGAAATACGGGATGAAGCTCTGCTTCTATCATTCGATCATGGATTGGCATCATCCCGACTATCTTCCGCGCCGTGAATGGGAAACAACTCGCTCAACGGAAGGAGCAGACTTCGAGAGGTTCGTGCAATATCTGAAGAACGAATTGAAGGAGCTTCTGACAAATTACGGTGACATCGGTGTTCTCTGGTTCGATGGGAACTGGGAATCGACCTGGAACAATGACCGCGGGAGAGACTTGTACAACTATGTGCGGTCGCTCTCTCCGAACATCATCATTAACAACCGCGTTGGTCAGCCGCCTCCCTCGGAGAGCGGTGTCGGATTCCGCGATATCGGCAGTGTCGGCGATTACGGAACCCCCGAACAGGAAGTGCCTGCGACGGGCTTGCCCGGACAGTACTGGGAAACGTGCATGACCATGAACGATCACTGGGGGTACAACAGTCATGATATCCACTGGAAATCGTCGCGGGAGCTTATTCAGACTCTGGCGGACATTGCGTCGAAGGGCGGAAACTTTCTTCTTAATGTCGGACCGACGGCCGAGGGGGTTTTTCCGCAGGCGAGTATTGACCGGCTCCGCGATATCGGTTCCTGGATGAAGGTGAACGGCGAAGCAATCTACGGAACAAGTGCAAGCCCGTTTTCGGCGGTTGGGTGGGGGCGCGTCACGCAGAAGAACATGCCGGACGGAACACGGCTCTATCTTCACATTTTCGACTGGCCGCGGGACGGTAATCTCGACCTTCACGGTATTCTGAACGAACCGACACGCACATTCCTTCTCGCCGATGGAAAAAGAATTCCGCTGGAGATTTCACGCAATGAGGATGCGCTCAGAATTCATCTCCTGGCGGTTGTCCCGGACTCTATCGATGCCGTCGTTGCGCTCGACATTGCCAGCCCTCCGAATGTCGTCATGCCTCCGGTCATTACATCGGCGTATGATATCTTTATCGACAGTTCAAACGTGTTGATCGGTACCGACAGAAAGGATGTCGATGTGCGGTATACTCTGGATGGGACGACCCCAACGGTGCATTCCGCAAAGTACACATCACCCATCATGATTCGAGCGACGCAGAGAATTACTGCCCGCTGTTTCATAAATGATCTGGCGGTGAGCGAGCCATCAATGAGAACCATTTCAAAGGTCGATCCCAATCCGCCGGCCGCGGTGGGGGCTGTAGAACCGGGGTTGCAATTCAAATTCTATTCCGGCACATGGGATAGTTTGCCCGACTTTGATGCGCTCGCTCCGGCAAAAGAGGGAATCGTGCCGGTGCCAAATCTTGCTCCCGCAGACAAGCCCGAGTTCTTCGGATTGCGATTCGATGGACTGATACGAATTGACGGCACGGCAATTTATGACTTCACACTCGGTTCTGATGACGGAAGCCGGCTCACCGTTGATGGTTCGATCGTCGTTGACGACAACGGATTGCACGGTATGGTTGAGAAGCATGGAGTTCGGGCGCTCGCTGAAGGGTTTCATTCCATCCGATTGGAATATTTCCAGAAAACCGGGGATAAGGACCTGACGCTCAAGTACAAAACGGCCGCGTCAGGGGAGGTACCGGTGACCGCGAACATGTTCGTTCACAACATGAGGGCACAGTGATGAAGCCGACCCGTATCGTTCTTATGCTGTTGATGGTCTTACCGGCATCCCGTAGTGTCCAGGCACAGGAACATACGGAGCCGCCGATCAATATTCGGATCACGGGTGCGTCCGGACATGCATCGCAACATTACCTGAACGGATTTGCCAGCGAGATGTACGGTCAAACGATCAGCTACCATTCGTCACATCCGGCAGTGGAGGATGCACTCATTTGCCGGGTAAACCGCGAAGCAGATTCTATCGCGTGGAGAACTGATACCGTCACCGCACCGGCGAGCGGCGGGTACCTCCGGTTTGTCTGGCTGGCAGGGATTGAACATATCGGTTGGGGAAATGCAACTCATCCGCACAAGTTTGAATTCTCTGTCAACGGCCGGCACTGGTTCTCCTTCACGAACCGGAAAGATTCGACCGCCCCGATGTGGACGGAACACGGACCGGATGGAGCCGATCTCACCTTCGAGTCCCACTATACCGATAAATTCGGTGACCTCTTCGGCTTGATGTACCTCTCACTGCCGGAAAAGGATTTCCCTCGATCGATTCCGCTGGTCCTTTCCGTGAAGGGAGTGAATGCCGATAGTCCGGAATGGTTCATGGTTTTCAAATATCGTTTTTCATTTCTTCCATCCGTGCGTGTCGAGCCCGCGTTGATCCGCGACAAAGACGCTGTGAAGGGGTTGCTGCGCATCAGCATGGATAATCTGGAAGAGGGGCGATCGATCGAAATTTCCTCTGCGCAGTTTGCGGCAGTCAGGGATACGCTCAAGATCGGGGGGAACATCTATTTCGTTCCGGTGGACGGCGTGACGACGGAACGAACGCAGCCCGTAAAATTCTCATCTCCGCAGACTGATCTCGCGACAAGTGTGCAGCTCAAGCCGGTACGACATCTCGACATCTATCTTCTCTCGCATACGCACAACGATATCGGGTATACCGATCTTCAGCCGAATGTTGAGAAAAAGCAGTGGCATAACCTTGAAGAAGCGCTCCGTCTTATTGATAGAACAAAATCCTATCCACCCGACTCGCGGTATAAGTGGAATATGGAAATTCTCTGGCCGTTCGAGAGTTATCTCCAGCACGCGACCGAAGAACAGCGATCCCGCGTCATCGCAGCGATCAGGGATGGAAGCATCGGCCTGAATGGCTTGTTCGTCAACCCACTGACCGGTCTTGCCGCGGCTCCCGAAATGAGTCACTTTACGGAGTATGCGCGTCGCTTCACGGAGGAGTATTCGATTCCGATAACCACTGCCGCTGTATCCGATGTGCCGGGATTCACATGGGGAATGGTCACGATGCTTGCCGGAAGCGGTATAAAATATTTTGCCAGTGCTCCCAATAACGGCGATCGCATCGGATATGTTATCGAACAACTTGGGGACAAACCATTCTATTGGGCTTCACAATCGGGAATGGAAAAAGTTCTCTTCTGGGTGGCGGGTTCGAGTTATTCCAGTTTTCATGAGGGAACGCTCTCGAATCTTGGTCCCGAAAAGATCATGAAACTGGTGCGCAGGATCGATCAGTCCGGATATCCGTACGGGATGTACTATCTGCCGTATACCCTCGGTGATAATGGGGGACCCGACTCGACACTCTCAGATGTCGTAAGAGAATGGAATGAGAAGTATGTAACACCGCATCTGGTCATATCGACTCACCAGCAGATGTTTGAACGATTCGAACAGCAATATGGAACAACTCTCCCGACACTCAAAGGCGATCTCACGCCGTATTGGGAGGATGGCGCCGCATCGACCGCGTACGAAACGGCAATGAATCGACATGTCGTTGATGATCTCACCGGAAGTGAAGCAGTCTGGTCGATCTCCAAGCCGGATTCATTTCCCGGAGGAGACTATTACAACGCATGGATGGAAGTGGTGTTGTGGGATGAGCACACATGGGGTGCGGATAAGAGCATCACCGATCCGGACGATCCGGGGGTGATCGGGCAGTGGAATATCAAGAAAGGATATGTCCGGAAAGCCGATAGCATCGCGGCGTTCTTGCGTACTGCGCTGGCTGGTTCCGACAAGATTCACAGGCGCAAGACCGCGGTGGATATTTTCAATACAACATCATGGCCCAGAACGGATGTTGTCCTCTTGTCGGAGGAATTGAGCAGTGCTGGAGATCGCGTGACAGATCAGCACGGAACGCGGATGCCCTCCCAGCGGCTTTCAACAGGTGACCTCGCAGTTCTGGTGAGTGATGTGCCGCCCATGTCTGCGTTGAGAATCCTCGTGGGGACCGGGAAGCCAATTTCCGGGCATGATATGAAGTTTATCGGAAGTGACGGGCTGGAAAACAAATTCTTTCGTTTGTTGCTGGATGAAAGATCCGGGGCGATCCATTCGCTTGTGTGGAAGAACGGAAACGCGGAATTGGTCGATACCGCCCGTGGGCTTCTGCTCAACCGGTATATTTACGTTCCCGGAACCAATCCCGACAGTGCGCAGTTTCTTTCCGACGTCAGCATCAGACCGAAAGAACGGGGAGAGCTTGTTTCTTCACTGGTGATCACCGGCAATGCGCCGGGTTGCAACGGCTACTCCTGTGAAGTACGGATGTATTCCGGAATTCCGCGGGTTGACATCATCAATAACATCGACAAACGGGGAATCAGATCGCAGGAGGGTGTGCACATCGCGTTTCCCTTTGAGGTCTCCGGCGGGAAAGCCCGCTATGACGTCGCCGACGCGATCGTTGACCCAGAAAAAGACCAGCTTCCCGGTTCGTGCAGGAATTTCTTTTCTGTGGCGAGCTGGGTGGATGTCTCAAACGAACAGATGGGAGTGACACTCTCGACGCCCGATGCCCCGCTGATCGAAATCGGTTCCATTACTGCCGAGTCTCCGTGGCTGAAGACGCTGACGCCATCACAAACGATCTATTCGTACGTGATGAACAATTACTGGCACACAAACTACAAGGCGGACCAGTCGGGACCGGTGCAATTCCGTTATTCGATCCTGCCGCATACTTCCTATGATCCTCTGGAAGCCGTGAAATTCGGAATCGACCAGAGACAGCCGCTCATTGCACTGGTTGCCGAAGCGGCCCACCCTCCGTCATCATCTCTGTTTTCGCTCAATCCGACGGATCTTGTGGTTCAATCTGTCAATCCGTTAGGCGGTGGCAAGTCCTGGTTGATATCGTTTTACAATCCTGAAGCGTTCGATGCACATGCGACCTTGAAGTGGCGTGGCGGAAGGAATGTGAAGATATCGGCAAGCGATCTCTTCGGCAGGCCGGGTCCCGTGTTGGATCGGAAATTGACGTTACCTGCCTATGGCACGAAGATTGTGCGGGTCGATCTGAACGAATAACTACACCGGTCGGACGCCGCATAAGCTTCCAGCCGGAAATCGCACCGGGGAGCGAATCAATTCCCGGGATGTTGCTGATGGCTCCTGGCTTCGTCTAAGGTCATGTACGCGCATTCATGGTCCGCTTTTTCCATTGCGCGATCGACATCTTTGAATTCATCCCCGGTCTTCGCTCTTCCCGCAAGCTCCGCCAGTTCGATAAGTCCGCTGTTTGCAGAAGGGTTCCTGACCACAAATGATGCGATTTGCGTCAGGTATGGACATTCATGATCCGTTTCCGAAGCCACTTTCGCGACGAGAACGAGGAGAACGGTGTGGTAGCCGAATTCCGAAGCCAGTCGTGCTGTGCTGACAATAGCGCTGAAGTTGCAGGTAGCATTTTCTGCATAGTGCTTGATGACATAAAGTCCGGCGAGATTGAATTCCGCCTTGTCAATGATCGTGTTGATCTCTGCAAGAGCCGAGCGGCGATCATAGTCTCCACCGCGGACGGTGTGAATTGGGAATGAACAGGTGATGAGAATCGAAATGATGAACACAAGTATGGTTGTGCGCATCGCACACCTCCTTTTTTGGCAAGAACGTCGCGTTGCCGAAGCTTCCCACAGAAACACAAAAAGACCAATTGATGTAAACTTGATCCGCTTGGTCCCAGCCCTCTCTACGATTTCGATCGTTCGCTGTTTCAACTGAGTCTCTGTTCATCATCGAGAATGTGGCGCACAAACCATACCCTCTTGAACCCCCTCCAATATTCATCCGGATTTTCCAGAAGTGATAAATTCATCTCTTTACGCATCTCAGAGTTGAAAGAATTCTCTTCAAAACACTCCAATTTCGATCATAATTGAAGAAAATGCGCGAAAATGGGTGGAATGAAATTTGCATTCCACTCTGATGGAATTGAGTTCGATCATGCCGTGTCTCATTTCGCGGCGTTGTGCATGAGGGATTCGCATCAAACGGCCCTCGCTGTTCTTCCATCATGATATTCTTCTTTTGCCGTGACCGCAGATGACGATGTGTACGCACGCACGATCTGCGAAGAGAGAGAAATTCACAACGATGTGAGAATATGTATTCGCTCGAAGAACATGCAATCGGTCAGATGATCTCCTCGCTCAAGCGTCAGGACTATACAGTGATTGGTCCGACGGTGCAGCATGGAGTCATTGTGTACGATGAAATTCATTCACTCAAAGATCTTCCCGCCGGCTACACCGACGATCAGAAGCCGGGACATTACCGACTTTCTCATTCGGACAAGCCGTTCAAATTCCAGTTCAATTCAAGCCCTCATGCGTGGAAGAAGTTCCTCCGCCCATCCGTAACGCGTTTGTGGCATGCTGAACTGGGGACTGCCGGATTTGAGTTTGCCGAAGAAAAGAAGGAGCCGCCCCGTTTTGCTTTTTTGGGCGTTCGGCCGTGTGACCTTCAGGCAATTCGTATTCTGGACAACGTTCTCCTCAACGGCAATTTTACCGAAGAGGGATATAAAGCCCGCCGCGAGAAGCTCTTTATTATTGTCGTGAATTGTACCGAGCCCGGAGGAACATGCTTCTGCTCGTCGATGGGCACCGGTCCGCGCGCAGTGAAGGATTTCGATCTCGCGATAACGGAAATACCTGACATCAAGCATCATCGTTTCATGGTGGAGATCGGTTCCGAGCAGGGTGAAACGCTTATCCGCGGCATCCAGCACGGGAAGGCTCTTCCCGCTGACGTTGAAAAGGTCGACAAGCTCTTCGGCAGTGCAGTCCGGAAGATGGGGAGATCGGTAAAAACGGGGGGGATTGCCGAACTTCTGAAGAAGAATTTCGAACACCGGCGATGGGAAGAAGTCGGAAACCGATGTCTGAGTTGTACCAACTGCACGATGGTCTGCCCGACCTGTTTCTGTACCACCATCGAAGATACCACAGATCTTTCGGGGAAGTCGGCCGAACGGTGGCGAAAGTGGGATTCGTGCTTCACGCTCGATTTCTCCTACATCCACGGTGGAAGCGTCAGATCATCGGTCATGGCACGATACCGCCAGTGGCTCGTTCACAAATTTTCCGCCTGGAAGGACCAGTTCGGAACTCTGGGCTGTGTGGGATGTGGCCGGTGCATCACCTGGTGTCCGGTTGGGATCGACATTACCGAAGAGTTGCGTTATCTCAGGGAAGAGGACCACGAAACACCATCCATAAAGAAACCGGCGAAGGGAAAGAACAATGGAAAATCTTGAATCCTTGCTTGAGCAGCATCCGTTCGTAAAAGGATTGCGAAAGGAACATGTCCGCCTCCTCAGCGGCTGCACCGCGAATGCGCGCTTCGATGAGGGGAAGTTCATTTTTCGCGAAAACCAGGTTGCCGAGCACTTCTATATTCTCCGCGAGGGAAAGGTTGCACTGGAAATTTACGCGCCAGACCGCGGCCCCATCGTGATTGACACGCTTGGCGCCGGCGACATCCTTGGCTGGTCGTGGCTAATTCCCCCGTATCATTGGAAGTTTGATGCACGCGTGATCGAAGGAACGAGAGCGCTCGTTCTTGACGGAAAGTGTCTGCGCAAGAAATGCGAGGACGACCATGATCTCGGGTATGAACTCTTGAAGCGCTTCGCATCGATCGTTGAGCAGCGTTTGGAAGCAACCCGCATTCAACTCTTGGATATTTATGGCATCACTAGCTGAAGTTGAGTCATTTGAAAAATGCGTGATCCCACAGATGCTCCCGCATCCGTATCTGATTCAGCGGGTGCATCAGGAGACCAGTGATACATTCACGCTGGAGATTGTCCCTGCAGATGGCAGTGACGGCCTGACGTTCATGCCCGGACAATTTAATATGCTGTATGTGTTCGGCGTCGGTGAAGTTCCGATTTCCATCAGCGGCGACCCGGGGCACCCGCATACGATTGTCCATACCACGCGTGCGGTCGGAACCGTTACGAAGGCAATGCGCCAGATGAGAAAAGGCGACGTCATCGGTATCCGTGGTCCGTTCGGGACACAGTGGCCGGTCGACAAAATTACCGGGAGCGACGTTGTGATTACGGCAGGAGGGATAGGGCTTGCCCCGCTTCGACCGGCAATTTACCAGATTCTCAACCATCGTGAGCGGTACGGCAAGGTCGTTCTTCTCTACGGCACACGCAGCCCGGGCGACATCCTGTTCCGGCGCGAGCTGGAGATCTGGCGTTCCCGGTTCGATCTGGAGGTCTATATCACGGTCGATCGTGCTGTTGGTGACTGGAAAGGCAACGTCGGCGTTATCACGACCCTTATTCCACGAGCCCCGTTTGATCCGCATAAAGCGGTTGCGCTTATCTGCGGTCCGGAAATTATGATGCGGTACTCGGTGAAGGAATTCCAGAAACGCGGCATGTCGTATGACTCGATGTATGTCTCTATGGAACGAAATATGAAGTGTGCCATCGGATTCTGCGGCCACTGCCAGTATGGACACCGGTTCATCTGCAAGGACGGCCCCGTGTTCCGGTACGACGTGATTGATGATCTCTTCACTAAACGAGAAGTGTGATTATGAAAGATTCCTCAAAGCCGAAGCTTGCAGTATGGAAATTTTCGTCCTGCGACGGATGTCAGCTGAGTCTTCTCGATTGTGAAGACGAGCTTCTTGCCATAGCCGGCGCGGTGGAGATTGCGAATTTTCCGGAGGCCTCACGAGCCGTTGCAAAAGGTCCGTACGACATTTCTCTCGTCGAGGGATCGATTTCAACTCCGCACGATGCGGAACGCATCCACCAGGTGCGGAGAAAATCAAAATTTCTCGTTACCATCGGCGCGTGTGCGACGGCCGGCGGGATCCAGGCCCTGCGCAATTTCAAGGATGTGCGTGAGTTCACCTCCGCGGTCTATGCTTCGCCGGAATACATCTCGGCGCTCAGCAAATCCACACCGATCGCCGATCATGTGTTTGTCGATTTTCAGCTCCGCGGCTGCCCGATCTCCAAGAACCAGCTGTTAGAAGTGCTGAGTGCTCTTCTGCACGGCCGACGACCCTCGATCCCGTCGTACAGTGTCTGTGTGGAATGCAAGCGGAGAGGCATCCCGTGCGGTCTGGTTGTGTTCGGACCGCCGTGCCTCGGACCCGTGACGCAGGCCGGCTGCAACGCCCTCTGCCCGTCGTACCACCGGGGATGCTTCGGATGCTACGGTCCAAAAGAGACTCCCAATACCGCATCGCTTGCAGCTGACTGGAAATCAAAAGGGATGAAGGAACGTGACCTTGTCAGGCAATTCCGCGGTATCAATGCGTACGCGGAAGCATTTCGCAGTGAAAGTGAAGCCCATGAAAAGCAAAACTCTAAAAACTAAGTCATTAACGGTCGATTACCTTGCCCGTGTCGAAGGCGAGGGCGGCCTTGCAGTGAAGATTCGCGGCCGGGATGTCACGGATGTCAAGGTCAACATTTTTGAACCGCCGAGATTCTTCGAGGCATTCCTGCGCGGGCGCTCGTATCTCGAAGCACCCGACATTACCGCACGAATCTGCGGTATCTGTCCGGTTGCTTACCAGATGAGCTCGGTTCACGCCATGGAAGAAATCCTCGGCATAACGGTCGGCGGACAGCTCCGGGCATTGAGACGACTCCTGTACTGCGGCGAGTGGATAGAAAGCCATGCTCTCCACATTTATCTCCTCCATGCACCCGATTTCCTGGGACTGGAAGATGCAATCCAGATCGCGCAGAAGAATCCTGAAATCGTTCAGAAGGCGCTTCGACTCAAGAAGATCGGGAATGAAATCATGACGGTGATCGGCGGACGAGAGATCCATCCGATCAATGTACGGGTGGGCGGGTTTTACAGCGTCCCCGATCGGCGTGCACTCGAACCGTTCAAAGAGAAACTCGCCTGGGCGATCGAAACCTCGCTCGAGACAATCCGCTTTGCCGCATCACTGACATTCCCGGATTTTGAGCAGGATTATGAGTTCGTCTCACTCCGTCATCCCGATGAGTATCCTCTCTGCGAAGGGAGAATCGTTTCAAGCAAGGGGCTCGATATTCCGTTGAAGGAGTATGAGAACACCTTTGTCGAGGAGCACGTTGCGCACTCCAACGCGCTGCATTCGATCCATAAGGGATACGGGGAATATTTTGTCGGACCGCTGGCGCGATTCAATCTGAATTTCGATAAGCTCACGCACCGCTGTCAGAATGCCGCCCGCGAAGCCGGTCTCGAAAAACCGTGCAGGAATCCGTTCAAATCAATTATTGTGCGGAGTGTTGAGCTGCTCTTCGCCTGCGAAGAAGCGCTGAGAATTATCGAGCACTACGAGCCGCCGGCGAAGGCCTTCGTCGATGCGTCGCCTCGCGCCGGTGTCGGAAGCGGATGTACTGAGGCGCCAAGGGGAATCCTCTTCCACCGGTATCGCATCGCAGATGATGGTACTATTCTCGAGGCGAAGATCGTTCCGCCGACATCCCAGAACTTGAAGATGATGGAACGCGATATCCGCAATTTTGTCACGAAGAACATCGACCTCGCCGACGAGAAGCTCACCTGGCAGTGCGAACAGGCGTTGAGAAATTATGACCCCTGTATTTCCTGCGCGACACATGCCATCCCCGTGGAGATCGATCGTGGATGAGAAGGAGTGGGGAAGATGGTACCGCGCAAACCTGAATGCCTTATTGTCGGTTTAGGGAATAGCTACCGCAGCGATGATGCCGTCGGCCTGGTACTCGCCGGCCGGCTCAAGAGCAGGATGGGAACAAATGCCGAAGTTTTGGAGTTTCACGGCGAGCCCCTTGATCTTCTGGATATCTGGAGCGGGTTCAGGAAGGTCATCCTGATTGATGCGGCAACGGGGGGGGGCAACCCGGGATCAATTCACAGATTCGAAGCGCACCAGAGTCCAATTTCTTCCCGCGCTATTCACTTCTCGAGTCATCAGTTGAATATTCCGGCAGCGATTGAGCTTGCACGTACGCTCGACAAACTTCCTCCGGAAATTATCGTCTATGGGGTCGAAGCAGCTTCATTTTCTGCGGGGACGTCACTTTCATCAGAAGTTGAAAAGGCATTAACTCTGCTCGAAGATCAGATCATGAAAGAAGTTCGCGTGTCTGAGTGATCATATCGACAGATTCGCATCCTTCATTCCCTCGCACACAACATCTCCTTCTCCCACGACTTCCAGCTCCCGCAATTTCCTCATCCGAAGAGTGGCTGTTGAGACTTTCGTGATTCATCTTCTCAAAACTGAGAATCAATGCCTATCTCTTATTAATTTCGATATGTTAACGTGCATCACCTTCAGAATTGCACAAGTTCAGTCCGGTGATTTATGCGTTTCAATGGCGCACTTCTTGCAGAAGTTGAAAATTGGATTGATGAGAGTCGTCAAATGCATGAATTATCGATAGCTCAGAGTATACTGCAAATTGTGCAAAAGCACATCCCTTCGGGCGCCGGCGGACGTCTGCGAAGTGTCACGGTGCGCATCGGCGAAGACGCGGGTGTTGTCCCTGACTCACTCGAATTCTCATTTGAAGTGCTGACACGTTCCACAGAACTGGAACACGCCCGTCTACATATCGAGAAAGTTCCGCTGGTGATCAGTTGCAAGAAATGCGGTGACGCTTCAACCGTAGAGTTTCCCTTCTTCTTCTGTCCTCGCTGCAATTCCCGGGATGTGGAAATCATTGCGGGTGACGAACTGCAGGTCGTTTCGATCGAACTGGCAGATGCATTGGAGGAATCGGTATGAGTGTCGTGACGATAGAGCGGAAGATTCTGGAAAAGAACGATGAAATTGCCGGCAGGAACCGCCTCTTTTTCAAGGAGCGCGGCATATTCGTCGTCAATATCGTGAGTTCCCCGGGATCGGGCAAGACCAGCATACTCGAGTGTACGCTGGAGCGGCTGAAGGGCAAGGTCCGGCTTGCGGTAATCGAAGGTGATGTGCAGACCGATCTGGATGCACGCCGTATCATCCGCCATCAGGTCCCCGCCGTGCAGATTGTCACACGCGGCGGATGTCATCTGGAAGCGAATCTCGTCCGGGACGCACTGGAAAAGCTTGATACTACCGCTTTGCAGTTTCTCGTGATCGAAAATGTGGGGAATCTTGTCTGTCCTGCGAATTATGATCTCGGAGAAGACCGGAAGATTGTCGTGGTGAGTACAACCGAAGGAGACGATAAACCGCTGAAGTATCCGGCGATGTTCCGGAATGCGGGCGTTTTGATCATCAACAAGATCGATCTTCTGCCGTACGTGAATTGTGATATACACCGGCTGCGCGAAAATGCGCGTGCCGTAAATCCCGCCCTCAGGATATTCGAAACCTCCTGCACGACGAACGAGGGGATAGGAGAATGGTGCGACTGGATACTTACCCAGATAGCTCCCGCCGACTAAGACAGCGGGTTCGGATTGCCATCCAGGGTGCGGTGCAGGGTGTTGGATTCCGGCCCCATGTCTTTCGTCTTGCCGCTGAACTCCGGCTCACCGGATGGGTTGAGAATTCTTCCGCCGGCGTGCGTATCGAAGTCGAGGGGAATCCCGATTCCCTGCGGCTCTTTCTCGACCGGGTTGTCTCAAAAAAACCACTCCATGCATTCATCCAGAGTTTTGAACATTCATACCTCGATCCCGTCGGATTTTCGAACTTTGTGATCCGGGAAAGCGACTCGAAGGGCAAGCCCACCGCGCTTGTGCTTCCCGACATTGCCACATGTCCGGAGTGTCTCAGCGATATCCTCGATCCTCACAACAGACGGTACCGCTATCCGTTTACGAACTGCACGAACTGCGGTCCGCGTTTTTCAATCATCGATTCGCTTCCCTACGACCGCCGGAACACCACCATGCGATCATTCCCCATGTGTGACGATTGCCGGAAGGAGTATGAGGATCCGTCAGATCGGCGTTTTCATGCGCAGCCGACGGCGTGTCCCACCTGTGGCCCGCATATGGAGTTATGGGACTCACGAGGAGGTGTCCTTGCCATCCATGATGAGGCGATCAGGAAAGCTGAGGAGGGAATTCTCCGCGGTGAGATTCTTGCGGTCAAGGGGCTTGGCGGATTTCATCTGATGGTGGATGCGCGAAATGAGGATGCAGTCTGCCGTCTTCGTGACCGGAAGCATCGTGAAGAAAAACCGCTGGCGTTGATGTTCTCATCGATCGAGCTCATCGAAAAGGCCTGCGGGTTGAATCCCGGCGAGCGGCGTCTGTTGACTTCTCCCGAATCACCGATCGTTATCCTTGACCGGATCAGAGATTCTGCGGACTTTATTGCGCCGTCGGTTGCACCGCACAATCCTTCGTTGGGAATCATGCTGCCGTATACACCGCTTCATCATCTGTTCCTCTCCGATCTCCGCATTCCGGTCGTTGCGACAAGCGGCAATCATTCTGATGAGCCGATTTGTACCGACGAGCATGCCGCAGTGGAGCGGCTGGGAGACATCGCGGATCTCTTTCTCGTGCACAATCGGCCGATCCGCCGGCATGTCGACGACTCCATTGTCAGGATGATTGCAGGACGCGAACTTGTCGTCCGACGGGCGAGGGGATATGCGCCGCTGCCCGTTCAAGTCCCCGGTGAAGGAGAGGTACCTCTTCTAGCTGTCGGCGCGCATCTGAAAAACACCGTGGCATGCTCACACGGACAAAATATCTTTGTGAGCCAGCATGTCGGCGATCTCGAGACGAAGGAAGCCAATGATGCATTTCGGAGCGTTTCGACAGACCTTTGCCTGCTCTATGAGATTTCAAATCCGACGCTGATTGCGGATCTTCACCCGGACTATGTTTCCACGGAGTATGCGAAGAAGATCTCCCCTTCAGTTTTCCAGGTTCAACATCATTACGCGCATATTGCATCCTGCATGGCGGAAAATCAGCTGGAGGGACCTCTGCTCGGCGTTTCCTGGGATGGGACGGGTCTCGGAACAGATGGCACCATCTGGGGCGGCGAGTTTCTCCGAACGACGGAATCCTCCTTCGAACGATTCGGAACGTTCCGGACGTTCAAACTTCCCGGAGGTGAACGAGCGGTACGCGAGCCGCGGCGGTCAGCAATCGGTATGCTCTTCGAGATACTTGGACCGTCCGTTCTGAACCGCGATGATCTTCTGCCCGTGCAGTCTTTCAATCAGAACGAGCACAGGACGTTGAGAAACATGCTTGAGCACTCGGTCAATACCCCGCTGACGTCAAGCATGGGCAGGATCTTTGATGCAGTCGCCTCGATCGTCGGAGTTCGTCAGGTGAACTCGTTCGAAGGGCAGGCGGCAATGGAGCTCGAATACTGCTGTGCAGGGAGCTCCGTCACCGATTCGTACTCCTATCAGATAAGATCCGACAACGTGTGTGACTGCGTGATTGACTGGCGGGAGTTGATTGCCGGGATCATGGACGACACGGCGCTCGGCATTCCGCGCGAAATTGTTTCAGTGAAATTCCACAACACCCTGGTCGAGATTATCGCGGATCTTGCCAGACGCTCCGGTGAAAAGCGCGTTGCTCTGAGCGGTGGTTGTTTTCAGAACAGGTACCTCCTCGAGCATACGATCGAACGGTTGAAACAGATCGGGTGTATCCCCTACTGGCATCAGCGCATCCCAACGAACGATGGTGGCATTTCCCTGGGACAGATCTTCGCGTATCGCCGGATGTCTTCGGGTGAAGGTTTTTCCCGGGACGGATCATCACGCGGGGATCGGAAACAAGCATCAGGACTGGTGATGCATCAAACAGTTGGAAATGGAGTGTGATCAATGTGCCTCGCTGTTCCGGGTAAGGTCGTCGAAATTGACCGCTCAATATCTCCCGTTATGGGGAAAGTGGATTTCGGCGGAGTGCGGAAAGACGTTTGTCTCGATTGGGTCCCTGACGTGCATCTCGGCGATTACGTAATTGTTCATGTGGGATTTGCCATAAGCACGCTTGATGAGAACGAGGCGAAGGAAACACTCAGACTTATCGGCGAGATTGAATGGGATGACGGACGTGAAGAATCGGAATTCCGCAAGGAATGAGAGATGCGATTTGTCGATGAATATAGGGACGGGAAATTTGCTTCCTTCTATGCAGAAAGCATACGATCGCTTGTGACGAAACCATGGTCGATCATGGAAATCTGCGGCGGACAGACGCATTCGATCGTCAAGTACGGGATCGAAACCCTTCTTCCGGATGAAATCACTCTCGTGCACGGACCCGGCTGCCCTGTTTGCGTGACACCGCTGGAAATGATCGACCGGGCGATCGCTATTGCGGAGAGATCCGAAGTTCTCTTCACCTCGTTCGGCGATATGCTGCGCGTTCCCGGAACGCAGAGTGATCTCCTTACGGTCAAAGCGAATGGAGGGAGCGTTCGCATCGTGTATTCGCCCCTCGATGCACTCCGGCTGGCACGCGAGCATCCCGAAAAAGAAGTCGTATTCTTTGCTGTGGGCTTTGAAACTACTGCACCTGCGAATGCCATGGCAGTCATCGAAGCCCATCGCACCGGCATCAGGAATTTCTCGGTACTTTGTTCCCAGGTTCTTGTTCCTCCCGCCGTGGAAGCAATACTCGGCACGCCATCGCACAACATCAGGGGCTTGCTGGCGGCGGGGCATGTCTGCACGGTGATGGGATTTAACGAATACCTGCCGATTGCATCGCGCTATCAGATCCCGATTGTCGTAACCGGTTTCGAGCCCGTTGATATTCTCCAGGGAATTTTCATGACGGTGAAGCAGCTGGAAGAGGGGAGGGCTGTAGTGGAAAATCAATACAGCCGCGTGGTCAGGCCCGACGGAAACATTCCGGCACGGGAACTCCTGAATGAAGTTTTTGAAGTGACAGACAGAACCTGGAGGGGGATCGGGGAGATTCCACAGAGTGGTCTGCGGCTGCGGAAGAAGTTCGCGGATTTCGATGCGGAACGCCGTTTTCAGGTTGATGCGATTCGGTCGGTGGAATCGCCGGACTGTATCGCCGGGGCAGTCCTTTGCGGCTTGAAGCGTCCGTACGAATGCCCGGCCTTTGGCTCAAAGTGTACACCCGAGCATCCGCTCGGTGCACCGATGGTATCCTCGGAGGGGTCATGCGCGGCATATTTTCAGTATGGAAGGAGCGGCCATGAAAAGGTCGCCTGATGCTCCGGCGAATGCTCCCGTCGATTTTACCTGCCCTGTTCCGCTTTCAAATTATGAGCGCATCCTCCTTGCTCATGGCAGCGGGGGAACTCTCACGCATCGTCTTATCCGCGAAGTATTTGCAGCAGCGTTCAGGAACGATTATCTCGAACTCCAGCACGACGGTGCAATCCTGCCCCTTGACAAAGGGCTCTGGGCGTTTTCCACAGACTCCTATGTCGTCCGGCCGATCATTTTTCCCGGCGGTACGATCGGCGATCTTGCGGTGAACGGAACCGTGAACGACCTGGCGATGTGCGGCGCGAAACCGCGCTACCTTTCTGCATCATTCATCCTCGAAGAGGGACTCGAAATCTCCGAGCTCTGCGCGGTTGTCGAGTCGATGCGAAGGGCAGCATTGGCCTCAGGCATCACAATTGTCACGGGGGATACGAAAGTTGTCGATCGCGGCAAGGGGGATAAGATGTTCATTACCACTTCGGGGATAGGCATCATTCCCGAAGGAATCGTCATCGACCCCCGCTCGGCGAAGCCGGGAGATCAGATCCTCGTCAGCGGTACGATCGCCGACCACGGGATCGCAGTCATGTCTGTGCGTGAAGGGCTCGAGTTTGAGACAGCCATCAGGAGCGACACTGCCCCGTTAAACAGCCTGGCGGAGCAAATCCTGAACGTCAGCAGCAATATCCACGTCCTCCGCGACCCGACACGCGGGGGTCTGGCAACAACACTCAACGAGATCGCGCAGCAATCAAATATCGGATTGTTCGTTCGGGAGTCGTCGATCCCTGTCGACCCTGCCGTCGCGAGTGCCTGTGAAATTCTCGGATTCGACCCGCTGTTTGTGGCAAATGAAGGGAAAATGGTGGCGTTCGTCGGTGCCGAGGATGCCGATCGTGTCCTGGCAGCCATGAGAAATCATCCTCTCGGTCAACACGCAGCGGTGATCGGGGAGGTTACTGCGGAACATCCTGCGGAAGTGGTTATGGAGAGCAGTATCGGTGGAAAGAGGATTCTCGGCATGCTCTCCGGCGAACAACTGCCGAGAATCTGCTGAACTGCGTTTCCCGTTCACATCCCCGCAGCTCCGCATCCTGCTGCGGCGGGCGCCTTTGACCCTTGGCTGATCCCGCCGGAACGGGACGGCTTCCTCATCATTCAATACCATCCTCTCTGCGAACCGCACTTTGACGAGTCATTCCTGTTTGCGTCTGCGATCTCAATCTGTTCCGGTTGTGAAGGAAAATCTGTACGGCGCGATCATCAAATAGCCGTTGAACGAGCGTAATGTCGAATCGATCGTCACGGTGTATACGGTCGTCGGAGCCAGCGCTGCCGATGGAATAAATTCGAAGTCCTCTGCACCGCTGTAAACTTGTAAGACGCCTGGCACTGCAGGCGTGATGTGAAATGCGTTCCGTACACTTCCCGTATCGATGACCATGTTGGAGTACATATAACAATACGAATATCTGCTCACATCGTTCGCCCCGTCGTAAGGACTTGTGGATGTTATTTCGAATGGAGCCGTGGTGAACTTCAGTGTGTACGGTGATTCAAGATGGAAGCCCTCAACGGACTTCAGTGCAGTCGAGAGCGTAATGGTGTATTGCGTATTTGGGATCAATCCCCCCACAGGAGAAAAATTGAAGCAGGTTGAATAGAAGTAGAGGAACCCGGGAGTCCCCGGTGATATCGAGAAAGCCGTGAAGGCGCTTGCAGTATCCGCAGGGTCGCTGAACGCGACCTGAATCTGGGTATTGGGATCGACCATCTCACTGCCATTCGAGGGATACGCGTAGGCAATACTGAATGTCGCTGTGGTAAATGTTGAGGGTGTTGAGTAATGGATCACGTCACCCGACGCATCTGCAGCTCCTTCATCTATGGTGAACGTGTATTGCGTGTGGAAAGCGAACGGACTGAGGAGCGTGAAGATTGCGGTAACAGAATCGATGTCGTAAGTGTAGAGACTCCAGATGCCGCTGATAGCCGGAGATAAATGGAGATGATTGAGAATGGATTTATTAATCGGAGCGTTAAAATAGATATAGGGCTCAGTCTTGCGATTGACATTTGTTGATCCATTCGTCGGACTGACCGCTACGAGCCGGAAGCTCGGTTCGGGTGTGAAGGAAAACGATGTCGCATGCACCGGATGGTTGTTATTGATATCATAGAGCTGGGTGTCAACGGTCACGGTATACGTTTTCCCAATCTCGTAGAGTGCGAGGACCACCGTCGAAGAATCGACGATCGAAAACGCGAAGATATTATCAAATGCCCCATCATTCACGGATTCAGGCGTGTTACCATTGCCGGCGCGATAGATGATGTACGGATTGGGAATCACTGCAACAGGGTTTCTGAATCCTGAGACCTTTACGGCGAGAGGAAGCGCGTTGATGTTGACGAGCTTGTTGAACTCGAGAATGAAATGCGGCAGATTGTCATTCGGTCCGGGTGCGAAGAGATTATATGGGCCTGTAGTGTGGCTTGCCGGGGCGCTCGATACGATCTCCGGACTGACATTTGGATCCATGAGATTAGATGATACCGTTTCTCCCCGGGGACCCGCCGGACCTTCCTTGGTGCAGCCGGAAACGGAAAGGAGAATGAAACCAAGCACGAGTATCCCCATCGCAAAAATTATACCCGAAGTACGTTTCTTCGACTTCATGGAATCCTCCGGTTTTTCCTAAGAATGGTTTTCCTCTGAAAGAATCTCAGTATTGGCCCGTAATGAATGTGAACGAGTACGGTGCGCCAAGTGGAGAACCGCCGACCGCCCTGAGCGTTGAGTCAATCGTCACAGTATACAGTGTCGATGCCTGGAGCAGGCTTGTTGGTGAGAATGCGAAATAGTCTGCTCCGGGATAGAGTTGAAAGTACCCCGGGGTCGCAGGGTGAATGTGAAATGCGCTTCTTACGCTTCCGGTATCGATGAAGCTGTTGCAATAGATATAACAATAACTCGATCTGCTGACATCAGTCGATTGATCGTATGGACTCGTTGAACTGATCGAAAACGGTGCAGTCGTGAATCTCACAGCGATCGGAGATTCTGCGTGGAAACCGTCGGTCGATTTCAGAGCCGTCGAGAGCGTCACGGTATACTGCGTCGCAGGTATCAATGGCTGGGTCGGATAGAGATAGCAGTAGTTCGAATAGATGCTCAGGGCGCCGGGTACCGGCGGCGTAATCGACAAAGCCGTACGTACGCTCGCCGTGTCGACCTCATCGTTAAAATCTAATTCGATTTGGGTCATCGGGTTGACCATCGTGCTGCCATTTGAAGGAGACGAGTAGGAAATCCCCAGCGTCCCGGTCGTAAACGTTGAGGAGGTTGCAGCGTGAATCTGATGGCCTGTAGCATCTGTGGCACTCGCATCCACATTCACCGTATACGCGGTATGAAAGGAAAATGGTGTTGAGTACGAAAAGTAAACGCTCAGCGAATCGTAGGTGTAAAGATACCAGTCGCCGCCGACGGCAGGAGAGATGCTGAGTTGGCTAAGAATGGCACTGTTGACCCTGGAGTTAAAATAGATGTACGGCTCCGTGCGTCGGTTGAGATTTGTTGAGCCGTTTGACGGAACTATCGCCACGGTCCGGAAGTACGGCTCGGGTGTGTAGGAAAATACGAGGCGCCGCGCCGGATGATTCCCATTGATATCGAAAAGGGTGGTGTCAATGATGACAGTGTAGGTAGTGCCGATGTCATACGGCTCGGTGGCTCCGCGCAGAGAGTCGTACACGAAGAACGAAAAAATGTAATCGAATGGTCCGTTCGCTGGCGGCGATAAGGGGCGAGCCCGTTTATCGTTGTAGATGATGTACGAATATGGACGGACATACACCGGACGACTGAATCCCAGAATGCGAACAACATTGGGAGGAAGGACACCGACATTGATGAGCTTGTTGAACTGAACAACAAAATGGGGCAGGTAATATCCCGTTCCGGGAGCATAAAGCCCGAAGGGACCTGTCTCATTATTGGCAGGAAAGGTCGACACGAGATCCGGAAGTATGGACGGGTCCATAAGCTCATTTGACCCCGATCCTCCGGCCGGACCTTCCGGCCCTTCTTTCGTACAGGCAGACAGGAAGAAGGCAATTAGGAATATTGAAATAAGAACAAGGGAAGAGGTGATGGCGGACAGACGAACGTTCGGCTTCATGGGAACCTCCGGTCTTGTCGAAAGCAAGCCAATGAACTGGAAAGCAGGGAAGAACTTGAAGGATACCGTAAATTTACCGGTTTCCTCATTGTTTGTCAAGAGGTCTGTCTCTGCTTCCGGAAGAACGGGCGAACTTTCGCAGTTATCATCGGGAGAATCGTCCGCCAGACTGTGATTTTCCCGCATAACCCGAACGTACGGATTTACCGGAATAGCGCGATCACTGATTCTCTGAATGATTCAGTATTCTTCATCGTCGAACGTTTTCTTCTTGACATTGTTCAAGGAAGTCACTACATATATTCAATCGTTTGGCGGATTCCCTTTCCCTCGACAGTTCGAAGCTGTGGAAACAAGTTCATGGCAAACGAGAAATCCTCTCTCTCCGGATATTCAATCGCGAATCCTGGCTGATCCGTGTGTAAACGTTTTAATTCGATTTGAACAATGGAAACGTTTGAATTCCTCCGTTTGAATGTGGTCATCGTCGGTGCGGTCGTCCTTCTGGTGGTCCTCTATCTGATCTTCCTGATCAATAAGCGGCGGAAGGAGAAATTCCTTCATCAGGAATCGAAAAAGAAACCCGAAGTTCCATCCTGAAACACTCAGCTGATTACCGCTTGGGAGAAGCGGTAGTCTCTGTAAAATTCCCTTTCTTGCTACTCTGCAGCGCCAATGGTATATTGTCCGTGATTATTTTCCACTAACCGGGGATTTGTACGTATGATCGTCATGAAGTTCGGTGGGACTTCGACACAGGATGCCGAAGCCATTAGCAATGTTGTCGGGATTATCAGGAAACATCAGGATCGAAAACCGGTTGTCGTCATTTCTGCTATTGCGCAGGCCACGAATATGCTGGAGAAAGCCGGCTCGCTCGCAGCAGCCGGCAAAGCGGGGGAAGCACATGATGCACTGCTGAGTCTCTTCGAACGGCATTACACCATCGTGGATCGCCTGATGAAAGACCGCCAGCGGCATGCCGAGCTGCGGAAAATTATTGCCCAGTCACTCAGCGAAGTGGAAGAGCTGATCCGGGGAATTTCAATCCTCCATGAGCTTACTCCCAGAACCCTCGATTCTCTCTACTCCTACGGCGAGCTCCTCTCCTCACGGATGGTCGCCGGGGCCCTTCAGGAAATGGGCGTCGCGTCGGAATGGATTGATTCGAAAGAGTTCATGTTGACGGACGATACCTATAACGCCGCGTCACCCCTGATGCCCGCGATCGAAGAACGGCTTCCCGGAATTGTCTCTCCCTTGTGCGCCGCCGGGGGCGTTCCGGTTACGCAGGGATTTATCGGCGTTACCTCTTCCGGATTCCGGACGACGATGGGAAGGGAAAGCTCGGATTTCTCGGCGTCGATTATCGGCTGTGCGCTCCATGCCGATGATATCCAGATCTGGACCGATGTCGACGGTGTTCTCACCGCCGACCCGAGAATTGTCGACGGACCCAGGAAGATCCGCGCACTTTCGTTCGAGGAGGCGTATGAGCTGTCATATTTCGGTGCGAAAGTGCTTCATCCCAAGACGATGCTCCCGGCAGTGGAAATGAACATCCCGATCCACATCTACAACTCACGGCGCCCGGATCGCTCCGGCACGCACGTTTCCTCATCGATGGTTTCTTCCGAGCCGATGGTGAAGTCGGTTGCGTATAAGCGGAATCTCGTTGTGGTTACCGTCGCACCCAAGCGCAGAATCCACCAGTATGTGTTGTGGGAGCATATCCAGAGCGTCCTGACACGATACAATGTGTCTGCCAGTCTGACGGTTACTTCCGAGTACAGTTACGCTTTTGTACTCGATGAGACGAATCCGGTTGATTCGATTGTGGCGGGCCTCGGGGATGTTGGTTCTGTGAGCGTCTTTCCCGGAAAGGCGATCATCTGTCTTGTTGGGTCGAGGATGCGAGAATCGACCAATATCCTCGGCCGGTTGTTCCATTCCCTTGCAGGCTATAAAGTCGAGCTGATTTCCTACGGTGCGTCGCCTTCCAATATCAGTCTCGTGGTTGACGATGCGGCGGTTCCGGAATTGGTTCGAAAGGTTCACGCAGAATTTTTCGATGCCGAAACCCACGAAGACCTCTTCGAGAAGCTTGAAATCGAATCGGATCCATTGTCCGTTTCCTGACTGGCTCAGGATTGCGTCACCTTCATTGGCGCAGATCCGGAGTGAACGGCCATGATGCTGAAGCGTTCCGACATCCGCAAGATCCTGGTCATCAAACTTCGTGCGATCGGAGACGTGGTGCTCTCAACTCCGGTCATCAGGAATCTCCGATCGGCGTTCCCGGAATCCGAACTCGATTTTCTTTCCGAGACCCCCTCGCGGGATGTTTTGGAGGGAAATCCGGACCTTTCCAGCCTTCTTCTCTTTGATCCGAATCATCAGAACGGCCTGCAGCTTATCAGAAATGTGCGGAGTCGCAGATACGACCTGGTTATCGATCTCTTCGGAAATCCGCGCAGTGCACTGGTAGCGCTGATGAGCGGTGCGCGGCACCGGGTGGGATACCGGTTCGGCTGGCGCCAGTTCTGTTATACCGCGATTGTTGAGCCGCGGGGAGGAGAAGTCCATAATGTCAAATTCAATCTCGACGCACTGAGGCGCATCAACGTCCCGATCGTTCATTCGGCTCCGTCATTTCCCGTCAAGACGGAATCTGAACGGTTCGCCGAGGAATTCTTCTCCCAAAGCGATCTGAAATCACGGGCTGTCATCGCGTTTAATCCCGGAGGGGGCTGGTATACCAAACGGTGGCGCTCACATCAGTTTGTTGAGCTTGGAAAGCTGATCGTCGAACGCCTGGAAGCGAATATTCTGATTTCGTGGGGACCCGGTGAGCTTGAGGACGCTCAGGGGACAGCTGGAGGAATTGGAAACCACGCGTATCTTGCCCCATCAAGCTCGTTGAGCCAATTTGCCTCACTGATGAAACGCTGCTCGATGCTCGTCACCAACGACAGCGGGCCGATGCATATTGCCGCATGCATGGGAACACCGATCGTTGCGATCTTTGGGCCTACGCGTCCGGAACTCCAGGGGCCTGTCGGAACGCGCGCACTGGTTGTCCGGAAGACGGATCTGGACTGCCTTGGATGCAATCTTACCAAGTGTCCGATAGGAAACCCCTGCATGGAAGAACTATCCGTCGAACAGGTGTACTCCTCGGTCGTTGCTTTGAAGGCGAAATTGTAAGGTGCGGTGGAGAGGCGAGAGGGGATGCGGGTAAATGGAATGCGGGTTTATTTCTGTTGCGCTGCGGTCTCCTTGCTGTAGTCTTCCCATTTGGTGGTCTTGTACCGGTCACTGCCGATGTACTTGATGATGGTCAGGAACTTCGGTGCGTCGACATACCCTCCCAATGCGTTGATCGGTGCACCTTCGGAATCCAGGAAGAAGATGGTTGGATAACTTCCCACACCGAGCGTGTTCGCGAGTCCCTGTTCGCTGGATTGTGTATTCCTGTACGTGAGTGCCTTACCGGATTCGGCGTTCAACTTCACGGGAACGTAAACCTGGTTGATATATGCCGACACATCCTTGTCGGAATATACATCACGGTCCAGTTTCTTGCACCATCCGCACCAGTCGGTAAAGACATCGAGCAGAATCTTCTTGTGTTTCTGTTTCGCCTCGATCGTACCCTCGTCGAATGACCGCCACCGGAGTTCAGTTTTGTCGCCGGCACGGCTGCCAGCAAGACTCAGGAGGATCAACATGCTCACAAGAATCGTTCTCATCTGTTCCTTTCGAAGGTTGATCGGTTACTCAATGCCGATATTGAGCGAAAACGTGTGTGTCGTTCCAAAATCTTCTCGAAACGGAACGAAGGCATAATCAAGCCGCAAGATTCCATACGCAAATCCCGCACCCGCGCTGAAATCCTTCGTATCATATCCGGTTTCGTAACCGGCCCGGAGCGCAAACTGCTTCTGATATTCAAATTCCAGACCAACATTGGCGTGAGTCGCCGATTCATTTGTCACCGACACAATATCGGACGCAAGTGTCAGCACGCCGTCCATACTCTCGATCGGTGTCGTGTAAGCTCCGCCGATCCGGAATATGCGGGGGAGGGTTGTCGGATCATCCGCAAGGGCGTTCATGGATCCCAGGTTGGCGATGGAAGCCCCGAAACGGATCTTCCACGGTGTCTGGTAGAGAACACCAAGATCGAATCCCAGCCCCGATGCCTCGTTGATGAGGATCTTCTCATATAAATACTTACCGGTGATTCCCAGGCTCAGATCCGAGTTCACCGAGTATGCCGCTGAGAATCCGATGGCGGCATTCCGTGCGTCGAACGAGCCGAGAGCAGGGCCCGGCGCGTTGCGGATGTCGATATTGTTTACGCTGGTGCTGTTGATGCTGATCCCGAGCGAAAGAGCGCCGGCATGCGTGTCTGCTCCGAGATATTCTGTCGTAACGTCTTGGATCCAGGCCTTGTGCATCAGGAGAATTTGGGATGAAGGAGTCTGGGAAAGTCCGGCGGGATTGTAGTATGTTGCCGTCGGATCATCCGCCACAGCTGTGAATGCCTCTCCCATGCCAAGTGCGCGGGCGCCGGTACCCAATTTCAGAAATGCCATACCCGTACTTCCTGCCTGGGCGAACAATACCGAGCAAGTCGCGAACAGTGTCAATATAAGGAGCCAGACTTTCAGCATAGCGAATTACAATACCGCCGAAACAGTGATGATGTGCATTCCCTGAGGTGCGAATGATTCGATAACATACGCGTACGTTATCTCGGGCGTCCATCCATTCAAAGAATTTTTCACCGTAAATCCAAATGAAGGTTCGACTCCAGTCGCATTGTCGCTTAAATCGATACGGTTTACCCCTCCGCGGACGGTGAGATACTCTCCGAGAACGTACTCGAGTCCGCCGCGAAAGAGATTTGTGCTCTGTGAAGAATTCTCGAATTCACCCGAGACGAGCGCGTCTCCGCCGGCAAACCGGTACGCAACGGCGATTCTTCTCAGGTTGGGAAAACTGTCGTCTGTTTCATTTCCGGACGTCCCGTAAATCGAGGTTGTGTTCCACTTATACTTCGAATTGATATCCTGCACGACTGCTCCGACGGTGAGATCGGGTATTGGCTCGACGCAGATTCCGACGTCAAATCCGACGGTGGTTGTCGTCACCTGATCAAAGAGCTTGCTGTGATAGAGCTTGATCGTTGCCCCGATGGAGACATTCTTATCGACCCGGTTGGAAAAAGAGAGATAAAACTGATCCTCAAAGGTCGAATAGTCGGAGAGATGGATGCCGTCGGCGTCACGCCCGTCGATATTGCTGACGCCTGCGTTAATCAGGCCGACCGACATGCCCGCCGTGGGCTGGATTGACTGCGTGTAGCTGAGAAAGTTCAAGCTTCGGTCGAGTGACAGAATACCGTACGTTGCCTGCCCGACACGATGTTCGGAGAATGCAGAAAGTGCAGGGTTATAGTACGTCGAAACATCTCCGTCGATAACTGCCGTTAGTGCATTGCCCATGCCCATACCGCGTGCACCGAAACCCATGCGCGCAAAGGCACCCGCAGTTCCTGCATTTTGAGAGAGAGCAGGTGCCGCAGTGAGGAATACGATCAGCGCTGGAGTGATATATCGCATCATACGTTATTGAAGGACGATAATTTTTCCGAACAGCGGGTCTCCGCCGCCGTCGAATTGTATACGGTAAAAGTACACTCCGTTTGCAACAAGCCGTCCGTGATCGTCCTGACCGTTCCAGATTTCATCAAGCTCAGCGATGCCGGTCCGCGTGGAGTTGATGAGAGATCTGACACGGTTCATGCCGAAATCAAACAGTTCGATGCGCACGGAATGCGATGATCCGGACGGAAGCTTGTAATGAATGCGCACCTGCTCGCTAGCCGGTGAGAA
>DATIXJ010000068.1:0-26021 GCA_035518715.1 Bacteroidota bacterium | reverse complement strand
TTGATCACACTCTGAACCGGCCAGGCCGCTGCATCCCCGAGAGCGCAAATGGTATTTCCCTCGATGTTGTTTGCCACGTCGAGCAGAAGATCGATATCGGCCAGCGTTCCCTGACCGGCAAGAAAACGGTTGAGGATTTTTTCCATCCAGCCGCAGCCTTCACGGCACGGTGTGCATTGTCCGCATGACTCGTGATGGTAGAAATGCGTGATACGTGCAATCACCCTGATCACATCTGTATCCTCGTCCATAACGATTATGCCGCCGGTGCCAATTGCTGTCCCGACCGCTTTGAGGGAATCGGCATCCATCTTCACACCCTCAATCTCCTCCCCTCTTAACCAGTTTGTCGAGGAACCGCCGGGAATTACCGCCTTAATCTTCTTGTTATTCCGGACGCCTCCTCCGTTCTTATAAATGAGATCGGTGAGAAGTGTTCCCGTCGGCGCCTCATAGACACCCGGCTTGTTGATATGTCCGCTGATCCCGAAGAGGAGTGTCCCGGGCTGCTTCGGTGCGCCGATCTTTGAAAACCACTCCCAGCCACGGTTGATGATGACCGGGACATTCGCAATCGTCTCCACGTTATTGATAGTGGTCGGATTTCCCCACACACCAAACTGTGCAGGAAACGGCGGCTTCACGCGCGGGTAACCGCGCTCACCTTCGATGGAATTCATCAGGGCAGATTCTTCCCCGCAGATGTATGCGCCCGCTCCGCGGTAAATCACGATCTCCGTGCCAAAACCGGATCCGAGAATATTCTTCCCTATGTATCCTTTCGCCGCGGCGTCATCTATGGCTTTTTGAAGAAGCTTGATCCACGTTGCATACTCACCGCGAACATACACGAAAACGGTCTGGATGCCCATGGCGTACGCCGCAATAAGACAACCCTCGAGAAAAATATGTGGATTGAATTCGAAGATCTGCCTGTCCTTGAACGTGCCGGGCTCGGATTCGTCGCCGTTGGCACACAGATATTTCGGTTTTGCCGAATCTTTCGGCATGAACGTCCATTTGAGTCCCGTGGGGAAACATGCACCTCCGCGTCCCCGGAGATTGGATTTCTTCACCTCGTCGGTTACCGCCGCGGGTTGCATCGTGAGCGCTTTGCGAAGCGCCTGGTATCCGCCGTGCTGCTCGTAGACCTCGATGTTGTGGAGGTCGGCAATATCGGGAAGAATCAGTTTTTCGTTGAACTCAGGCATGATCTATTTCAATTCGGAAAGGAGCTTATCGACTTTTTCCACTGTGAGATTTTCCTGGTAGCGGTCGTTGACCTGCATCATCGGTGCGGTGCCGCAGGAACCCAGGCATTCTACCTCAGTAACGGTAAATCGGGAATCCGCAGTGGTTTCTCCGGGCTTGATTTTCAGCCGCCAGCAGACGTGATCAACCAGTTTTTCCGCCCCGAGGAGCTGGCAGGAAACATTTGTGCAGACCTGAAGATGATATTTCCCGACCGGCTTCGAGTTGAACATCGTATAAAATGTGACAACACCATAAATATGGCGCAGTGGAAGGTGCAGCAGGTCCGCGACAAACTTCATCGCCTCGGGGGAAATCCATCCGTGCTCCTCCTGTATCATCCAGAGGACCGGGAGCGTCAGTGCCTTTTCGGTCGGATACTTTTTCCTGAGGTCTTCGAGTTTCCTGAGATTCTGTTCCGAGAGCATGTATGAATGTGCAAATCAGTGGTATCAAAAGTACTGCCGCGGAATCACTTCCCGGCAGTCTGGCTATTTATCCGCTTCACCCATTACCGGATCAAGACCGCCGATGACAGCAACAACGTCGGAGATCATCCGCCCCTTCAGCATGGCGGGAAGCGCCTGGAGATTGGAAAATGAGGGAGAGCGAATCTTGAGACGCCACGGATATCCCTCACCGTGACTGACGATATAAAATCCGAGCTCGCCCTTTGAAGCTTCTATCGCATGGTACACTTCGCCAATCGGCGGGTTGATGCCGAAATTCACCAGCATGAAATCGTGAATGAGTTCCTCCATCTTGCCGTATACTTTTTCCTTTTGGGGAAGAACACGCTTCGGATTTGCAGCGTTGGTTGGACCCGAGGGGAGCTTCTGGAGTGCCTGACGGAGGATCGAAACACTTTCCCGCATTTCCGCCATGCGCACGTAAAATCGTGCGAGAGTGTCGCAGTCGTAATAGACGGGCACATTGAACTCCAACTTGTCGTAGACGAGGTACGGTGCATCTCTCCGGAGGTCATGGTCAACTCCAGCCGCGCGGAGAATCGGTCCGGTGATCCCGAAGTTGATCGTATCCTCTTTCGAGAGAAAACCGACTCCCTCACATCGGTCGATGAAGATTCTGTTTTTATTGAGAACCTTCTCGCATTCATCGAGACTGGCAGGAAAACGGTCGAGGAAGTCGTTCAGAGCGGTGATTGCCTCGGGAGTAATATCCTGTGCGAGTCCGCCGATCCTCGTGTAGCTCGTCGTAAATCGTACACCTGTGAGGACATCCCAGATGTCCTGAATCTTTTCCCGCTCACGGAATCCCCAGAGAAGAACCGTTACCGCACCGACATCCATTGCCATCGTTCCCAACCAGACGAGATGGGAGGTGAGGCGTGCGAGCTCGCAGCAGATGACGCGGATATATTGCGCACGCGGAGGGGCTTCGATTCCCGCGAGTTTTTCCACTGCAAGAACATACGCGACATTGTTCGCGAGCGGTGAAAGATAATCGAGTCTGTCGGTATGCGGGATGAACTCGTGAAACGTCATATTCTCCGCCAGCTTCTCATAGCCGCGGTGAAGGTATCCGAGATCCGGCACAAGAGAAACGATCGTTTCCCCGTCGAGGCGGATCAACAGGCGCAGAACGCCGTGGGTGGCGGGATGCTGAGGGCCCATGTTGAGAATCATCTCATTCTCGAGCGGATCATCGAAGGTGACGGTCGTATCCTGGCTCTCGAGCGCGTGAAGGATTCTCAATTTGGGATCCTGGTCCATGCGGATGATGCTTCTTTCTATTTTCGTGGAAGGGGAAGAGAACCGGGAATTCCCATCAGGGGAAAATCTTTGCGGAGCGGATAATACTCAAATTCTTCGGGCAGATAAATTCTCCGGAGGTCCGGATGCCCGTCGAAAAGGATACCGTACATATCGTAGCTCTCCCGTTCAAGCCAGTTTGCGCCTTGCCAGATTCCGGAGACACTTGCCACGTGAAGATCCTTTTCGTCGATCCGTACCTTGAGCCGGAGGCGGAAATTGTTCTTCAGCGAATAGATATTGTAGATGACTTCAAACCGGTCGTCGGGTCGGTGATAGTCTGCACCGCAGAGATCACGGATCGAATCAAACGACAGGTCGCTGTTGCTTTGGAGGAAGCTGCAAACGGGGAGGATGTCGGCCTTTCGAATGATGAGTGTCAGTTCGTCGCGGAATTCGCTCACGACTTCCACCGCGCTGGGAAATTGTTCCCGGAGTTTTTGCAGGAGAAGATCTTTCATGCGTGCTCGGCGGATTCCTCGATGTACACCTTGTCGGACTGTCCGGGCTTTTCTCCGCGGGCAATTTTCTTTTGAATCTCCATCAGTGCTTTCAGGAGGTTGTCGGGTCGCGGCGGACAGCCGGAGACGTATACATCGACGGGAAGAAAGAGATCGATTCCCTGCACCACGGAATACGACCGGTACATCCCGCCGCTTGAGGTGCATGCCCCCATGGCGATGACCCATTTTGGGTCGGGCATCTGGTCGTAGATTTTTCTGACAACGTGCGACATTTTGTAGGTAACAGTCCCCGCAACGATCATCAGATCACTCTGCCGTGGAGAGAACCTGAATGCTTCCGATCCGAACCGTGCCACATCGAAGCGCGGCCCCGCAAATGCCATCATCTCGATTGCACAGCAGGAAATACCCATCGGCATCGGCCAGAGTGAATTCTTCCTGGCCCACCCGATAATCTGATCCAGCTGTGTCGTGAGAAAACTGTCGTTCGTCCGCTCTAATTCCATTCTAACGCACCTTTCTTCCACACGTAGAGATATCCAAGGAGCAATATGAAAATAAATATTCCCATCTCGACCAGCCCGAAGACGCCGAGGAGGCGGAAATTCACCGCCCAGGGGTACAGGAAGACGACCTCAATATCAAACAGAATAAAGAGCATTGCGATGATATAATACTTGACCGACACGCGCTCGCGTGCATTGCGGATGGGCTCCATTCCGCTTTCATACGTGGAGAGTTTGACATCGGAAGGATTTTTCGGCCCGAACCACTCACTCGCTTTCGACATGACAATGCCAAATGCGATGCCGAAAACCATCATGATTGCGATGGGGATGTACTGCTCGATCATTAAGGGCGGTCTGAAATTACATCAAATTCCTATTAAAAAGGTAGGAAAAACCGGTACGAAATGCAAACCTCGGAGGTTGTCAGGGCGATTCTGATATCTCCGCCAGAATGATCCCGCAGGCCACGGCGACATTCAGCGATTCGGCGTTTCCGGATCTGGGAATCGTCAGTTTCTGATCGGCGAGGTCGATGAGCTCGCGTGAGATTCCTCTTGCCTCATTTCCGAGGATCAGACAGCACCGTCCGGCAAACAGATCCCTCCGGGGCCGGACTCCGCCTGCGGGGAGTGTGACTGCGATAGTCCATCCATTGTTCTTTGCCAGAGCCAGCAGCGACGGCAAGTCAGGTTCGTGTGCGACGGGGAGATGGAACGTCGATCCCATCGACGCTCGCAGAACCTTGGGGTTTTCGATCTCCGTCGAATCTTCACCGAGAATGACCGCGTTAACCCCGAACCAGTCACAGGTCCTGATAATCGTACCGACATTCCCGGGATCCGATACACCGTCAAGAACCACGCGAACCTCTCTCGTGCCAGACGCGTTCCATGTGAGACGCGTTTCCCTCCGTTGAATGATCGCAACGATCCCCTGAGCAGTGACGGTGTCGCTCAGTGACCGGATTTGATCGTCTTTCCCCCGGAACACGGTAGCGCGTTTCTGTTCTGCAAGATTGCCTATCTCGCTGAACTCCTCCTGCTCCGTGTAGGAGTGAGAGACAAGCACATGTTTCACATCTGCCGAAGAACGGAGCGCCTCGGAAACCAGATGAGAGCCCTCGATAATGTACAGGTTCTCTTCTCTCCGATATTTCTTCAGAAGCAATTTGCGGAACTTCTTCAGCTGGGATTCCGAGATGGAGGGTGGGGTCGCCATAGCGATGGAAATATAGAAAATCACATAAGAATTTCCAAGAGCAGGCATCACCTAACTACTTGATTCTCATAGCAGTTCTCCCTATATTGGCAGCAAGAACATGATCATGAGGAGTAATATTCTTTGGTAGTTCTCTCAGAACAGCGCATCGACGATCTCTTCGCGTCGATGGCGGGTAAACGGATTGCCGTCATCGGTGATCTGATGCTTGACCGGTATATTTGGGGAAGTGTGAGCCGGATTTCTCCTGAAGCGCCGGTGCCGGTGATCGACATGGAGACGGAACAGGCGCGTTTGGGCGGAGCCGCGAATGTTGCCCGCAATATCAAATCCCTTGGGGGAGAGCCGCTTCTCGTAGGTGTGATCGGGGCGGATACAAGTGGTAAGCAGCTGTACGACATCATCCGCGAAACGGGTTTCTCTCCGGAAGGAGTAATAGTTGACCCCTCGCGCCCAACGACGGTCAAGACTAGAGTCATAGCGCACAGCCAGCATGTCGTCCGGCTGGATCGGGAGCAGAGGACAGAAGTATCGGCAGCAATCCAGCGGAAAATTATTGACGTCCTCCGAATGCAGCTTTCCCACCTGAGCGGGATCATCATCGAAGATTACAATAAGGGAGTTGTGGTGAAGAATCTCATTCACGACATCATCGGGCTTGCGAACGAAGGCGGCAAGCCGGTGACCGTGGATCCCAAATTCAACAATTTTTTCGAGTACAAGAATATTACCGTATTCAAACCCAATCGAAAGGAAGCGGAGGAAGCGCTTGGTGTCCGGCTCCATACCGAAGACGACATTCAGCGCGCGGGGAACCTCCTGCTCGAACGCCTCCAGGCGAAGAATGTCCTGCTGACACTCGGTGAACGCGGCATGTCGCTGTTCGAATCCGACGGGACATCCTCGCACGTGCCGACGAAAGCCCGAAATGTGGCGGATGTTTCCGGTGCAGGCGATACGGTGATTGCAAGTTTGACGATGTCACTCGTGGCGGGTGCAACCGTTCGGGAAGCCGCAGCGCTCGCAAATCATGCGGGTGGCGTTGTTTGCGGATATGTCGGTATCGTACCGATCGATAAGAACGAACTCCGGCAAAGCATGCTTGCTGATGCCGAGCCCGTACCGAAAGCATGAAGATATGGGGAAAGTGGTTCATCTCGATGAGCTTCTGAAAATCCGTGATAAGCTTCGTCGAGAAAAGAAAAGAGTTGTTTTTACGAACGGGGTATTTGATATTCTCCACCGCGGTCACGTCGAATACCTGACGAAGGCACGCTCTGCGGGTGATGTTCTTGTTGTCGGGCTGAATTCTGACGCCTCCGTTCGCCGCATCAAAGGGGAGAACCGTCCTATTGTTTCCCAGGACGATCGGGCCTTTATCCTGTCGAATCTTCTGCCGGTCGATTATGTCTGTGTATTCGACGAAGATACCCCGTATCACGTAATTACTGCTCTTGTGCCGGATGTACTTGTGAAGGGAGCTGACTGGTCGATTAACGAAATCGTGGGGAAAGATGTCGTGGAGAAAGCCGGAGGACGAGTTGCCACGATTGAATTTGTACCCGACCGTTCCACCACCTCGATTATCGATCGTATTCTCGACCGTTTCTCATCGCGGTGAGGGCTTTCGCGATGCGAATCCTGAAACGCATTCTCAAGATTACTGGTGTCATCGTTGCGGGAATCATATTCCTGGTCCTCGCCGCAACACTCTTTACCCAGACGACGTTTTTCCGTGACCGCTTCCGTACGCTCATAGCGTCCGGACTCGAAAACCAGATCAATGGAACCATTTACGTCGGAAATATCGGCGGAAATCTCATCACCGGATTCACGGTCGACTCCGTGTCGGTCTCTTCGGCGCAGGGAATATTTTTCAACACCGGAAGAATATTCTGCCAGTACGAACCTGTCGGCTTCTTCAGCAAGCGGGCCCGCCTCCGTTATCTGATTGTCGACCACCCATCAATCCATTTTGTCCGAATGGGATCCGGGCAGTGGAATACGGACCTCCTCTTCAAACACGATACCGTGCAGACGGCAGGGGAGTTCGACTGGAACCTCTTTCTGGATCATGTTGAATTGAAACACGGACGCGTGGAAGTCATCGATTCGGTGATGCTTGCAGATTCTGCCCGTCCGATTGAGATGCGGAATTCCTTCCAAGACCGGAATTTCGTGATCAATGACATCAATATATTGTCGAAAGGGACGATTCAGAAGAATGATCTCACCGTTGAGATCATCCAGGCCAGCGGATATTCTCCCCAGACAAAATTTGAGCTCAGCGTTTTGAAGGGCACCTTCATTGCCTCCGACCGCGGCACGTTTGCGAGAGGTGTTCTCATCCAGACCACTCACTCGCTGATCGATTGTGATGCATCGCTTCAGCATGCAAATCTCCTTGGCGGGTTTTCTCTTGAACAACTTCGCCAGGATTCGATACATCTTTTCCTGCGGGCGAGAACCCTCGATCTTCATGAACTGAAAAGCTTCCTCCCCGAGCTTGAATTTCTTCACGGGAATATCTCTTTCAATCTCGACGCAAATGGTGAATTCGGAGATTTCGCGGTGAAACGGTTGCAGCTTGCCGTTGCTTCCAGCTCTCTGACCATGTCCGGCAGTATTCGCAACCTCCATCGGCCTGGTGATTTGGCGCTTGGAGTTGTCGTAACGGAAGCCCGCCTCCATCCTCGTGACATCCATGCACTCCTCCCGGAAGTCGACCTCCCCCGGATGGACAGCACCGGTCTTCTGATACTGAACGGCGAGTTTTCCGGCAAACCCCAGAATTTTAGAGTGAAATCGGATGTGAAGGGTCCATTCGGATCAGTGGAGCTGAGCGGGAATCTGGATCTCGAACATGCTCATGACGCATATACTGCCACATTCACCACACACCATCTGGACATCGGGCCGTTTGTCAGCGACAGGAAGTTTCATACGATTCTCAATGGGAAGGGTTCGGTGGCGGGTCACGGATTCTCCGTGAACAACTTGACTGGTTCGCTGACGTTGAATGCCGACTCGTCCCGGATTCAGTCATTGGAGGTCTCTTCATTCAACTGCTCTGTTCAGGCGGAACCGCATCGTATCGTGGCGGATGCACGCGCTTCCAATGCCACCATGAACGCCGATATCCATGCGCAGGCCGCATTTGAGCAATCCGCGGCACCGCAGTATTCTGCAACGGCGTCCCTTTCGTCTTTCGACTTATCGACGCTGCTCAACGATCCGAAATATTCAACAAACCTGACGCTGGAAGGTAAGTTCTCCGGAAGCGGCCGAACAATCGAGGATTTTAACGCAGAGTGCAATTTGTCCTTGCTGCCGTCAGCATTCGAAGGCCATCCGGTTACGTCTCAGGAGATCCATCTCACGCTCGATCAGTCGGATGTGACCCACAAACGACTTTCGCTGCGCTCCGGAATCGTTGATGCCGATGTGCGAGGGAAATTCGACCTCGACCTCACCACCGCATCGCTGGTGTACCAGGTCGATAATCTTCTCTCCACGATCCGGAGTCATGCACTTCCTGCCGATTCGGAAGTTGCGGAGCAAAAACCGGTTGCTCCGTCAGCCGGGAACCATACAGCAGCACAGAAGGAATTAAATTGTTCGTACGACATTCACATCAAAGATCTCGAGCCGCTTGCGGATCTTTTCAAGAGCTCTCCGTTCGATGCGAAAGCGTCGTTCAAGGGTACACTCACGGGATCAACTGACAGGATCTCGATGACCTGCGATGGGACCTTTCATGAGTGTTACTTCGGAACGGTGAAGGGGGGAATGCTCCTCAACGATGGTGTCGTACATTTCGTGGTGGACTCTCTTGCCGACTCGGAAACGCTTGAACATCTGGCGGTATCTCTTGAACTCACCGCGGCTTCGGGCAAACTCAATGCAAAAACCCTTGACGGCATCACGCTGTCGCTGCTGTACAGGAATTTTGCGGGCAAGTTTTCCCTCCGCGCAGATGTCGACACAGCTCTTGCTGTCACCGCTACAGGTAATGCCTCGGTGGAACCGCATACGTACGTTTTCGATTTCGACACGCTGCGACTTGCACTGCGTGGATATACCTGGCTGAATGATCAGGACGTTCAATGCCGACTGGATTACGACGGTTTCCGGATCATGCGTGGTGTGATGAAAAGAAATGAAGAGCAGTTTTCGTTGACCGGGATGATTGATGCTTCCGGTGCGTACGATGTAAATGCTACGCTCCGCCGCTTCAATCTCAGCGGCATCGGATATCTTACCGCGAATCCTGAATTTGCTTCCCGAACTCAGGGATTCTTCGGCCGTGCGGATGCCGATCTCCATCTCTCCGGCACTGCCGAATCTCCGGTTATCGCACTTGACCTCGGCACGGAGAATGCGCATTACCGGGAAACTGATATTGGAACCGTTCGGGCTCATCTCGAGTACGCGAACCAGCTGATGCATATGGATGTTGCGGTACGCGGTTCTGCCCGCGATACCGTCGCGCGGCTTTCCGTTCAGGGATCTCTCCCGATCGATCTGGCGTTTGCCGGAGTGGAAGAACGATTCCCCGACGCGGAGGAACATATCGAAGTGCGCTCTGCAGGATTTGATGTGAGCGTTATCGACCCCCTGCTCACGGATTTTGATGATCTCAGCGGGAAGATCCAATCAAGTGTGGTAATCGGCGGGACGCCTCATCATCCGGAATTCAGCGGATCTATCGTTCTGCAGGACCTCGAATTTCTCTTCGTACCGAACAACATCCCGTACGCAGTCTCGGGTGAGCTCGAACCCCAGGGAGACAAGATCCAGGTGAAATCTCTCCACATTCGGGACATCAGGCCCAACACGATGGGGAACGAGGCAGTCTGTACCGGGTCAGTTTCGGTACGAGATTTCCAGGTCGGGGACCTGAATCTTCTGCTGAACGGACAGCTTCTCCTCATGACCGATGCGTCGAGACGGAAAATTCCGACAATGTACGGAACACTTCTCGCAGAAACGGAAACGGGCGGCTTGCAGATCACGGGAAACCTCGACGCGCCGCTCCTGACCGGAAAATTCTCCATCCTGGAGGCGAATCTCACCTTTCCGCCTGCGGCGAATGCCCAGGCCGCATCGAGCAATCTGGCGCTTCCCTATGTTTTGATTGATGATACCACCAAGGCACTTCGCGATACGATGAAACTTTCCCGCTTCTATGCGGTGAACGATACGGCGACCACGGATTCCCGCTCTGCCCGGAACGTATCATCCCCCCTTCTCGATCGGTTGAGATATAATCTTGTCGTGGAGACCAAGGGAATTACGGCAGTCCGGATGATCTTCACGCCGACGATGAACGAGGAACTGTATGCGGAGCTGGAAGGGAGTGTTACGGCTGTGAAATCTGCGGGCTCTCCCACAATCTACGGAGAAATTGAAGTCGGATCGCGTTCGTATTATACCTTCTATAAGAAGTTTGATGCCACGGGAAAATTGAGGTTTGTCGGACAATGGGACGACCCTGAACTTGACATTCAGGCGACCTATCAGGGCACTCGCCAGTTGACCGAGACACAAACGCCCGAGCAGGAAGCAACCAGTACCACTCCCCGGACAACGGAACAGGCGGTCATGGTGCAGCTCACAATTTCCGGATCCCGCCTGAATCCGAAACTCGATATGGCAATGAAAGTCCAGCTTCACCCCGGTGCTGAATGGACCGACTGGTCGACACAAGCGAAAGGGGGAGACCCTCAATCCGACATCATATCATTCATTGTCTGGAACAAATTCCGCGATCAGCTCACCTCGAAAGAGCAGCAGGATCTCACCAATATCGGGTCATCTGCCGGCTCATCGGTTGCCTCGAATCTTCTATCCGGAATTTTCTCGACGTTTCTCCGGGAAGAGTTTTCCTTTATACGCGATGTGGATGTGAGCTACCAGGGCGGAACTTTCCAGGAAGGAACAAATGTCAATATCACCACGTCTGCCGGAATCGGTCAGCTCCGTGTCGGCGGCAAGATCTTTAACGATATTGGAAACACCAATCTGACCTATCAAATCAACCTCGTCAGGAATCTCTTTCTGGAGATTCAGCGAAAAGTGACGAGTGAAAATACCGAGGACAAGCGCCTTACCAACGAGGCACGTCTCTTTTACCGTTTTGCATTCTGACAAATGAAATCACCCACACTTGAGGAACTGAAGGAGACCGTTCTCCAGTTCCTGCAGAAATACCCGCGTGAGCAATTCAAGGCAGCATCTCTAGCCCGACGATTGTCGCTTAAGGACAAGAAGAGTCTCGTTCTTCTTCGCCAGGCGCTCAACGAGCTTGCACAGTCGAAAACGATTGAGCGCGGCAGACGGAAGCGGTTCGGCCACGCCGTTGCCCCGCAGTCTTCGCATCTGACCGGGACGCTCGAACTCACCAGACAGGGGAACGGCATTGTCCATGTCTCCGCACCGGAGCGGGGAAGAGTGGCGGTTCCTTCCAGGTTCGTCGGCACCGCGCTCGACGGAGACGTGGTAAGTGTCGCGCTCTTTGCACAGACGGACGTGAAAAGCGCGGCTGAGCCCGAAGGGGAGATTGTCGAGGTTCTCGAGCGGAGCACACATCCCGTCGTCGGCGTGTTCGAGAAAAGCCGGCATTTCTTCTTCGTCGTACCGGACAGTCGGATCGTTCCGCGTGATATCTATGTTCCTCCCGGCAAGACCAAAGGTGCGCGGCCGGGTCAGAAAGTCGTGGCGATGATCGACAGCTGGGAATCTCGCAATCTCAATCCCGAGGGTCACATCGTCGAGGTGCTCGGTGCATCCGGTGAGATTGGGGCAGAGATGGCATCCGTAGCGCGCGAATTTGATCTGCCGCTCCGCTTCCCCAGGGAAGTCCTGAGCGCGGCAGAAGCAATCGTGGAAGACATCCCCGCAGAGATCATCCGGTCGAGGCGGGATCTCCGGGATATCATCTGCTTTACGATCGATCCGGACGACGCAAAGGATTTTGATGATGCCGTTTCGCTCGAGCCGCTTCCCGGCGGCGATTTCCGGCTTGGGGTTCACATTGCCGACGTGAGCCACTATGTTCTTGAGGGGTCGGTTCTCGACAAGGAAGCGGAGAAACGCGGGACAAGCGTTTATCTGGCAAATGAAGTCATCCCCATGCTGCCGGAGAATCTCTCCAACAATATCTGCAGCCTGCGACCCGAGCGGGAGCGTCTGACGTACTCGATTCTCATGACTCTCGGTTCGAAAGGAAATGTCAAAGGGTACTCGATCGAAAAAAGTGTTATCCGGAGCAAGAGGAGGTTCACGTACGAAGAAGTGCAGAAGGTCATCGAGAAGGGCCGCGGTGAGTTTACCGAACAAATTCGTGCGATGCATGAATTGAGTCAGACGCTTCTCAGGAAGCGGATGAAAGAGGGGAGCATTGATTTCGAAAGCGCGGAAACAAAATTCCGGTTCGGTGACGACGGAAAGCCGACAGCAATCCTCAAGAAGGAACGCCTCGCCGCTCACCGGTTGGTCGAGGAATTCATGCTTATGGCAAATCAGGTGGCTGCGATGCACATCGGCCTCCGCAAACATGAAGACCAGATCGCTCCGTTTATTTATCGTGTGCACGATGCTCCGCCGCCGGACCGTCTCCGCGACTTTGCCCTCTTCGTCCAGCATCTTGGCTACAGTCTGAACATTTCCGGCGGTCTGACCTCACGCTCACTCCAGAAGCTTCTGAATGATGTCCGCGGCAAGGATGAGGAGACCGTCATCAATGAAGTGGCAATTCGCTCAATGGCAAAGGCCCTCTACTCGGAAAAAAACATCGGCCACTTCGGGCTTGGATTCAAATATTACACGCATTTCACATCTCCCATCCGGCGTTACCCGGACCTCATCGTGCACCGTCTGCTCGACGAATACGCACACAAGATGCCGCTGCGCCGACGGCAAAACGTTGCCGAAGTTCTCCCGGATCTCTGCGCCTATACCTCCGAGCGGGAGCGCGTTGCCATGGAGGCAGAGCGCTCATCAATAAAAGTGATGCAGGTAGAATATATGAAGCGCCACCTTGGGGATGAATTCCATGCAATCATTTCGGGGGTTATGAATTTCGGACTATTTGTGGAAATTTCCGATCTCCTGGTCGAAGGGCTGGTGCGCATCAGGGATATGGAGGATGACTTCTATCTTTATGACGAAAAGCACTACTCGCTTATCGGTAAGCGCACAAAGAAACGATACCGCCTCGGCGACAAAGTCCGCATTCAGGTCGTGCGCGTCGATGCGAAAGAACGGGAAATTGATTTCATTCTTGTTGAATGAGCTCCCTCAAAACCCGTTGTATCGGACATCGGCACCCGGTTATCGTTAATCAATCTCATTCAGGGAAGCAGAGTGGAATTTTTCACACACCTCATTGATTTCGTCCTTCACGTCGATGTGCATCTGAACGGCATCATCCAGGCGTATGGCGTCTGGAGCTACGCGATTCTCTTCGGCATCATCTTCTGCGAGACGGGTTTTGTTGTGACGCCGTTTCTTCCCGGCGACTCACTGCTCTTCGCCGCGGGTGCGTTCGCTGCCTCGGGATCCCTTGATTCCTCGTCTCTCTTTCTCCTCCTGACATTTGCCGCTGTCCTCGGCGACAATCTCAACTATGGGATCGGGTTCCTGACGGGACCGAAAATCTTCCATAAGGAACAGGTGCGTTTCCTGAACAGGGAATATCTCGGCAGGGCACACCGTTTTTACGAGAAGTACGGAAAGAAAACGATCATCATTGCCCGATTTGTCCCGATCATCCGGACGTTTTCACCATTCGTGGCGGGTATTGCCCGAATGACGTACATCAAGTTCCTCAGCTTTGATATCGTCGGCGGGGTTGTGTGGGTGGGAAGTTTCGTCTTTGCGGGATATTATTTCGGCAACATTCCCGCCGTGAGGCAAAATTTTGCACTCGTGATCTTTGCAATCATTCTCATTTCCACGATGCCGGCGATTGTCGGGTATCTGCGGCACCGGTCCAAATCGTCATGACGAGCCGGTGAGGTGCATTCCACCTCAGAGGGTTTTCCAGATCCTCCAGGCAAGCCAGATCCATCCTCCCAGGAAACACAAGCCGCCGGCCGGCGTAATCGCTCCGAGCCAACGGCTTCCGCTCAGCGCCATCGCATAGAGACTCCCCGAGAAGATAATCGTACCTGCAACGAAGAGCCATCCGGCAGGAGCGAGGTTTGCCTCAGGCCATTGCATCAACGCCCAGGCCACTGCCAGCAGGGCGAGTGCGTGATACATGTGATAGCGTACTCCCACTTCCCACACGGCGAAGAGGTCTCCCGGGAGCTTGTCTTTCAGAACGTGAGCGGCGAAAGCACCGAGTGCGACGGCAAGGAATGCGGAGAGAGACCCGACGATGAAGAAGTACTTTGAGATCATGATTTCGCGAGTGGCCTGACCGGCGGATTCTTTCTCCCTCAATGCCCCTTCAACTTTCCCCACTCACGGCTTGCCACCGTGTGCACGCCTCCACGGATCTTGTAGTCCGCAGCCACACGCATCCATCTCGGAGCGCAGCAGCGGATAAGGTCCTCCAGAATTCTGTTCACCGCATGTTCCTGATAGATTCCGACATTGCGGTAGGAAAGGAGATAATATTTGAATGATCGAAGTTCCAGAATTTTCTTGCCCGGGACATATTCAACCCTGATCGTTGCAAAATCGGGGAGTCCGGAGTACGGGCAAACCGCGGTAAACTCATCGGTATCGATCGAGATCACGACCTCCTTGCCGGGATACTCATATGGAAAAGTTTCAAGGACGGCAACGTCCAGAGCGTCGTATCCGCTTGTATCATACCGGCGGTCAAGCCCTGTCAGCGCTTTGCCTTTACCACGTTGACGTTTTTGGGATGGGTGTGTCTTCATGAGTTCTGTGTTCCGGTTCGGAAGATGTGGTGTCAATATACAAGAAATTCAGTTTGAAGTCCACGCGAAGTCATGCTGCCGTCTTGTGTGCCGAAAATGTTCGATGTATGAGTGTGATGTGATGTGGATTACAGAGAGTCCCGATGGTAGGTGCACACTTTGTCAAATGTTTTTCTCGCAAAGTGGGGAGTTGAGACGCTTGAAACGCGAAAACATCGATTTCAGTTCAAAAACGTCAACAATGAACGAGACGCAGGTTACACTCAGTGTTGACAATACTAACACGTTTCTCTATATTTTGCGTGCTTAAACACTCAATATAGAGAGACATCGAAAGGGATCGGGTATTGGAACAGGCGGAACAACTGCATGCTGAGGAGATCCGGCAAAAATCGGAGGAAGAGCGCCGGGCGGCATTCGACCATGAAGTAGAGCGCCTCGGCACCGAGCTGGTGATGGAAGCGCAGGACCTGGTACGGCAGGAAGAGTCGCGCCGTGAGCAGGAATTCCATGATGCGCTGAGGGCGGCCGAGGAAGAACGCGCACAGGCCGAAGAGGGTTTGCGTTTCAAAGAGCAGGAAGTCCTTGCGGCCCTGGCGGAAGAGCGCGACCGAACCCGGGAGGTTCGACAGAGAGAAGAACTGGAATCAAAACGAAGGAGAGAAGAAGAGCAGAGGCGTCGCGAGGACCTCGCGCGCCGTCGTGCCGAAGAAGATTCACGCCGTCAGTCAGATCAGAGTCGCCGCAAGACGGAAGACGACGAGCGCCGGCGCCGGGAAGAGGAAGCCCGTCGCAGGGGCGAGACAGACCGCCGTAGACGCGAAGAAGAACTCCGCAAGCAGGAGGAAGCAAGACGGGTTAAAGAGGGGGAAGATCGCAAGAAGCGAGAAGAAGAACAGCGCAAGAAAGAGGAAGATGCCAGAGTGGCCGCCCTGGAACGCCAACGCGAGGAAGAAGCGCGTCAGCAGCGTGAAGAGGAGAAGCGAAAAGACGAAGAGCAGCGGCTGCAGCGGATCCAATCTCAAATCGTCGGTGCGAAATCATTTTTTGACGCCGGGGATTTCGAACATGCGCTTGTTGAAGTGGCAAAAGCGCTCGTCAACGACCCGATGAATGCGGACGCTCTTGATCTCGAACAGAAAATCAAAGAGGCACAGTCGAGCGGTCTTCCACAGCCGGTGGTCGCAGGAGAAGAGCCGGCGAAGGAGGAACCTGCAAAACCGAAGCCCAAGCCGAAGTCGAGAATCAAGAAGCTCAAACCCACCATCAAACTCGGCCAGAGGATGCCGGCAGGAAAGAACATCCGCATCCCGGCAATGATCACCGCTGCGGTCGTAGCAGTTGTGGTGCTCGTTGTTGTGCTCATTGAACTGCACAAACCGGCGCCGCCTGTACAGCGGACATTTGTCATCCTCCCGTGGACCGCCTCTTCGAATTCACTCGAAGAAACGCTTCTCGGAAGCGCCCTCGCACAGGAAGTGACGGAGCGTTTTGAACGGCTCAATGCCATCGCAGTGACCGGATATTCGACATCCTATAATCTTTCCCTGCATACAGATCAGCCGGAGTACCAGCAGTTCCAGCTGGGATCATTTTCTACTCTGCGCGGATCGGTAACTCGATCCGGCGATACTGTGGCCGTTGCGCTTGAGCTGCTCGATTCACTCGGCAAGATGGCGTGGAACGGCGGTGCCATGGAATCGATCGCACGTCTCTCCGAACTGCCGGATGAAATTGCAGCAAAGGTCGCAGACGTCCTTGGTCTCTCTTCAGGGGATAAAACGGATTCGTTCAATTACCGGCGATCGGTGCGGAACCCCGATGCCTATCAATTCTATCTCCGGGCGATCGAAATGCGTCACCGACAGACTCCGGAGAGCCAGAGGACTGCGCTGGGCGTTCTCGAACAGGCAATTCAGCTCGATCCAAAATTCTCGGAAGCACTGGCTGCAGCGGCCGACATTCTGATCTCGGAATATGATCGGGGATGGACGTCGCGTGACACTGCGCTGGCACGAGCGAGGAAATTTGCGGAATCGGCAGTCTCTTCGGATCCGGGTGTTACGGATGGCTACATCCAGCTCGGCCGCCTTCTCGCACTCCAGAAAAATTACCAGGAAGCACTGGTGAATCTTGAAAATGCCCTGAAACTCGCTCCCGGAGACAGCCGCGCGCATCTGGAATATGGGAAAATTCTCCTGATGACGGGGAAGACATCCGAAGCCTCGGACGAATTTTACCGGGCATATAAGCTTGATCCCTGTGATCCGGTCGGACTGGAGACATGCGGACTTGCAGAGGCATTTCTCCATGCTCCGCGCCGCTCCATCAACTATTATTTACGCGAGCTCTATTTTGCGGATGATTCCGCGAAAACAATCATCGGTCCGATGGCCGATGTGGTGGCATCGGATCCGGACCTGTCGCTGACGTACAACGGACAGGTCATTGCCGCATGCGAACGCAGTATGGATCTGAATCCTGACGACTACGTCAGCATGTATCGTCTGGCAAGGTTGAAACAACTCCTTGGGATCTGGCAGGAAGCCAACTCCCTGCTCGGACGAGCGCAGAGTGTTCTGCAGACGATTCTGCGTCAGCACCCCAGGGATGCAAAGGCGCTTGCGTACCAGGCACTGGTGTTGACGCGGCTCGGCAGGTTCCCGGAAGCGGTCTCCTCAGCCCGGAGAGCAGTCGAGGTCGATACACGGAATGCAGAAATTCATTATCTCGCGGCAGAGATGTATTCGCTGCAGATGTATTCGGCCAAGAAGAAGCAGATCGATCCTCAAAAGAAAGCAGACGGACTTCAGGCGTTGAAGGAAGCAATTGCGATACATTATGATCTTTCGGCGGTGACGAATGCCGACTTTTTCAATATGGCGGATCAGCCGGAATTTCGGGCGGCTCTTCAGCAATCGGCAGAATAACGGAATAACCTTGTCATTTAATCAAGTTATCACTATTTTCGGGTAGCGCTGTACATGATTGAGAAGATTATGCTGAGGAAAGAGTCGAAGGAACAAGAGAACGCACGGAAAAAGCAGGCGAGCGAATTCCTGAAGAACGCTGACCGGCTTTACAAGGCAAACGATTTTGCCGCCGCGCTCGAGGAGGTCGAGAAGACCCTCAAGATCGATCCTTCCAACTTTTATGCCCGGGCATATAAAGAACGTATCCTTCATGTCCAGAAGCACCCCGAAGCTATTCCGAGGCCTGCCAAGAGCGAACCGCCGGTCGTCGACAAAAAGCAATCGGAGCCCGATGCCGAGACGCCGAAGGCGAAGGAGACTCCGGCAAAGGAGCAGGAGACTATTCACAGGGGTATCGCCGCGCAGCAAAAAAAGATCGAGGAGACGACAAAGCGCGCGGAAGATGAACGGCGTCGTCAGGAAAATGAACTTCGCCGGCGTGAACTTGAGCTCGAAATCCGGCATAAACGTGAAGAAGAAGACCGGCAGAAGTTCGAAGATGCCCGAAAAGCTGCCGAGGACGAACTCCAGCGACGAGAAGCGGACACGCAGCGCCGGCTTGCTGACGAGAGACACCGCATCGAGCAGGAAGCACAGCAGAAGCTCGAGGCAGAACGCAAACGGCATGCGGAGGAAGTCCGCCAGCGCGAGGAAATCGCCCGGAAGGCGGCAGAGGAGGAGGCACGTCAAAAGCTTGAAGAAGAACGTCGCCGGATGGAGGAAGAGGATCGACGCCGGAGGCATGAGGAGGAAGAACGGCGCCGCCGGGAAGCCGAGGAAGAACGGCTCCGTCTCGAAACCGAGGCCCGCCGAAAGGCAGAAGAGGAAGCCCGCCGAAAGGCAGACGAGGAACGGCGTCGTATTGAGGCCGAAGAGCGCCGTAAGGCAGAAGAAGCAGCACGCCAGAAACTTGAGGAAGAGCTTCGGAAACGGGTGGAACAAGAACGAGCACGCAAACAGCTCGAAGAAGCACTGGCAAGAACACACGATCAGGGAATTCGTGAAGCCCGGAAGAAAAAAATCGACGAGTACCTCGGCGAAGCCAAGGAATGCATGGTCCGGAAATCCCACGACGAGGCACTCCTTGCCGTCATGAAGATCTGCCTCATCGATCCCCAGCATTCCGAGGCGCGGCATCTCGAGGAACTCATTGCGGCAAATGCACGCTCCTCACGGGAAGCGGAAATCTCTCAGGCAAAACAGCTCCCGCGTTCAGTTCTGCTGGAAAGCTACCGCCGTGTCCTGAAAGATGCATGGAGCGATGGAGCTCTCAACCGTACGGAGCAGCAGCTGGTCACCAGGTTCAGGAACGAGCTCCAGATTTCCACGGACGAACATCGCTCCCTCGAGCCTCAGATTAAACAGGAAGCGTATGAGGATGCGGTTCGCGTTGCGTGGCAGGACGGAAATCTCTCACCGGAAGAAGTAGACCACCTTGCCCGCCTGAGGAAAGAACTGAATATTTCCGCGGAAAGCCATCTGACCATCGAACAGAACGTCAGGCGCGATCTGGGAAAATAGTTCAGCCAGGAACGAGTAAGAAGTCCCTCCCGCTACACACTTCACGCCCGAACAATCACCAGCGTCATATCGTCATGCTGTTCCGCCGTTCCCTGGAACTGCTTGATGGACGTTATAATGGACTGCTGCAGATCTCCCGAGGAGTGAGAACCGGAATTTCGGATAATTTCCTCGATCCGTTGTTCGCCGAATTCATGGAAGTGATCGTCCATCGCTTCCGTGAGACCGTCGCTGTAGAACACGAAAGTGGTTCCGGAACTCAGCGGAACCGTCAGTTCCTCGAGTTCACTCTCAAAGAGCGGACCCCGCTCGAGGCCGAGACCGATGCCTTTCGAGGGAAGTGACCGGATACTCCCGGTGGTCTTGATAAGGACCCGGTGATGCCCGGCCCTGCAGATGCGAACCTCGTGCCGGTCCATATCAAACATGGCGAGGATCATCGTAATAAATGATTTTCGTTCCATCCCCTCGTAAAGCCGCCGGTTGACATTCACGAGAATGTCCCGCGGCGTCCGGTACATCTGAGCCGCAAGCTGCACCATTCCCTGCACCTTCGACATATACAGCGAGGCCGACATTCCTTTTCCCGAAACGTCGGCGACGACGATCAAAATCTTCTTCGGTCCGAACTGGATGTAATCGAAATAATCTCCGCCTACGGTCAGCGCAGGAATAGAAATACCCGCGATATCGAGTCCGTCGATTACCGGGTTTGATTTTGGAAGAAGTCCTTCCTGTATTCGACGGGCCAGCGTGAGCTCTTCCTCGATCTTCTGTTTTTCAATTTCGGATTTATGCAGGCGCGAGTTCTCAATGGCTATTGCTCCCTGGCCGGCGACCGTGGAGAGGAGGTCTATGTCTTCCTGCGAATAAATCTTGCCGGAAAGTTTCGGCCCGACGTTGATCGTCCCGATCAGACGATCCTGCAAGAGCATCGGTACGGCGAGGACAACGCCTGAACGGATGATCTTCTCCCTGTCAGCGTCGTTGAGTTTCACGGATTCCGGTTCATCAACGAGGAGCGCGAAGGACTGGGGGGTGCGCGTGTTCCTGAGAAGCTCGATCAGGCCGTCGTGCGATTCGATGAAGTTACAGTACTCACCGGGAATGTTCTTGTTGATGCAGAAGCATCCCTCTTTCTGATCGCACAAGACGGCAGCGACCTTTTCCACGTGCATGGTCGAGGAGATACGCTGCACCATGGAAGTCAGCGTCTGCTCGAGATTCATTTGGCGCGGGAGCTCCTGGCTGAATTCCAGCAGCGCCTTCTGATAATTCCGTCGCTCACGATAGAATATCCTGTCGATCGATTCCTGGACCCGCCGCTTCAGCGGATCAAATACAAATGCGATGACAACGAACGCGACCGCGCTGAGGAGCTTGCTGTCAGACTGTCCCAGGAGGAAACTCAAAATGCTTCCGATGCCAAACACGAACGCAATGTAAATGGCTGCCAGCGTTGCCGTGACTGCGCCATAGATGAGACTTCGCTCGATGAGCAGGTCAATATCCATCAGCCGATACCGGAAAATCGAGTATCCGAACGTCAACGGAACTGCAAGTACAAAGAGCACCGGTGTCACGAGTATCGGGTTGAGAAAGATGGCGAACGAATCGATTGAGCTCTGGATGATGAGATAGAGGATCGCCGCCAGCCCCAATCCAATTCCATAGAGCATCGGGCGAAGCTGATTCCGCCTCGAGGGCTCAACATTCCGGAAATAGCTGTGTGCGAAAACGATGAGTCCTCCGGCAAAAAAGTAGAGCGGCACCAGAAATACGAGAATGCTGATGATCAGAATCGGAGTGGTCTGCCGGACGAACAGCAGAATGGCTGCGACACTGAGGACGCTTGCAAGATATAAGCTTGGTTTAATCCACCGGCGCTTCAGCACAAGCTTCCTGACGGGGAAGTGGAGGAAGAAACTTACCAGCAGGGGTTGTCCAAGTACGCGGACGACGATGAAAAGAGTGTTAATGATAAGAATTTTCCAGCGTGGGTCCCGGGCAGGATCGAGCTGAGGGGCGAGGAGCGCAAACAGCAGGAATGCGAGCAGCCCGTATCGCGCAAACATCCGCTGAATCTGCCCCTGCGGCTTGGTCATTACGACTATGTAGCCGACCAGGAAAAAGCCGAATCCGAGGAGGAAAAAGGCGAGAAACCGCACATCAAAGATTTTGCCCATCCGGACGCGGGCGTCAAAGACCGACGTCCCGCGCTTTATCGTGTAGACAGCATACTCACCCGCATGAAGAGAATCAATCCGTGCCTGCGGTTCGGTAGTCGTCTTGAATCCATAACCGTTCACCTTCAACAGGGTATCGCCGTTCATGATTCCCGCTTCTTCGGTGACACCGCCTTTCACGACACCTTCAATGAGCAATCCTTCTGTTCTAGGCGGAAGAGCTATCCATGCACACTGGTCATTGGAGGTTACCCGGAAAACCATAACCTGCAAAAAACGGTCGCCGCCGACAAGCAGCACGAGGAGTGCAGCAACAGAGTAGATGATCCGGATCGTGCGAGGGGAAAACTTGTTAAAAGGATTTTTCATAATGTCGGTTGTGCACCGGTGGTGGATCGTTTGAGAAAATAATAGCGAAAACGGGTCTGAAAAGCAATACGAACCGTGCACCCGGGAGTAGACTGTCGCGCAACTCCGCTTGTCAGTAATAAAAAGCCCCGGCCTGTATCGGGCCGGGGCGTAAGCCACAGCATGTTTCAGTCACTTAGCTATTGTTCATTCGCTCATCAAATACGAAATTGAAGAACGTCTGAATCGGTCATTTCAATAGCATCATCTTCCGCACTTGCGTGAACGAGACATTCGGGTCTGTCACGCTCGTTGCTTCGATCTGGTAAAAATAAATACCGCTGGCAAATGGCGCTGCGTTCCATTCGACTGACCTGTAACCGGCGGGTTCAATTCCATCCGAAAGGGTTGCGACAACCTGACCCAGGAGATTGAAAATCCGCAAGGAGACCCGGCTCTCGGCAGGCAGATCGTACCAGATTGTTGCAGCAGGGTTGAAGGGATTGGGGTATGACTGCCCAAGAGCATATGCAACCGGTTTCTCAGCCGATCCGGGAGATGGCATATCGGGCGGCCCCGGCGGAAACTCGGTCGTCGGAACAATCCGTATACGCGCAGTGTTGAGATCCTGTCCGGGTTGGGCAGACGAAGATGACGAGAGATAGAGTGTCCCGGACTGACTCACCTTCACCCAGTAGCCCTTTCCGGGTGAAAGCGTGTCAGAAATCTGATATCCCGCGCCGTTGTATCCGAAGAACTTGCTCGTTACGACCGCCGGAGGGTTGCTCGTGATGGATGATGCACTGAACGGTGAGCTGAGTGCCCCGAGCATGTTCCATCCAGCCTGGACAGAAATTGACTCGCTTGTAACAGGGTAGCCAAGAAGAGAATCGTTTATGGGTGATGCAAACTTCACCCAGTATCCCTGTCCCACATTCATGCGAGGAGTAATCTGATAACTGCTCCCGTTGTAGGAGAATGCGTTGCTGATCCGCGTCGGAAAGAGCGCGGCGACGGTATCATTCAGGACCTGGGCAGGAAGAGAGACGAGATTCCAGTTGGATGCCAGCGGCTCGACAAAAATTGACGCGATATTGGCCGGTGCCGCGGGGATTTCCCACAAACCACGACCGTGTGTAGCAATGCGGAGAATCCGCGATGTGGGTTGAATGCCCATATCGAACACGGCAACCAGGGGCAGCCCCGTACCGAAGGGGTTCCAGCTGTTTCCACCGTCGCTCGAGTAGAACACCCCGATATCGGTACCTGCGTAGACCGAACTGGTGTTTGCCGGATCAATCACGAATGCATTGACGGGAACATCGGGGAGTCCGCTGGAAGCCGAAGCCCATGTTGCTCCGCTGGTAAGGTTCGTCGTTTTCCAGATGTGCTTCAGGGGTGAAAGCGGTACGCCGTATCCGTCGAGTGTCACGTACGCGGTATTTGAATTCTGCGGATCGATCGCGATGCGGGCGATGTAATGCGCCGGTATGACCCCCGAACCGACACTTACGAACGAGGTCGAGCCGGCGGTGGAAAGGAACACCTGGCCGTTGCTCAATCCGACAACCCTGATGCTATCGTTCAGTGGTGCAATACCGATCGCACTGATCGGAACCGACGCCACAAAGGGGGCCTGACTTACGACGCTCATGGTAAGTCCTCTGTTGACGGAGCGGTAAAGTCGGTCACTGCCGAAGTAGACTGTCTGCGGATTGCCGGGGCCGAGTGCCATCGGCGCGTAGAAAAGTGTTGCGTCGCCGCAGTTGATCCCGTTCGCGGTTCCGCCGCACCCGTAGAAGTTACCGAACGAGCTCATGTTCTGACGCATACTGAACCCGATCTGACTGTTGGTCGAGTTGTAATAGGTATGATAGGTGGTCACGGTCGTCGTATTGGTTGCGTTCTGGTCGATCAAGGCAAATCCGCCGTCACCGCCGTCGAACAGGCTCCATGTGCTGTTGCTGTGAAGGTATTCGGTTCCGTTATCCTGCGTGCCGCCGATCGTGAAGTTCCGGTCTGACGGGTGGAGAGCGATGCTTTCAAACTGTGTCGCACTTAATCCGGCTGTGTTCAGGCTGGTCCAGGTATTTCCGGATGTTGTGGAGCGAAAGACTCCGCCGTCGTTTCCGACATAAATGATATTGTTGTTGGGTGGATTGGCGATGGCAATGGCATGCATGTCAGCGTGAAGGCCCGAATACGAGTTGTTGAATGTCGCCCCACCGTCCGTCGACATTTTGAATTCGCTCGCCCCTCCGCCGTATCCAGCAGCGGAACCGCAAATGTACACCGTGTTCGCACTCTGTGGATCAACTGCGAGCGCGATATCATACCAGCACTGAGGATAGCAAAATCCTTTTGCAGCATTCAGCATGGTCGACCAGCCGGCCCCGCCGTCCGTTGATTTGATGAGTGATCCCCCGGAGTCGTCGGAAGTCGCGTAGATGGTGAAAACCGAGCCGACCTTGTTCCAGCCAAACTTCACATTGAGTCCGTCGTGCATCGACTGAGTCTGAAAGAAAAATGGGAGGGAGTCGAGTGCATCGGGTGTCTGATAGATGCCGCCGATGCTGCCGAGTCCCACTTGTCCGTAAACCGCAGCAACGAGATTGTTCGGATTTGTCGGGTCGAGGACGGCATCCGTGATAATGGTGTTTGATCCGGCACTCATGTCGAGCCACGTGAATGTGGGATTTCCGGACATCGCGTTCATGGATCGATAGAGACCGCGGTTGGGCTTGGTTGGATAGACGTCCCCGCTCGCACCGCTCAAGCCGGATGTCGAGGCGACGAAGATGATGTTGTCGTTGAGCGGATCAACCAGGATCTTGTTGATCGATCGATACTGCAGGACGTTATTCGATGAACCATCCAGATTGTAAGGGCCATAGAGGGTCGGGGTGGTCTCTGCGTTTCTGACGATATAGACGCCCACGCCGAAAAAGCTGTCGAGTGAGAGGTTTCCCTCGCCGGTCCCAACAAAAAGAGTCGTGTTGTCGACCGGGTCGATCGCAATTGCGCCGATGGCAAGAGAGACGGCATTGTCAAAGATGGCCGTCCATGTCGCACCGCCGTCGAAGGAGCGGAAGACGCCTCCTTGTGCGGTACCGACGTACACCGTATCCGGATGAACGGGATGGATGGCGATCGTTGTAATTCGTCCGGTGACGGATGCGGAGAACCCCTCCGTTTGGCCGTTCGGAAGCGGTGAAGGTCCGAGCGGGGTCCACGCGGATGCAAGACCCATACTCTGTGCACCCGGACTCTTCATCATTTTATCGAGTTGCTGGAGTGCGCGCAGGCGCGGATTGTCGCCCGGAGCATACGGAAGACCGCGGAGAAGTGCGACGTGTTCCGACCTCAGACGGAGGTACTCGGTGCGGTCAATATTTCCCTTCGAGAAGGAAGGAAGATCGGGATCATCTCCATCCGATTGTTGTGACTGCCGGGCTTCGGCCCGTGGCAGAGCGAGAACCACAACAAAGAGCATGCAGCGAATGAACCACAGAGCAATTCGATTCATGATAAAATCCTTTACGTGAAGAAATCTGATAGTTGAGTTGTCACGAATTCATCATTTCTCTTATGCTGTCCCATATAAACGAAAATGCCCATGGATCCAATTTTTGAGTTGCAATTCTTCCGATCCACGGGCTCTTGACAGCTTCGATGAAACTCCAGTCACACAGTATCACCGAGGTCATCGTAAGAACTGGAAATTGATTCTGTGAATATAGCAGAATTGAGGAAAATGTCAAGAATTTCCGGTACTGGCTCAATTTGATTTAGGTGGCTCAGTTTGGTGTTAGGATAATAAATTGCTACTTTCGGGAGTCTTTCCTAATTAACCCACTTCAAACCTACTGGGGAGAGTATCATGA
>DATIXJ010000067.1:0-25735 GCA_035518715.1 Bacteroidota bacterium | reverse complement strand
AGGAAGTCAGGATTAACCTCGTTGCAGGGACGAATGCCGAAATCGGGAGATACTTTGAGGATGTGAGGATGGAATTGAAATGCTCTCCCGACGAGATCGCCGTACTCTGCGCAGATTCATTCGATCAGTATTATCGCCAGTTTTCATCCGTCCTGCAAACCACAGACATCCTCTGGACGAAACCGAGCGAGCTCTCCTTTTACTGTGCGCTTGGGATACCCGTTGTGATGACTCCTGCGCTTGGTCCGCAGGAAGAATTCAACCGCAAGTGGCTTCACGAAATCCAGGCAGGGTTCAGACAGGAGCATCCGGAATACGCGCATCAGTGGCTCTTCGACATGCTTCACAACGGCAGGTTCGCCGACGCAGCATGGTCGGGATTCCTGAAGGCGCGAAAATTGGGATTGTACAAGATCCAGGACGTGTTGACCGGAACCGGAATTCTATCGCCTGAAACTTCACCATTGACGCGGTGAACGGGAAAGGAAATCAGCCGAACGTATGAAGGGACGATACCTCTTTCTCTATCTGAATACGGGGGGCGGCCATCTTGCGCCGGCTCGATCGCTGCGGGACCATCTCCGAAAGGCATACCCGTACGTTGGCGAGCCGATTCTGCGCGATGGGTTCACGGAAGCGCCCCGGTATCTCCGATTTTTCATCGAAGATGCCTACCGCTGGATGCAGTCGTCGGCACGGTGGTTGTACGCATCGATCTACGCGTTGAACAAGATTCCCATCGCACGGAAGACGAGCGCATCTGTCGTTGCGCGGGTCATTGAGAAGGACCTCGAGGATTACATCCTCCGCGAGCGGCCTTCCAAAATCGCCGTCTTTCACTTCCTTCTCATCAAACCGGTTCTCGATATCCTCTCACGGTATCAGCTCAGAATCCCCACCGTCGTTGTTGTTACAGACCCGTTCACTGCTCATCCGATATGGTTCCAGAATGAAGGAGTCCACTATATTCTGTTCAGTGAGCGATTGCAGGAATATTGCCGCGGCCTGGGAATTCCTGATCACCGGATGGAAGTATTTCCATTCGTGCTCGACAGCAAGTTTACACGACCACAGTCGACGGAAGAACTCTGGAGCGTCAAAGAACGTCTTTCTCTCGATCCCTCCAAAAAGGTCATTCTCATCCTCGGGGGAGGAGACGGCATGCCGCGGGGCATGCAGATTCTGAAACAACTCGCGCGGCTTTCTCATCTTGCTCAGGTTGTGATTATTTGCGGAAGGAGTATGAAGCTCTATCGCCGGGCCTGCGCATTCCGGGACTATCTGGAAAGTGAGAACGTAAAAGTGTTCGGGTTTGTCGATACTGTACACCAGTTTCTGAAGGTCGCCGATGTCGTTGTGACGAAATGCGGCGCCTCGACATTCATGGAAATACTCTGCTGTGGCAAAATTCCCGTGGTCAACCGGTATCTCTGGGAACAGGAACGCGGAAATGTCGATTTTCTTCTCTCGCGGACCATCGGCATTTATGAACATCGCGTCCGTAACCTCACCCGTTCGGTCGAGCGATTGTTAACGGACGAAGAGACCTCGCGTGCCATGACGCAGAATATTCTCTCTGCGAGAGTCGAAAACGGCATCGGAGCTGTTTCCAATTTCCTCCTGCAGTTTGAGGGCTGATCCCCTGATTGTCTTCTTGCAGTTTCTCTTTGACTTTTTCCATTTTCCTTCTTACTTGAGGATGAGGGCGATCCTCTGATTCCGGATCCGCCTTACCGTCACATCCGCCGGAAATCGTATGGCAAAGCCCTGGAAATATCCACGGATCCGTGCACATGATCAGTTCTCCTCCGCTGCGCGTGCAATTCTCGTGACACGGCTCAATGAGATCAATTTCTATGAGGATCTCGTCATGACAACACACGACGTCGAGGGGGTTCATGATATGCGTGTCGCTGCACGCCGTCTACAGGCGATGATGGGAATTCTCCGGGAGTGCTTTCCCTTCAAGAAATACCGTACCATGGACAAGTCGGTGCGGCGGCTGATCCGCGTTCTGGGATCGGTCAGGGAACGCGATGTGGTTATGGCAATTCTCGAAGAACATCGGACTCCGCTGCCGGAACACCAACGACGCACCCTGGACCTCTTTCTCACACAAAAGAATCTCGAGCGCGAGCACGAACGCCTCGCACTTCGTGCAACTCTGGAGCGAATGAATAGCGGGCAGTTCCGGAAAAGGTTCATGAAGTTGGTAAGAAATACGTTTTGACCGGGTGGAAGACCTTGCCGCCGAATTTCAAACCTCAGCTCAGGAAATCAGTGCGATGGAATGCTTCCCGCATCCTGCCCGAACTCCTCGAGGATTTTCTTTCTCATCATGATACGGTCCTTGACGCGCGCGGCGGTGTCGCGGAGCTCCACCTTCTTCGGATCGCCGGAAAACCGCTCCGGTATGCCATGGAGGCGTTCAAACCGATCTATGGAAAGAAATTCAAACGATCATTGAAAAAAGTGGAGCAGGTCATCGACCTGATGGGCAAAGTACACGATTGTGATGTCGTGATCGGAGAACTCGATCGTTTTGAGAAACAGCTGCGCAAACTCAACCGCTCACCGAAGACGAGAAAGCAGCGGTACACAACGTCGGTCATCGGCCGGATCATCCGCGATGAGTCAACAAAGAGGGAGAAACTCTTTTTGGAATTTGCCACGCTCATTCGCCGGATGAATCGGGAGAAATTTCACCGGCAGGTTTTGGATACGCTCTGAGGGAGAAGAGATTATTGGAACTCTATATCCTCCGACATGCAATAGCCGTTCCGCGCGGGACTCTGCTCTATCCGAATGACGATCGGCCTCTCACCAAAGAGGGGATTGCGAAAATGAAGGATGTGGCAAAGGGAATGCACAGAGTTCTCCCGCATCTCGACGCGATTCTCTCGAGTCCGCTGAAACGAGCCCGGCATACGGCAGAAATTGTCGTGGATGCACTCCCGTTCGAAGGTACGATCGAGCTTTGTGACCAGCTCCTTCCCGGCACTCCGGTCAGCGAAGTGTACTCGGTTCTTTCCGGTTTCCGGTCAAATCAGAAAATCATGCTGGTCGGTCATGAGCCGGGACTTGGACTTCTCGTTTCGTCACTCCTCGGAGCGAAGGGGTCGGTCCTCGAATTTAAAAAGGGAGGACTATGTGCTCTCGACGTCGAGAAAATTCCTCCGGCACATCCTGCCATCCTGCTCTGGCATCTCACGCCCCGGCAGCTGCGTCTGATGGGAAGAACATAGGTCCTTCACTCCTCCCGGATTACTTTCTGTCTGCGACACGGACAAACGCGCTGTGAACGGGCGCAGGCATACGTGATGATGTTCCCCTGACAGATTTCCAGACGATCTCATTCAGCTCGCGCTCGGGCGCGAGATCTTCATCCGTGAAATTCATCATCCTGCTCATCCGCTCTCCAAACGCCTTTGGATTGTTCCTTTCTTGGAGATTCATCAGCGGCTTGCGCGCACTGTAGGTTGATGTGTCTGCCCGGGCGGTGAATGAGCTGTACATCGGCATTGCCGACGCATCATACTCTGAAAGCGAGGGGAGCCCGAGTATCAGCTCCATCGTTTCCACCATGCTGCTCGTGGAATACATTTCGTGATCCACGAACCGGTGTTTGGTATACGGACTGATGACGAGCGCTTCGGTCCGGTGGGCATCAACATGATCGGGTCCATTCTGGGCATCATCTTCAATGGAGAAGATTGCCGATTCCTTCCAGTACGAGCTGTGGGTGATCCGGTCGACAATAAGACCGAGCGCATAATCGTTCTGTGCCACGTATGCTTTTGGCGTCAGCTCTCCGCTTCGTGAGCCGTAGGTGTGGTCGTTGGGGAGCTTGATGATCTGGAACTGCGGTAATCCGCCGCTGCGGTCGTATTCATCGAATTCTTTCATCCACTGTTGCACGCGGACGAGATCAGAGACGTCAAGGTCCCAGCTCCGATAATGGGGCGCGATGTGGCCATCGAGGGATTTCGTGAGCGCAGAATCCTCGTCGGTGAGTGTCCTTCCGTTCGCAGCGAATTCGCCATAACTCCGGTACGTTACCCCGTGACGGGCGCAGTTATCCCAGATATAGCCGGCAGATGGATAGACGATCGGCACACCTCCTTCATATTCGTACTCGCCTCCGCGGCCGCTGTACTGCGTGGGCCAGGTCTTCTCGACATAATCGGTCGCGTATGCGCCCATCGACCAGTTATGCCCGTCTGCACTGACTTCTGCATCACAGTAGAAATTGTCGAGAAGCACAAACTGCCGGGCGAGTGCGTGAAGATTCGGCGTGACGGATTCTCCAAAAAGGCAAAGCGATGAATCGCCGTTTCCTTCCTTCAGATCACCGAACACCTGATCGTATGTCCTGTTCTCCTTGATGAAATAGAAGATATGCTTGATGGGGGACGCCATATTCGATGTTGATGGGACCGCATTTGGTGCATCCGGAATACGGGACGAATCGTGAGGAATCGGCGTGTTCTCATACGCGCGCTTCGTGTACGATGCAAGTTCATCGGTCCCCGGGTCGTTGATGATTGAAAGCGTTCCTTTCAGGAGTGATCCGATATATTCTTCTTTCTCATTCCGGATGTACGGGTTAGGTCCCTTCGGATTCGGTTTGGATATGCTTCCCTTTCCGTTGGCAACAATGAGCTGATGCGCGCTTGCACGATAGCGCACACATGTCGGATACCATCCGGTCGGGATAAATCCGAGAGAACGGCTCTTTCCGGGTTCGGAAACATCCATCACCGCCAGAAAATTATTATCCGCGTTCGCGATATACAGGCGTTTTCCATCGGGTGAAAGTGCAAGCGCGTCCGGTGTGCTTCCTTCCATCATGTCCGGATACAGCGCTGCATAAATCGTTTCCGTGACCGAGTTGCTTTGCAGATCGACGGCGGAAACCGTGTTCAGATTTGCCGTAGCGACAAAGAGCCGTTTGCCGTCCGGGGACTCGACCATATCGGTGGGGTGATCGCCGACCGGAATTTGCCGAAGGATTTCTCCGGATCGTTTATCGAGAACAAGCACGGCTGCACTTCCCCATGAGGAGACATAGAGCGAAGGAGTGAACCGGGAGACAAGGCATGTATACGGTTTTGAGGGAAGCGCTATCCGGCGAAGAACTTTCTTCGCGTGCAGGTCGATGACGTAGCAGGAATTATTCCACTGGCCGACAACATAGAGTATGCCGGTCGCTTCATCAACATCAAGACCCGACAACCAGATCTTTTCGTCCGGCCACGGCTTCCCGATTATGATGGAATCGGTGAGAGCGGCGGTCCCTTGTATCAGCGAATAGAGAAAGAGCTTGTCTTCGTTTCCTCCCGAAACCACGAACCTCGATCCATTATCAAAAAAGCGAATACCAAGCCAGGAACATGCCAACGGCAGCTTTGCGACAACGCCCGGCTTGTTGAGATCGATGATTGATACTTCCTGATCCCCGTTTCCGTTATTGGTGACGATTGCGTATTTCCCGTCGGGTGAAATATCAAGATTCAGCGGCAGATCGCCAACGTCGATCTGGGTCCCGGCGGGCGAGAGTCTCCAACCATTTGGCAGGAGAACTTGGTTTTCGCTGGTTCTTCCAGGGAGAGCGACCGGCTTTTTGGATGAGCAGCCAATCATGGTCGCGGCGCACAGGAAATAGAGGAATAATTTGCGGTTCATGAATTGCTCCTTGGATGATCAGGAATCAGGATATTCATGGATCTGTAATCCATACAAACGGGAAGTTCGTCCAATGTAGCAGGAGGGTATGCAAAATCCAAAAAACTGATGGAAAGGAAATCGGCAGGTTGACACTGCACCCGTTTCTTTGTAGATTGTCGCATCACACCTCCGTTTTCTCCGAATCTGTTCTCATCCATAATCTGTTCGAACTGAACTTCCGGGCACATCCGCGGTGATCGATCGTGCGGTGCTGACCGCGTCCCGGGATACCAGTCTTTGACAGATGGAGTTTTTACGAGAGGAGCCGGGATGAAAAACACGAACGTGATTTCACATGCCGAGAGGTCCGGATATCTGCGGATATGCGGATGGATTCCTTTTCTGTTGACGAGCTTTCTCATCTCTTCCTGCACTTCAGGCCGATCGATCAGGTATGCACCACCCGAAGCCGGGAGACCCTGGAAGGTCGAGATTGTTGCCGTGCATTCATGGGAAGGCGACTGTAACGCAGGATACGATCTCTTCATCGATAACTGCGGGATTACGGAACTTGCCTGGAACGCGGAATCGCTTCGCGAAACAGGAACGCAGACCAGCACCGGTGAATTCGGTGGCGTTCCGGTTACACTCACGGTTGTGCGGCGGGTCGAAAATGCCGGGGGTTTACAGAACAGATGCCGTGATGTCCTCGATATCACCGTAGATCAGAAAGAGATTGCGCGATTTGCCTTCTGACCTGTCCAATGCAGCGAAGATGGAACCAGTCGTCAATGGTCGTAGGTGTTCGATGAATGTGATTAGGAGTTTCCTTGGCGGATTGATCCTCGCGGCAATACTTTTGTCGTTGGGTTCATGTGGTGAGTCGCCGAACGGTCCGGGATCCGGTCCGAAATGGCGCACGTTCACGACCGGCAACAGCGGACTCCTCGACAATTCGGTCCACGCAATTCTCGCTGCAGGTGACGGGTATGTGTGGATCGGAACAAGCGGCGGTGCCTCAGGGTTCTACAAGGGGTCCTGGACCGGAATTGTGGACGCACTGGCTTTTCCAATCTATTCATCCGGCGACACCACCATTTCGCATGAAGTCACAGCGCTCGCCGAAGGTCGTGACGGGAGCCTCTGGTTTGGTCTGCACGGTGGCGGTGTCCGAAGGTACCAGAGAAATTCGTCCTCTCAGCGCGAGTGGATTTCCTACCATGAGCCGGACGTGCCCTACGAATTTATTACAAGTATCTCCGCCAACAGATTGCATGAACCCGGGGTCGTGTGGGTCGGCACGTTATTTGGAGTAAGTGAATTCACGCCTTCGGTTGTCGACACGGAATTCGGTGCCGGCGTGTGGACACCATTTCCAGACCTGATCTCTCATTTCGATTCGAGAAATATCTATGCGATTAGCACCGACCTCTATAACGGAGTGGCGGTCTTTGGAACGTTCAGCGATCTCATCATGTTCGATGGCGCGCGGAGCCTCTGGTCGACGGTTCAGCCGAAACTCGCCGGTCCCGTTGTTGCGCTGGCATACGACAAGGACGCGAATATTTGGATGGGGCAGTGGGCGGGAGTATCGATGCACAATCTTTCCAATTCCAACGCCGACGCCGGTTTCACATCGGCCACAACAGGCGGCAAACTTCCTTTCGGGCCCGTCAATGCGGTAACCACCGATCTTGGATCGGTCCGGTGGTTCGGTACCGATGCGGGGCTTGCCTGCAAAAATGACGCCGTCTGGTCGCTCTTCACCCGATCGAACACCCCCCAACTCGCCAGCGACACCATCACGGCGCTTGCCTACGACTACGCCGGAAATCTCTGGATTGGTACTCCCCGCGGGGTGACCGTCTACAATGAACAGGGAGTGGAATTTTAAGTTTTTTTGTATCTTTACCTACCAGGACCCTGATCATTTTCCATCATTATTTCCGGGAAGAACACATTGATACTACCGAACCCGCGTACCAGCAAATCATCAATGCGAATTGCTTCGGCATGGATGCGTTCGCTCAAAGTTTTTTCCATGCTCGGCTTATTCCTCCTGTCGCCGGCTGCTTCCGTCTCCCAGCATTCCCGCAGATCAAATTCCTCATCACCCACGACATCGGTTGTCGTCCAGAGCACGCGTTTTCAGTTCCTGACGCCTTCTCTCGTCCGTCTCGAATATTCTCCCTCGCGGTCATTCGTTGATGTTCCGACCGCAGTGGTCACCGGTAGGACGAACTGGAAGAGCGTGAAGGTCGCAAAATCGGCGGAGCGCAACTGGCTCTTCATGAAAACCGACAAGATGATTGTCCGGTATCTTCAGGACGATAAGGAATTTTCCAAAGACAACCTCCAGATTGTCTGGAAGGACAAGTCCGGAAAGCACACCTGGTCTCCCGGTGACAGCGACGACGCGAACCTCGGCGGAATTGCACGCTCCCTCGATGGGGCACGGAAAGGACGCCTACCGCATTTTCTCCCCGGTATCCTGAGCCGGAACGGATATTTTTTCCTCGACGACAGCCGGACCCCGGTGCGAATTGATGACTCGAACTGGATCGCCCCGCGATCGGAATCAGGAAATCAGGACTGGTATTTCTTTGTCTACGGGAACAATTATTCCCATGTGCTGAAGGAATATTCAGAACTCTGCGGGCCGATCCCGATGATTCCCCGATATACACTTGGCTCCTGGGTGACCGACCTGAATTATGAATACCTGCCCGGAACCCCTATGGTCGACAAGTTCCACTATACCGATTCGAACGTTCAGGCAATGGTCAATCACCTCCGTGCGGATCGGTTTCCCGTCGATGTGCTGGTGCTCGATTTCGCATGGCACCTCTTCGGGTGGGAAGGCGGATATGACTGGAGTCCCATTTTCCCCAAGCCGGAGGAATTTCTCAAGTGGGCGCATAACGACGGACTGAAGATAACCCTGAACGATCACCCGGGTTATGGGAGGGAAAGTACCCTTTCTGACCGTGATAGCCATGCAACCGAAGTGCGTTCCCGTCTGCACATGATCGAACCGGAAAAGGCGAAGTTCTCGATCGACCTCAGTGAGGGTTGGAAATTTTCTCTTGATTCAAACAATATCGGGGTTTCACGCAGATGGTATGCGACAAATTTCAACGATACGAGCTGGAAGACCTTCCGCGGCGGCGCACCATGGGAAGATCAGGGTTATCCGGATTATGACGGTCTCGCCTGGTACCGTAAGTGGGTCACGATCCCCGTCAACCTTCGTTATGACTCACTCTATCTTCTCTTCGGCGGAGTCGATGATGAGTATGATCTCTTCATTAACGGGGTTGCAGCAGGACACTACGGCACTCCCGGGAGCAGTGTATACAGCACACTGACGTGGAAGGAAATTTCTGGTCTCGCGAAGCCGGGTGAAAATATTCTCATCGCACTTCGGGTGAACGACTGGGGGGGCGAGGGCGGATTAACGCACGAGCCGATTGCATTGACGGATCGTCTGCCGGGTCAGGGAATCCGTTTCAATCTTGCGCGACATCAGGACGCCGATGTCTTTATGGAGGCCCTTCATAACCCTCTCATCGATCAGGGGGTCGATTTCTGGTGGGTGGATGGTGGAGCAGGGTCGTGCGAGATGGACGGACTTAACAGTCAGATGTGGACCAACAGGATTTTTTATGATCTCACGCGGGATCATACGCAGAAACGGGGTTTCATTTTCAGCAGGTATGGTGGATGGGGAAGCCACCGGTATCCTGCGCTCTTTACGGGAGACACGTACGCACAGTGGGATGTCCTTGCTTCGGAAATTCCGTATACCGCACAGGGTGGCAACGTGCTGATGCCGTACATTACTCACGACATCGGCGGATTTATTGGAAGTGATGAGAGCACGGATCTCTACGTCCGCTGGGTGCAGTTCGGCGCATTCAGTCCGTTCCTGCGCTTGCATTGTGCGCATGAAAATCCGGAAGTCGGGAACAGGAGAATGCCGTGGATCTTTGGTAAACGGGGGGAGGATATCGCCCGGACGTTCTTTCAGCTGAGGTACCGTATCTTGCCGTACGTCTATACGCTCACCAGAATAGCACACGACAGTTCGTTGCCCGTTGTCAGGCCGCTCTATCTCGAATACCCTGGATTGGAAGAGGCATATCATCATGCCGACGAGTATCTGTTCGGTAACGCGTTTCTCGTTTCTCCGGTCACAGATTCACTCGGCGTCAAGGATGTTTACCTTCCGCCGGGTGACTGGTTTGATTATTTTTCGGGAGATCACGTGCGGGGTGATCAGACTATCCATCGCACGTGTTCACTGGAAACGCTTCCCGTGTACGTGAGGTCGGGTTCCATTGTGCCGATGCAGCAGGATATGGAGTATTCGAACCAGAGGCCCGTCGACACCCTCACACTCGAGGTGTACGGAAAAAATGCAAAGTTCATGCTCTATGAGGATGATGGGATGACACTCCAGGAGGAAAATGGTGCGTGCGCGTTCACACCTATCCTATCAACATCAAGAGGATCGAACGGAACGCATCTCACGATCGGACCAACGACGGGAAGTTATAACGGTCAGGTAGCGGCCCGAAGTTACGAGATCCGGATGCACGGTGCGTCCAAGCCGCAAAGAGTGAAAGTAAATGGTATCACATCGGGTGAAGGAACCGGACCGGGTGAAACGTGGCTGTGGGATACGCAAACTGCCACACTGATCCTTCACACAGCTTCGCTGGGGATCCGGAATCAGGTCAGTATCGTGATCGAATAGATCAATTACGTTCTCAATTTCCGGAGCGTACTTGTCTCCGGTGAACCTCAGGAACATATTGAAATTCCTGAAGAAGTTTCATACATTCCATTATCATTCCTTCGTTCTTTCATGATTTCCGTAGTTCCGGTGTTTCCCTCATTCTGCTCACGGAAAAAATTATGGAAGAAAACATTCGCTTCACACTCAACGGCGTTAACACCAATCTCAGCGTCGATCCCGAACGAACTCTTCTTTGGGTCCTTCGAACCGACCTCGGCCTGACCGGCACCAAATACGGTTGCGGAGAAGGACTCTGCGGTTCATGCACCGTACTTATCGACGGAGAACCGGTGCGATCCTGCCAGATCCTTATGAAATCAATTTCGGACAGGAATATTCTCACGATCGAGGGATTGGGAGTGAACGGCAAGCTGCATCCGATCCAACAGGCATTCGTCGATCACGATGCTCTTCAGTGCGGATACTGCACCCCGGGCATCATCCTGACCGCCTACGGGCTGCTGAAGAAGACCCCGAAGCCTTCCGCTGCTCAGATTATTGACGGGATGGAAGATAACCTCTGCCGCTGCGGGGCGCACGCCCGGATTGTAGCTGCAATTCAGTCGGCATCGGTGGTGATGGACGGAGGGAACAATCATGAGAAATGAATTCCCGAGGGATAAGGAAAGTCCTGAGCAACAACTTGAGATTTCAAGAAGGTCGTTTGTCAAAATGGTTGGTGGCGGAATTCTCCTCTATTTTACCGTTGGTGAGATCCCTCCGCTTCTCGCCCAGCGCCAGCAAAGAAATCTTCCCACTGACTTCAACGCTTTCCTCCATATAGGAGAGAATGGCATAGTGAGGTGTTTTACCGGGAAGATCGAAATGGGACAGGGTGTGATAACGTCTCTTGCGCAGATGCTTGCCGACGAGCTTGATGTGGAGCTGTGGAACGTCGAGATGGTGATGGGTGATACGGAGCTCTGTCCGTGGGATATGGGGACATTCGGTTCGATGACGACGCGCGTCTTTGGCCCCGCCCTCCGGTCGGCCGCAGCCGAAGCGAGGATGGTGCTGATCGAACTCGCATCGGAGAAACTTCACGTCCCTGTTGAACGGCTCGAGACTGAGAACGGTGTCGCATTTGACGGGAACAACACGTCAACCAGGATTTCGTACGCGCAACTTGCAGAGGGAAAGAAGATTGCCAGGCACGCGAACGGTAATGTAAAGGTCAAAGATCCGTCACAATTCAAAATCATTGCCACGCCGGTAACGAGACTGGATGGTGTGGAGAAAGTCACGGGGCGTGCGAAGTATGCCGGGGATGTCCGGCTTCCGGAAATGCTTTATGCGAAGATTCTCCGCCCTCCGTTCCACGGAGCAAAGCTGCTGAGCGTCGATGTTTCACCTGCGAAAAAATATTCCGGCGTGCTAGTGGTTCAGGAAAAGGATCTTATCGCAGTACTGCATACGCAACCTGATGTTGCCGAAGCAGCGCTGGGGGAGATCAGGGCGGAATTCGACAAACCCACCTCACCCGTCGACAGCGAGAATATTTTTGATCATCTCCTGAAGACCGCACCGGAGGGAAAATCGGTTGCTGGAGATGGCGACCTCCGGAAAGGGGAGACTGAAGCAAAGGAAATCCTGGAACTCACCTATCTCGATGGTTATAAGGCTCACGCGGCGATGGAGACACATGCGGCACTGGTCGATGTAAAGCCCGAGAAGGTCTCGGTATGGGCTTCGACGCAGAATCCCTTCACGGCAAAAGAGGAAGTGGCAAAGGAACTTGGTGTCTCACCCGACCGTGTACGATTACTGCCGGTTTTCGTGGGCGGAGGTTTCGGAGGTAAAACGCACAATACGCAGATCGTGGAAGCCGCCCGACTCTCCAAATTGTCCGGCAAACCGGTGCAGGTCAGCTGGAACCGACGGGAAGAATTCTTTTATGACGCGTTCCGGCCGGCGGCAGTGGTGAAACTCCGATCCGGAGTTTCAGCCAGCGGAAAAATCACTTCATGGGACTGCCATGTCTACTTTGCGGGAGAGCGCGGTGCCGCACAATTCTACGCCATTCCCAATCATTCCACGGTAGTCCACGGCTCGGGCTGGGGAGGCGAGGAAGAATCCCACCCATTTATCACGGGCCCGTGGCGTGCTCCGGGAAACAGCACGAACACGTTTGCGAGGGAATCGCAGATCGATCAGATGGCAGCAAGTGTAGGTGCCGATCCGCTGGAATTTCGCCTCGATAATCTCTCGGACAAGAGGATGATACGAGTTCTGCAGTCTGCTGCCGAAAAATTCGGGTGGAAGCCGGCACCTTCGCCGAGCGGAAGGGGATTTGGAATAGCATGCGGGACTGATGCGGGAACGTATGTGGCCGCGATCGCCGAAATCTCTCTCGACAGATCAACCGGAAATGTGAGCGTCAAGAGAGTCGTCTGCGCACAGGATATGGGTCTCTCGGTGAACCCCGAGGGCGCCGCGATTCAGATGGAGGGATGTCTCACTATGGGACTAGGGTACGCTCTGCGCGAGGATCTTCACTTCCACGGCGGGGAAATCTTCGATCACAATTTTGATGTGTACGAAATTCCCCGGTTCTCCTGGCTCCCGAAGATCGAGACGGTCATTATCGACGACAAGTCCGCAGATCCCCACGGCGGAGGTGAGCCGGCAATCATCCTGATGGGTGCGGTCATTGCGAATGCCATCCATGACTACGCCGGCATCCGGATGCTGCGGCTTCCCATGATCCCTGAAAGGGTAAAACAGGCGCTGGATCAGAAAAAAGGCTAATTCCGATTGTGCGGCCTCCCCATCTGAAGAAATATCTCAGGGCATTATCGATGCCTGCGTACTCCTCCCGGACGCTCTCCTGGCGACTCCTCGCACTTCTTGTCGCATGCAACTACTTTGCCTTCAGAACCGAACTCTTTGAGAGCGAATACAACGAGAACCACCCCCTCCATTATACCACGAGCTCGATCACTCTCCCTTCGCTTAACTGGGAGACGTTCGATAAAGATAATGCCCCGAAGGCATTCACTATCGTTCTGGGACATCAAATCGAATTTCTCTTTACCATCCACGTCATACGGAAACCCGTACAGCATTCCTACCAGCCGTATCAACCTATCCGCGACAAATCTCCACCCAACCTGAGCGTGTCATAAGACGGATGCGCCGATACGCGCGTCCCGGAGAGCTCAATCACGGATGCTCTTTGCCTTTCCGTTCTATCCCGGAAGAAGAACATGCCGTTTCGCCTGCCGAGGAAGCGCGTACCATGATGCGCATTCGGCGCAGGTACTGTTCCTTCACGAAGAGTGCCGGGAATATCATGAGTTCACTATTATGAAAGGTACAGAGATTATGAAATGCATTATTGCGATTCTTGCTGCATTGTTGTCGTTCACCCTGGCGGTGCAGGCGCAGGCACCCGCGGCGGATACGCTCGAATACCGGTATCCGGGAGAAGTGGTTATTACGGCCGCAAGAATGAACTCCACTCTCGGCGAAACTCCGATCTCGAGCACGCTGGTAGATTCTGTGGTCCTGAAGACACTTCCGCGGTCGGTCGGTATCGATGAGCCCCTGAAGCTCGTCCCTGGTGTGAAGGTGGATAACCAGGCAGACGGCGAGCGGGTCCATATGTCGATCCGCGGTCAGGGGATTCTGACGGAAACGGGAATCCGGTCGATCAAGATTCTCCTCGACGGACTTCCGATGAATGATCCTTCAGGTTTTGCCCCTGATTTTTTTGATGTCGATCTCAATGCCGTTGACCGAATTGAAGTTCTGCGAGGACCCTCGGCATCGTTGTACGGCGGAGGAGCGGGGGGTGGTATCCTGAACATCCTCACGCAGAATTCCCCCAACCGGTCACTCTTTGGTGATGTCACGGCGGTTGGCGGGTCCAATGGTTTCTGGAAAGGGTTCGGTCAGTTCGGCGGGGATGTTAATGACATCAATTACCGTCTATCGTTCTCCAGAACAGGAGGGGATGGATACCGGGTGCATACGCATTTCTGGGAGAACGGCGTCTATGCCAAAGCAACGTATACGCCGGAATCGAACATTCAGATTACGCCGATCTTCTCCTGGACGGATACCTATCACGAAAATCCGGAAGGACTGAGCCTGGCACAATATCTGAAAGATCCAACCCTCCCGAATGACGATGCCGTTCCCTATAATGAACACATGGAAATGAACCGCACGACTGAAGGTGTCGCCGGCGTGGTGAAATTTCTCCGGGACGATGAGATCCGCTTCAATGCCTACGTCAAAAACTCACAGTACATCGAGGCGAATAATCACGTCTTCGACCACCAGTTTCTGACGACTCCGGGCACATCGGTTCAGTACACTCATAGTTCCGGTACCCCCGAGGAGAACCTGCGGAACAAGATCAGCATCGGAACCGACCTTCAATGGCAAACGAACGATGAGCGTCTTCAGCCGAACAGTTATGGGTTTGAAGAGAACACGATTCTTGCCCGGCAGCGTATCTGGCAGTGGGGAACAGGAATATTTCTGATCGATATGCTCAATGTCGGCACCGACTGGAGCATGATGGGGAGTGTGCGGTTCGACAAGACCCACAATGAACTGACGGACGAGATGGTCACCGATTCGACAAACAACTCCGGAGTTGCGGAATTCTCGGATGTCTCCGGGAGGTTGGGGGTCACCTATTCGGTGGCACGCAATCTCATGCTCTTCGGAAGCTGGGGGCATGGATTCACACCTCCGTCGACCGAAGAACTCGGAACGAACCCCAGCGGCTACGGCGGATTCAATCAGGACCTCAAAGCCGCCACCTCGGACTGCTTCGAAATCGGGGCACGGGGATCGATCGAGCACAGCATAGAATTCGAGGCGACAGGATTTACCATGTCGACAAGTAATGATTTCGACCGGTACCGGATTCCGGGCAGGGGCAATGGTGAGGAAGGTACGTTCTACAAGAACATCGGCGCAAGCAAGCGGTATGGTCTCGAACTCTCCTCAACCGCGAAACCTGTTTCGGGTCTGGCGCTCCAGTTCGCCTACACCTATTCCCACTTTGTCTATGATATCGGTTCCCCCATCCCGATCCTCATGGATGACACTTCGGATCACCGGTCAATTGCCGACGGCAACTGGCTTCCGAATTCTCCCCAGCATCAGTTCATGGCAGATCTCCGGTATGAAATTCTGCCCGGGCTTTCGATCGGACTGAGTTCGGAGACGTACAGCAAATCATACATTGATGGTGCCAATATCGAGTCGGAAGCGGCATCAGGCTATACGCTGTTTGGAGGAAGAATCATGTACCGGTTGGAAGCAGCAGGCCTGAGCGGCGACCTCATGATCAGCGTAAAGAATCTTACGGACCAGACATACGTCGCATTTACGGAACCCGATTCGGGAGGAAATTCCTATCAGCCCGGCTCGGGAAGGGAGTTCTTCGGAGGAATCAAAATACACCTCTGATTTCCATCAGTCTGAACGTTGCGGAATCACCATGCTCTTCCCCGTTCCCCGGTCTTTCTTGGACCGGGGAGCGGGGCGGGGAGGGCATGCCTGTACTTGCAGAATTAAACTATCTTGACTATTATTCGTCCAAGTCAGGATAGTCTGCAGATCATTTTTGGGTTTGATTCGTTCTTTAGGGGTAAACATGCTTTTGCACATCCCGTGTGAGGGGGAGGCACATTGGTTCGAGCATCAATGAGAATCCTCGCGGCGTGGTTGATATGCTGCTATGCATTCACGTCCGCAGCCGTCTCGAGCAGGATTCTTGATGCCGTCGTTCACCATGGCGGTGCTTCACAGCGCGTAGAATTCAGAACAGCTCCACGGGTGATCGTCAAAGTGGCAGTGTGGAGTCTCCGCAGGCAAAACGTCTCTGATCCGCGTGTCCAGCTTTTTCTTGGCGTTAATTCTCTTCTGGTTTCATCTCCCTCGAACAACAAACACTCAACTCTCTCCGAGTTCAATGGAGGTTCTTTCTTCGTCGGTTTGCCGCATCTCTTCCCGTTGCCGCGGGATTATCCTTCGGTTGTATAGACGTTTCGGACTGGTAATGATCGGACACGACGCACCGGGTGGGTTCGGTCGTTGTGACGATCTCGAGTAAAATGTCCTGAGTAAACTTCATTACCCGAAAGGATGCATTCGATGAAAGAACAGTTGATCTTTATTTTTCTCATGTTGTGTTTCTGTTTAGCTGGCGGCGCCGATGCCCGGGTTTCCGGGAGCAGCCCCGACTGGCGCGATCAGTTTGACGGCGTTACTCCGCTCCCCGGCTCCCAGCTTGTATCCTGTGAGACCAGCATCATCCTGCGATCGAAAGAGCGTCTCGAATTTCGGACTGTCCTCGATCCTTCCATCATCAGAGTTGCCGGAAGCAAGAGCGGAAACCATGCGGTTCATGCCGTTGTCTCTGATGACAGCCGCACGATGGTGTTCCGTCCCGAAGCTCCGTTCGCTCTGGGAGAAGTTGTGACTGTTTCATACTTGCCCGGTATGAGAACGGTATCGGGAGCCGTTCATCATTCGCTCACATTTCAGTTCATCACGCAGCCGAAGAAGATTCCCTTCACGGATCCCTTTTCGATGATCGACGGCTTGCCGGGCTCCGGACCGAAATTCTCAAATGCTGCACACCCGGAACCCCTGGTGCCGCGCAGCGTTTCCACGCTCCCGCCGACGTTTCCCGCACTGGAGTGGACGAGCTATAAGCGATTTGCTCCTCTCGGTGAACTCTATATAGCGAGTTTTTTGTCCTCGCCGGGAAGTACTCCCTATCTCATTGATATCTCGACTGCGAAGGATGTCCTGTTTTATCGCCAGCTCGTTTCAAGCGGTTTTGATTTCAAGAAACAGCCGAACGGATTGATCAGCTATTACGACCGCTACCAGAGTGCAGAAGAAGTTCTCGATTCCCTGTACCATCCGGTGAATACATACCGGGCCATCGGTTATTCAACGGACATTCATGATTTCCGCATGCTGCCGGATGGTCATGTTCTCATCATGGGAGATGATCCCGAAGCATTCAGGATGGACACGGTTGTTGCGGGCGGAGATTCGGCCGCTGTCGTCGATGGACTGGTCATCCAGGAGCTTGATGCAGACAAAAACGTAGTTTTCCAGTGGCGGACCTTCGACCATTACAAAGTTACCGATGCCGTAGGAATTGATCTCACGGCAAGTGTGATTGATTACTGTCATGGCAATGCACTCGAGGTGGATGCCGACAGCAATCTCATCCTCTCCTGTCGCCATATGGACGAAATCACCAAGATCGACCGGAATACGGGAGATATTATCTGGCGGTGGGGTGGGAAAAACAATCAGTTCCTCTTCGTCGGCGATACGCTCGCGTTTTCTCATCAGCACGCAATCCGTCGAATTGCAAACGGGGATTTTGTGCTGTTCGATAACGGCAATCTTCATGTCCCGCCCTTCTCGAGAGCGATGGAATATAGCGTCGATCAGAACATGAAGGTTGCGACGGTTGTGTGGGAATACAGGAATAACCCCGATATCTATGGCTCAGCGATGGGGGATGTCGAGCGGCTCGATGACGGAAGCACGCTGATCTGCTGGGGAACGACGACTCCCAATGTGACACTCCTTGCTCCCGATAATACCAAGGTCTTTGAAGAATCCTTTCCGACAGGGGTGTACTCGTACCGCGCGTTCCTCTACCCGTTCCAGGCGCCGGTGATTGATCTGCCGACGAAGAGTGACAGCATCCTCATCAACGCCGGTATAAGTGTTCCTGAATCTCTCGAGGTTTACAACGACGGGAACCTCCCTCTGCAGTTTACTGCGGCAGGTCATCAGGCATGGCTTGCAGTTGATACGGCTGCGAAGAGTCTTGACGGGACCGACTCGATTTCGCTCCACTTCACAATTAACGGGATAGGTTTCACGCAGGGAACCGCGTATACCGACACGATCTCGATTGTCAGTAACGATACCCGTCATTCCCCGACGCTTCTTCCCGTTGTTGCAACGGCTGCTGGTCCCACCGGTGTGAAATCAACGCCGACCCTGCCGAGGGTGTACGATCTCAGCAATGCCTATCCGTCACCGTTCAACCCAAGCGCCAGGATCGATTACCAGCTTCCCTCCGCGAGCAGAGTTACACTTCGCATCTACAATCTGCTTGGGCAGAGCGTTGCAGTTCTGAAGGAAGGGATTGAGGATGCGGGGTACAAGTCTGTTGTTTGGAATGCTTCCGGATTCGCCAGCGGAGCGTACCTCTACCGGTTTGAAGCATCAAGCGTTTCTGATCCCTCCAGGACCTATTCGAAGGTCATGAAGATGGTTCTCATGAAATGATTTTCATCTTGGGCAAAAACAATAAAAGGCCGGGTGGTGCCGGCCTTTTTTATTGAGTCTTGCTTGACCGTTGTGAACATGTCAGTTTGAAGGAGGAGGTGGATTCGGCCCCGGATCCACGCCCGGGGTATTTGTCGTATCGGTGGTTGCATTAGACGTTGAAGAGGGGGAGGATGAAGGTGTGCCAAAGACCATGGCCTCCAATTGGACGAGAAACTGGCTCATCGGGTCACTGGAAGTTGCACGGCTGTCGGCGGCGGTTCCTAAAAAAAGTAGAACAACGACAATTGCTGCGGTGATACGGATGAAGCGGTAGCGATGTTGGACATGCGAGAATGTCACGGGAGGCACTCCTTCGTGGAAAGTGATAAGAACGGGTGAATTAAAAGTGATGAACGTGCAAACTGGAGGAGTATCGTGATAAAATTCCGGAATAGCAAATAATTTGCTATTAATATATATATAATATTGCTAATATTATGTAATATTCATCGGCGAAATTCGGTAAGTTCTTGTGTTTTTCCCGGAGGAACGGTATCTTGGGGTGTTTCCCCCATGCTCAAGTCTGAACGAACGATACTATTTCTTTGGGGTGTCTCCCTCATTCTCCTGCGAGTCAGTCTACTACTGCCTCATCGGGAACTGGATTGGATTGCGCTCGTCAATTCCGGATTACAGATTCTCCTGGCGTTTCTTTCGCTAGCCACATTTCTGAAGACTCGCAGTCCGAGAAGATTCGTTCTCCTGAATTTTTCCTTCTTCTTCGCATTCTCCATTCCGCTCTTTATCAGTCCGTTTGTCGGAGGGAGTCTCTTTTCAACTATTAAGAACGCTTCCTTCTATTATCACTTTTACGTCAACAAAATCGGGTTGAACTTCTTCTTCCTCTTTCCGGTCTGTTATACGCTCATGGACTTTTTCTTCGACAGGATGCACGTTGTGACGAAGTACATCTATTCTTCGGCGATCGCTGGCACAATCGTCATGACGTTGTTTTCATCCTGGCTTCTTGATCCGTTAACCCTTCGCAATGTTCCGATGTATGCTTCGTACGACCGTCTCCGCACTCTCTCGGTGTCGATGCAGAAACACCTCGGAAGGAGACCCTCATCGGACGAAATCCGAAAGAGTTGGGTGGAAGCGGGGAATACGGGTACGGCACGGCTAGAGCAGGTTAACGGCGCGGAGATTGATTTTCTCCTGCCGTATCTGGAAGGCAGTGGCGCAACCGTGCTCTTCTGGCGGCCGGTGGAACTGCGATGCATCTATGCCGAAGCGGCGGTGCTCGTGCTCATTGCGGCCTTCCTTGGGGCCTCCTATGTTTCCAGCAGATCCTACAGCGCATATTTTGACAAGCTCCTGATCCTTTTTTTCGCGCTGACCCTCTTTGAAATGGTTCACAGGATCGCGTATATTCAGGCGACCTCGCAGACGACGTATCTCAACATCTTCTGGATCGGCGAGTATTTCAGCGTTGCCATTCTGGCTGTTCTGGCGTACGCCCTTGATCTTCGACTGCGATTTTCATCTTCGGTGACGGGAAGATTTTATGAGGCGGCTCTCGAACATTCACCCGGGATGATCACGCGCTGGCGGGATGAGCTTGATAACTGGATTCTGAGAGTCTTTACACGCGAAAAAAGCAGCTCGCACCATGTCGGATACTGAACGACAAGAAGTCCAAGCATAGAACCAGAGAGGACAGCCTCCATGAATACCGAACAATATGTTATCGGGGAAAGCGAATTTGTCAGGACAATCAACAAGGAGATTCCAAAGCTGGCCCGGCACAAACGGAACATCGTCATCATCGGTGCGCCGGGTACCGGACGGGGTTTCCTGGCACAGGCAATTCACCGCTCGTCCGGCTTTACGTCGTCGATGATGTCGTTGAATCCGATAAGCTCCACCGATGCAGACCTCGCCGGTCTCGCTTCAATGCGGCCGGCGGAGAATTCAAGAATTCTCTTCCATGATCTTGAAGAGTTTTCACTCCTTCATCAAACCCGGATAGCGCGAATCATCGCACCGCTCTCTGCGCAGCACGCCCCACAGATCATCGTGACGCTCAACGGTGGTGTTCAGGACCTCGTGCACGCGGATCGTCTCGTGCCAGATCTGGCAGACATTCTTAAGGGATTTACGGCTATTGCGGTTCCCTCTCTCCATGAACGTCCCGAAGATATCCCGCTGCTGACCGAGCATTTCATCAGGAATGCATGCGAGGCGATCGGCGCCAAGCCGAAGGTCATCGATGTGAACGAACTCGATTTCCTGATCCGGAGGGAATATCAGGGCAATGTCCGGGAGCTCAAATCAATTATTGAATCGGCAGTCATCAATTCACCCGACAATATCGTCCGTCTGCCCGATCGTGTACGGGATGAGATGACACAGCTGCAGGGGATCTTGCAGAACATCTCGCAGAAAAAATCATTTTCATTTGACAGTCTCCTCGCAAATCTGGAAAAATCGCTCATTGAGCGTGCACTTCTTGTAGCAGGGAACAGCCAGACGCGTGCGGCGGAAATCCTCCAGATCGGAGAGCCAAATCTCCGGTACAGATTGAAGAAATACAGGATTCCATCGGTCCGGAGTACGCCGAAACCGCGCGGCTGATACGATCAGCCTCAGCGAACGATCCGGATGTTGGATAAGCCCGGACACTTCGGGGGTGTATACCCGTGGCGCGTTCTGCATCTAGGCCCTTTTATCTCCTTTTTCACGCCTGCGAAAATTGTATCGTTGCGACTTCCTCGACGATATTGTGAAACGAATCAGGAAATTGATACATTCGGGAATGATAGTCAGCGCCGTCCTCTATCTTGTAGAGTTGATGCACCAACAATCACAGGAATTTTTATGCCGGTGACAGGAAGGGTGTGAATACAGACCTCTCCTTCTTTGTTTCCGACCTGCACGGACACGTCGATCGGTATGAAAAGCTCTTTGCGCGCATTTATGAGGAGCGTCCGGCTGGAGTGTTTCTTGGCGGAGATCTCTTTCCATCCTTTTTCATGCACCGAACCTCACATTCCGGCGAAGTATCGGATTTTGCGAATGACTTTCTCATTCCGAAGTTCATGCAGCTGATGAACAAGCTTGGAAAGACGTATCCCGATATTTTTCTGATACTCGGGAATGACGATCTGCGCGCGGATGAGGCCTCAATGCAGCGCGGGGAAGATGAGGGTCTCTGGCAATACGTTCACGGAAAAAAGAGCAGCTTCTCGGATCACCCCGTATACGGGTATGCCTGCGTGCCTCCAACACCCTTTCGCCTGAAGGATTGGGAACGGTTCGATGTCTCCCGGTTTGTGGACATCAACTGCATTTCACCCGACGAAGGCATGCTCTCGGTCCCGGTCCCGAAATCCGAAATCCTGAATACCACCATTGCTTCGGATCTCGACCAAGTTGCTGGAAGCGATGATCTCGGGCGAGCCGTATTTCTCTTCCACACTCCGCCATACCGGACGCATCTGGACAAGGCAGCCCTCGAAGGCAAGATGGTCGACCATGCCCCGCTTGATCCGAATGTCGGGAGCATTGCGGTGCGGAGGTTTATCGAAGCACGTCAGCCCCTCCTCACTCTTCACGGTCATGTCCACGAATCGGCACGGCTGACAGGATTCTGGAGAGATAAAATCGGGAGGACGCACACGTTTTCTGCCGCTCACGACGGTCCGGAGCTGGCTCTTGTGCGGTTTCGTCTGGAAAATCTGGAGGCATCAACCAGGGAACTGCTCTGAACCGGCATTCACTGCCGTCGCAGGTCTCTTCCGGTGGGAATCAATCTCGGCGGATCCGTTACGGCATTGATCTTGGTCGCGAAACTCGTCTTGTTCCTGATATCCTCGTCGGTGACAATGTGGATATCCAACAGTCCGTCGCTCTTCCTGCCGGTGCGGAGGTAATTCATCTCACCCAAACAGAGACTCCATCCCTCGAGCCATGTCAGCAGATCTTCCCGCTGCCTCTCCGTCCCCTGAAAATGGATGAGAATGTCGATGTCGCTTTGGGGTCCGGCTGTGGCATTTTTCGTGCTCCCAAAAACGTAGAATGCTTTCACACCGAATCGTTCGGCGTCCATTCTGGCCGCGATCCGTTCAATGCTGTTGAGCCGCCATCGCCAGTGTGAGTCGTCTTTTCTTTCCCGGATGATGCCATCCTGCCCCGATTCGGCCGTTTCAACCGACGGCAGCGACGGTTTGACGAGAACGCCGACTGCTTCATCTCTCTCCCCATTCATAAGAATTTGCAGCACCTGGCCGTCCGCGGAATCCGCCAGTTCAACAACGCGAATCACATCGGAGAGCGAGCTCATTTCGGGAAGAAGCTCCGGGAAAATGTTTCGCGAGTGCAGCAGGATATTCTCGTTGAACAGGACTCCCGTGTCATCCGGATAGAGGGGAAGGTAGCGGATCGACGCTTCCACCAGATCCTGGAAGAAGTGCGTCCCGAACGAGAGCTCCGGCATATATCCCTTCTGCTTCCGCGCGATCTCGATCAGCATCGCAGTGTTGTTGATGTCTGAGTAGGAAACGCTGACGCCGAGCCTGATGTCTCCGCGGCTTCCCCAGCGGCCGGGACCCATCAGGATGAACTGGCGTTTGGGAAGAATTTCGTTGAGCCTGCTTACCGCTCTTCCCACCGCCAGGAGATCCGACCTGCTTTCGAGGTCTCCGTACTTCTGTGGATCAACGTACACGATATGAGTGATCTCCGAAACAGTTCCGTTTGTCACGAAACGGTTTGCCGAAAAGAGAATTCTGTCGGGTGGGATATTTCTCGGAATTGCCGGTGCCAGTGTTGCTATCGAGTGGCTTTGCGCCCGGCACTGCAGGAGGTAGAGATCCGTTCCGTCGTGTGCGAACTCGAAATCCACCGGTGTTTCGAGCTCTGCCTGCAGAACCTTGAGCATCGAACGAATCTGTTCGATGAAAGGAGTATTATCGACGAGCCCGTCGAAGGTGAACACCAGATTGCGTTTGTCGGTATCCGCTCCCAGTGGCCCAACCTGTTCCAGCCGGTCATTGCGGAGGACTGATGCAAGCCGTCCCATCAGAGGGTATTCATCACCGATCTCGTTCAGGAGCTGCCGGATTTCGATCGTCTCGAACGAATTCGTCTTCAGGTTCATCACATCGATCTTCTTCGGTGAATAATGAATCTTCTCATCGATCGAGACATTGACCCGGAGATTCGGCTGACCGGGAGCAATCAGGATCGGATAGTCATCGCTGAGACGGTCGACTGCGCGTGTACCAAGGCCCGGCACGAGCCGTACAAGGCCGTCTTCTCTCCGGATCCGCGGGGACCAGCGGAATTCGTTTCGTGAAAATGCAACGCCCGCAAAGGCGGGGATGAAGTAATTCCCCACTTTCTTTCCGATGACTTCCTGTATGAGGATTCCCATCTCTTCATTAAAATCGATCATGCCGTGCTCGATCCGGTATTCGATCGGATCCGGACTGAATGTCGATGCGTATACCTCCGCGATGGCATCCATCAGCGCCAGAAGCCTGTCCCTCTTCGATCCCTGATTCGCGATAAAGAGGCTCTTGTATTTTCCCGCGAACGACGTGCCCATCCGGTCCTCAAGGAGGCTCGAGCTCCGGACGATAAGCGGTTTGTCCCCGAAATCGTCGAGCGCCACAGAGAGAGCGTTCACGATTTCCGGCGGCAGCGACGAATTCTTGAAGATATGCACGACATAAGGATATTCCTGCCGGACCTGCGTAATGTCCTCATATTTCTGCTCGACAAGATCTTCAAGATCGTTGTGGTTGATAAAATTCATCAGCCCGTCGGACGTGAGGTACCAGGTCTTGGGGGTTTTGACCGCGTGCAGTGTTTCGTCGCCGAGAGAGGATTTCTTCAGGATCGTCGAAGCAAGGAAGAGTCCGGATCCCTTCCCGCCGAGCTTTCCCTGACTGCCGGTGGGGAAGATGATATGGTGCAGAAGTCCGTAGAAATCATTGATCTCCAGATATTTTTTTGCAATATTGATGAAATGGAGATCATCGTTCAGAACCTTCCGGATCAGCGAGACACACGTACCTTTTTCCCGCGGACCGGGCAGATTCAATCCATGAGGAGTAAGATGATGGAACCGCTCAATGGCATTGGTGAATTGGGCCAGTGATGCGGTGGGATCTTCCAGAACCTTCACGAGAAATTTGGATCGGTCCTCCATGATCCATTTCTGAATACTGTTCAGAACTTCCCTATCCCCCAGATATTTTGTCGCCAGCCTGAAGATGTCGTTGGAAATGAGACTGAGGTCATTTTCTGCCTTCGAGGGCGATGGCCGGTTCATATCCTGAAGGGGATTTTCCTGGTCCGTGGTGGAGGCGGGGCTGAAACGCTCGAGGAGCGCATTCGCCTCCGCAATTCCTGACCACGAAAGATAATTGAGCATTTTGCGTGTAATGTGCGTCAGGAGCTTGAGGTCGGTTCTCCGCAGCAGGTCGAGGACAACCCAGCATTGACCGCGCTGCTCTTCCGGCGAAGATTGTTCTTCGAAGACATTCTTGAGGCGTTCAAAGAAGACACGGCGTTCCAGCCGGTCCGCAATGGTATCGATCAGCTTGCGTTCTTCCTTGAGAAATGGCCCCTCGTCCGCTCGTGGCCGCTCTTCTCTGTACGACACGTTGATCTTGCCGATCACCTCGCCCTCTACCGTCACGTTTGCGGTGAGGACCCATGGGGTCTCGCGGAAATTTGGCGACTGGAAAACAATATCCCCGCAGGTGATCTTTGCCTGACAGACATCCGGGAACTGCCAGCCTTCGGGAATTGCACCGACGATCCCCTCAAGTATCGCCGAAAGTGATGCGTCGGGTCTGCTGAACAACTCCTCGATGTCGTAGAGGCAGTTAAGCTCCTTTGCGCGTTCCTTCAGTGCATAGAGGAGATTGTCGACGGATTTATCAACAGTGCTCATTGCTCGTATCCTTATCCGGTGCGGGG
>DATIXJ010000066.1:0-13094 GCA_035518715.1 Bacteroidota bacterium | reverse complement strand
GTTTCGCTGATCAACACCATTGTCGGGATGGCGGTGGATGTCCGAACGCGGAAGCCAAAGTTGTCGACTGTTACCGGGGGACTTTCGGGACCGGCTATCCGGCCGATTGCGCTTGCAAAGGTTTACGAAGTGGCGTTGGCGGTAAAGATCCCGATCATCGGTATCGGCGGAATCATGACAGCCGAAGATGCTATTGAATTTCTTCTCGTCGGCGCATCCGCCGTTCAGGTCGGGACGGCAAATTTTATCGACCCCTCGGCGGGAGTGAAGATCACGCGCGGAATTGCAGACTACTGCGAACAGCATCGCGTGTCTTCCGTGACGGAGATTGTCGGCTCGGTCCGGGCCCCGGAGGGAAATACCGTACTCGCATCCTGGCTTTGAACTAATGCCGGCACTTTTCTCTTGTCTTCGCTGCACTCGACAATAGCGTATCTCTATAGTCTCCAGTTCTTCGGCATGAAGATGGGGCTGGAGAATATCTGGAAACTCACCGAGTCGCTGGGCAACCCGCAGTTGCGGTTTCCGTCTGTCCACATTGCCGGGACAAACGGCAAGGGATCGACTTCATCGATGATTGCATCCATGCTTCGTGCCGCGGGGTATCGTACCGGCCTGTACACGTCGCCTCACCTGGTACACTTTACCGAGCGAATCCGTGTCGATGGGAAACCGATTTCGGAACGAAAGGTGGTCCGCAGTGTCGAAGAGTTGAAACCGGTGGTGGATCGGCTCGAGGCAACATTCTTCGAAGCGACGACGGCGGTGGCATTCGACCATTTTGCCGATGAACGCATCGATATCGGTGTCATCGAAACCGGACTTGGAGGTAGACTCGATGCAACAAATATCCTTTCTCCGCAGTTGAGTGTGATTACCACGATTGGATTTGATCACACTGAGCACCTCGGGCATACACTCCCGGCAATCGCAGGGGAAAAAGGGGGGATCATCAAACCGTTCACTCCCTGTGTGAGCGGCGTGAGTCAGGTTCAGGCCGATCGGCGATTGCGGCAGATTGCGAAAGAAAACCGTTCGCCATTCATTCGAACCGCATCGGTCTCTGGTGTGGCGATTCGCGAATACTCGACGAAGGGAACCATCTTCGATTTTACGTCCAGGTCGCACCGCTACCGAAACCTGCATCTCTCTCTCCCAGGTGCGCATCAGGTGGAAAATGCCAGAATTGCCCTGATTGCCGTGAATGAGCTGGCTGACCGTTGCGGATTTGATCGGATATCTGAACCCGCAATTCGGGACGGTCTCGCGCACGTGCAGGAGTATTCAGGCCTCCGCGGGCGGCTCGATTTTGTGGATCGCCGACGGCGCATCGTCATGGACGTAGCGCATAATCCGGACGGAATCGGAGCGCTGACCAAAGCTCTGCATTCGCTGGTCGACGGAAGATTTCTCGTTGTGTTTGGTGTCATGTCCGACAAGGACTTTCCGGTGATGTTAAAAAAATTAAATCCCGTTACTCGCCGTCTCATCGCGGTCTCACCTTCAACCGGACGGGCCTTGTCGTGTCAGAAGCTTGTGGAGGAGGCACGTCGACAGGGAATCTCCTCACTGATTGGAGGGAGTGTGGCTGAGGCGATGGGGGTTGCTCGTAAGGATTTGCGGAGGGGCGAAACGATGCTGGTTACGGGTTCACATTATGTCGTCGGGGATGCACTGAAGTGTATGAAATTTGAAAATACTTGACTTTTTTGAGGAAACAATTTATATTACATGAGGATTCAACGAGGACGCATCGAACCTTGATGCGTACCAGCAGATAACCTCCTTTTCGCACATCAAGCTTATCCTCAATAATCAAGCTCATTAACACAGAATCATCGCTGAGCAAATACATTGTTCGTGAAAGATTCTTTCGTACTGATACCCATCATTAATTAATAAGAAAGTGGTAGTACCATGCCTATGGACATTACCGAGCTGAAATCCAAGAAGATTTCAGAACTCACCAAAATTGCCAAAGAACTGAACATATCCGGGTATACGGATCTGCGCAAACAGGATATGATCTTCAAGATCCTCGAAGCGCAAACCGAAAAGGACGGATTGACGTTCAGCAAGGGTGTCCTTGAAGTTCTTCCCGACGGATACGGATTCCTCCGTTCTGTCGATTACAATTACCTCCCCTCTCCGGATGATATCTACGTCTCACCTTCGCAAATCAAGAAATTCAACCTCCGGACGGGCGATTCCGTCAGCGGTCAGGTCCGTCCTCCGAAGGAAGGGGAACGCTTCTTCGCACTCCTCCGCGTTGAGGCGGTCAATGATGAAACACCCGATGCCATCAGGGACCGCGTGCTGTTCGATAATCTCACGCCTCTGTATCCGAACGGTCGTATAATGCTGGAGACATCGCCGGGTGAGTATGCGATGCGCATCATGGATCTGCTGACGCCGCTTGGTAAAGGCCAACGCGGGATGATCGTTTCTCCCCCGAAGGCAGGCAAGACTATTCTCCTTCAGAAGATTGCCAACAGTATTCTGAGAAATCATCCGGAAGTTTTTCTCATTGTCCTGCTGATCGACGAGCGCCCTGAAGAAGTGACGGACATGGAACGGTCGGTGAACGCAGAGGTGGTCAGCTCGACATTCGATGAGCCGCCCGAACGGCACGTGCAGGTCGCAGACATGGTCCTGGAAAAGTCCAAGCGTCTGGTTGAAGCGAAGCGCGATGTTGTGATCCTTCTCGACAGTATCACACGTCTGGCTCGTGCGCACAACACCGTCGTCCCTCACAGCGGAAAAATTCTCTCCGGCGGTGTCGATGCCAACGCCCTTCACCGTCCGAAGCGGTTCTTCGGTGCAGCCCGAAATGTGGAAGAAGGGGGGAGCCTGACGATCATCGCTACCGCTCTGGTCGAGACCGGCAGCAGAATGGACGAGGTGATCTTTGAGGAATTCAAAGGCACCGGCAATATGGAAATCATTCTCGACCGGAAGCTCGCGGATAAGCGTATTTTCCCGGCGATCGATGTCAATCGTTCCGGCACGCGCAAGGAAGAACTCCTTCTGGATGCCGACGAGCTTAACCGTGTCTGGATTTTGCGAAAATTCCTCAGCGATTATTCTACTGTGGAAGCGATGGAGTTCCTTATCGAGAAAATGCGCGGTACAAAATCGAATAAGGAATTCCTCCGTTCGATGAACAGCTGAACGGGACAACCCAAAAGCGGGGAAATTGAGGAGTAATGGGGCAAATACCTTGACTTTATCTTTCCCATCGCTTACATTGCGCTGTCATCCTGTGCCGAGCTTATGCGCCTTCCCACATACCGGCTGATCCTCTTCTTGGTCCTTTGCGGAGCGACGTCCGCATTTTCACAGGATGTTACGAATGCCGTGGGATTCGGCGCAGCGTTCGGCACGGCAATTGCCCGTACTGACATCACCAAGCCCGATAACACCATGTTCACTCGGGCATTCTTCCGCTATTACGCAACTCCGCACCTTTCTCTCGAAGCCGGTGTGGGCCTCGGCACACTTGAGGCGGATGACGGAACGAATTTTTTCACCTCCCCCATTTATCCCGTGGACTTTCGCCTGGTCGCGCGTCCTGTTGCAGAAGGAAAAATCCAGCCGTATGGCTACGCGGGTATCGGGCTCATGTATTTCAATCCGAAAGATCATTCAAATCTCGCTCTTCCCCGTAATGCTGCCGGTGAATATAACCACTTCACCAACTGCGTTCCCGTGGGAGCGGGAGTGGAATTCCCCGTGAGCGACCAGACCCTTCTCGGCATCAGCGGCGGGTATACGATGACCACAACGCCGAATCTTGAAGACATCAAGACAAATTCGAAAGACGGATTCTGGTCGGTCGTGATCAGTTTGTTTGCTTTTCTGAAACCACAGAATCCGGATCTCGACGGCGACGGTCTGCTGAACGATGAAGAGGTGAAGATTGGCACCGATCCTCTGAATCCCGATACGGATGGCGATGGTCTGAAAGACGGCGACGAGGTGCACATCTATCACACCGATCCTCTAAAGAAGGACACCGACGGTGACGGCTTGACGGATGGGGAAGAGGTCCTGAAATACCACACCGATCCATTGAAGAAGGATACCGATGGTGATGGTCTGAGTGATGGTGATGAAGTAATGATTTACCATACCGATCCGCTGAAAGTCGATACCGATGGCGATGGCTTGAGCGACGGTGATGAAGTGCTGAAATATCACACAGATCCCCTCAAGGTCGATACAGATGGTGATGGCCTGAGCGATGGCGAAGAGGTGCTGAAATATCATACCGACCCGTTGAAAATGGATACGGACGGTGACGGGTTGAGTGATGGTGATGAAGTTTTGAAGTACCACACCGATCCCCTCAAGATGGATACGGACGGTGGAGGTATGCCGGATGGAAAAGAGATTCAGCTGGGTTTGAATCCGCTCGATCCGAGTGATGATGTTCCGATCATAAATGTGGGGGAGCGCATCATTTTGGAAGGTGTGAATTTTGAGACGAATCGTACCACCTTGCTGCCGAGCGCGCGAGGAATTCTTGACCAGGTTGCAGCAAGCCTGGACGCTTATCCTTCGGCGGAAGTGGCAATTTACGGTCACACCGATAATGTCGGCGGTGCAAAATACAATATGAAGCTCTCCATCGGCCGTGCCGATGCAGTCAAGGCATATCTTGTGACCAAGGGAATCGACGGCCGCAGGATTACCACCAAAGGATTCGGATTCACGAAGCCGGTTGCTGACAATTCCACCGCGGACGGCAGAGCGAAGAACCGTCGCATCGAGTTTGTCCGCCTGAAGTAAGGGTCGATCGAGTTACCCTCCGCTTCTTCTGCAGTCCCGCTCCTCTCCTCAATTGCATCTTTCTCCGATTTGTCGTATGTTTGCACAGAAATCTCTCTGACTCCGGAGTATAGACCTTCCATGAATAACGAAGCAGTCATTGTGAGTGCCTGCCGCACGCCGATCGGTTCATTCGGTGGAGTGCTGAGCAGTTTCACCGCACCTCGCCTCGGTGCGCTGGCAATTCAGGAAACACTCCGACGCGCACATGTTCCCGGCGATCGTGTGCAGGAAGTCATCATGGGATGCGTTCTCACTGCCGGTGTTGGTCAGGCACCCGCCCGTCAGGCGGCCATTTTTTCCGGCCTTCCCGTTACTGTTGAATGCCTTACCGTGAACAAGGTCTGCGGTTCCGGCCTCAAATCCGTGATGCTTGGAGCGCAGGCGATCGCCCTCGGCGACGCCGATGTGATTGTTGCCGGTGGGATGGAGAGCATGTCGAATTCTCCCTACCTTCTTGAGAAAGCCCGTTCCGGATATAAAATGGGACACGCCCAACTTACCGACTCGATGATCAAAGACGGCTTGTGGGATGTCTATAACGATTACCATATGGGTAATGCTGCGGAATTGTGCGCACGCGAGTGCCATATTCCCCGTGAGGCCCAGGACCAGTTTGCCATTGAAAGCTATAAACGTGCGCAGGAAGCACAAAGGAATCACTGGCTCGATGAAGAAATTGTGCGGGTGGAGATTCAGCAAAAGGGGGGAGAGAGCATTGTTGTTTCGGAAGATGAAGAGCCGAAGAAGGCCAAATTCGAGAGGATCCCGCAGTTAAAACCGGCATTCCAGAAAGACGGAACCGTCACCGCGGCGAATGCATCGAAGATCAACGACGGAGCCGCAGCGCTGCTCGTGATGTCTGCCTCGGCCGCTCAAGAGATGCGACTGACGCCTCTGGCGAAAATCGTAGCGTATGGATCCGCGGCGAAAAAACCCGAATGGTTCACTACCGCGCCCGCGGATGTGATCACCAAAGTGCTGAAGAAAGCGGGGCTCACGACGGCAGATATTGATCTCTTCGAAATTAATGAAGCTTTTGCTGTCGTCAATCTCGCGGTCATGAACTCGCTTGGGATCGATGGCTCGAAAGTCAATATTCACGGCGGCGCCGTGGCATTCGGGCATCCGATCGGTGCGAGCGGTGCCCGTATTCTCGTCACACTTCTTTCTGCCATGAAGCGACGGAACGTCCGTCGGGGTATGGCAGCAATTTGTATCGGCGGCGGCGAAGCTGCTGCCATGATCGTGGAACGCCAAACATGAGCATCCAGTCTGTTACAGTCATCGGTGCGGGAACAATGGGTAACGGCATTGCCCATGCCTTTGCACAATACGGTTTCTCTGTTACTCTCAACGACGTGAAATCCGAATTCCTCGACCGCGGCTTGTCGACGGTGAGAACAAACCTCGACCGCCAGATCAAGAAGGGCATACTTACCGAGCAACAGAAAGCCGAAATCCTCAAAAGAATTTGTCCTGTCCTCTCGATCGAAGAGGCGGTGCGGAGCGCGGATATTGTCATCGAAGCTGCCACGGAGGACAGGGCAATCAAGAAACATATCTTCCAGACTCTCGACACGGTTTCGCCTCCGGGTGCGGTCCTTGCATCAAATACGTCTTCCATTTCCATTACGGAGCTGGCCGCTGTCACCAAACGGCCGGGGAACGTGATCGGCATGCACTTCATGAATCCGGTGCCGATGATGAAGCTGGTAGAAATTGTACGGGGGCTCGGAACAAGTGATTCGACTCTTGGCGCAGTGATGGAACTTGCCAGGAAGCTGGAAAAAAACCCGGTAGAGGTGAACGACTATCCGGGATTCATCTCCAACCGGATTCTGCTTCCGATGATCAACGAGGCAGTCTATTGCGTCATGGAGGGTGTTGCAACTCCGGAGGCGATCGATACGGTCATGAAGCTCGGGATGAACCATCCGATGGGACCACTGACACTTGCCGACTTCATCGGTCTCGATGTCTGTCTTTCCATTATGAATGTCCTCTACGAAGGTCTCGGGGACTCAAAATATCGCCCTTGCCCGCTGCTCAAGAAGATGGTTGCTGCCGGACGGCTTGGGAGAAAATCCGGTCAAGGCTTTTATTCCTATCAATTGTAACCACCTTTTCCAGACATGAGGATTGAGTTTACCGAAACGCAGCTGATGATCCGCGAGATGGCGCGGAAATTCGCAGACGAGGAGCTGGCTCCGTCTGCGGCGGACCGTGACGAACGCGAAGAATTTCCCGCCGCAGCGGTGCAGAAACTCGGCGAGCTTGGATTCATGGGAATGATGGTGCCGGAGGCGCACGGCGGCGCCGGCCTCGACACCGTAAGCTATGTGATCGCTATGGAGGAAATATCCAAAGTGGATGCTTCCTGCGGCGTGATCATGTCGGTGAATAATTCACTCGTCTGCTATGGTCTTCTGGAATGGGGGACCGATTTTCAGAAACAGAATTATCTTCTTCCGCTTGCATCCGGAAAGAAGCTCGGGGCGTTTGCACTTTCCGAGCCGGAAGCAGGGAGCGATGCCACGAATCAGCGGACGACTGCGGTGAGAGACGGCGACTGGTACATCCTGAATGGTGCAAAGAACTTCATTACGAACGGCGCCCATGCTGATGTTGTTCTGGTAATGGCTACAACTGATCGTTCAAAGGGAGCGAAGGGGATCAGCACGTTCATTGTTGAAAAATCAACACCGGGGTTTACCGTTGCGAAAAAGGAGCGAAAGCTCGGGATACGCAGCTCTGACACTGTGTCGCTGGCGTTCCAGGATTGCCGGGTACCGGCAAAGAATGTCGTCGGCGGTGAGGGCTTCGGATTCAAGTTTGCGATGAAGACTCTTGATGGTGGCAGGATCGGTATTGCTGCGCAGGCAGTTGGAATTGCCCAGGCGTCACTTGAGGCCTCCCTCCGCTATGCGAGGCAGCGCAAGGCATTCGGCAAGCATCTTGCAGATTTTCAGGCAATCCAGTTCAAGATTGCGGACATGGCAACGCGCATTGAGGCCGCGAGACTTCTCGTATTGCGGGCAGCGTCGCTCAAGGATGCCGACAAGCCGTTTTCGCAGGAAGCTGCCATGGCAAAGCTCTTTGCGTCGAAAGTGGCCGTAGATGCCGCCCTCGAGGCAATCCAGATCCACGGCGGCTATGGCTATATCAAGGAATATCCCGTCGAACGATACCTGCGGGATGCGAAAATTACCGAGATTTATGAGGGAACCTCCGAGGTTCAGCGAATCGTTATTTCGAGAGGACTCTTGAAAGATTAGTCATGCGTACATTATTCCATCAACTCATCAAAGGAGAAGCATCGATGAAAAAGCTCGCTTGCGTGTTAGCTCTCGCTGCTCTTGCTGTTCTTCTGACCTCGTCAACTCTGCACGCCCAGGAATGGGCTGTCGGCGGCAGGGCCGGAATTTCGAGTTTCAACGACGCCGGCTTCCAGTTTGGACCGACACTCGATTACCAGTTCCAGAAAGATATGCTTCTCGGGACGGATCTCACAATTAACAGCCAGGGCGGGACGCCCATCGGCTTGCATAATTACTTCAAATACCTTCTTCACGTACCGAAAGAAGATGTTACTCCTTATCTCGACGGTGGATTTAACCTCTGGTTCGTGACCGGCGGACCGTACTTCGGACTGCAGTTCGGCGGTGGTGTGTATTTCAAAGTTGCTCCGAACATGTATGTTCCGGCGGATATTCAGTTCGGGCCGATTTTCACAACCGGTTCGAGTACCTTCTATTTTGCGGCTACCTCCGGAATACGCTACATTCTTCCCAAATAGAGAGTTCTTCATTTCTGAGCTTGTGCCCTCCCGCTATCAGCGGATGCTGGCAGCGGGTAGGGTATTCTTCCGGTTTCAGAGCATTCAATTCTATCACGACTCCCCGTTCCGTTTATCCAATTGAATGTTCAGGCGGATCTTTCCGGATTCCGGATCGTTAAATTGGTGGCATCTCGTATAAACTGGTAACACTGCGGGAATCGTAAATTTACCGGAGTGCGCCATGCTCAAACGAGGATGGTTCAATTCAGAGGAGTGAGATCGAACTGCCACTTATGTGAGAGCCGCAATATTTTGGGGGATTTCGGCCTCCGAACCGTGTGAAGATGGTATGAATCAGAAAGAACACAGATCCTGAACGAAAACGTGGCAATCCGGAGAGAAGTATCCTGAGGCATCAATTCGCACAGAAATTCCGTTGATCTCTATTATTAATGCAATTGAAAAATGTTTGCGAAAGCGCCGAAATTACACTTATTTAAAGGATAATTAAATTCTATACATTTAAGGGGTTTACCTCAAGAATGTAATTAACCCAGCACTTGACAAATGATTCTTTTTTTGCTATACTCTTGACGTTCTTTAAAGGGTTTGAATTTAACAGAAAGAGAACAATTAAATAATTCAGCCGTAATCATTGGAGTGAGAAAATCATGAAGAGAGCAGTGATAACAGTTGTGCTGGCGGTGTTTGTCCTGAGCGCGCTTTCGTACGCACAGACGACATCAACAGTTGGAAATTGGCGTGTTGGAGTCGGATTGGATGCGGGACTTCCCACAGGGGACTTCAATAATGTGTCCAGTTTTGGAATTGGCGGGCATGTTGGAGCCGGATACGTCGTTGATCCGAATGCCGTTCTCTCGCTAAAGATCGGATATCTGCACTTCAGCGGGAAGGATGTTACGGTGACGGTAGATACGCCATTGGGTCCGGTCACGGAGACTGCCTCGGGCGGATCGCTCAGTGTTGTTCCGATTCTGGTGGGTGGAAAGTATTTCTTCTCGCCTCCCGGTGACATGCGTTGGTATGGTGCGGCTGATATCGGACTTTATATCATCAGTGCAAGCGGAGGAGGAAGTAGCGCCAGCTCGTCGAAATTCGGGGTATCCCCGGCATTTGGCGGACAGTTCAAAGCAGGCGACAATATGTGGGTTGATGCCCATGTGAATTACACGGATGTATTCACCGACGTCAGTTCCTCAAGCTGGATCGGGATTGGAGTTGGGCTCATATTCGATTTGAAGCAGTAAACCTATAAGCGGTACGAATGCACGATTTTGTGCGGCTTTGGAGATCATAGGTTAGTTCGGTGAGTAATAACAAACAAATAATTTACAAACATTTTAAAGGAGAGATATGAAATACATCGCTATCGTGTCACTGCTGGTGCTGGCAATAGCGGGTAGTCTGGTTGCGCAAACGGCGAAACCGGGCGGTCAGGCCCGTGAAGCTGCACTCGGTGGTTCTCAGGCAGGTGCTGGGTTGGTTCTCAACCCGTTCATTATCGATGATCCTTCGATGATGTTCCTGAATCCCGCCTACCAGGCAAATTACCATGATTATGGCTGGTCGAACATCGCCGGTGGTAATCTTGCCGGAAGCACGGGAACAAATCAGGACGGTTATGGGCTCCAGAATGCCGGAATCGCCTTCAGTCTCAATAGTGATTGGAATCTCGGCGCGATCCTGAGCTACGATCCTTCCGCTGCGAATTTCGTTTCCGCATCGATCGGAGCGTCGAGCGTCATCCGTCGTCCTGCGCAGAACATTCCTCCCATTCAGAATGTGATGGAACTTGTTGCTTCCACGCACACCGGTATGCTGACTCTCGGCTTCGGCGTGATGTACGGTTCGTCCAAGTCGGATTTGACGGCGAATACCGTCACACCCGCAGTATCTTCAGAGAGCGATGAAGCATCTTCTCACCTCTGGGGATTCCGTGCCGGTATGATCGATGATTTGGGCGGCGGTTCCTCATTGGATGGAAGTGCAGTTCTGCGTCTCGATAAAGCAACGGATAACGAGGACGGAAGTCCTGCAGCGACGTTTGCGAATGGCGACTATTCCGCCTCCGGAACGGAGTTTCAGTTAATGCTGCGCGGTAAGTTCAAGGCCTCCAGCAAATTCAACTTTGTTCCATATGCAGAGTTCCTGAGTCTGTCCGCGGAACCGAAGGAAGACACGAAACCGAATGCCTTCGCAAATACAGTGACGACATCAGATAAATTCTCCGCAACGCAGTATGCAGTCGGCGTCGGCGGTGAATACCGGAATCAGGGCTTCTATATTGCCGGCGGTCTTAGCTGGCTCTCAGCCCAGGCGAAGCTGGAACATGGTGATTCACAGACTCCGGCGAATGCTTTCACGCAGACCTATACGTACAGCGCACTTCCGGTCATCAATCTCGGTGCGGAATGGTCGTTCCTCGACTGGCTCACAGGCCGTATCGGTTACTTCCGCTACAACGGCAACGTGAACTCGAAGAATGAACAGACTGCCGGTACGGTTGAAACCAATAACACGGCGGGTCAGTTCATCAATCTTGGCGGACTCGGCGGATTCTTTTTACCGGGTGTGACAAGCAACCTTACGACAGGTAACCTCAACGGCGGTACATGGGATGGTGTGGTAACGTTGGGCGTCGGCCTGAAGTGGGGCGGATGGGCAATGGATGCGACGGTGAGTGATGAAGCACTCCGACGCGGTCTCGGCCTTATTGGCGGTGGATCGGATAACATCAACACCTTCGGCTACGTCACCGCAAGCTACAACTTCTCAGAATAATCATCCCGAAAGGATGAACGTCAGGGGCGACCATTGCGAAATGGTCGCCCCTTCATTTTTGTTGGACACCATCTGATTTCTTCGTACATTTCTTTCCATACCAGATGATCCCGATGCAGCAATCATGACCTTCCGCCGATTTTCCTCCGGTCTGCAGCAGTTTGATGACGCCGTAGGAGGGATAGTTCCGGGCGATTCCATCGTTTCGTTCGTATCTTCGGGCTCTTCCTTCAGTGAACTCCTTCTGCCGTTTGCCGAATTTGCCGGACATGCCGGGATTCCGATCGTCTATGTATCCGTCAACGGTTCAGTAAGCAGACATCTTCCCCAAATTGCAGACTGCCTCAGTTTTCATCTCGAATCGAGAAAACAAATTCCCCCACTCATGCGGTTCCTCTCGACGAGGGGAAAACGGTCCATCATTATTCTCGACGACCTGTCTTTGTGGAAAAAGCCCGCCGCTGGAGAACGGCGGCTGATTGCCGTATTCCAGGATCTCGTCCGTCTAACGGAACGTGCTAGATCGCTCCTCCTCTGTTCTGTCATCCGCACCGAATTTTCGCGGGATACACTTGCTTCGTTCAAGGAGGCGGCAGCGGTATCCGTCAATTTGTCGATGCACGAGGGAAAGGTCTATTGTGCAACGCTCCAGACACGCGGAAGATACCCGCTCACGAATGGATTGCCATTCCTTCTCGAACGCGGGAAGCATACCCGGAGAGAGGAATCGGATACAGCGACGGGGACTGTGGAGGTGTCCCCATCTCAGAGAGCGGCAATCCATGCCGGCGAGGCAGTCGCTGCCGTTGATTATGAATCTCTGTTTTACGGTGCCGGAGTACCGATGGTGCTCTTCGATGTTGAAGGTGAAACAAGAATTCTCAATGAGCACTGCGAGCGGCTCCTCGGGTATACGCGGGCCGATTGGAATCTTCTCGGCATCCGCTCCGTGGTCTCCACGGGAGAGCAATTTGCGGCCATTCGTTTTCTCGTTTCCCTCAGGAGAAAAAAACGGGATTCGATTACACTGACGCTGAAAAAGAAAGGCGGTCAATCGGTTCGTTGCCAGTTCGTTGCAACACATCTCACCGGTTCTCTGTATGCAGGTATCCTGCATGATGTATCCCGTCAGGAAGATCTCATTTCGCAATTGAAGGGGTGGGAGGAAGAATACCTTGCGATACTTGATCAGGCATCCGTCGGCATCGCCGTTCTGCGGGACAGCCGAATCGTCTTTGCAAATGGGCAACTGAGCGGGATACTGAAATACGGTGCGGCTTCGGACCTGCGTAACCTGCCGTTACGACAGATTCTCACCCCGCAGGGAGTTCGTGCGATACAATCGGCGTCACGATCAGATTCCGCAGCGATTGAGGCTTTCGTTAAGACAAGAGACGGTCAGGAGGTCGCAGTCCAGATCGCCGTCCACCATCTTCTCTTCAGGGGAAAAAAAGGGCTGCAGCTTTCGATCAGAGATATCACGGAACAAAAGAGAGTTCTCGATGCCCTCGTCGGATCGGAACGTCGTTTTCGGATGCTCGCCGAGGGATCACGTGAGCCGGTGGCCGTGCTCATTGCTCAGCGCATACAGTATGCGAATGCAGCATTTCTCGGATTTGTTGGAAAGGAAACACCGGAATCGTTGATCGGAACGGAATTTATATCGATACTCGTCGAAGCT
>DATIXJ010000065.1:0-45860 GCA_035518715.1 Bacteroidota bacterium | reverse complement strand
CTCCGTAATTGAAGAGCGTCTGATTCGGCAGAACCGTCACGCTCCCGCTTCCGACCACATTCACCGTCAGCGTGAACGTATCGATCGCAAACTTCACTGCAATCGTATGATCTGCCGTGACGTTCTGGATCGTATCGGGTGAGGTCTTCCCTGCATATATCCCATCAATGAAGATGCTGTCGATATGGTTCCCCACGTTCGGCGTCATGACATAACTCTGGCTTCCGCCGTATGTCACGACCGTCGCACCCAGAGGCGTAATCGTACCGTTACCGCCGAGCACGCTGGAAGTAATCGTGAACGAATCGATCTTGAACTTTACGGTGATCGTATGCGCCGATGTGACAGCTTTCAGCGTATCGGGAGAGGTATGGCCCGCATAGATGTTGTCGATGTAGACGCTGTCGATATGATAGCCGGTATTCGGTGTCATCACATAAATCTGATCCGTTCCGAAGACCACATTGGTCGTGCCGGAAGGTGTGATGGTACCGTTCCCGCCGATCACACTCGATGTAACGATGAACGAATCGATTTTGAATTTCACGGTGATTGTGTGCGGCTGCGTAACATTCTTCAATGTATCGGGAGATAAATTCCCGGCATAGATATTATCGATGAAGATACTGTCGATGTGATATCCGGTACTCGGCGTCATCACATAAATCTGGCTTCCCCCGTAGGCCAGACTCGTAACGCCCGAAGGTGATATCGATCCGTTACCTCCGATGACTGACGAAGTGATTGAATACCGGTTCACGGCAAATCCCGCAGTGTCGTAGACGGGGCTGTTCATCACAATCGTATCCGGGTTATTCGTTCCCGAGTACGAGCTCGCACCCCCGCCCCGCCATGCTGTAAACGAGAATCCGGTATCGGGCATCGCCTTGATTTGCACCGCACTTCCCGCATCATACCATTGAACGCTCGGCGGTACTGCAGCAACCATTCCGCCGGAATCCGCTGCAAGGAAAAGCTGATATTGTGTGGTAAATGACGCCGTGAACGTCGTATCGGTTATCGGAGAAATTACATGACTCTGTGTTCCGCCGTCGCTCCAGGCGTTCCAGACATACTGAACCCCAGGCATCCCGCTCTGCGGACTGGATGCCGCAATCGTATGATTCGACCCGAAGCTCCAGTTGAAGGTCTGGGTCGTCGCATACGGCGTGCCGTCGACGGTGTAGGCAAGTCCGGGCGGATTCGTCTGCACTGTAATACCCGACTGTATGACGGAGAAGTGCGCGGAGATAATCATCGCGCTATCGACAAAGACGCTGACCGGGTTTACGGCACCGCTGATCGCCCCGCTCCAACCGATAAACCGGTAACCCGTTGCGGGTACGGCGGTCAGCTGAACGCTGGAATGATAATCGTACAAGGGCTGATCTGGATTCTTCGTAATCGTACCGTTTGTGTCAGCGAGTGTAATTGCGTACGTGTTGACGGCAAAATTGGCGGTGACGTTTTTGTTGCCGTTCATGATCACCGAGAGCGGAATTGAGTTGCCGCTGCCGTCGCCGCTCCACCCCGTAAAATGGTATCCAACCGCGGGAGTCGGTGTCAGCTGCACAGCCGTACTGCTGTCATATTGCGGGAGATCGGGTGATTTGGCCACCGTCCCGTGAACCGCGGTGACATTCAGTGTGAACGTGTTGGGCGCAAATGTCCCGGTGATGGTATGATTCGCCACAACGCTTGAAATTGTATAGTTCGTCACCGCGCCGACCGACGAAGTATCTACGAGCACATTGGATACGTGATATCCCGATGAGGGAGTTATGGAATAATTCTGACTTCCATTATAACCCACGTTTGTCACGCCGGGAGGAGTGATCGAGCCGTGCGGACCAGATGAGGCGGTGAGGCGCATCGGAAGAGGAAGATCGTTCGCCGCATACGAAGGCATCCAATCGTAGAGAATGAGATTTGAAACGGCTGAATTCTTCGAGAAAATATTGCTGAGCGAGTATGTCGATGCTGACGGACCGGTGAGTTGAGAAGACCATGTGACCCGACCCGCTGTGGATGAACCGGGTCCGTAGCAATTGAATTCCGCATAGAGTGCGGGAGTAACGTTCCACGACTCCCAACCGCCCGCATTCAGGTTGAACGGTTCGGAGGTGTTGATGAAGACCGTCCGGGGACTTGCCTGCCATGGTCTCCCCAAATAGAACGAGGTATTGGGATTCCCGTCATAGCCGATTGAATCTGCAAGAATCGTGCAGTTCCGGAATATATAACCATATCTCGAAGTTGCATCCGTACTTCCGGCAGTGAGCGTTCCGCCATTCCGGATTTCATGAATCGTGCAGTTATCAAACACTACAATATTCCTGCCGAAGATAAAGTCGACCGTACCTTCGATGAAGCAATCCCTGTGATACATGCGCCCGGCACCGCTTCCGCCCCAGGTGTAATAAGTATCCTGATATCCGAGGATTTTGCAGTTGATGTACTGGTGCCGATCCCCCTGCGTCCGTAGAGCAACCGCCTGCGTTCCCGTAACGCCGGTCTGCGGAGAATACGTGTTTCGGAAAGTAATATCCTTTGCGATGAAATCACTCGCATCGATCGCAATCGTGAATGATCCGCTGGTGCCCGGATTCCCCGAACCATACCGATCGGCATAATCGTCGTACGTGATGATGGTGCTGTCCCGATTCTCGCCCTGCAGGATCACATTCACCTTTGAGCTGGTCAGTGTATCTTTTTCGTAATAGACACCCTTCCTGACAAAGATGGTCCAGTGTCCCGTATAATTGTTCGGTACGTCCCGGAATGCCGCCTGGACAGTTGTGTAGTTCCCGCTTCCGTCCTTCGACACAATGACGGTCGTATCGGATTGGGGAATTGCCGTCGTGAACGGAATGTCGGCACCATATTCCGTGCCCGAACTGTTCGTTGCGTATGCGCGCACATGATACACACTTCCTCCCGTCAACTGTGCAAGACCGCTGATGAACGAACCCATCCCGCTCCCATCGGATGTATGGCTGTCGCTTAGCGTTGGATTTCCAGAAGTATTCCAACAGATCCCCCTCGCCGTCACTGAATCGCCCCCCCAATCGGTCACCGTTCCGCCGCTCACCGCTGTTGTCACCTGGATGGTAGAAATCGCGGCCGTCGTAACCGTGGGAGGAATAATGCTCGCAAGCGCGGCAAAGACAGTCTCATTCCCGTACCCCGTCCCCGCTGAATTCGTCGCGTATGCCCTGGCATGATAGGTGGTACCCGGGGCGAGTCCGTTCATGAAACTCGTGAACATGCCGGAGCCGGTTCCATCGGATGTTGTGGCATCGAGAATGGTCGGTGTCCCGGTTGTGTTCCAGCACATGCCGCGTGCAGTGACTGCCGCGCCGCCGTCATTCGTGACGTTTCCACCGCTTGAAGCAAATGTCGTCGAGATGCTCGTTACGGGCAGTGTCGAGAGCGTCGGCACAACAGCATGCGTTCCCGTATCGGCAGTTGCAAGGACAAAATTGCTGAACGAGTAAAAGGCATTCGATATAATCGAACCCGTGGTATTTGCAGTACCGCTGCCGCCGAGATTGATCCAGTTCGCGCCTGCACTATCATCCTTTGCAATCCGAAGGAGCGTTGCGTTTGCAACCTGGTCGTCAACATCATAGCTCAGCTGCACGGTGGCACCCAGTAACGGCGAGATATTCGCACCGGCGCCCTTGCTGACGGTATAGAACCGTGTGGATGAAACGCTGTTCAGTGCGCCTGGCAGTGTTCGGACCGGCGGTGTGGAATTCAGCACTTCTGCGGTATACAGTGTTGCTGTCGAAGTGTCCTGATTGATCGTCAACGTCACCGGCCGATATGCGGTGCCTTTCCCGATCGGGAATGTCTTCACGGTCGGGTTTTTCGTTGCAATCGTTAACCCGAGCGGTCCGTTAATATATGCCGTCGCGCTACCGCCCAGAATCGACGCGCTGGCAGGCAGAGTCAGGGAATTTGAAGAAGATGTAAGGATCTGCCCGTTGTCGAGGTTCAGAATCCCGTTTGCCATGATTGTCCACGGGAAGTTCAGCTGGACGTTCGAGTTGTTGCTCACTTTAAAGGCGGTGGCTGCAGTGCCGATTGTTCCCGGCGAACTGACGGTAAAGGATTGTGTGCCGCCGCCGAGGAATGTCAGTGTACGGCGCCCGGCCCAGCCGCTCGAACCGCTTTGGAGTGTCCCACCGGTAACGCTCACATTTCCGCTGACCCTCCATTCTGCATAGGCGGAGCTGCTGTTGTTGAGACTCCACTGACCCGCGGTCACGTTCACATTCCCGCCGATGTTGATAATCGCTTTAGCAAGAGTATCTGCTCCGCTCCCGGTCGAGGTTACGAGTGCCGTTGATCCGCTGATATTCAAATTCCCCGCAATGGTAACGGTCTTCGTTTGCCCTCCGTTGAGGCTCACCAATCGTAATTGCAGTCCTTTCGAGCTGAGCACGGTGACATCGCCGGCAATAATGGCACCGTCGGCAAAACTGGGACCGCCATTGGCGGCCATAGTTGTTCCGTTCCAGATCAGATTGAAGAGGTTCTGTGTGTTGAGATTTGTGGGTGAGTTACCGGAAGTACTGTCGATCCGGCACGTTGAACCGTTCCTCCACGTGCAGGATGGCATCGTCGACCCTCCGCCGGGAATGCTGTACGTGAACTGACCTCCGCTCTCTATGCTGATCCGCCCCGTTGCCGTCACCGTACCAAATTCATTCAATACCCCGTTCACAACGAGATCAATGCTGTCGGCTCCATCGGCAACCGTCAAGGTCTTCCCCGCAGCGACAACGAGAGCGGCAGTAGTATTGACCGTTACCTGATCGACGGCACAGGTGGTATCGAAGATGATGGTATGTCCTGCCTGAATCGTGATGACCCCGTCGGTCGAAACCGGGATATGAGGCGCCGGGTTCACCCACTGGGATCCATTGAAGGCATCCCAGGTATTAGGATTGCTCCAGTTCCCGGATGCATGCGACCGGAAAGTCATCGGCCCGGAAACGGCGAATGACGCGCTGATCGTGTGATTTGCACTGACCGCTCTGAAGGTGTACGTCGGAGTCGGCCCGATGGACACGCTGTCCACCACGACATTGGCAATCGCATACCCGCTCCTCGGTGCAATGGTGTAGACGACACTGTCGCCATAACTCAGGTTCGTCACACCGTACGGAACAATCGTCCCGTTCGTCGTATCGCCGCTTGCCGTGATCGTATACTGATTGATGCTGAATGTTGCGGAAATCGTGTGGGGTGCGTTCACTCCGGTGAAGGTGTATGCCGGAACAGCACCGATGGAACTTCCATCAACAAGCACGTCGGTTGTGTGATATCCGGTTTTCGGTGTGACCGTATACACCTGACTGGCACCATAGCCCACGTTGGTCAATCCATACGGAGAAATCATCCCATGTGTCGTATCTCCGCTGGCCGTAATTGCGTACGTTACCGATGTGGGGCTTTCAAATGCCCCGAGATCCGGGGCCATACCGAAATACGGAAGCCCGACGTCAAAACCCGCGTCGATCAACGGACTTGATGCGGCAAGCCGGAAGAGATTTGTTGTCGGAAGACTTCCATCGGCATTGCGAGGAGCGCGTGCGAGCGACGTGTCCAGGCTCAGGAAGTCTGCATTCGTCACCGTGAATCCCTGCCAGCTGTTGTGATCGACGGTTCCGCTGGTAATGTGGGCAAGACCGGTTTGGGAAACATATGACAGACAATTGCGGACGGTGTGTGAACCGAGCGTCACAGTATTGGGCAAGCTGAAATTGTATCCCTTATTGTTGAACGATGTACAGTTGTACAGCGTTTGACCGGCAAGATTGTTGTTTTCGTCAAACCCTTTTCCCGCGCTGCTGGCATTGGTCTGTCCGAGCGCATTCCCGAACGAAACGCAGTTCTTGTAGACGTGGGGAGTCGCCACATTATTCCCGCCCATCTTGAACCCATTCCCGTTTCCGTCAAACGAACCGGAATGCCAGAGATCGATGCCGTTGCTGAACGCCCAGCAGCTGTCCACTTCGATCGTGCTGTCGGCCATCCAGAAATCCCACCCGTCATCGGAATTATTCCAGGAACGACATCCTTTAAAAATATTACCTGACCCGATATTCCATTTGATTGCAAAACCGTCGCCATTTCCGCCAACGGGTTGATCATAATTCCGGTACGAATCGCAGTTCAGGAAGAGGTTTCCCCGCGGAAATTTTGTGCCGGATTGACTTCCCATTTGGATGCCGGAATTCCGGTTGTCGTGGACACGACAGTTCTCTAGTATATTATAGTGTCCCGAGACGTTGATGCCGTTATGGGCAGCGCCTGTCACTTCAAGTCCCATCACGTGGATATAACTGCCGCTGACAGAAAGACCGTCTGCATTCGTTCCGGGTTCGCTGGAATAATCGAGCGTCGCGCTTTCTCCCGTGTACGGCGAGATGGTGATGTACCTTCCCGAGGCGCCGCTGACATCAGCAGAAGTGGCAGATGGCGAACTGTATATTCCGGCACGCAGAAAAATTGAGCTCCCCGGTCCCGCCACAGTAAGCGCCTGCCCAAGGGTCTGGAATGGAAGTTCAAATGTGCCGGGATTTGCATCGCTGCCGGTTGTCGAGACGAAGATTCCGGCAGCCGTCGAACCTGTCCCGGAAACAGAAACATCCTGTTCCGTTGCTCCCCCGCCGGTATTGGTGATTGTTCCGGTGTACGTGGTGATTACCGTCGGATTGAATATCACATAAATGGGAGTTGAGGAGATTGTTCCGGACGAATACGGAACACTGACGAAAGAGGAGTATCCCGATCCGCTCGTGAGTGAAACCGCGAATGCAGATGGCGCCGTGACAGTGATCGATCCTGATGATGGTGTCAGCGAGCTTCCGGTTAACGAGTATGTAAGTTCAATCGACGACGTATTGATGCCTGTTCCCGGAAACGTCAGAGCCGTCGGAAGAACGGTCAAGCCGGGCGTGGAAGTCGACGTCGTTGTCCCGGAGATCACGAGGTTTTGCGGACAGATATACTTCCCGGTCGAGGAGGAAGTGTACCAGGGATAGATGCGGAAATAGAATGTCTGCCCGTTGTTCACCGTGACGGTGGGTGTATACGAAAGTGCGGTCAGTGAACCATTCGTGAAACCGAGATTTGAAGCCAGCTGTGTCCGGGAGACGAAGGTCGGATCGGTGGAATACCAGATGTTCGCCTTCATACTGCCTCCGCCGGAGGCACCGAGAAGGAGAGAAATTGCGTCTACGGTAAAGTCGTGCCCTGCCGCCGGAGAGACCGCAAATTGGATGAAAACGGTGTCATTCTGACTTGTTGCCGCGGTCCACGCTCCGCCATTGATCGTCACCCGCTGGCTTGTCGGAGTACCGGGACCGGCGTAGTTATTCACATTGAGTGTATGGAATGATTCATCCTGGCCAGCCAGACCGCTCGTCACGGAGGAAACATAAATACTGTCGGGAACGATGAGGCGCCAGACAATCGAATCTGACTGTCCGAACGACATGTTAAGGGCAATGAAAATACCCGCGAGCACTGGGAGACTCCGCTTGAGGTTGTTCATGACGACATTCCTTCCGCGTTCCTGCAGATTTTTCCGGACGGATATATTCCGTTCGGGATGAATGGAAAAATTATTCGAAAGAAAGAGTATCTCGGAAATCACCCGATGAAGAACAACTGATGACGGAGAAAGAAATGAATCGCCGGCCTGCGATGACAAGCGTGATCAGGACCATGGTGTGATACTAAAATGTAAAGAAAGCCGGGGGGAGATTCAAGATGGTGAGTGATCGGCCGCGCTGGAATTTTATCGCGCGCTACTTTCGTCACCCGATTTTTTCTTTACAATAAAGTAAACCGGGACGGAGAGGAGTAACGCCAGCTCGGGGATGAGTGTGAAGAGCTGACGGAAGCTTACCAGCATGACATGCTGAAGAAGCGAGGTCACGAACAACAGCGTCGCGAAGCTCCACGCGATCACCAGTGAGACGGAATTCAACCGGCTTGTTGTGCCGCGGCGCAGAATCGAGGCGACCGCAGCACCAATCAGGAAAAGTGCGAGTGTTCCAATAATCAGGTTCCACTCAAACTGCTGCATGGTGGCTTGCTCTGTCAGAAAACTGATGATGAGACTCCACAACACCTCTCCAAAGAATACCAGAATGGAGATATTTGCCAGCAGATTGAATTTTCGTGCGTTCATAGGGTAAATTCCCGTGAAATTTGAATCTACTGAGAAATTCAGGTCATTATCAAATAAAGTTACGGCGGACAAGAGGAAAGGAAGGTCTTGACATTCCCCGGTATTTTCCGTAGGATTTAGTCACCACCAATCTGCGGGGCTCATCTGCCATGGGTAATTCTGGAGGGAATTTTTCCTGGCGCGGGATCATCCGGTTGTTCGCACCACGCCTTTCAATTCGAACCATCCTACAAAAACGCGTAGTTGTCCAATCCGTATTGTCTGTTCTTCTCTTCATCATCATCGCTGCAATTCCTGCCACCAATGGTGTGCCGGGAAAACTGGCAGGACTTTCAGGCACACAGCAAACGACGACTTTTGTCTCCAAGGCCCTGCAGGGGTTCAACATGCGCGTCTGGTTGAGCAATAAGTTGGCCATGGGGATCGCAGCGTGGGACTTTCGACAACCAATTCCAATCCTGCCTCGTTACGGATTGGAATATCCTGTCGGAAGCGGCATCGAACATCTGTTTGGCGCTGGTCCAGTGATGGGAGGTATCATCAACGGCCACGCGATCGTGGATGAGGCATACAATATTACGGATGCAAACAATGAGTTCATCCCTTCGATCGAGCATATCTCCCGGTTCCATTTCTGGAGAACGCAAACGGGAATCCCTCCTCACGACTCCGCCGGCTGGTCGGGATATTATTATAATCACGGGATCGTGACGAATACGCGCGACTGCGACGACGATCATGACGGGAAGATCGATGAGGACGACCTCGACGGACTGGACAACGACGGCGACTGGAACGCAACGACCGACGATATTGGTGCCGACGGCCTCCCCGACTCTCTCGAAGCATCATGCACCGGATGGCCGTATGATCGCATCCTCAATCCAGATCCCGCTGAGGATAATTATTCGCCACTGGATTCAGACAAATGCCATCCTCGTTTGGATGGAAGTTATCCCCTGAAGAACAACCCCGACATCTGGACAGAGCATAACGGTATACCCGATCATGGTGAACCGCATGTCGATGAAGACTACGGCGCGGTTTCTGACAATGACCTCTACTGTACCACAACAGATGTGTTTGATTTTCCTCTCTCCCCGAATCATGTACCGATGGGCATAAAGGTCATACAGAAGTCCTACGCATGGGAGGGAGATTACGCCGATGGCATTCTCCCGTTTGACTATTCGTTCATCAATATGGGAACAAATGTCATTCAGGATGTGTATATCGGTTTTGTTGTGGATGCCGATGTTGGGCCCATAAGCGATCCGAATTATCCGCAGAACAACTATGCATGCATATTGGATACACTCCACACCGCATATGTCCATAATCCGGTCGACCCCGGATCGACGCCGTTGGGTCTGACATTCCTGGGTGGTTCACGACCGCTCGATTCCCTTTCGACACTCTTCCGCTGGTTCAAAGATGCAGGAGCCGAGCCAACAGGTGATTCCCTACTCTATCGGTGGATAACAGGAGCAGCGTTTCCAGGGCCTGAACCATGCCAATCGACATCGGATCTGTCGGATACGAGATTCCTGTACACTGTGGGACCTTTTCCTGTGATGAATCCAGGAGATACAATACGATTTTCCGTGGCACTGATATCAGGTTTTGGCATTGAAGGCAATACAAAAAGCCTCAAAGCCCGTGCCGAGCGAGCGTTCGAACTCTACAGCCGCGGTTATCATCCGCCGCCGCTGATTCCCTCTCCTTCCCTGAAAATTACGCAGGAACCAAATGCCATTCGCCTCGACTGGGGTTCTGGTGCGGGAGCAATTGATCCCTCTCTCACGTGGGATGATTACAGTCTCCTCGCACATTCTCCGCGCGATTCGAGCTGGAACAGCTCTCACCCACCATGCGGAATTACCCTTCCGGGCGGATGTGCTGTTCACCAGTGTATGGATGTAAACGGAAAGCCGACTCTACCCGGAGGAAGAGTCTTCCTCGGTTACAACCTCTACCGGAGTGAAGACCCGAGTCTGCAAAATCCATTGCCAGCCAGCTTCTACCTTCTCAAACAGTTCATCGCTCCCGGTGCGCCGTACAAGCCGGCTTATCCTGTTTCCTTTGCGACATCATACGTGGATTCAAATGTCCACAAGGATAAGCAGTACTGGTACGCGGTCACGACGATCGGTCTGCCGGAGATCGCCGTGATCCCTTACCATTCTCCCGATGGTCAGACATTTCTGGACACGGTGTACTCGCCGTACTCTGAATCACCAGTAACGTCGAATGCACGGCCGGTCAATCTTAAATTTTACGCTTCGAGCAAGCTTGACCAGGTGCTCGTTGTTCCGAATCCATATCGTGTTAATGCGGATTACACGGCTGAAGGCGGCGGATGGGAAGGCAACTCGAATTCCTGGAATGAAACAAAGCGGCTCATTAAGTTCATCCATCTTCCGAGAACCTGCACCGTCCGGATTTTCACGCTCTCCGGAGAGATCATCACGACGTTACACTATCAGGCACCCTCCAGCGTACCGAACGCTGGGGAGATGTCATGGAACCTTCTTTCCAATAACGGCAGTGCACTGGCAAGCGGGCTTTACATTTTTACGGTCGAATCCTCTCTCGGTACGCAAACCGGGAAATTCGTTGTTATCCGCTGACGGCTGATCATCCTTCCTCCCGGCCCATAATCCTCAATCCGGGGATGATTCTGATTTACAAATTATCGAAATGATTCTTATATTGTAACGCTGTCCAAGAGAAGACGGCGAAAATGTCCGTGCAGCGCCGGAATTCAGTGAAATACCATCATCTTCCCCCAAAGAAAAGCACATGAATACCAAAACCATGCATCGGGTTTTTGCGGCAGTAGTCTTTCTTATTCCTGCCATACAATTTTGCCTGACCGTCCAGCCGTCGGTCTCCTTCTGGGATCCAGGCGAACTCTCCGCCGCCTCGTATGCGCTCGAGGTGCCACATCCGCCGGGCGGCCCGCTTTTTTCACTGGTTGGGCATATCTTCTATATGCTGCCGTTCCCCGGAAACATCGGCTTGCGGATGAACATGGTCTCCGTTCTGGGTAGTGCGTTTTCCGTGCTCTTCCTGTATCTCGTCGCGGTCCGTCTCATCAAAATCTACAAGAAGCGCGAACCTCTCACGACAATGGAAGCTGTCGGAACCTATCTGTCGGCAGCGATCGGCGCTTTGTCGCTCTCATTCTGCGAGACATTCTGGTTCAACGGGGTTGAAGCAAACTATTTTGCCGGTGCAACATTTCTTTTTTCGGCAATCGTCTGGCTGACGCTCATCTGGTATGAGAAATCCGAGGAGCCCGGCAGCTGGAAGTATTTCCTCATGATTGCGTATCTCACGGGACTCGCCGGCGGTGTCCATCTCATGAGCGTGCTGACCATCGTCGCTGCCGTGATGGTGATCGTTTTCAAGCGGTTCACCGACGATGATGCCTTTTGCAAGAAGACCAGCTACATTTTCGTCGGGCATGCCGCTATTCTCCTGGTGATCGCTCTTGCCATGTGGGGAAATCAGGCCGCATCCCAGGCACCGACCCCCGACGAGCTCAAGACCTACGACAGCAATTTTAAAATGATTATGCTTGCCGTGAGTGCGCTGTACGTTGCCGCATTCTGGAAGAAAGTTTTCACGCGGAATTCCTTTTACGTCCCCATCATTATTGCCGGAGTCACGCTCACGTTCGTGTATCCGGGTGTGATCAAAAAGCTCCCGCTCCTTCTTCTCCTCGTTGCCGGCGACAACAGCGCAATGGGCATATTTGTTCTCGTCGTTATTCTTGGCGCCCTTGCCTATCTCTCGCACTGGGCAGTGAAAAACAAGAAAACGATTGTCGCCGTCGCCTCCTTCGCGGCGATTCTCTCCGTTGCCGGAGTCACGACCTACACGATGATCATCATCCGGGCCAATCAGCAGCCGCCCATGAATGAAAACAACCCGAACAGTTTCTCGCGGCTCATCACGTATCTTGATCGTGAACAATACGGCGATTTCCCGATCTTCAAGAGACGCTGGTCCGGCGAACCTCAGCATACGTCGACCTGGACGAACTACACCAGCGATCTCGATTTCTTCTGGCGCTACCAGATGAATCACATGTTCAACCGGTATGTGGCCTGGAATTTCATCGGCCGCGAAGCGTTTTACCAGGATGCCGGGGTCAGCTGGAAACATCTCTTCGGCATCCCGTTTCTCATCGGTCTGCTCGGACTGTATTTCCATTTCAAGAATGACTGGAAAATGGCATCCGTCTTCCTCATCCTGTTTATCCTGATGGGATATCTGACGGCGTTCTACCAAAACCAGCAGGAATGGCAGCCGCGTGAGAGAGATTATTTCTATGCCGGAGCGTACTTTGTCTTCGCACTCTGGATCGGACTGGGAGTGCGGGGTCTGCTGGATCTCGCGGAGACAAACCTGGCGGTGCCGCAGCAGTCGACTGCCGCATCCGTCGCCATTCTGGCACTCGGTGTCATACTGATTCCCGGAAGAATGCTGGAAGAGAATTATCACACGCATGACCGGTCGAAGAACTGGCTTCCTTGGGATTATTCCTACAATCTCCTGCAGAGCTGCGTGCCGAATTCCATCCTCTTCACGAACGGCGATAATGATACATTCCCGCTCTGGTATCTTCAGGACGTTGAGGGCATCCGGCGGGATGTGCGTATCGTGAATCTCAGTCTCGTGAACACCGAGTGGTACATCAAGCAATTGAAATACAATGAGCCGTACGGTACCCCGAAGGTCAAGATCACACTCACCGACAATTATATTGATCAGCTGCAGCTTGTCCCGTGGAAAGCGCAGGACGTCACGGTGCCCGTCCCGAAGAGTGCGATCGACGAATATCATGTGACGGACACAAGCGTCATCAGCCACGGCTCGATCACATTCCGGATGAAGCCCACGCTCCAGTACGGGAGTGCTTCCGCCGTGCGTGCACAGGACATCATGGTCCGCGAAATCGTCATGCAGAATGCCTGGCAGCGACCGATCTATTTTGCCAATACCTGCGGGCCGGATACCAAGGATGGTATGGACGATTATCTCCGGATGGAAGGATTTGCCGCGCGCCTGGTGCCGCAGAAGCGAAGTGCGAATCCGAACGTACCATATTTCATCGACGAGCAATCTCTCCGGAAGAATCTGTTTAACGAAAACTCCGGTTACAGCAAGACGTTCGAGCCGGGATTCAAGTTTCGAGGATTGAACGACAGCACGATTTTCTTCGATGCAAACGAGCAGAACATGGCCCAGAATTATCGCGGTTCGTTCCTCATGCTCGCAACATATTATCTCTACCAGAATCAGGATAAGCAGAATTGCATACAGGCACTCGACCGTATGGAACAGGTCATCCCCAGGAGCGTTATCCAGATCGATCCGCGGCAGGAGTATTCCATGCTGATGGCATACAGCAATGCAGGCGATACCGCAAAGTTCCAGGTCATTGCGAAAGATCTTCAGCAAAACGCTCTTGCGCGGCTCGCGGAATCCTCGGGGGATGCAAATGAAACGAATACACTGTACCAGATCCTCGTTGGCGTGTATGATATGACGGGACAATACGCGGAAGCTGCCAGCCTGCTGGAAGGACTTCTCCCGACCTATCCCAACGATCCGAATCTCCGGCGGGAGATCGACCGGTACAAATCGATGGCGGGTCAGCAGCAGAAACAACCGACACCGCCGGCAAAGTAAGGTGTTCCACGATTCTCAAGTCCGTCCCGCTCAAAGAGCGGGCCGGGCTTTTTTATTGTTCCCTGCGAGCGTTCTCCGGAACGGGTTGATTTTTTCTCACTGCTTTGCTAATTTTCCCGAAAGAACAGACCTGCCGATCACGCGATGTCAAAGCTCACGTTGTTCTTCCTCCTCTTGCTGTGGTGTAGTCCGACCGGAGCCCAGCCGATCGTCGTGAAAGTCTGGCCACATGGTGCGCCGGGAGCTCTGAAGGATTCCTCGTACCATGAGGATACCGTGTATACGGAATCGGGTGCACCCCGCGTGGAGCATGTGACCGATCCGACACTCTCCCTCTATCTTCCCGCCGACAGCACTCCTCTTCGCCCGGCAGTCATTATTTGTCCCGGCGGCGCATACGGCCGGCTCGCCATTGATCATGAAGGAATCGACGTGGCGCGCTGGTTCAACAACTTTGGAGTTGTGGGAATTGCCCTGAAGTATCGCCTCCCCTCCGGGAAAATCATGAGGAACACCTCCGTGGGTCCGCTGCAGGACATCCAGGAATCGATCCGCATCGTGCGACGGAAGGCCGGGGAATGGCGCATCGACCCGCACAGAATCGGTGTCATGGGATTCTCTGCCGGAGGGAGCGTGGCGGCGCTGGCTTCAACGCTCTACTGGTACCATACGTATGATGGAGAAGACTCGGTGAGTGCTCGGCCCGATTTCTCCCTGCTGATTTATCCGGTCATTTCCATGCGCGAGAACCTGACGCATGAACCATCGCGCCAGAATCTCCTCGGCGAACATCCCGATGAGCACTCCGTTTTGTTTTTCTCTGCGGAACTCAATATTAACGGAAACACCCCGCCGGCGTTTCTCGTCCATTCAGCAGATGATCAGACTGTACCGTGTTCCAACAGTATCGAATACTCTCTGGCCCTGAAAGCGAATCATGTCCCGGCCGAGCTTCACCTGTACGAAACCGGAGGTCACGGATATGGGCTCGCGCAATCCCATCACGGCACGGAATCGACCTGGCCCGACGCGTGCAGAGCATGGATGAAGAACCACTCCCTGCTTCCCTGAAGTTTTGCCCACCGCTCGTATCTTTCCTTCAATCACGCATTAATTTTTATTCACAACATCCCAGATCGCATCAATATCGACGGTCGAAAAATCCGGTTGAAACACAAGCCCGAAAATTGATGTTCCTTTAGAAAAGCTCATTCCCTACAGCGTGTTCGAGAGGAGTCGGGAAGTGGTGAAGGAAAACGCGCCGCAGTTTCATTTCCAGACAAAATTCGATCTTACCCTTTTACTCGGACAGAAGGCAGCGAGCGCCCGGGAGCTTCTCGCGCACATTCGTTCTGTACCGAAGGCATCCATCTATTTCCACACTCATAAATTCCTGGAACAGCACCATTATCTCTCACCCGAACCGCCGAACGATTTTGCCTACTGGGTGAGCACCGTCTTGAATGAAACGAATCTGGGCGAACGCCTTTCAAGCATCGACATCATACAATTCCGGTCGATCACGGAATTGCGGGATTCCATCATCGGAGAACTGGACCGCTATCTTTCAACATCCCGACGAGCTGTCGAAGCCCCCAACGGTCAGGAGTTCTATTTCATGTCCTGCAGGACATTTGTTCTCCCGACGCCGTTCGTGGCTCATTCACTTACCGATTTCAAGAATTTCCTGAAGCTCGTCAGCATCCAGTCAATCTATTACCATATCTTTGATGCGCGCCTCCGATTGGAGCAGGGAGAGAACGATTTCTCGCGATTCTTCCGGTCACTTGGTCAGGACAGTCTGGCCGAGGAAGTTCTCCGGCTCGATCCGTACACGTACACGCTCGAGGGATTGAAGCAGAAGCTCGTTTCACTGATTGAAAAACATGAACGACCTTAGAGAATATATTCCAATCATCGGGCAGGACCGCGTCGATGAGCTCTTCCTCCTTGCGAAGAAGCTCGAAGGAAGGTCGATCCAGAACATCAACTCCACCGCAGTCGGCGGCGGTGTCGCAGAGATTTTAACGCGCATGATGCCGCACCTGAAGCAGCTCGGGATTTCCGCCCGTTGGGATGTCCTCAAGGGAAACGAGCGTTTTTTTGTCATCACCAAGAACATCCACAACGCGCTTCACGGCGTTCACCTCGATATCTCCAAGCAGGATTGGGAAGTATTTCTCGAGGTTAACCGGGAGAATGCCGCGGATATGGATCTCACAAGCGATGTCATTTTCGTGCACGACCCTCAACCGGTCGCGCTCATTGAAAAGCGCCGTGAGGCCGGTAACCATTGGGCATGGCGGGGACATGTCGACTTTTCAAATCCCTATCCTCCCGTCTGGAATTTTCTCTCGACGTACGTCAACCAATACGACACTGCGGTGTTCTCCGCTCCATCATTCTCCCGTGAACTCAACATCCCCCAGGCACTGATTTCTCCTTCCATCGACCCGCTGGCGGAAAAGAATAAAGAGCTCACGAACGCCGAAGTCGACCGCGTATTCGCGCAATTCGGGATTGACCGATCACGACCCGTCGTCACTCAGGTTTCCCGATTCGATTATCTGAAGGACCCGGTCGGCGTGATCAAAGCATACAAGATGGCGAAACGGTATACGGACATGCAACTCGTGCTTGCCGGAGGGGGCGCAACGGACGACCCCGAAGGTCCAAAGGTTATGGAAGACGTGCGCCGCGAAGCGGAGAATGACAGAGACATTTTTGTTCTTTTTCTTCCGCCCGCGAGCGACATCGAGATTAACGCCCTGCAGCGCGGCTCCACAATCATTCTCCAGAAATCCCTCAGAGAGGGATTTGGGCTTACTGTTTCTGAAGCCCTATGGAAGGGGAAGCCGGTCATTGCAAGCGGGGTCGGAGGAATTCCGCTGCAGATCGCGCACAAGTATTCCGGCATCCTCACGCACACCATCGAGGGAACTGCATACTGGATCAAGCAGCTGCTGAACGAACCGGCATTTGCGCGCCGGCTTGGCATCAACGGCCGCGAGCACATCAAGACAAATTTCCTCATCACCCGGCATATTAAAGATTACCTTCTCCTGTTTCTCTCGCTCTTTTCAGCGGGCGATATCGTTCATCTCTAGTACCTGAAAGGAGGGCACGCCGCATGCAGAGAATTATCGTCGTTTCAAACCGGCTTCCGTTCACCCTGGCGCCGGAGGAACAAGGGTGGAAATTTTCCGAGAGCACGGGCGGTCTCGCGACCGGACTCAGCACCTACCTGCAATCGCTCTCGGAGAACGGCAACCCCGATCTTTCCTATCTCTGGGTCGGATGGCCCGGATGTTCCGTGCCTGAGACAGCAAAGGATGCAGTCAGAAAAGAAGCTCTCGAACATTATCATGCGCTTCCGGTCTTTCTTTCAGAGGAATCGATAGAACGGTTTTACCAGGGCTTTTGCAACAAGACAATCTGGCCGCTGTTTCATTATTTCCAGTCATACGCACGGTATCATCAGCAATACTGGGAACACTACCGCAGCGTCAACGGAATTTTCTGCGAAGAACTCCTCCGGATCCTTCAACCCGACGATCTCCTCTGGATTCATGATTATCATCTGATGCTCCTTCCCGGCCTGATCAGGGAACAGATCCCCACTCTCTCCGTCGGTTTTTTCCTCCACATACCATTCCCGACGTATGAGATGTTTCGTCTTCTACCGGCGGAGTGGCGGAAAGAACTGCTCCGCGGGCTGCTCGGGGCTGATCTCATCGGATTTCATACCTACGACTACCTGCAGTACTTCTTACGCTGCGTCCTGCGTCTCATGGGCCACGAACATACGATGGGACAGCTTCTTGTCAACGGCCGGGCTGTGAAAGCGGGAACATTTCCGATGGGGATCGATTTCCGGAAATTTTATGAAGCGGCATGCGAGCCGGAGACCTCAGAGGCAGAGCGGGAACTCCGACAGTCAGTGGGGAATACGAAAGCAATTCTCTCAATCGACCGGCTGGATTACACCAAAGGTATTCTCAACCGTCTCGAAGGATTTGAGACATTCCTCGAATTACATCCGCGCTGGTGCGGAAAGGTCACGCTGATCCTCGTTGTGGCACCTTCGCGCATTGCTGTCGACCAATACGAGCTCATGAAGAAACAGATTGAGGAACAGGTCGGACGCATCAACGGACGATTTGGCACACTCGAATGGGTACCAATCCGTTACCAGTACAAAAACATCTCATTTCACCCGCTGGTAGCCCTTTATGCGCTCAGCGATATCGCCATGATCACTCCTCTTCGTGACGGGATGAATCTCATCGCTAAGGAATATGTGGCAAGTTGCCGTGATTCATCGGGGGTGTTGATTCTCAGCGAGATGGCGGGAGCCGCCAAGGAGCTTGCGGAGGCAATCATCATCAACCCCAACAATAAAGAAGAGATTGCGTCGTCAATCGCTCAGGCCCTCGATATGCCTGCCGAGGAACAGGCGCGCCGCAATACCATCATGCAGAAGCGGCTGCAACGCTACGATGTTCACCGCTGGGCAAACGAATTCATCGGCGAGCTCCGGGCGGTGAAGCACACGACTGCATCCATTGCGACCAAGCTTCTCTCCGGCGGAACACGACGAAAGCTCATCGAGGAATACGCCAGGAGTGCGCACCGGACACTCTTTCTCGATTACGACGGGACTCTGGTAGGATTCAAACCGAAACCCCCGGACGCGCGACCGACAGATGAACTCTTCGGAATCCTCGAGGCGCTCGCCAGAAATCTGAGGAACCAGGTTGTCCTTGTGAGCGGTCGCGACCGTCGGACGCTCGACCGATGGTTCGGCTCTGCCAACGTGAGTCTGGCTGCCGAACATGGTGCATGGTTGAAGGAGTTCAGCAGCGATTGGCGGCTGATCAAACCCCTCACCAACGAATGGAAGGCAAAAATCAAACCACTCCTCGAATTGTATGTCGACCGGCTCCCCGGATCGTTCGTTGAAGAAAAGGAATACTCCCTGGCGTGGCACTATCGCTCCACCGACCCGGAACAAGGTCCCATGCAGGCGCTTGAGTTACTGGACGACCTGGTGGAATTCACCGCCAACATCGATATCCAGGTGCTCAGGGGAAACAAAGTGGTCGAGATCAGAAATGCGGGCGTCAACAAGGGTCTTGCTGCGATGCAATGGATCTCCGATCGTGCAAATGATTTTCTCCTGGCTGTCGGCGATGATTGGACCGACGAGGATCTCTTTACGACGCTCCCGAAGACAGCGAACACCATTCATGTCGGCCTAACGCCGACAAACGCCCGCTTCACAGTTTCCGATCATACCGATGTCTTGTCGCTTTTGAAGGACCTCGCCACGACGAAGTGACGGCTCTGTAGAGTTTGTATGACGGCAAGAGAACAAAAAAAACCCCGGTCAGGAACAGAGGCCGGGGCTGACAAAGACCTCAACACCAATCACTTCAACAGGATCATCTTCTTCACATCTGTGAAGCTTCCGGTTGCATGCCCGTTTTCATCCGGCATACCTTCGGCGACAAGCCGGTAGAAATATACACCTGAGGCGAACGATGAGGCATTGAATACTATCTCCTGCCCGCCCTCATCCATATCCTGCTTGTTCAGGAGAGATATAACTTCCTGTCCCAGCATGTTGTAAATCGTGAGCGAAACGCGCGAGGCATGAGGCAGTGTGAAGGAGATGTGTGTAGCCGGATTAAACGGGTTCGGATAATTCTGGAACAGCGCGAACCGCTCCGGAATCTGACTATAACTCTTCAGCCGTGAAGCGAGCGTGCTCCCGATCTGCGAGAACGAGCTGTCGATATGGAGATATGGGACATCGGCCAGCGTTCGCACCGGAGTAAAGATCAGACCTCTTGCAAATGAAACCGTATCGATCGGCCCGGAAAACGCTGAATCGATCATCCGGACAGTTTTGAACGCAGTCTTGAAGAAGTTCGTATCGCAGAGACAGGTGTCTCCTCCCACAATTGCCGAGGCCTTGCCGATTTTGATCTTGTGCTTCGGATCAAATGCCGAGAGCGAGGTGTCGATGGATTTTGCAATCTCACGAACATGCAATCCGTCATACCGATTTGTCGAATCCCCCTGAAAAACGAGATCGCCGAAGCCAAAGGGTGTTATACCGAGATCGCTAGCCACAAGATTGACCTTCAGCGCCAGGGCTTCAGCAAACATGATGTTTTGCCCCTTGCCGGGCGGGAGTGTTTTCACTTCTGCCTTCGGGCCGATGGGCTTCAGGCTGCCCGCGAAAAGTCCGATGCACCGAGCCGGACCGAGATGAACATTGTGGTGGTGTACATCGTAGAGCGATTTCCAGACATCGGCAGCTTTCGGATGGAACACCGAATGCGGTCCAGGGGCGAGTCCAACCGTCAGTCCATTCTGCGAACCAATCCCGTCGAAATACATCGATTCGAGCAGATTGATCTCGTTCGGCATTGCATAATCGAGACGTCCCTGACCAGTAGCGGGGAGCTTTTTCCCCTTGCCCAGCGGGGTGTTATTCACGCTCCAAAAGTAGGTCATATTGAGGAACTTTCCTGCATTTCCACGAGCAAAGAGAATCACGTGCTCGCTGTCGGCCAGTGTATCGCCGCCGGAAAGTTGAAAGACCCAGTTCTTGAATTTGGAATCATGCGTCGAGGAGGAAAAATGCGTTATGGTCATCGCTGACGAATCGACCGATTGGCTGAATTGCACATGGAGGCCGTTTACGCCGCCCGACGGTGCAACGAGATCGAACGTCGCCTCGCTGAAGCAGGGCTTCGCTTTTTCCGATTTCCCGGCTTTGCCGTTGTGGTCCTTCGCAAAGGCAATGCTTTCGGGGAGGAACGTCCGGTAGCCGAAGCTGAATGTCGAATCATATCGTAATCCAAAGTCGAGCCCTGTAAGGTCCTGTTCATCGCCCAATGTAACCGCTTGTGGCTGGAAGAACGGCGGGAAGGTCTGCCGCCAATGAGACGTCAATGGTATCCTCGTCTGGTATGTTCCCGCCCACAGCCCGCTAAAACTGTATCGTCCGCTATCATCCCCAATAGTCGAGCCATTGATAAGACGGACTTCATCCCGTTCTTTTCCTGTCAAGAAGAACTCCAGACTACCCATAACGTTTTCCCCCGAATCGCGGACCATATTTCCATTTTGATCGTTGAAAACCATACCACTGACGGACCCTGTACGGAGGAGGTACACACCGAACCCTACACTGTCTACTGTCTCAAGAGAATCCAGCGCAATCGTAGAGGATCCCACCGGGGCAGATTGCCTCCAGTGCACGGGGAGATAGCCAAGAGTGAGATCGTGAGGTCCAGCGATGAGTCCGTTGAGCTCGTAATTTCCGGCAGAGTCGGTCACAGCAGAAATTGTCAAAGTGCCCGGTGTCGTCGCATCTACTCGCCAGCCCGCGAGACCCGGCTCGGCCGCTTCCCTCACGCTGTCGCGATTCACATCGTTGTACACCGATCCTCGAATTCCGCTTCCGCCGAACACCCAATAACTTCCAAAGAGATACCCATTCATGATTGTGTCATTGACAGGCACATTGATGGTGTATTGCTGGGGAGTTGGATACGTCGAAAACCAATTGAACCCCAGTTCGTCCCTGAGAGTGTATTGTCCAGACGTAAGAGTAAAAAACGTGAACTGCCCCGTGCTATCACTGGGCTGGTATTCATCAAAAGAAGAACCTCCACGAAATAGATGAATGAGATGATATGCATTGGGAATTTCACCGTCGTCATAGACGCTGTCGCGGTTTGCGTCATTGAAAGCCATGCCCTGAATAATGCACCCTTGCCGATAATCTCCAAAGTCGTTCCCAGTGATGGTCTGTCCCGGCAAACTTAACGTATCCGACCATGTTATGCGAGAAGAGGTTTCAGTCCAGAGCGGTTGAACGATTTCCGAAACCTGATATGAACCAAGAGGGAGAGGCACGGTAAAGATTCCACTGCCATTCGTCTGGGCAGCAATCGTGATAGGACCGACAAATGATACGAGCCAGGAGGGGAGACCAAATTCCAGAGTGTCCCGTCCGCCATTTTGGTTTTTGTCGTAATAGATCGTTCCCGCAATCGTCCCCGCTTGGTCGAAGACTACGACATTATCGACAAACCAGCCGGGAAAATTGTTCAGGAGAGAATCTCCCGTATCAAAGACAAAGCGGAGATTAATGGTGTGGCCCGCATAGGGCGTAAGATCGAGTGTAGAGACCTGCCAGCCGTAACTGTCACCCGATGGAGACTCACCGTACCCTCCGCGCAGGTGATTCCAGATAGGACTTCCATCGACGGCAACATCCACCATGCAAAAATCCCATCCTCTTTCGGTGACATAATTCTCCGTGAAGAGCAATTTCACCGGTCCCGCGGCGGTCGTCAGGTCGATGGTCGGTGAGAAGAGCGCGTCATTTACTCGTGCCCCGGTATTATACGTGCCTGATGAATCAACTCCCGCCCACCAGCTGTGTGTCGGCGAATTGGCCTGGCGCGTAGTCTGGTGCCAGAGCCCTACACCGGTCCAGCCGTTCACACCGGACTCCATATCGTCCTGATAAAAAATTGTCGACGTGGTCTGGAGGTCTTTTCTGATTGTAATTCCAACTTCCGGAGGGATTCCCATTACTGTTGCGGTTTTTTTCCGGGCGGATTCGATCCGCTGGTGATAGAGTTGAAGCTCCAGAGCAGCATTTGCCGCCCGCTTCTGATACATCGCCTGATCAGAAATCCCCTGGCGTTTTACGTGATGGAATTGACGTATGGCAGCCGAGGAGGGAAGAGTCGACAGACACATTATGACAAGGATGAACCCGAAGGTGATTGTGGGTCTCAACAACAGCGAATGCAAGGATTTCATAACATCCTCCATAAAGAGCACGATGGGTAAGTATGAATCGGGCAAGAACGGAGAGACGGGTTGACACCGTACGATACTCCAAATATCGTTTATTGTCAAGTACTCCTTGCTTCCATCCCGGATTTTCACTACTTTCACCCCTATCACAGTCCACCCTTACCACGTTCTTCATAGGAGGATCTATCATGTTCGATTCATCGAAGCCCGTTCCTCGCCGCGGATTTCTGGGAGGAATTACCGCCGGCGTCGCAGCGCTGGGACTCGCGAAACTGGCCTCGCCGGTCAGTGCTGCCGCAAAAACCCTCAATGCCTCATATCACCCCGATTCCGGCTCATTTGATGCCTGGCTGAACAAGATTTCCGGCAAACACCGGCAGGTCTTCGATTCGCCCGCCCATAGAGATGGATTGCCCCTTGCCTGGGCCCGCGTATTCCTCAGCACGAATAATGACATTGGAACACCGGACAGCGACCTCTGTGCGGTTCTCATACTGCGCCATGAGTCCATCGGTCTCGCAATGGAAGACCGGCTCTGGGCGAAATACAAATTCGGCGAGGTCTTTAAACTGGATGATTCCGTGACCAAGGCCCCCGCAGCGCGCAATCCCTTTTGGAATCCCAAGCCGGGAGAACTTATGCTTCCCGACATGTCCATCGATCAACTGCAGAAACGCGGAGTTCTCTTCGGCGTATGTGATATGGCCATGACCGTCTACAGCATGAAGATCGGTGAAGCCATGAAAATGCCGGCAGCGGACGTGAAGAAAGACTGGGTCTCGGGAGTACTGCCCGGAATTCAAATCGTGCCTTCCGGAGTCCTCGCCGTGAACCGGACGCAGGAACACGGATGCACATACTGTTTCGCGGGTTGAAATGGAGGTTCTTTGGTCTTCCGGGAGCGCGGCTGCTTGTCGCGCTCTCGTGTTTTTAGGAGGGTACTATTTCTTTCCTGACGGATAGTACACGGCATCCTCGGGGACTTTTTGCCCGGGATAGTCACGATCTTTGAAGGGAAATGCAGGCCGCGGCTGTGAATTGATGTACGTGGCGATCTCCTGCGCTTCCTTGTCGTTGAGTGTTCCGGGAGCGAGATACGGCATTGCATAGCGGATGAACCCTGCGAGCGTATAGACGCGTGCCATGCCTGCCCCGTCGTTCCAGGAGTGCGGGCCCCAGAGAGGACCGGCCCTTTTATCGCCGATCTGCACACCCTCACCATTCTTCCCATGGCAGTTTGCACACCATTCTCGGAACAGCGCACGTCCGCGCCTCCGGTCCAATGCAGAAATCGTAATGAGGTTCTTCTTTGCAATCGTGTTTTGTCCCCTCCAGGAAGGCGGATGCGCCGAAGAAACAGGATCAGATATCCAGTGGATGTATGCAGCGAGTGCCTCGACTTCTTCGGAGCGCACTCCCGGCAGCCGCGAGGTGTCGGCCCCACTCACTCCCGTGGCGTTTTCACTCCGCAGGAAACAACCTATAATGCGTTCCTCAAGACTTATCGCCCTGCCGGCACGCTTGTTATGTTCGGGGAACAATCCCGCGACACCCACAAGCGGGAGTGCCTTTTCCCGTTGTCCCGCATTCAAATGACAGTTACTGCACGACAGTATGCTCGCAGAAAAACGCGGGGCCTTTTGTGATGTTTTGGTGAACAACTCGAATCCATGTCTGATCTGAGCGGCAAGCGCTGAATCGGCAGGAAGTGATTGAGTGGAAGGATCACGCGGAACTGTCCACGCCGTTTCCATTCCGGTCGTGTCGGAGATCAGGAGAGCATGCCTTACCGAATCCGGCGTCGCTGTTTCCTGCTGTTCAGAAGCTCTGCCTGCCCCGCGATCTCCAGGAATCTGAAGGGCGAGAAGTAGAAGAACATTCAGCCACAAAATCACGAACAAATTCTCCGCTGATGGCGAAAACTGATTTCTAAGAATGTAGGAATTTTCTTCCCGATCTCAAATCCCCCGCGCCGGGGATCTCACAAATACATCCTATCAATATACTCCCGGGCACTTTTCTCCCAGGTAAACCGGGACTCCAGGGCCTCCTGCACAATGCGGTTCCAGAGGTCAGGCTGCTCCAGTTTCGTCTTGATGGCACGATGGGTTCCCTCCACACACAGATCGGCCTGCTCGAGAAGTGTCGCACCCAAAAACGTAAATCCGTTCTTTCCTTCCGTGACGGTGTCCTTCAGTCCCCCCACCGCATGGACGAGACACGGCTGACCATCGCGCATTGCCAACATCTGACCGATACCGCACGGTTCAAACGAGCTCGGCATCATGAAGAGCATCCCATTGGCGTACAAGACCTCACCGATGGGTTCCGAAAAACCTTTCAGGTAGAGACAATTCGGGCAGCGGCGCATCATCTCCGCCATCCGGTCTTCGTAATCCGGAGTACCCGTTCCAAGAACAATGTAGATTCCATTCACCGTCGAAAGGAGCGAGCAGATTTCCGCCATAACCGGCTTCCGCCGGGAGGTTGGCTGATGGAGAATTTTGATTTTTTGCTCCACTACCCGTGTGACACTCGTAAGAATGACCGATGGTCTCCGCTTTTTGAGCTCTGTGATGCGCTCTAGCGACTGGTCATGGACGGGATCGGGCAACTTCTTCTTCCATGATCCTACTTCCGACGTGAAGACATCGCACAGTTCCGGAAACGGCAGACGCCTGGGAATTCTATTTGCCGGATATTCACATCCGTTCAGAATGCCGAACAGCCGTCCTTCGGCTTTCGCCGTTTGGAGAATTCCTTCAAGCCCCTCACCCCGGATACTCCCGATCGAAGGATTGCTCGGATGAACAATTTCCTCGGCGTACGTCGGGGAAACGGTATTCACCCGGTCCGCCAGTCGAATTCCCGCAGCCATCGGAGTAAAGTTGGGTTCCGTATAGCGGGGATCCTTCCAGGAATTCATCCAGGAGGAATCCGAAAAAATTTCCGGAAACCACTGCTCAACCGTTGCCGCCGATCCGCGCAGAGGCCGGTTGCCTTGTATGGCAAGATTGTGAATCGTGAAGACGGTTTTCACATCCTTCAGGTGCGAAAATTGGGGATGAAGCTCGCGCAGAAGCAGAAGGAACGGCGTATGCCAGTCATGAAGATGAAGAACCGCAGGCATCTCGGTTGTTTTCAGGTATTGACCAATGGCGGAACAGAACAGCGCATATTTCGTGGCATCACTGGCGAACGCCTGGCCCGGCGGATCATTGGAATAGATCGGCGTTCCCCGGATTCGGGGATGCTCGACAACGAGGTTTCTCACCCCCGCGTGGGCGATCCTTGGTGTTACTTCAAAGACAATTGCTTCCTCAATTTTTCCGGAAAAGGGAAACCGGACGCTTCCGATTTCTCTCGAGGGATTATCAAGATGAAGAAACCCATACGACGGAGTTATGATCGTCGTGTTCCATCCCAGATCAGCAAGGGCCCGCGGGAGATCGCGGATGACATCTCCGACACCCCCCACTTTTCCGTTCTTCAGCGAGGCATTTTCCGATGCCAGCATCAAAACGGTTTTCATCGAGATCCGTTCTGCAGCCATATCATTTCGTCTTCAAATAACCGTGTTGTCCGGAATTATCGTGTTCTTGATGACGATGACGATGCCATTCCGAATCCAATACCCCTCACTTTCCCTCTCGACATTTTTCAGTCCGTCCTTATTGATAATCCTGACATTTTTGCCGATACGGGCGTTCTTGTCGACAATCGCTCTCCTGATCAGCGAGTTCTCGCCGACTCCCACCGGAGGTATTCCCGAAGCCAGATCCGCATTGCGTTCTGCTTCGGACTGATAATTGTCAGCTCCCATGAGAAGTGAGTCTTCGATTACCGTTCCGGTTTCGAGTCTCGACCGGACGCCGATGATGGAATTCCTGATCTGACTGCTCTTGACGATGCATCCGTCACAGACCATTACTTCATCGGATTTACAGTTGAGAATCTTGGAGGGAGGGAGAAATCTCGCCCGCGTATAGATCGGAAAATCCGCATCGTAAAAGCTGAATCTCGGTTTCGGCTGGTGTACCAGTGCAAGGTTCGCATTGTAAAATGACTCGATCGTTCCGATATCCTCCCAATACCCATGAAACGCGCATGCCTGGACGCTGTGGGAGTCGATCGCTGTCGGAATCACATCCCTTCCGAAGTCCGTATGCTGCGGATAATTTTTGAGAAGATCGATCAGGACTTTTCTCTTAAAAACATAGATGCCCATCGATGCCAGATACGGTTTTTTTTCGATGTCGGGATGTTCCAACAAGAATTCAGAGGATGTCACCTTCATCGTCGCGAGCGTGCTCCCCGTCGGTTTTTCCCGAAACTCAACAACTCTCCCCTTTTCATTCGTTTTCATCAACCCAAAAGACGACGCGCAATCCTCGTCCACGGGTGTGACAGATATCGTGACATCCGCCCCGGTTGAACGATGATGCTGCAGAAGGTTCCGGTAATCCATGCGGTAGAGGTGATCGCCGGAAAGTATGACGTAATGGTCGACCTTCCACGGTTCCATGACCCAGAGCGTTTTCCGCACTGCATCCGCTGTTCCCTGAAACCATTCGGGGCTGATCGGGGTCTGCTGAGCCGCCAGGACGTCGACGAACCCTTTCATGAACGGATAGAACCGGTAGGTATTGGCGATATGCTGATTGAGCGAAGCCGAATTGAACTGGGTGAGAACATAAATCTTCAGCAGACCCGAGTTGATGCAATTGCTGACGGGGATATCGATGAGCCGATATTTTCCCGCGAGAGGGAGTGCCGGCTTTGCCCGATGTTTTGTAAGCGGATAGAGCCGCTCGCCGCGGCCGCCGCCGAGAATGATCGCCAGGACGTCTTGCATGTTCGTTACTCCATCAGACTGATTTGGATAACTTTTTTCCGGAAAGGTTTTTCTGAAACTCCGCCAACCGGTATCCAGATGCGCCGGCTGCCGTACGAAGCTCTTCGAACATCTTCAGGGAATCGCGATACCTCTTCGGGTCCCTTGTCCGCGGATGTTCTTTCATCATCGAGACAGCGGCCATCCAGAAATACCATTCCAGGAGATGTTCGAAGCGTTCCTTGTTGAAATACGTCGTACCTTCGAAGGTGTTCACCTTGAGATACTCTCTGAACCGCTCAAGCTGCAGAGAGGCCAAAATGACTGAATACGCCTTCTGCGGTGCCAGAAATGGGTTCTCTCCGGTTGCCACGAGAAGTATCATACCGGCAGTTTCCGCTCTCACGGAAGGATCGCTCTCCACGCCCGCGAGAGATTTCTCCAGCGACCTCGAAATATCACATGCTGTGATGAACATTGAAGCATCCGCACTTTCAAAGGAGCCAATAATTGGATAAAGAGTCAGGAGCGAAATGGCCGTACCGAGAGGAGAATAAGATATCTCCTTTTCCCGCAGCAGAGGTGTCAGAATGCGTTGAAACTTCCTGTCAAGCCCCGAGTCTTTTTCGAACGGATGATGATAGAGTAACCGGACAGCATTCAGGAGGTCACCGAATTCAGATTCAATCTCGGATTTCCGCTTGGAAAGCTTTACCCGGCACCGAACCTGATCAGCGAAATTGCCGAACGCGAGAGAGAGATCCTGAATCGATTTCCGCACATCTGCAGACGAATCTTCTGCGCCAACGATATCCGCCAACCAACCGAGCAGTTCTCGTGAACAAAGGCGAGACAGTGCCTCATGAAGGGGCGCAAGCTGCAGATCGCGGAATTCCTGCAGGATGTCCGGAACCCCGCGGCCGCCAAGATGACGTTCCAGAGACGCGTATTCGCCGGTCGTATCAAACACTTCGCGGAAATCAAGAAATACATAATAGTGAAATGCCTTGAGCTCGACAAAGATGCCGCGTTCGCTCAGCTCCCGTCCCGAACGGATAAACTCCAGATTTGAGCGGAAGTCCCTGAACAGATAATACACCGGACCCTCACTTTTCAGGTGAAGCGCCTGACCGATCGACCGGCGAACGACGAATTTTCCTTCTTCATCTCCGCCGGCAGCTGTTGTCTTTCCGACAGCGTCGTGAATCCACCCTGACGTTTCCTCATACTTATTATGATAGCAGATGAGCGCCCGCTCCGATCCCGTCATATTGGAATACGCAAAGACATTTTCGTTGAGCCGTCCGCCCGAATCGATAAAATCGTACATCTCAAAATCCGACACCTGGCTGAAGAGATGGCGCTTCTGCATGATGGGAAAAATTTCACGCTCGTGCCTGCGGACGAGATGTTCGTCGGGGACCTCATCGTAATATGCACGCTTGTATTCCATGCCGTACTTCTCGGCGTACCCCTCAATCTGTCCGTGAGCAAACATCGGCAGGCCCGGGAGAGTTACCATCATCACGGCAACACCGAAATACTTGTCATCCTTGCCAAACTGGTTGATAGCCGTCTGCTCATCGGGGTTGCTCATGAAATTCACGTATCGCTTGAGAATTTCCGGATTGAAATGAAGCGTCGCCCGGATGAGATGACGGTACTTGGCGTTTTCCTCATTCATCAACATGTGCATGAATGCACTGTTGTAGACCCGATGCATCCCGAGTGTACGCACGAAGTATCCTTCCAGCAGCCAGAATGCCTCGGCCAGAAGAAGCGTATGCGGAAGATCCTGATTGATGCGGTCGACGACCTCTCGCCAGAACTCCGCGGGAAAAGCACGCTCGAACTCATCCGCCGGCAATGCCGCATCGGCCCGTGACGGTATTGCACCCCCGGTACCGGGCTGAGGAAACCAGAGTCGCTGAAAATGCCGCTTCGTCAGCACCATTGCTGCATCGAAACGGATGATCGAGAACTTCCGGGCCACCTGGAATATCTTCTCGATAACGGCTTCCCGGACATCTGCACGGAGGAAATTCAGCTGTGCGGTATCGTTCCATGGCATGTTGGTTCCGTCGTTTCCGTGGTAGAAATACCGCACATTTCCCGATCGCCGATCGACGCGCTGGAACACCACCGCGGCGTCTTTTCGTGTCCAATATCCGTCTTCGATGCGCAGATCAATGTCCGGATGTTCCGACAGGTTCGGGCCGGTAAACTGATATCCGGGAAAGGGAGAGAAATCAGACTGAACAAAAAACTCCGGGTGCTCGATCACCCAGCGGGAATAGATGCCCACGTGATTCGGGACCATATCGCCGGCAAGCCGGATGCCCCGTACCCAGGCACGATGGCGGAGATTTTGAAAGGCATCTTCGCCGCCGAGATCGCGCGCAATATCGTAATCGTAAAGTGAATATGCAGATGACACGGCTTCCGGGTTTCCCGTCATCTGCTTGATCTTCTGCGAAGCTGAGCTTCGTTCCCAGATGCCGATAAGCCACAATCCGGTAAAATTCCAGCGTGCAAGCTGATCGAGCTCCTCGTCCGGGATCTGATTCAATGCCGTAATCGACCGGCGGTATTTTCGGGAGAGCTGATCGAGCCAGACGTACGTGTTTTTGGCAATGATCACCACGCTCGGCATCCAGTCCCGGTCATCCGTGAAACGTTCAAGGTCGAATGTGCCGCCTTCCCCGCGAAAATCCGGTACCACCGTCGGACCTCTTCCTCCGGAGAACATCGGTTTCGATTCCTCTTCGATCAGGTCATACGCACCGAGAATTTTCTTCATGAATTTCTCGCCGAGGATGAGACCCCAATGAGTTTTGATGTACGCGAGCTGACCTTCGAGACTTTCGGGCGAAGCGCGCATGGGTGCGCGAAGAAGCTCGAGGACGCTCGTTCCTTCCGGTCCGAATGGAAGTTCAGACCTGAAGAATGCCTCAAGCTCATGCATCATTCTCGTATAGCCCGTTGTCTGGGAAAGTTTCGAATCGTCAAAGAGCTCAATAAAAGGCCTGAACGACGGGTTGAGATTCGCAAGATGGAAGAGGATGATTTCTTCGAGGACGTTTTCCCGATGCGGTTTTCCTGCTGTTGATCCTTCAACATATTTCTCGGCTGCTACGCTGCCGCGGTGAACAGAAAGGGGCGGCACTTCACGAACGAACTCCAGGATTGTGGAGTGGACCGAGCTTTCTCCCGCATGATGCCGGAGATATGAGAGTGCCCGGGAAAAAACGTTCGGGTTTGCTCGTTCCTCATAAATCCGAAGAACATAATGGAGGATTTCATCGATCAATGCCATTGCATTAAGTTTTCCGGCCTTGATCGCGAGTTCGGGATGATTTTTCAGGTCACGAAGTGCATTCATTTTTTGCGCGAACGCACGCACCGCCCGGAAGTTCGGGAAGATCACATTTCCCGAAGAGGTGTAGAGCGAGTCGTCAAACCCGTATTTCCGGCGGACACCGGAGCGGATATGAAATTCAAAGAGCGGGAATTCCTTCCTGCCGGGGTCCGGCCACTCAGGGAACCGTGTCAGGCGTATGATCATTTGTGGAGATGATCCGCAATTCGTTCCGCGATGAGTCCTTCAATCTTATGAACGACGGCGTCCGGGGCACCGTTATAGTAATTCGACTGGAGGCGCATGTCGCAAACTTCATTCACATAGTCGACGACAATGAACTTGCGTTCTTCCGTCAGCGCAATCTCGGAGGAGAAGAAATCGAGCTTGCAGGACGACTGGATTGTTTTCGCGATAGCCCGGATTCCGTCCAATCCGTAATGGTGTTCTTCACTCTGGGTCAGCTCCGTGTACCGGTGTGTCGTATCATCCCACCAGCAGACAACCGTCTCATCAAAAATACAGTAGGCCCGGAACCACGCCCGCTTGCCGTCCAGCACTTTGGGAATAATCGTTTCCTGAATGAGATATTTATCATCGGCATGAGTCCGGCGGGCCGAGAGAACATCTTCCAGAGTTTTTGCATTCATGACAACACCCGTTCCGCCGCCGGTTGTGTTGGCCGGCTTGATCACGAACGGAATTCCTATCCGATCGAGGGCGCTCTGCTGAAGCTCGATCGTTCCATTCATGTTGTAGGGCGAGAGGATAATCGTATTCGGTACATGAATGCCGCTGGTGATGAGGATAAGATGCATCGTCGCCTTATCCACGGCATGGACGACGTACGGGTGCGGATTGATAACGAGGACAGGCGGTTGACTTAAAAGGGAAACGAGCGGGAGAAAGTCGGCATCTGCATCAGACGCGCGGTCGAAGAAGGCACGAAAACCCAGTTTTCCGGATTGGAGATTGGAGAGGGTCTCGTGGAGGTTTTTCGGATCGATGCGGTATGTCGAAATGCCCATGCCGGAACATTCATACTCGATGCCTGCGACAAAATCGGCATCAAATTCCCAGTTCCATGCAATAGCCAGATCGAAGACATTCATCATGCTCGCGGGTCAGGTAGATCTGACGTTCAATATACGTCATTCCTGCAGTAAACTCAAAGGTAGGGTTCTCACACCGGCTGACACGAGCGTGCAGAGGAGTTACTTTTTCGTGCGTGAACTGAGCTCGGCGGTGACCTGCGAAAGATCAATTTCTTTCGCCGCAAGAAGTACGAGCAAATGATAGATCAGGTCGGCAGATTCTTCAATACACCGCTGCTTGTCCGGATATTGAGCGCTGATCGTGAGCTCGACTGCTTCTTCTCCGACTTTCTGCGCAATGCGAGCAATGCCTTCACGGAAGAGAGCAGTGGTGTAGGAGTTTTCCGGCATCATCTTTTTTCGATCAGCAATGGTATCGGAGAGAGCCCTCAGGACCTGACCAGAAGTGCGCAGAGATTCGGGAAAACAACTGCGCTCGCCGGTATGACAGACGGGGCCGGCCGGAACAACGCGAACGAGAAGCGCATCATTGTCACAATCCGGATCTATCGAAACAACACGAAGGATATTTCCCGAAGTTTCTCCCTTTTTCCAGAGACGCAGTTTGGTACGGCTGTAAAACCAGACCACCCCTTCCTGCCGCGTCCGATCGAGCGCTTCGCGATTCATGAATCCAGACATAAGAACAGTGCCATCCACAGCATCCTGCACGACGGCGGGGATGAGGCCGTTCATTTTCTCGAAGTTGAGTTGTTCGTTCATAGACGCACCGGAAGATTTTTTTCAGAAAGGAATTTCTTCAGATCGGGAATGGAAACTTCGCCGAAGTGGAAAAGACTCGCTGCCAAAACAGCATCGGCCTTGCCGATGCTGAGTGCTTCGGCAAGATGATCCATGGTCCCCGCGCCGCCTGAAGCAACGATCGGGACTTTGACGCACTGCGAAAGCGCCTCCAGGAGCCGGAGATCGTAACCGAGTTTCGTTCCATCCCGGTCGATCGAGGTAACAAGAAGCTCGCCGGCGCCATACCGAACGACCGTCTGCGCCCATGATACGGCTTCGCGATCTGTTTCTTCCGTTCCGCTCTTCACGTGAACAACCCATGACCCGTTCTTGCGATCCACGTCGATTGCCGCGACCAAGGCCTGCGATCCGACGCGCTCGGCAGCCCGCGTCAGCAACGATGGATCGGTCAGGAGAATCGTATTGAGCGATACTTTGTCCGCACCACATCGGAGCAGCGCAAGGATGTCATCGACCGAGCGAATTCCGCCCCCAACGGTAAGCGGAATTGCGACTCCCGCGGCGACACGACGAACGACCTCAAAAAACGGTCTTCTCTCCTCCAGCGAAGCGGAAATATCCAGGAGCACAATTTCATCAGCCCCCTCGGCGGAATACCGGTCTGCCATTTCAACGGGGTCACCAACATCTATGAGATCCTTGAATCGCTTGCCCTTCACAACCCTCCCATTACAAACATCGAGACAGGGGATAATTCTCCGCGTCAGCATGCCTCCTCCAGGGCCTTCTCCAGCTGGAGCTTGCCTTCATATAACGCCTTTCCTATAATCGCGCCGGTCACGCCGCAAACTCTGAGCCTCCGCACATCCTCGAGTGTGGTTATTCCGCCGGAGGCAAGCCATGAAACCGTCGGATAGGTTCGGGAAAGTCCTTCATAGAGCTCGACATTCGGTCCCGACATCATTCCATCCCTTCGTATATCAGTCGAGAGGAAACACTCGACCCCCGCATCGATCAATCCCGGAATAACCGCGTCGACGCTAAGCGACGTGGTCTCCTGCCACCCTTTGGAGACGACCCGCTTCTCTTTCACGTCAAGCGCCACACAGAACCGGCCCGCGCCGTAGCGGTCAATCCACGACCGGAGTATTTCAGGGGATGAAAGTGCGATACTTCCCACGACAACGCGGTCAACACCGATTTCCATCAAACGCTGCACATCGGTATCACTTCTGATTCCGCCTCCAACCTGAAGAAAGAGACCAGGGAGTTTCCGGATCTCGGCAACGGCATCGATATGCAGAAGCTGGCCACCTCTTGCTCCGTCGAGATCAACGACATGAAGGTAGGTTGCTCCCAGCCGGAGGAACTCTCTTGCCTGATCCACCGGCAACGATGCATACTTCGTCACCGCGTCGAAAGAACCTTCGGCGAGCCGCACACACGAATTACCGAGGATGTCTATGGCGGGAATGATCAGCATGCGTCGGAAAAATTTTTCAGAAGCTTCAATCCAATACGACCGGATTTTTCCGGATGAAACTGTACCCCGAGAAAATTCCCCTTCCTGACAATCGCGGCAAACTCACTGCCGCATCGGCAGGTGGCAACGGTTGTCTCTCTAACGGGAGCGACATACGAATGTGCAAAATAGAAATACGAATCTGTGGGAATATCTTTCATCAGGGGGTTTTCATTTGACAAATCGACGGCGTTCCAGCCCATATGAGGGATTTTTTCCGCTTCATCGCCGAGTTTTGTGATACATCCCGGAATGATTCCCAGACAAGAGGTATCTCCTTCCTCAGACCGCTCGAACAGGAGCTGCATGCCGAGACAGATGCCGAGGAGTGGTCGATCAAAGGACCGGAGAAATTCCACGAGACCGTTATTCTGCAGAGAGTGCATCGCTCCAGGTGCGGCTCCGACACCGGGAAGAATAATGCCGCTGCATTGGGAAAGCTCCACGGTTTTGCTGGTGGTCCGATAGGCAAGATCCAATGCCTTCAGCGCATTGACAACAGATGAAATGTTTCCGGCTTCATAATCGACAATACCGATCACAACAGCCCTTTCGTCGTGGGAAGAATGTTTCGCCGCCGTTCATCGAACCGTATCGCCTGCCGAAACGACTGCGCAAACGATTTGAAGATGGATTCGATTTTGTGATGATCATTTTTGCCGCGGCAGGAAATATGAACGGTGGCTTTCAGACCTTCCGCCAGTCCACGGAAGAACTCACGGGTGAGCTCCGTGGGAAATTTGCCGACCATTTCACGTGTGAAGGTACAGCGGAAGTCCAGGAATGCGCGTCCGCTCAGATCGAGAACAACCCGTGCAACTGCCTCATCGAGTGGTGCGATAAATCCGAAACGCTGTATACCTCTTTTCTCTCCCAACGCCCGGCGCAGAACTTCGCCGAGAACGATACCGGAATCTTCAACAGAGTGATGCTCATCGATATGGAGGTCGCCGGCCACATGCAGCTGGAGATCCACCCCCGAGTGCCGTGCAAACTGGGCAAGCATGTGATCGAAAAAACCGATACCGGTTGACACAACATGGACGCCGGTGCCGTCGAGCGAGACGCATGCGCGGATATCAGTTTCACGCGTTTTCCTTCGCAAGGCGGCCGACCGAAGGGAACGGGCAATATACCTGCACGCTTCTGCGGCCTTGGGCGTAGAATACTCCGCCCGTGATTCTTTCTTCGAGGTCAGGTGTACAGCGCGCAACCCGAGATTGTGGGCAAACTCTACATCCGTGGCTCGGTCTCCCAGAACAAACGAACGCGAAACCTCGATGTGATGATTCTTCAGATAGGAAGAAACAAGACCGGTCTTTGGTTTCCTGCACGAGCAGCTTTCACTCCTGCGGTGTGGACAGATAAAGACCTTCTCGAATTGTATTCCTTCTCCTTCCAGGAGCCGGATTAATTTATTCTGAACGAGACGGAATTTCTCCCGTGGATACTGCCTGGTGCCGAGACCATCCTGATTGCTCACCATGATGAGGGAGAATCCTGCGTCGACGAGGGTGCGCAATCCGGCAATGATGCCGGGTATGAACTCCAGCTTTTCCAGCGAGTCAATCTGCTTATCAGCCGGTTCCAGAATAATGGTTCCGTCCCGGTCAACGAAGACGACTTTTTTCATTCAGGATCCCCAAGAGCGGAAAGCAGAAGCGTATTCTCCTGCGGTGTTCCGATAGTGATACGAAGACAATTGCTGAGGCGCTCTTCATGTCTCCTCCGTACAATAATCCCCCGCTGGAGGAGCTTTGCGTAGATATTCCCGGCATCCTCAAATTCAACGAGGAGGAAATTCGCATCGGACGGATAAACTTTCCGAACGGAAGAAATATGTTGAAGTTGGTTTCGAAGGCGGAGTCGCTCTCGTAGAATAGAGGCGCGCGCTTCATCGGTGAATGCCTCGTTGTTCATGGCATGCAGTGCAAGCGCAAGCGTCACCGCATTGAGGTTGTAGGGAGATTTTACAGCGAGCAGATACGAAATGATCAGGGGATTTGCAATGCAGTAACCAAGCCGGATGCCGGCAAGACCGCGCGCTTTCGAGAACGTGCGCAAGATGACAAGATTCGGATGCTGTTTGACGGCATCCGCCAGACCCGACGCCGGCTCGGCAAATTCAACGTATGCTTCATCAACGACGACGATACCTCTCCAATCCGAACAAATCTTCAGTATATCATCGCGCCGAAGGAGATTTCCCGTCGGATTATTTGGTGAACAGCAAAAGAGAATCTTGGCACCATCCCGGAGAGCGTGCGATGTCTGACCCGGATCAATCTGAAAGCCGGCATCCAGACCTACCGATGTGACCCGAAGGGCGTTGAAATTCGCAGCGACGCGGTAAACTCCGTATGTCGGCTCCAGGATCACCACGCGGTCGCTCTCCGGCTCACAGAAGAGTCGAAGGAGCAAATCAATAATTTCATCCGATCCGACTCCGAGAAAAATCGATTCTTTTTGAAGGCCAAATTGCCGCGCGATTCTCTCCCGCAGTTCATTCGCCACTGGATCGGGATACCGGTTGAGTGCAATTCCGTCCCATGTGACGGGGCTTCCGACTGATAATTCATTTGCGTCCAGCAGGATCGTTCCAAATGTTGCTTCGGACCGCGCCGATTTGTACGGCTGAAAGGTCCGAAGGTGTTTCCGGATCAGTGATTCGATCATACGCTTCCCTCACGGACTCTAATAGCGTTTACATGCGCATCCAGACCTTCGGCTCGCGCAAGCACCTTCACAACGGAGGCGAGATGAGAAACGCCCTCGCGATCGATCGCCTGGAAAGAAATCGGCTTCATGAACGATTCGACAGTGAGCCCACCCATCGATGCTGCAGCACCTGAAGTCGGCAGCGTGTGATTCGTTCCTGAGGCATAATCTCCGAAGACCACCGATGTCAGCGATCCGACAAAAACGGACCCGGCATTCCGGATATCGGGTATCAGATGTTCCGGTTCTTTCACCGAGAGAATCAGATGTTCGGGTGCGTACTCGTTGATAAGTTCGATTGCCTGACTCAGGTCACTCACCAGAACCGCATGGCTCTTCTTCATACTTTCTTCGAGGATGGAGCACCGGGAGAGCGATTGCATTTGAGCGGAAACCTCCGCTTCAACCTCGGCAATGAGCTCATGCGATGTGGAAACCACGACAACCGGCGAGTCAATTCCATGCTCGGCCTGAGAGAGGAGATCGGCTGCCACCCATGCGGGATCGGCACTCTCGTCGGCAAGGATTACCAGCTCCGAAGGTCCAGCCAGCATATCAATAGCAACGCCGTAGGGCGGCTGCGAAACGATGGACTTTGCCGCCGCGACGTAGTGATTGCCCGGTCCGAAAATCTTCCGGACAGGAGGAACACTCTCAGTGCCGACGGCCATCGCCGCGATCGCCTGCGCGCCGCCTGCCTGATAAACGCTCGTTATGCCGACCATCCTTGCAGCAACGAGAATTTCCGCCGGGACCATCTTCTCCCTGCGGGCAGGCGTGCAGAGGACGATCTCGCGGCATCCCGCAATCCGGGCAGGAATGCCGAGCATGAGTACGGTGGAAACGAGCGGTGCTGAGCCTCCGGGGACATAGAGACCCACTGAGTCAATGGGGCGCCACTCGCGCCGGCAGAGAACCCCATTCGACGTACGAACTTCGACTGATTCAGGCAATTGAGCACGATGGAATTTCTCGATATTCGACGCTGCGGCACGAAGCGCATCGCAGAGGTCATCCTCGATACGGCGCTCGGCTTCTTCAAACTGGATCTCCGGCACGCGGAATTGATCGGGGGCGACTCCGTCGAACTGCAGTGAGAATCTTGCCAATGCCGCGTCACCGGAAGTTGCAACTTCACGCACAATTGCGCTCGAGCGTTCGAACACCTGCTGCGGGATAGTCCGGGAAGAGCGGAGCAGAGCGAACATTTGACGAGTCGTGTATATCGAGGATGAGATGCGGATCATACTCAGGGAATGAATTTTTCAATCGGAAGAACGACGATATCCGTCGCTCCGGCGCGCTTGAGCTGATCCATGACTTCCCAGAAGACGTCTTCTCCAACAACAGAATGAATTGCCACCATACCGGAAGTCGCCAGCGGCATGATTGTGGGACTCTTCATACCGGGAGTAAGTGATGTAATTTTCTCGACTGCAGCCGCGGGCGCATTCATCATGACATAGCGTTTACCGCGCGCCTTCAACTGACTTCGAATCCGGCGAAGGAGGTTGTTGATCTCATGCATCGTCGCAGGTGACTCGAGCGCGGTCGTGGCAGCGATGAGCACGGCTTCGGATTCCATGACCGTATGAAGGATTTCCAGCCCGTTCGTCCGTGCCGTACTGCCGGTAGAGACGATATCGCACGTTGCATCTGCTACGTCGAGGGTGGGAGCAATTTCCACCGATCCGCTGATTTCGATGACTTCCGCCGTCATCTGGTGTTCTGCCAGAAACCGGCGGACGCTCACAGGATACGAGGTGGCGATCCGTTTACCGGAGAGGTGGCAGAGCTCGGTAATAGGGCTTCCTTTCGGGACACAGATGACGAGGCGGCATTTCCCAAAGCCGAGGTGTTCGACGATGGAGACCTGTGCGCCGCGTTCGCGCACGAGGTTTTCGCCGACGACGCCGAGGTGGCTCACTCCATCCTGGACGAACTCGGGGATATCATCGTCGCGCACGGCGAGAATATCGAGGGAGAAGTTTCTGCAGGGTGAAAAGAGTGCGCGTGACCGGAAATCGAAATCGAGTCCGGCGTGTTTCAGCAGGGCCACGGAATCGTCGGCAATTCTCCCTTCCCGCTGAACAGCAATTTTCAGGCGACCGTTTCGTGCAAGCATACTTTAGTAAAATAAAGTGTATGAGGAAAAAAAATCAGGATACATTGCGGGGCAATCGCCCCAGGGCAACCCGGTATCCGCCGGTGCCCTTCTTGACCCACCGCGCGACCCGTGCAACCGTGGTGGAACTCAGGCCAGTTTCGCCGATAATGCGCGTATACGGAACTCCCCTCGACAGCATCCGTGCGGCTTTCCACCGCTCCGCACATTCCTCGATTTCGGTCGGCGTGAGAAGATCGCGGAAAAAATGCTTCGCCTCTTCCATGGTCTGGAGAGAGAGAATCGCGTCATAGAGCGATTCGATGTCCCGGTTAGTAATGCGTCGCATGGTACTTTATCTAACTAAAGTATACAAAACTTCTTTTTCGTTGTCAAGTCTTTTTTTTACCCCGGGAGATTCCTAGCCGGCGTACGCGTGCTGTTTCTTGAGCGTTTTTGCAATCCGGTCGACCGCCTTTTCAAGATTCGGCAGCGAATTGGCATATGATAACCGCAAAAACCCCTCGCCAAACTTCCCAAATGCAGTGCCGGAGAGACACGCCACCCCTGCCTCATTCATGAGAACATCCGCGAGCTCTTTCGACGAAAACCCGGTTCCCGAAATATTCGGAAAAACATAAAACGCCCCGTGCGGCTTGTGGCACCGGATCCCTTCAATCGCATTGAGACCCTTGACGATCAGGTCGCGCCGCCGCTCGAACTCTTTTACCATCCGTTCCACATCTCCGCGGGGACCGGTCAGCGCCTCGATGCCGGCAATCTGCGAAAAACTCGCCGTGCAGGATGTACTGTTGATCTGCAACCGCGTCACCGATGCTGCGAGGGCATCCGGCATCACACCGAAACCTAACCGCCACCCCGTCATGGCATACGTTTTGGAAAATCCGTCCAGAATCACCGTTCGCTCCTGCATACCGGGAACCGACGCAATGCTCAACGGCTTCATCCCGTCGTACATGATCTGATCGTAAACTTCATCCGACAGGACAATGAGATCATGTTCGCGTGCAAGATCTGCAATGGCGCGCACGTCGCTTTCCGTCAACACGCCACCCGTCGGATTCTGCGGTGAATTCAGAATCAGAAGCCGCGTCTTTTTTGTGATTAGCTTCTTCAGATCGCCGATGTCGATCCGAAACTCATTTTCTTCCTTTAGCTGGATCGGAACGGCTTTCGCGCCCACAAACTCAATCGCCGATTCATAGATCGGAAAGCCCGGGTTGGGGTAGATTACCTCATCTCCCTCATCGACGCAGGCAAGTATCACAAAGAACATGATCGGTTTTGCGCCCGGCGTGATGACCACCTGGTCCGCATTCACGGGGATACGGCGCGTCTTCGCAACATACTCGGCAACGGTTTTTCGCGCCTGCGGAAGACCGGCGGAAGGTCCGTAGTGTGTGAACCCCTCATCAAGCGCCTTCTTGGCCGCGGCACGGATATTCGCCGGCGTATCAAAGTCGGGCTCACCAATTTCAAGATGGATAATTTCTTTCCCTTGTGCCTCCAGTGCTTTGGCGCGTGCAAGGACTTCAAACGCGCTCTCCGTTCCGAGGCGCTTCATGCGTTCAGCAATGTGGATCATATAAAATTCCGGATAAAAGTTGGATGTTCGATCGTTTGTATCATAATATACCAAACGCGAGAACGAATCTCAAGGACGGGGAAGATGGATTCACCACTGTTTGAAGGCAAAGTAGACTGCACCGAGCACGAAGAGGAACGCAACGATGTAATTCCACTTCACCGATTCACGCAGGTAGAAAACGGAAAAAAGTGCAAAAACCACGAGCGTGATAACTTCCTGCATGATCTTCAATTGTGCAGCGGAAAACGTGGCACTGCCGATCCGGTTTGCCGGCACCTGGAAGCAGTATTCAAAGAATGCAATCCCCCAGCTGATCAGCACGACCTTCCAGAGGGCAACCTCCTTGTACTTGAGATGCCCGTACCATGCAAAAGTCATGAAGGTATTCGAAATCGTCAACAAGAACGCGGGCTTCACGATTCATCTCCTGATGAGTGATGGATACAATGAACGGCGGGTGAAGGTCATTCACCCGCCTGATGAGCATAGTGCGGACTTATTATGAGACGAGTGTTGCGTGGAGTTTGATGGCAACGCCGGCGAGCGCCTGAGAAACCGGGCAGTTTTTCTTTGCACCCTCGGCGATCTCCTGAAATTTCGCATTGTCGATCCGCGGAACGGCTCCTTCCGTGACGAGCTCGATGGTTGTGATCTTGAATCCCTCACCGACTTTCTCCAGCGACGCCTTTGCCGTCGTCTGAACACGCGTCGGCACGAATCCTGCCTTCGCCAGGGCTGCAGAGAATGCCATTGAGAAGCATCCCGCATGTGCCGCGGCGAGGAGCTCTTCCGGATTTGTCCCCGTTCCGTTTTCAAACCGGGAGCTGAACGAGTATGCTCCGTCGAACGCGGAAAACTTCATCCTCCCTTTTCCGCCCTTCAAATCCCCTTCCCAGACTGCTTGTGCTGTGCGAACCGGCATGAACGACTCCTTTCGTGAATGATGATGAACGATGCGATGATAAACATATGATAATCGGAACTCTGTAAAACCGGGAACGACTACTGTACCAATTTTCTGCCTTCTTCAAGAATCCTGCGCAGGAGTTCGGGACTTCCTGCTTCCGAGTAAATCCGGACGAGAGGTTCCGTTCCCGAGAACCGGATGAGAAGCCAGCTGCCATCCCGGATGGTGAACTTGAATCCGTCGAGGAGGTTCGTATTCACAACCTGCTGTCCGGCAATTTCCGCCGGGGTACGTGATTTCAGATTTCTGAGGAGGATTTCCTTTCGTCCCGGTTCGAGGATCAGATCGATCCGGTCGTAGTAATGCTCGCCGACTTTTTCAAACAATTTCCTGAGCAACTGTGACGGTTTCATTCCCGTCTTCACTATGAAATCGAGGAAGAAGAGATTTGCGAGGATCCCGTCACGTTCCGGAACGTGACCCCGGAATGCGTAACCCCCGCTTTCTTCACCGCCGATAAGCGCGTTGGTTTCGAGCATTTTCGGTGCGACATATTTGAATCCGACACCCGTTTCGTAAACCGGAACATCGTACAGTTTTCCGAGTGCATCCAGCATGGACGTTGTGGAAAGAGTTTTCACGATCGCACCGCGCTGGCCGCGCACCTCCAGGAGATAGAGTGCAAGAAGCCCGTAAACCCTGAGTTGATCCAGGAATTGTCCGTTTTCATCTGCAATCCCGCACCGATCGGCATCTCCATCAGTAATGAGAATGACATCGGAGCCGTACTCTATTCCTTTTTTCAACCCGGCATCGATATTGGGATGTATCGGTTCGGGCCGGTGCATCTCGGGAAAGGTGGGATTTCGATCACTGTGAATTTCCACGATTTCTGTCGGGCCGCCGCCAAGGAGGCGCTGAAACCATCCCGCACCATTTCCCCACATCGGGTCGACCAGAATTTTCAATCCGGCGCTCCGGATCGGTTCAAGGTCGACGAGTTTCCTGATTTGTGATATATACTGATCATCTGCGGTGAATTCCATAATACGGCCCGACGATTTTGCCTCGGAGAAGCTCAGCCGTTTGATTCCCGTCAGGCCTTTCGGAATGAGGCGCTCGATTTTTTTCAGCCCTTCCGGCGCAATGGCACCGCCGTTCTCATCGCGTACCTTGTACCCGTTGTCGCCGGGAGGATTATGGCTTGCGGTGATGTTGATCGCTCCAATCGCTTTCCGTGATTTCACGCTGAAGGAAATGACAGGTGTGGGCACGCCGCCTCCGCAGAAGTGCACAGGGATACCGTTCCCCGCGAGAACCTCCGCAGCCGCAGCTGCAAAATGTTCCGAATTGAATCTGCGGTCGCCCCCGACCACGACCCCGCGCTCAAGCTGCGCGGAAGTGTACTCGCTTCTGAGATACCGGGCAAATCCCTGAGTACACCTGCGAACGTTTTCGAACGTATAATCTTCTGCGATTTTGCCGCGCCAGCCGTCCGTCCCGAAGAGAATATCGTGCTGAACAGAACCGGTCCGCAGATTCCCCGCAGACGACTTTCTGCGCGGCATTTTTTTCTTACGATTTGAGTACTTCATGGAAATGCGTAATTGGATGATTCAAATAATAGGAATTTTTCACCGAACTCCAAAATGGAATGCTCAAACAACAAACATGCGGTCGTGGAGAACCTTCCGGAGGAGAAAGATGATCGCAAATGAAATACTAAGAAGCACCACGGCAAGTGTCACCGCAACGGAAAAATCAATTTCGAATCCGAGATAGATTGCCAGCGGCATGGTCTGGGTTCTGCCCGGATAATTCCCGGCGAAGATGATCGTTCCGCCGAATTCACCCAACGCGCGTGCCCACGTCATGACAAGCCCGCTCGTGAGTGAGGGAAGGGAAAGCGGGAGCGTGATATCCCGGAAAATCCGGAACGCCGAAGCACCATCCATCGCGGCGGATTGTTCCAGTTCCCGGTCAACCCTCATGAATCCCTGAACTGCCGACTTCACATAAAACGGGGAGGCAACAAAGAGCTGCGCAAAGACGACGGCTGTGCGCGTAAACGGAATGGTCAAGCCGATGCTTTGAAGGAACGGACCGAAGATCCCCTGGCGGCCGAATGCCATCAGGAGTGCAACGCCCGCCACCGCTGGAGGGAGAACAATAGGGAGATCGATGAGCGTATCGACAAGCGACCGGCCCCAAAAGGTGTAGCGTGCCAGCAGGTAGGCTACCGGCGTACCGAACACCATGGTCAGACCCGTTGCAATGAGGGTTGTGGAGATGCTCAGAGTTATTGCATCGGCAACATGCTCCTCGAACAGCGAGCGAAGAAGCTGGGAGGGAGACACCCGGGCGAGAACTGCGATAAGCGGAATTGCAAGAAACAGAAGAAACGGAAGACTCGCAAGCAGGATGAGCCGGAACTCGACGCCCCGCAAACGAAGCGGCGGATCAGGAACCTGTCTTGAAGAACCACCCTCCCGCATCAGCGATCCCTCGTCAGCCCGGATGTTCTTCCAAACCCTCTCATTTCAGCGTCTGCTGATTCAGAATGCACCGAGGCCGAGGTAAATCCCCGTGGCGCTCAGCTCTTCCTCGATCCGTATAAGCTGATTGTACTTTGCAATCCGATCGGTGCGGCTTGCCGAACCGGTTTTGATCTGACCGGCATTTGTCGCGACCGCGAGATCGGCAATGAACGTGTCTTCGGTCTCACCCGACCGGTGACTGATGACCGTCGTGTACCCTGCCCGTTTTGCCATCTCGATGCAGTCAAATGTTTCCGTCAGAGTGCCAATCTGATTTACCTTGATGAGAATCGAATTGGCGATACCCTTTTCGATCCCCTTGCTCAGAATTTCGGTGTTCGTGACAAAGACATCATCACCCACGAGCTGGATCTTTCCGCCCAGTGCCTCGGTGATCAGCTTCCATCCCTCCCAGTCATTTTCCGCCATCCCGTCTTCGATAGACAGTATCGGGTATTGCTTCACCCACTTTTCATAAAACTTCACCATCTGTTCGGGGGTCTTTGCCGATTTATCCGATTTCTTGAAGACGTATTTTCCTTTCTCAAAAAATTCACTCGAAGCCGGGTCGAGGGCGAGATACACGTCTTTTCCCGGTTTCAAATTTGCTTTCTGAATGGCCTCAAGAATGACCTCGATTGCTTCCTCGTTCGATTTCAGATTTGGGGCAAATCCGCCTTCATCCCCAACCCCGGTATTGTGCCCCTTCTTGGTGAGGACGCCTTTGAGCGAATGAAACACTTCCGCCCCCATGCGGAGTGCTTCCGCAAAGTTCTCCGCATCGACGGGAACGATCATAAATTCCTGGAGATCCACATTATTATCCGCATGCTTTCCGCCGTTGAGGATGTTCATCATCGGGACGGGAAGGATTTTCGCGTTAGGGCCGCCGAGATATTTGTAGAGCGGCACTTCGAGTGCAGCCGCCGCCGCCCTCGACACCGCCATGGATACACCGAGGATGGCATTTGCGCCGAGCTTGCCTTTATTCGGCGTTCCATCGAGCTCGATCATCAGCCGGTCGATGCCAACCTGATCGCTCGCCTCGAATCCAATGACTTCATCGGCAATTTTGTCGTTCACATTTTCGACGGCATTGAGCACGCCCTTGCCGTTATAACGCATCTTGTCGCCGTCGCGGAGCTCGACCGCCTCATGCTCGCCGGTCGAGGCGCCGCTGGGAACTGCTGCGCGTCCTTTCACGCCGGATTCGAGTTCGACATCAACCTCGATCGTGGGGTTGCCCCGCGAATCAAGAATTTCGCGTGCATACACATCAGTAATCGTCAACATGCTTTTCTCCATGGGAATTGAAATCTAAGTCAAAAAGATGATTGTGGTAACAACAGTGAACAATTTAAAAAAATAACCCATCAAATGAAACAACTGAGTTACAAAGACAGGAGATCTTATGTCAGTTAAACTGAGGTTAAAGAAACTGAAGGATGGTAAACAGTCCGCTTGGTTGGACATTTACCATCGTGGTCAGAGGAAAGCTGAATTTCTAGGGATTGTATTGACAGGAAATAGAGCTACCGATAAAGAAATGTTGAAAGTAGCCAATGACTGTCTGTCTTCAAAGTCTTTCGCACAGAGTGGGTTGTAAATTAAGAGATAGTTCAGGATAAAGTCAATAGTGTTGTTGATGATGATTGTAATTGATTTTGTGTAAGATTCTGCCTTCTTCGTAACTCCAAGGTTTGTCTC
>DATIXJ010000064.1:0-42584 GCA_035518715.1 Bacteroidota bacterium | reverse complement strand
TTGGGAATTTCTCCTTCCGTCTTTCATATGAATGAGGGACATGCTGCCTTTCTGACATTGGAGCTCCTTCGCGAACAGCTCGATGAACGCATTCCGAAAGCGAAAGCAGAGGAAAGCGTACGCCGTCAGTGCGTCTTCACGACGCATACACCGGTACCCGCAGGACACGATCGGTTTCCCTCGGACCTCATCGAATTCACGCTGAAGCCGTTTGCTGAATGGATGAAGCTTTCGATGGACGATTTGATGTCGTATGGTCTCCTCCCCGGCGATACGGAGAAGAAGGAATTCACCATGACGATATTGGGTTTGAAATTGTCGAGGGCGGCGAATGCCGTCAGTAGTAAACACGGCGAGATTTCCCGTCTGATGTGGATGGACCTTTATCCCGGCAAGTCGGCAGGCAAGGTGCCGATCGGTTACATCACGAACGGTGTTCACATTCCGAGCTGGACGACCCCGACGACATGGGCATTCTGGGAGCGTCATGATTCGCATAAATGGAAGGAGTATCTCGACAATCCCAAATACTGGAAGCACATGGCGGACCCGAAGGCCGTCTGTGATGAGGAGCTTTGGGCGCTACGATACGAGCTGCGCAGGTCTCTTATTGAATTCATCCGTCGTCGGGCGCGTCATCAGGAAGCATTTGGCGGTGCGACGGGGGAGGATGCGCTGGTCCACCTGCTTTCGTTCGATGCACTCACGATCGGCTATGCTCGCCGGTTTGCGCCGTACAAACGGGCTCCGCTGATCTTTTCTGATCTTGCCAGATCACAGACTCTCTTCGACGATCCGGAGCATCCCATTCAGTTGATCTACGCCGGAAAATCTCACCCGCGGGATGCCGAAGGAAAGGAATTCATCCGTCAGGTTCTGAACGTATCACGTCAGCATCCATTTTTTGGACGTGTCATTTTCCTGGAGAATTATGATGTGAATGTTGCCAGGATGCTGATTTCCGGATGTGATGTCTGGTTGAATACGCCTCGCCGTCCCCTCGAAGCAAGCGGTACGAGCGGCCAGAAGATCACCGTCAACGGCGGTCTTCACTGCAGCATTCTCGACGGCTGGTGGAATGAAGCGTACGACGGCACGAATGGCTGGGCAATCGGCGGCAGGATCGAGGAAGATCTCCCGCCGGAAGAAGTAGACCGGCGTGATGCGGATGCGCTCTACTCGGTGCTTTCGAAGGAGGTTATCCCGCTCTTCTACCAGCGCGACCGTAACGGGATTCCGCGAAAGTGGATCGCTAAAATCCGCAGGTCAATTCAAACAATCCTTCCCCTGTACAATACTCACCGCATGGTGCGGGAGTACGCTTCAAGATACTACTTCCCTTCACGGTAGGGGAACCTTCGATTGACGGACATATCGTGAGCACCATCCCGAGGAATACTGCCGAGATCCGTCTCTCTTTTCCTCTTGAAGAGATGCGTTTGCTCCAACAGCTTCCGTGGCATAAGCCGCTCCAGCGCTGGACCAGGCGCGATGCCCGGTTCATGGCAGTCAAAAGCGGTTTGGCGCGTCATGTCGTGCGATTTGTGCTTGTGAAGAATAATCCCTACGCGATCAAAGAAACCTCACCCGAAGCCGCGCTGAAAGAATATCAATCATATCTGGAGCTTCAGCACCGCGGAATCCCGACGCTGAGACCGGTGGGAACGGTCGTTCGGGATGAGGGCTTTCAGCTTGTCGAAACGAAATCCGGAAATCAGATTGAATCGGTGGGAACCGGATATCTCGTAACGAGCTTGCTGGAATATGCGCTTCCGGATTATCATCTCTTCCGCCGCGCGTTCAGGAAGGAAAATCGCAGGAGAATCTGGGATGTGATCATCCGGCTCTTCGTTCACATGCACCGCAACGGCGTCTACTGGGGGGATGCATCGCTTTCCAACATGATGATCGTTTTTGCAAAGCAGCATTTTCCGGAAATCGGGCTGAGAACGGTTCTACGCGCCGTCCTGGCCGATGCCGAGACGGTGGAGATTGCACCGTCCGTTTCCGAGAAGCTGCGCCTGTCCGATATCCAGCACTTCCTGGAATCGATGGCATGGACCGAGGGAGATATGCAGGCGAGCGGTGTGTTGCAGGGTCCGCTGATGCGGAAGGAAGACGAAGAGTACATTCTCAACAGATATGTTGATCTCTTTGAAACCGAGAAGGAAGAACAGACATTCGAACTCATCACCAAGATGGATGTCGACCGGCTCATCGGGCCTTTTGAGCATTCCGGGCAATCAAAAATACTTCTCCAGCATATCTATGAGCACAAATGGTATCTCAGTGAGCGCGAGGGAAGAGATGTACCGATTGAAGAGGCGGCTCGGGACTGGTATGCCAACATTTTCAAGCCGGTGCTGAAGCTCTTTACCAGATTCAGGTTGGTTGATGAATTTCCCGACCGGACGGCGGCGTCGCTTTACCTCGATATCATGCTTCACAAGTACTACTTGAGCGAGCAGGTAGGGCAGGATGTCGGACTGCTCAAAGCGTTTGAGAGTTATTCCGCGGGTTTACGAGGGAACCAGAGTGCCATGAAGAAGGTTAACGGTGTCGCTTCTTCAATCGAGAAGATCCTCCGCGGATAGCATCACCGGCCTGGCGTTCAGAGCGCTTTGCCGGAAACCGCGTCGAAGAAATGCACCTTCGAGATGTCGAGGTACATCTCGAATGCTTTTCCCCGTTCGGGCTGGATATCCGAGGAAATCCGTGAGACGTAGTGTTGTGTGGAGCGTTCGATGCTGAAGTAGACGAAGATTTCGTTTCCAACGGGTTCAGTCACTTCGATTTGCGCCTGGAAGGGAACGCAGGAGGAGTTCTGGCTCCTGGCGAAGATATGTTCGGGGCGAATACCGAGAACAACATTCGATCCCGCCAGATTTGAAAGTCGTGTGCTTTCCGCTGTGCCGAGTGGGAGATGCAGTGCGGCATCCGATCCATCAAATGAAGCAGGTGTTTGCCTGGAGATCATCCCTTTGAAGAAATTCATCGTCGGGCTACCGATGAAGCTTGCTACAAATTGATTTGCCGGCTTGTTATAAATCGTCAGCGGAACATCGACCTGCTGCACCATCCCGTCCTTCATCACGACGATTCTGTCTCCCATCGACATTGCTTCAATCTGGTCATGGGTCACGTAGATCATCGTTGTCTGGAGTTGCTTGTGGAGTCGTGAAATTTCGGTGCGCATCTGAACGCGGAGATTTGCATCAAGGTTGCTGAGCGGCTCGTCGAAGAGGAAGACCTTGGGCCTGCGGACGATCGCACGACCCAGCGCCACGCGTTGACGTTGTCCACCTGATAATGCCTTTGGTTTGCGGTCGAGCATTTCTTTGATTCCCAGGATTTCCGCTGCCTGGTTCACGCGCTGCCGGATGTCCTCTTTCGGGTACTTTCTCATCTTCAGCCCGAACGCGAGATTATCGTAGACACTCATGTGCGGGTAGAGGGCATAATTCTGGAACACCATGGCGATGTCCCGGTCTTTCGGCGGAACGTCATTCACGACATTCTCGTCGATGAGGATCTTTCCCTCGGAAATCTCTTCCAGGCCGGCAATCATACGGAGTGTCGTGGATTTTCCGCATCCCGAAGGCCCCACGAGAACCACAAACTCCTTGTCACGGATGGTGATGTTCACATCGTTCACGACAACCGCTTTGGTGTCGAACTTTTTCGACACATGCTCAAGAATGACGCTTCCCATGGTTTGTCAGTTGGTAATCGGTTTAGAAAGGAATTTTCGTAATATACGCACTGCCCCGGGAAATCTCAAGTGAACCCCCGGGGGCGCCGGATACCTGTTTAGCGGAATCATCAACCCGTAACTTTATGGAACACAAGCTTGACATTTCCTGAAAAAATGTCTACTTTGTCGGGAAAAGCGCTCAATCGAAATCCGGATCATAGTGTAGCTTCGATACGACTTGGTATCTCTTCATGGGGTTATTCAACTCGCCTGCTGTCGACCCCGAGACGGAGCGGCGACTGCGACACCGCGTAAGCTCTCGCCTCTGTTTTCCAGATGCTTTTCCCATTTCTCATTTTCTCACCTTTCGCACAGGAGTCTTCCACTCATGATTTCACGTGTAACCACGTCCTGTATTATTTTGCTCTTCCTCATGGTCCCGGCCCTGCATGCAGGCAATACGGGCAAGATCGCCGGGAAAGTTATTGATGCGAAAACCAAGGAACCTCTGGTCGGCGCGAACGTCATTGTCGTTGGCACCTCGCTCGGTGCGGCAACCGATCTGCAGGGTCAGTTCTCGATCATCAATATTCCTCCCAACACCTATACGATTAAGGCGTCGATTCTCGGGTACGATCCTGTTGAAGTGAGAGGCCTGCAGGTCAATATTGATCTGACCACGCGGAATGATTTTGAGTTGAATGAAACGGTCGTTGAGCAGAAAGAAGTGATCATCACCGCAGAACGGCCTGCGATTCAGAAGGATCTCACCGCGACAACGGCTGTTGTCGGAGGGGATCAGATTGCAGCCCTTCCGGTTACCGAGGTTACGCAGGTGCTCAACCTTCAGGCGGGATATGTTGCCGGCAGTCTCCGCGGCGGGCGAAGCGGCGAAGTTGCATACTGGATCGACGGTGTTCCGGTGACGGATCCATACGACGGCTCACAGGTTGTTGAAATAAACAAGAGCTCCGTGCAGGAACTTCAGCTCGTTTCGGGAGCATTCAATGCCGAATATGGACAGGCCATGTCGGGAGTGGTGAATATCGCAACCAAGGAAGGCGGACAAAAGTACACCGGAACGATCGGCGTCTACGGCGGGCAATATTACACGAACGATCCCGACGTCTTTCCCGGACTGACAAAATTCAAACCCACAACTATCCGCGACATTGAGGGAGATGTCAGCGGACCGCTGGTGGGTGATAACGTCTCCTTTTTTGCGAACCTCCGTTCGATCAGTTTCGGTGGAGATCTCTACGGATATAATCGATTCAATCCCTGGAATGTGGGGTATACCGATCCTATTACACAGAAGTACACCATCTCACGCGATCCCACCACCGGCTATGGCGATAGTTCCCTCTATCCGATGAACAACAGCTACCGGTCGTATGCTCAGGGAAAAATTACCTGGAAGATTGCACCTTCTCTCAAGCTGAATACGAACTTTATTTACGACTACAACAAATCCAAACCGTATAACCGGGCATTCTTCTATGATCCGGCCGGGGTAGGGACGAACTATTCCTGGAGCAGTACCTCGATCACACAGCTGACGCATACGCTTTCTGCCAACACGTTCTACACGCTCGGGTTCTCATTCTTTGACAAACTCTACAGATACTATCTCTACGATTTGCCGTATGCCCCGGCGCCGGATAGTTCGGGCGATTTGTGGGAAGTTATGGAACCCTCGGGCGTGCCGATGTCCACGCAGCATTATGTGCATCCGTCGCTTCTTACCACGCCGGATACATATAGCTTCTTCACGGGCGGAACGGATAATAATATCTTCCGCCGCAGGACAATCACCAAAGTCGGCAAATTCGATATCACCAGCCAGGTCGATCAGACAAATCTTGTGAAGTTCGGCGTCGAGTACAGAAAGCATAATCTTCTGTACGACAATGTTCAGCTCCAGCCGCTCGCGACGGAAAGTGATTTCAACGTCCAGTCGAGCAGTCCGTTCATCCGCACCAGGATCGAGCCGACATCTTCGATCTATCACGATTATTACGATCACGCACCGACGGAGATTTCCTCGTATCTTCAGGACAAAATGGAGTTCAAGGACCTTATCGTGAACATCGGCATCCGGTTTGATTATTTTGATCCGGATGGAGTTGTCCTGAATGATGAAAGTGATCCCGACATTTATGCACCGGTGAAGCCGGAAAATGTGAATCAGACGCTTGCGCAGAGGATGACGCACTGGTATCATTCCGCATCGACTAAAACGCAGTGGAGTCCGCGGTTTGGTGCGTCGTTCCCGATCACTGCAACGGGAGTCGTCCATTTTTCCTACGGTCATTTCTTCCAGATCCCGTCGTTCGAACTTCTCTATCAGAATCCCGGATTTAAGCTCAACCAGGGGACAGGACCTGTCGGAATTGTCGGAAACTCGGATCTCTCTCCGGAACAGACGGTGAGCGGAGAAATCGGCATTCAACAGCAGATCACCCAAGACGTGAACGTGGACCTTACCGCATACATGCGCGATATCCGGAATCTGGCCGGAACCCGGGCAGACCAGATCATCATCTTTGGGGGCTCGGCAACCTACAATAAATTCGTGAACAGTGATTTCGGTACAGTCAAGGGAATCGTTCTGACGATGACCAAGCGCTTCGGAGGAGGTTTCTCTTCTACACTCGATTACACCTACCAGGTTGCCAGCGGAAGCGCCTCCGACCCTTCGCAGGCAGAGAATGCTATTGCAGGCGGCAATCTCCCGGAGGTCGAGCTGACACCGCTGAACTGGGACCAACGGCATACGCTCAATGTCACGGCGGCGTATGATTCAAAGAAATGGGGAATGAGTTTCATCGGTCAGTATGGAAGCGGAACACCCTATACACCTAGGCTTTCGACCGATATCACGACGCTCCTTATCAACAGCGGTACGAAGCCGTCGTTCTTCAATCTGGATATGAGAGCTTTTTACAACATCCCCGTAGATGTCTTACACCTTGTGCTGTATGCTCGTGTCTTTAACCTTCTTGATATTCGAAATGAGCTTAATGTCTTCGATGATACAGGACGTGCGGGGTTCACGACTGACGAAGCGGCGGCGCTGAAGCTCCATCCGGCGCAGGTAATCAATTCCATTGATCAATTCTATACACAGCCGACGAATTTTTCCGAGCCCCGTCGGATTGAGATTGGCATGAATCTGGAGTTCTAAATGAAGACCATTCGAATACTCGGTATCGCTTTCGGCGCACTTCTTCTCCTGCAGGCAGGACTGGAGGCAAAGCAATACACACAAAGCGGCCGTCAGTTCAGGCGGTTTGCCATTATGAACGGCAACAATGTGCGTACGGTGTTTGGGAACTGGGGCGTGATTGCACAGCCCTCAGGCTCCTATCCGCGCGGCGCATGGAAGGACGACAATAACGGCTACCTCGGCGACGTGAGCCCGCTGATCGGAGGCGAGGTGAATTGGCACGACACCACCAACAACATCGATACCGTTTTTCATACCGTCGCTTCCTGCCCGGTTGCCCGTCCGACTGCCAACAACGGCGTCGATGAATCTCCGAGCGGTCTTCCCTGGACATTTGAGCCCGAAGACGGATTTTTTGCCCCGAGCCCGAATCAAAGTGTCGCCCTCAGCAATGATCCCAGCACCTGGCCGCCCTTCTGGCCCGACAAGATGAGTGATGTCCTGGATCCGGGATGGAAAGGATCCTGGAACGGATACTTTGGCAAGAAGAGAAGCGCCGATCTCGAGACGTATTTCGTGATGGATGATAACGACGATCAGCGGTATAATTTCGCGCAGAATAATTCGAGACGCATCGCCTTTAAGCCGGACTCCCTGAATCCGTCGCGCAACGGTATGGCTCTTGTGCTCACGGTCAGGGCGCTTCAATGGGCTCAGTTCCTCGCGGCGGACAACATCTTCTGGCTCTACGAGATCAATAATACCGGCACCACAACCTACAACCGGATGGTGTTCGGCATGCTGGTCGGTACGTATGTCGGAGTGACCGGCAATAACGACAGTCCCCAGGAGTACAGAGATGACTGGTCGTTTTATAACGTTTTCCAGAATATCACCTACACGGGTGATTTCGATCGCAATACGCAGGACAACCCGCGCTGGAATCAGGCCTATCCGGTGGGTATGATCGGCTACGCATTTCTCGAGAGCCCCGGCAATCCGTACGACGGCATTGATAACGACGGAGATGCAGATTCATCCACGGTCGGACAACTTGCCCCCCAGTTTACTCAGACGAGTTTCGATTCGACGGTCATCGCGGCGAATTCCAATATTGTCCTCATTCATAACGATTTTTCGCGCGTGCTCTTTCACGTCGGCACACAGCCCGTAAAAGTTATCACGCGTGGTATGAAGGATTCTGTGCTCATCATCCCGGGCGTGACCAAAGTTGCAGAGGGTAATGTCTACTCTGATGCTTCCGGCAACCAGATTCTTAATCCCAACGCGTATGACGGCATTGACAATGATTTCGACGGACTGATCGACGAAAATTACTTCCTCCATTATCATGAAATAAAGGTACAGAAGGATCCGACGAAGCCGCCGCTTATCAATATCTTTCGACCCGTACGCTACGTCGACTACAAAACCGGGAATGGTACCAATCCCATGAGCATGATCGACGAGAGAAGGGACGATTGCATCGACAATAACGGGGACTGGAATGTGAATTTCGATGATGTCGGACGCGATGGCATAGGACCTACGGCTGTAAATTACCCGGGACCCGATGCCGGAGAAGGGGACGGAAGGCCGACTTCAGGGTATGACTGTACCCAGAACCCACCGCTTGACACCGGCGAGCCCGGTGAGCCGCATATTGACAAGACGGATGTGCGTGAATCCGACCAGATTGGTTTGTCGAGTTTCTTCTATTTCACCAATGCCCAGAATCCGGTGAATCTCGCGAATGACGAAATTCAGTGGCGTGACCTGCAGCCGGGATATTTTGATGTTCCCCCATCCATCGTGGGAGGTTTGCCGACACAGGGCGAGGACGGCGACTTCATCTACGGGTCAGGATATTTCCCGGTTGTCGCGAAAACGACCGAACGGTTTACTCTTGCCCTCGTGTTCGGCGGCGGAAAGAAAGGAAACAGCGTTCAGGATGATATCGACGACCTTATCAAGAATAAGGCAACCGTCCAGAAGATCTATGATGCAAACTATCAGTTCCCGACTCCCCCGGATCCACCGACAGTGACTGCCGTTGCCGGCGATCATCAGGTGACGCTGTACTGGGATCGTGTGGCCGAGGCAACCGTTGATCCGGTGCTGAGGATCAGGAATTTCGAAGGATACAAGATTTACAAATCGACGGATCCGAACTTCAGCGACATCTTTACGGTGACCGATGCAAGCGGTAACCCGCGGGGCTACCAGCCAATCGCACAATTCGACAAGAAAGACAGTATCAGCGGATATTTCCAGGCCCAGGGAGATCTGTATCAGGAAGCCGCCGGATTCTCCTATTTCCTCGGCAGCGAGACTGGGCTGCAGCATAGTTATGTCGACAAGGAAGTTGATAACGGGCGGAAATATTATTATGCGGTTGTTGCGTACAATTACGGGAATGCTGCCATCGGAATATTCCCGAGCGAAAATACACATTCCGTACGCATTTCGAGTACGGGGGAAATCAGTCAGAAGGATATCAATGTTGTCGTCGTTACCCCGAACGCGAAAGTTGCCGGTTACATCGCCCCACCCGATGGAGTTTCACTGATCCATACGCAGGGGAATGCAACGTCGGGAATTTCCTATTCCGTTGTTGATCCCACCAAAATTGCAGGCGACCGGTACCGGGTGGAATTTCTGGATACTCAGGTTGACAGCGTGGATAATAACGGGAATAAGCTGGTCGATGCAGCGGATTCGACCGAGTGGGATCGCAGGACCACGTTCTACTCCGTGAGGGACCTCCAGGATAAGGTTGAAACCTTCACTGGCAAGGATACCGAAAGGGTGTCGCTTTCACGCAAGAATATCCTCGGCGCTACAGTTGTCGTCCGAAATGCCGGTGGTTCGATTGTATCTCCTTCTCTGTACGGTATGGACACGGCTCGAGGCGTAATTTTCGGTGCGTCGCCGGGTTCGCTTCCTGCGGGAAAATACACGATCACGTACCAGTACGATCCCGTGTTCCTGAGCCCGCATATCCAGGGATCGCCGTTCCTCGTGGAAAATACGGAAGCAGACGTCTTCGACGGTGTTCAGCTTGATTTTGACAATACGTGGGTCGTTAATCTGAACGCTTCGGCATCGCGCTGGACAAATCAGAACGCATACTCCTACGGGATAGCAGCGTCAAGCCACCCACTGTTCCGGCCGCCGATCCGGGGGTATACCAAGCCGTGTGATTATGAAATACAGTTTGCGAGTTCGATTGTGGACACGTCTTCCGTCTGGCCGCCGACCAATCCGGCATTTCCGTTCACCACGCGGATTCCGGTGAATTTCAGGATCTTCAATGCCACCGAGAGCACGTATATCAAATTCCTTCTCTTTAAGCATTCGGGAAGTTCACAGCCCAATTCGATCACACCTCTTGACGAGGTGATCTTCCTGGATAATAACCCGCGGGGATCGTATTCTCCGTCGTGGGATATTCTCTTCTCAAGCCGGCAGAACGACACCACCATCTACGTGCTGACTGCGGGAGATAATCTCGATCTGAAGATGAACAAGCCGTACAACGCTGTGGACCAGTTTGAATTCACCACAGCCAGGTCGTATGTGGATGCACAGCTGGCCTCATCGAGTCTCGACAGGATCAAGGCAGTTCCGAACCCGTATGTCACCGCATCATCGTTCGAACCGCCTCTGCCTCCGGGGATCACCAGCGGGCGCGGTGATCGGAAAATTGAATTTATCCACCTGCCGGCGCAGTCGAAGATCACCATCTTCACCGCACGCGGCGACCGTATCGCGACACTTTACCACAACGGTAGCGACGACGGTTCAGTGTCCTGGAACGTCAAGACCGACGAGAATCTTGATGTTGCGTTTGGAGTCTATTTTTATGTCGTTGAATCTCCCGTCGGCAACAAGACGGGTAAGCTTGCAATCATCAAATAGAAATGGACGATATGAATATGCAGAGCTTAACAGCGAAATATGTGAGAGGACTCTTACTGGTTCTCATTTTGGGGACAACTGCACACTCACAGTCGAAGTACGGCACGACCGCCGGACAGTTTCTCGGGATTGCGGTCGGCCCGCGCGCGATTGCCATGGGAGGAGCGTACGTTGCGTCCAACGACGATGCGACGTCGTTATACTGGAACCCCGGAGCGTTCCAGCAGGCGGGAAAAAGCCAGTTCATATTTTCGAACACCGACTGGCTCGTCGGGACGAAGTTCCGCTGGTTTGGCTTCATGCTGAATCTTGGCGATGAGAATGCCCTCGGACTCAGTCTCACGCAGCTCGATTACGGCGACGAGGCGGTCACCACGGTGACACAGCCGGATGGGAATGGTCAGCGTTGGTCTGCTCAGGATCTGGCATTCGCAGCGTCGTACTGTCGCCGGCTGACGGATCGGTTCTCCCTCGGGGGATCACTGAAGTATGTTCAGCAACAAATCTGGAATGAAAGTGCCGGAACATTTGCCTTCGACCTCGGATTATTGTTCGTCACAGGCTTCAATGACATGCGTCTCGGTGTGACGATGTCGAACTTTGGCGGCGATTTGAAACTGGAAGGAAGCGATCTCCTCAATCGCGTCGATATCGATCCAACCGACGCGGGATCAAATAAAGCTCTCGTTGCGGATCTGAAGACGGATCCCTGGTCATTGCCTCTGTTGTTCCGCGTCGGGGTGGCGATGGATGTTGTGAAGACGGACATGGTGAAAGTCACGCTCGCGGGCGATGCGCTTCGTCCAAGCGATAATACACAGTCGGTGAATGTCGGGGGTGAAGTTGGTTGGAACAATATGGCGTTTTTCCGGGGCGGGTACAATTCGATTTTCTCCAGCCAGAACGAAGCGGGGCTCTCGCTTGGCGGCGGCCTGCGCTATGATGCACAAGGCCTTGGAATTTTAGAAGTTAACTATGCATACACGGATTTTGGGCTGTTCGGGAGTATCAATACAATTGGGCTGGGTATTAGCTTTTGATAAAGTAAATTCTTACATTCATCCGGAAGATACTTGTATCTTCAAGGGTTTGTTGGTAACGTAGTTGTACTTAATTTCTCATTCTCAAACTAATAACATGGGGAAACTATGAAGAGAGTGTTAGTGCTTGCTGTTGCATTGCTCCTGACCGTGGGTCTGGGTTCGTGGTCTGCGGTGCAGGCACAAACGCATCAGGTGACGTTCATTCTGAACACGGCGACGATTCCGGATACAATTCCGGTGTCGGGTGCGCAGTTACAGCTCCGTGGCGGCCTTGTCCATAGCCTGAATCCGGATCCGATTACGTGGGGAAATGATTCTGTAAATAATATGACAAGTATCGGAGGAGACTATTATTCAAAGACGCTTACGCTGAATACGAACGACACGATCGCGTTTAAATTTGTGATAGCGTATTATGGCGGAGTCAATACCGGATGGGAACAGAACGTGAATTCGCCGTACCCGGAACTGCAGAACACCAACCGTGATTACATCGTTGCAGACCAGGACACGACGCTTGATGTTCAGTTCTGGAATAACGGTTCCGGCAGCAACCCGCAATACTGGCGTCCATGGACTCCGACAGCAGCGGATACCATGAGCGTCTATTTCCGCGTGAGTATGGCTGGTCCGATATCGTCGGGCAGCTTTAGCTTTAACAACAACACGGATACGGTGGCGGTCCGCGGTGGCGGCAGCCGTGCTTCCTATGGTGATCTGAACTGGGCTCCATCGTTCTACCTGACGAGAGAATCACCTGCGACGAATGGTGACGGGTACACGGTTGCGGCAAATTCGTTCTGGTCGGGCCGCGTGCGCATCCCGAAGGATTCCGTGAATGAGGGAGATGTTCTCCAGTATAAGTTCCTCATCGGATTTGATTGGGGCCGTGATGAATTGCAGAGTCAGAGCAACAGAACATTCAAAATTCCGACCGGGAAAAAAGACACCACGCTTCAGTGGGTGTTCTACAACAACGAGCGCCCCTCTGCCCGCGTGAACACCGATACGTGTATCGTGACGTATGTCTGCGACGTGTCAAAGGCGCTTACTACTCATGGGTTCACGTTCGGCGATACTCTTGACCTTGTTTCGGGGTATTTCGGTACAACGACGACCCCGAACAAGCAGATCACAATGCAGAATCTTATCTCCTCGATCTATGAGGGAACGGACACCATCGTTACGACGATCGGCAGTTACTTTGATTATCAGTACTATGCTGTGAAAAATTCGGCGCTGATCCGGGAGAATTATTATAACTTTGCGTATTCCGGACCAACACAGTCGGAGGCCGAAAAGAGACAATTCATTGTGCCCAGCAAAGAGTTCACGATTTATGATACCGCTGCCAGCATCACGCAGGCACGACGTGAACCGGTCTTCCCGAACAGCAGCCCACTTGCCCGCAAGGTACTCGTGACCTGGGAGTGCGACCTGAGACCCGCGATTTATCAGGTTGCGAAGGGCGATACGATCAATGCGATCCAGGGCGGTTTGAGTGTTTACCCCAGCGACAAGGACTCAATCCTGAAGTGGGGCGTCTGGATCAATGGACCGGCGGAAGATCAGTGGCAAACGTGGGGCGTCGACCTCGCCAATTTTGACCCGTGCAAGATGTATGATGACGGCACGCACGGTGACAGGATCGCAGGGGATTCGATCTTTACGAGACAGGATACTTACAGTCCTGACAGCGTAAGCTCAGGATCAAAGTGGCAGGTCGGTCAGACATTCAAGTTCGGAATCGGTGGATCCGACAATGAAGGCGGATCGGGTGGGTTTGGCAATAACCACTCGGAAAATATTGTCGATGCTGATAGTACCTACAGGATATTCAATCAGTTCGGCAGTATCAATCCACTCTTCTACAGTGCCTGGAATTATGATCTTGACGCTCCGACCGCAGTGAAGGATCAGAAGACTTTGCCCAGGGTATTTGCACTGTGGCAGAATTATCCCAATCCGTTCAATCCGTCCACGAAGATCAACTATGATGTTCCGAAGACGAGCACTGTGAAACTTGAAGTGTTCAACATCCTCGGTCAGCTCGTTGGTACTCTTGTCAACGACAGGAAAGAGCCTGGAACATACAGCGTCAGATTTGACGGCGGACGTTATCCGAGCGGTGTGTACTTCTATCGGATGACTGCGAGCAATTTCGTGAGTACCAAAAAGATGGCATTTATCAAGTAATTGTCAGTGGTAGTACATTGAAGGCGGGAAGAAATTCCCGCCTTCTTTTTTTTCGCAATCTCACCGGCATGTTCCGCACGAATCTCTCCCTCATATTCTTCTTTATTACCTCATTCGGCTTTTCTCAGGTTAGCCGCGTGGACACCGCTATCCTGGGCAGAGCGGGGTCAACGTACATCTCCGAACAGGAGTTCCTAAACCGGTTTGAGCTGACTCCCGGTCTCTATCGACACCGGACGAGCCAGCTCGATGCAGAGAAGCTCTACTTTCTGTATTCAATGGTCGCTGAGAAGATCCTCGCACAGGAAGCGATGAAGTATGACCTCGACAGGGACACCCTCTTTCAGCAAGCGATGTTTCACATCAGTGCGATGCTTGCTCGCGATGAATTATACCGGAGAGAGATACAGAATAAAATCACCATTTCCCCGGCTGAACGGCGGGAAGGAATCCGGCGCGCACTCGATCAGAGAATCATCTCGTATATATTCTTTTCATCCGCCGATGATGCGGCATTCGTGCTGAGCCGGCTGAAAAACCCCGCCGAATTTGACAGGATGCAGATAGACTCTTCCATGCACGCGATGCGTGATACCGCCAGCATCGTGTGGGGTGATGCCGATACCGCAATCGAGAATGCAGCATATCGCCTCAAACCTGGCGAAATCTCCCCTGTGGTACGTGCCGGAGACGGGTTCTATATCCTGAAACTTATTCGCTCCGCGCCCAATCAGTTTTATGAGAATATGCAGTCGACGGTCCTGGCCGAACGAGTTCTGAAATCCTTGCGTCTCCGGAAAGAACATGTCAGGGCGGACGAATACCTTGCGCAGTTCATGAGAGAAAAGACGGGGTATTCACCGCCGCGTGCCTTTCGGGATTTTGCGCTATCCTGTGTCAAAGCCTTGAAACGGAACCCCGGGGATACGTTGATCACGGAAACGGTTTACCGGCAGTTGCTGGCGGATTGCAAAGACATACTTCAGGATACACTCATCATCGCGGGGTCGAGGTCCTGGAGCGTGCGTGAAGCGCTGGACAAGCTTTATGAGAAGGGGATGTATTTTGTGATGAATGATTCTGGATTTGTCATGCACCGTTTGTATGATGAATTTCACGATTGGGTGCGTCTGGAACTTCTCGAGCAGGAGGCAATCCGCGAAGGGCTCGACCGGTCTTCTGCCGTACAGCAGCAGCTTGAGCCGTGGCGCGACGAGCTGCTGGCATATGAATTCCGGAACTACATGAATAAGCATGTTGCCATCAGCGACGAGGAGGTCTTGAAGTATTTTCACTCGACAGATACGGGCTTCGCTCTTCCACAGGTGCGTATCCTCGCACTTCACACGGTATCACTCGAGAAGATGAAAGATGCCCTGGCGATGCTCTCCGAAGGTCATACCCTGCAGGATGTAGTCACGCGATACGGTGATGGGGTGGGGGGTGATACGAGTTTCTTTCCTATCAGTGAACGGCCTCCACTTGGAGAACTTGCGTGGGCAATGAGCCCGGGTCAAAGGTACGGCCCGGTTCAGGATTCAACGGGGTTTTCCTTTTTCGAGCTCCTGGAAAAACGCAACGTCTCGGTGCGTTCCGATTCGCTCCTGCGGGCAAGGTTGACTGAGGCACGCTCGGAATTGCTGCGGATGAAACGAAAACGCAAGACGGATCTGTTTCTCGCCCAGGAAGCAAATCGGCTTGGCATTGCGGTTTATGAGGACCGGCTCACTCGCCTAACGGTCACAACCACTCCGATGCTTGCATACCGTCTCCTCGGTTTCGGGGGAAGGATGTTCGCAGCACCATTCGTTGATAAGCAGTATGACTGGGTAGGCATCAATCCTCCCGACCAGCCCGTCGTTCCATGAATCGCGCCCCGAAGCTTTCGCCGTCGAAGCGGATCATCTTCTCGATTATTCCGGCCCTTCTGATTGTCGGCATCCTCGCGGCGGCAGAGATTCTGATACGGCTCTTCAACCCCTCGGGGGGAAACCACTTTACCAATGAAGCGAAGTTCGATAACCGCGAGTGGTATCAGACCAATCGCTCGTATCTGAAGAAATATTTTCCGTGGAACGCTCCCTCGGTTCCGGAATTCAAGTCAGCTCTTTTTAAGAAGGACAAAGGGCATCTCTTTCGTATCGTCTGCCTCGGGGAATCGTCGATGTTCGGGACGCCGTACGAAATGACCGCCACGATTCCGGCAATCGTTCGGAAAGAACTCAGGCATGCTTTTCCGGGAAGAGAGTTTGAGGTTGTCAATCTTGGTGCCTCGGCAATCAACACGAATGTTATCAGGGATTTTGTTCCCCTGCTCGCTGAATACTCACCTGATCTCGTTCTCATTTACACCGGTCATAATGAATTCTACGGTCCGGACGGAGTGGGAGCGTTTTGGCCGGAGAAGATTTTCTCTCCGCTTATCCGGTGGAAATATGGGATGAAGGATTTTCGTCTGGTTGAGGCAGGCGAGTCGTGGTTGAAGAATCATTACCAGGAGGTACCTGAGGGGACTCCTTCAAATCTCATGTATCAGGTTTCGCAAGGGAGCCATATTGCCCTCGCCAGCTCGGACGCTGAACGGATCTTTGACAGATTCCAGGACAATATGACGGCCATCCTCCGAACGCTTCATGACAGTCGTATCCCGGTGATAGTGAGCGAAGTTTCCTCGAACCTCTTTTTCCCTCCGTTTGTAACTGACACGGTGAAGGACGCTGGCCTTCTGAATGAAATTCCTGAGAAGTTCAAAAAGGGGGCGCTTGAAGATGTTCTAACGACATTGTCCCCGCGTGTTGCAGCAGAACCGGAAAATGCTTTTTATTCATACTGGTTGGGCAGGTCTCTCTTTGCCCTCGGGAAGTACGATAGTGCCAGAAGCTATCTTGAGCGTGCGCGCGACAATGACCTTCTGAAATTCCGTGCCCCGGGGAAAATCAACGCGATTCTTCGGGACGTGTGCAGACAGTTCAATGTTCCATGCCTGTCCGCGGATTCAGCTCTCGGAGCTGCCTGCCCGGGCGGCATCGGCGACAGCTCTGTCTTCTGGGAACATCTTCATCCCACCGTTCTTGGATATCATATTATAGCGGAACTCTTCGTAAAAGAGATCCTCAAGGAGGAAATACCTCTTTCGCTTTCCAACCACAGCGTGTCGCCGTCGCCGCTTCCCTTCAATTACGACAGTTTGAGCATCTGCTGGCTTGATCTGGCGTACGCTGACCGCTCGGTTGAGCATCTTACCGGAAGGTGGCCGTTCACAAACTATCACCGGACTCCCGTGGTGATGCAATTCGCCGACAGCACACTCCGGTCGGTCGTTGATCAGGTGTACTATCGGACGACGACCTGGGACGAGGCGCTCTACAAAACGGCGACATATTTTTGGCGCTATGGAAATCTCCGTGCGGCGCTCACCTCGTACGAAGCGGAACTGGAAGAATACCCGTACAATTTTTACGCGCAGTATCTCACAGGCAATCTTCTCAGGACGATGGGGAGAAATACAGAAGCGGTAACCCACTACCAGATCTCCATCTCCTCCAATTCACAATATCCCTATTCCTCACTTGATCTGGGTTTGCTCGATGTCAATGACGGTCAATACCAGGAAGCATCGGATCACCTTCATCATGCTCTGAGCGTTGGAGTATCGGAGGGAAACAAGGGGGTTACGGAAAAATCGTGGTATGGGCTGGCGGCTCTGCATGCCCGAATGCTGGCAATCGACAGTGCACTCGTGGAAGTGAGAAATGCCCTGAGCATTTCTCCGAACGACCCGGAAGCGCTTGCCCTCCAGAAGGCGCTTGCCGGAAGCCGTTGACAAAACAGAAAGCCGGATCAGTGCCTTCCGTGAATTTCCTGAAGGAGCAGGATCGCTGGACGATAATCCGGCTTGATCTTCAGGAGCCGCAGGAGCTCGGCACCGGCACGTTCCTCACGGCCAAGACGATGGAGAGATTGTGCCAGCATATACCGCGTTTCGAGTTCAAGAGACGGTGAATCGTTGAGCTCCAGGGAGCGCTCAAAGTAGTGTCTGGCGTCCTCAAATTTATTTTGGCGGAACGCAATGTCTCCCAGTTCTGTAAATGCAGTTTGAGTTTCGGCAATATGGAGAGATGCAGAAAGAGTCGAATCGGCTTCTGCCAATTTGTTTTCGGCTAACTGAATAGCAGCAAGGTGCAAATACTGCTGAACACTCATTCCCGGGAACTGGTCGAGGATCACGAGATATTCGTGTTCCGCGTTTTCGAATTCCTTCCTTTCAAGATAGTACGTGGCGGCTGCCTCATGGGCCTGAGTCCACGACCACTGCGATCGGGTTACGTGTTCGACGATTTGTCCCAACGTGTCGGTTGCCTCAACCGGCTCCACGGTGGGAGTTTGAGACCGAAACGGCCAGCCCGAAGTGAGAACCTCCGTGCGCCTCCTGGCAATTCTCTCATCAAGAGGGGTGAGACACCTCTCGTTCCACAGAGTACTGTCTGATATGGTATCTGCGAGTTTCCACTTCTCCGAAGAGACCACCAGCCCCAGACTGCGAATCATCGACGCGTATGACTTTGCGATAAGAAATGCACCCCGGGAATTGGGATGAAGGTGTTCCGTTAGGAGCGAATCCCCGACAAGGCCGCGCAGTGATGAACTCTCAAATACCTTTTCCATGTCGATTGAGAACATCTCCCTGCCATCTGCCGCAGAGAGAATCGCGTTGTTGAAATCGCTGCTGGCACGGAATCGGAGTTGATCGTAGTCCCGTGCCAGTAGATATTCCCGCCGCGCTCTATCGATATCGCCCAACTGCTCCAGCGTGCGGCCATAGCGATAGTGTGCATCCGCACGCAGAGAGTCATGCCGGATAGCTTCCGCAAATTCCGTCGCTGCATCTTTGAAATCGCCGCTGCGGAAATGCCCGGTTCCTTCATTTATCATGTTCTGAAACTCGGCTTCATCCTCAGACGCAATCCCTTCAGCTGGGAGCGAGATAAACGGTGCCAGGTCCCTGAGATTTGAGACCTGAGTTCCGAGAATGACAGGGGTCCCTGCGTCTTCACAGCATGTTTTGAGTTCGGAGAGATTGTCGCGGAATATTTGAAGGCAATCGTTGTACGTGGGGCTTCCGTAGGGAATGTACTGTCCGAGAGCCAGAGATTCCATCAGCGTTGAGGGCAACCGGGTGGAACTCTGCTTCTGGAAGATGCCGCTGATCCTCGAAAGTCCGTTCCGGACCAATAAGAACGTGCGAAAATGAGAGAGACGCAGATATGCCTCTGTCAGCCATCGGTACCTTCCGAGGGATTCGTGGGAGGCAATTCCGAGGGCTCCGTAAAATTCATTGTGCCCGTCGTAGACCAGGAGGAGATCCGGCTGATACTGAACGATCTCTCTTGCCATGTCGAGAACAGTGAAGCTGTTGGTCGCAGTCATGCCCGCATTGACCACCTCAAATTGACGGTCGGGAAATATCCTGTGAAGCCGGTCTCTGAGAAACGATGAAAACGACCCGTTGTACCAATAGGGATAACCGACTGTTGTCGATCCGCCGAGACAGAAAATCCGGAACATTCCCGGCGGTTTATTGGCGAGAAAGCAATCGGGTGAAGACGATGGGTTGAATTCAAAATGCGAAAAGTAGCGGTCCTTGAGATTCGGGTTTAGAAAATAATACTCACGACCGTTGATCTCATTCTTCACGAAGAGGGATAGGTCGGGCCCGTATCCGATTGCTCTCAGAAGCAATTCGAGCACCACGAAGAAAATGACGGGAACCAGAATTGTGACGAGGAAAAAGACCCGCCGGCGATCGGGAGAGGGACTTACTGATGATGATTCGGTGTTGTGGGCCATGATTACCCGTCGTTGAGTGGCTTCGTCCTGAGAATCAACCTGAATATAGCATGTTGTGCAGATATAGCAAAATCTGCCGGCTCAACTTCATTGCATTTCAGGACGCATTTTCGTATCATGGAGTGAAGATCGATACCGACTCCCTTCACCTGATGGAGCTCCATACGCCGCCCGCTCATCCACACCCGAGATTCACTTCCGTTCTGATTTTCTCATGCTGGTTCCTGCTCTCGAACGTGCCGTCACCTGCTGCGTTCGCACAGTCATTCGGACCTGCATGGGCAAAGGACGCCGTCGTGTATGAGATTTTTCCCGAACGTTTTGCAAACGGAGATACGACGAATGATCCTCCGGAAGTTCAGCCATGGGGAGACAAACCAACGTCACACGGTTATTTCGGCGGGGATCTCAGGGGAATCCGGGATCACCTCGATTATATCCAGGATCTTGGAGTGAATACCATTTACTTCACCCCTATCTTCGAATCACCTACAAATCACAAGTATCAGACAACGGATTATTTCAAAATTGATTCCCACTTCGGAACGCTCGATGATTTTACCCGCCTTCTGAACGAATGCCACGCCAGAGGTATCCGTGTTATTCTGGATGGTGTCTTCAATCATACCGGAAGGGATTTTTTCGCATTTAAGGATATTCTCGAGCACCAGGAGAAATCACCGTACACGAAGTGGTATGATATCTACGATTTTCCGGTCAGGACGACGGGCAAACCAAATTACGAGTCGTTCTGGGGTATCGGGAGTCTCCCGAAGCTCAGTGCCGACAATCCCGATGTCCGAAAATATCTGTTCGACGTAACCTCGTTTTGGATGTCGAAGGGAATAGACGGCTGGCGGCTCGATGTCGCTGACGGACTTTCCCACGATTTCTGGAAGGCCTGGCGCAAGCTCGTGAAGTCGAGTAACCCGGAGGCATACGTTGCCGGGGAAATCTGGGACGATGCTTCCCCCTGGCTGCGCGGCGATGAATTTGATGGTGTCATGAATTACAGGTTTCGGGGTGCCTGCGTCGGCTTTCTTGCGCTGGAAAACCGCACTGCCGTTCAGTGCGATTCGCTTCTGGATGCCGTAGAAACCATGTATCCTGCCGGATGCCAGGATATGCTCTGGAATCTCATCGGGAGCCATGACACGGAGAGATTTCTCACCTTGTGCAACGGAGATGCCGACAAGATGAAGCTCGCGGTCCTTCTGCAGATGACCTATCGCGGCATGCCGATGATTTATTACGGAGATGAAATCGGCATGGTCGGGGGGAAGGATCCGGATTGCCGCCGGACGATGATCTGGGATTCAACGCAGTGGAATATGGGGCTCTTACACTGGTACAAGCGGCTGATCGGCATTCGTCGGGATTATGCCGTTTTCCGGGATGGAAATTCGGAGATATTGAAGCTTCCGTCTGCAAAAAGCATGCTCGCATTTTCGCGGGAAGATTCCATGTCGAATGCAATCGTGTTCATCAATAGGTCGTCAGAGCGGGAACGGCTCGTTCCTTCCGAAGTTGTCAACGCTCAGTCGTCATGGCTGGACCTGCTCACCAACAGGAAGTATCGCTCATCGGATACGCTTTCTCTCGATCCCCGATCGGGCGTGATTCTCTTCACTCAAAAAGGAATGTAATATGAGATCATTGTGCTTACTTCTTCTCACATTTATTGCACCGGGCTTACTCCTGGCGGCCGACAGCGTGGATGTCTATTTCACCTACAAGTCGAACAGCAGTCCGACGAACGTGTATCTTCCGGGCGAATTCAATAACTGGGCGAATAATTCGGGTGGCGTCATATCACCCAATCCATTGTGGAACATGACCTATGATAATACGAACCACCTCTGGTACAAGACCGTGCGCCTGCAGGTCGGCGGTGCACCCACCGGCGGAGTTCATGGTGCGTATCAATATAAATTCAACGAGAACGGTTGCAGCAGCTGCTGGACCAACGATCCTCTGAACCAGCATGTCAATGCGGCAGACAACAGTAATTCGTTCGTCTACATCAAGGATCCTACGATCTTGCATCTCTTGCCGAACCAGCGGAATCCCATCATCAATACTTCCTTTCCGACAATTTCGGCGTACATCTTTCCGAAAGTCGGATCGACGGTAGATACCTCAACGCTCGCTGTCTCTATTGATGGAGTATTGACCGCTGGACTGGGAGTTCAATATAACTTTGCTACGAGTCTCTTCGCGTATACACCGGCTTCACCTCTGCCGAATGGTGGTCATACCGTGATTCTCTTCGCGGGCGCCAATGCTGATACTGTGACATTCACCACCCACGGAGGATTCATCCAGGTTCAGAATGAGTTTCCGTTTACAACCTGGAAGCCCTCGTGGACACTGAACGGCATCATTAACGACAGCTCGATCACTCAGGCGAAGATCGTGCGCAATGGCACCGACACATTTTCGATTGCAGTCTCTCAGGCCCAGTTCTCCGCCTCCATCCCGCTGGTTGAGGGGGTGAACAGTCTCGTTGCGGTTGCAGACTCCCAGGGTTTGCCGAGAGCTTCTTCAGCAGTGACGTACACCCGAAGAGTCAATCATAGTCCGTGGGCTCAGATTGTCGTGCAGGATACCAGCGGTGGAAATATTACGCTGAGCGCGACTTCGAGTACTGACCCCGATTCGAACCAGTCGAGTACACTGACGTATCTGTGGTCTGTAGACCCCGCGAATCCGACCGCGGTCGGAGGCGGAGTGGACGGCTCAACGGCAGGGCAGGTGACATTTCCGACTCCATCAACGCCCGGCGAATACTACTTCGGGCTCATTGCAACCGATCTGAATGGTAACAAAGATACGACGAGAAATTATTTCACAGTGAACGGCAACAATACGATTACCATCCCTCAAATCCAGAATAATCCGGAATGGGCAAAGGAAGCGAGGATTTATTTTCTTTTTCCGAAGGCGGCATCAGCCGCAGGAACGCTCAATGCGTCAGCGGCACTCCTGCCGTACATCAAGCAGATGGGATTCAGCGTCGTCTGGCTTATGCCGATTATGAAGAATGCGTACCCGATCGACAATAATTATGGCCCGGGTTATAATATTGTGGATTTCTACAATGTTGCTCCTGAGTATGGCACGAATCAGGATTTTGCCAATTTCATGACCCAGGCACACTCTCTGGGTCTGCATGTCATTCTCGATATCACACCGAATCATTCCAGCCGTTTCCATCCATGGTCGGCGGACGCTCATACGTTTGGAGTCAACTCGCCGTACTGGGGATGGTATGAGCACCAGGAAATCACATCCAATACGAACGAGCTCGGGGACTGTCTCGATGCCAACAACTTCAACTATTACTGTGGGTTCAGCGATCAGCTCCTTAATCTGAACTGGAAGGATGTCGATATGCAGACGGAGATGATCAATACGTACAGGTATTGGATCAAGAAATACGGGGTTGATGGATTCCGGTTCGATGTCTACTGGGGTCCGCACCGGCGATATGGCGAACAGTATATGGGAATGCCGGTGCGTGATGCGTTGAAACATATAAAGCCCGATATCCTCCTGCTCGCGGAGGATGACGGCACCGGTGCTGGTACCGAAGCAATTTACGCCGATTATTCGAACGGCGGTATCAGCGGAGGAGTAGATGCATCGTACGACTTCAATCTCTATTTCAACGCGATTGAAAATTTCGGATTCACGAACGCGCAGATACAGAATCTCAATACGGATATTCAGAACGGGGGGTTTTATCCGGGGGTTGATGCGCTGTACATGCGTTTCATGGAGTCGCAGGATCAGGACCGGATCGTCTATTTCTATTCCAACAATTTCGCGATTGATGCAACTACGACATTCGAGAGAACCATGCCGATGGCGAGTGTCCTGTTCACCATACCCGGGGTGCCAATGGTCTGGAACGGACAGGAAGTGGGGTTCGGATATGGAATCGGCGGTGCAAAGGAAGCCCGCGACCGAAGCGTGATTAACTGGAATTACCAGGGCAAGACACTCTTGTCGCCGCATTATCAGAAACTTGCAAGTATCAGGGCGCAATTCCCGGCATTTACGCAGCATAAACAGGACACGAACGGTGACGGGCAGGTAAACGCATCGGACGCCTCGGATTTTGTCAGCGTCACATGCTCGAATCCGATCATGTATGCCTTTGCGAGGCCATTCACCGATCAAAACGGTCTGACGGTTGTGAATTTTTCCGGGTCTGAGCAGTCAGCGTACCTGAATTTCCTTTCAGGTTCCGGGCTGAAATTCACCGGCGGAGTACAGCCGGGGTCAACATATTACCTGAACAATCTTTATGCGAACACGCACCAGCAGATTACGGGCTCATCGCTCGATTCGGTATACATTGATCTTTCCGCATATGGAAGCGGCATCTATACCGTGTCGACAACAAGGGATTCCGTGACCATCAGCAACCCGATTCTCTCGGTTCAGGAAACGGGGCCCAAAGAGCTCCCGAGAGAGTTTTCCCTGCATCAGAACTATCCCAACCCGTTCAATCCATCAACCGTTATCCGGTTCGATGTGCCGAAGAGATCTGCTTTGAGTTTGAAGATCTATGATGTTATCGGGAGGGAAATTGCCACACTCGCTGCCGGCGAGTACGTCCCCGGCAATTACCAGGTGACGTGGAATGCAGGGAATGTTCCGAGCGGAGTCTATTTTTACCAGCTCACCACTTCTTCGGGGAGATTAGTGAAGAAGATGTTGCTCGTTCGGTAGAGCTTGTTGGAGACGGTGATTGTCACTGGTGCCCGATGTTTTTGGAATCGGGCACCGGCATTTCCGAGGTGTCAGAACAGAGTGTAGATGAAGGGCGCGAGTGCGGATCCTTGCGTCAGAATGAGGATCAGTCCCATGAGGACGAGAACCAGAATAATCGGTCCGATCCACCATTTTTTCTGCGTTTTCATGAATGCCCAAAGTTCTCCGAAGATGGAAAATTTTGAGCGTAAATCCCTGAGCCATTTCATAGCTTGCTGATCTCCTGAGTACCTGCCTTAGTCGAGTTCATAGGCTTTCTGCCACGATGTATCCTTCACACCTGCCGGGATGGAGCGCTTTTCAACAAGATACGAACCGAGCACCAAATAATCCATGTCCGTGCGCATGAAGCATGTGAGCGCATCTTCCGGAGTGCAGACGATCGGTTCACCCCGTACATTGAATGAAGTATTGATCAGAACCGGGCAGCCGGTCTGCCGCTCGAACTCTCCAATCAGATCATAATAGAGCCCGTGCTGCTTTCTGGATATGGTTTGTAGGCGGGCCGAACCGTCGACGTGGGTGACGGCAGGTATCGTTCTCCGGTCATCGCGAACCTGTGCGACGAACAGCATGAAGGGACTCGGCCTGTCGAAATCGAAGTACTCCCCGAGGCGATCCTCCAGGATGGTGGGGGCAAAGGGGCGGAAGCTCTCCCGAAACTTGATCTTCAGGTTCACTCTCTTCCAGTTCTCCGGATTTCGCGGGTCTGCAAGGATGCTTCTGCTCCCGAGTGCACGAGGGCCGTATTCCATTCTTCCCTGAAACCAGCCGACGACATTCTGTTCCGTCAGCAGCCGTGCGACGGTCGAAAGAAGTTCGTTCCGGTCGAGCTTCTTCGCCGAAAGGTGGTGTTCACTGAGAAAGCTTTCGAGGAAATTGTCGTCGTATGACGGGCCCAGAAATGCATGATCCATTGAAGGAGGGCGGGGGTTCCCCAAAATCGTATTATAGATGTAGTACGCAACGCCGAGTGCGCCCCCCGCGTCGCCCGCGGCAGGTTGTACGAAAATATTCTTGAACGGAGTTTGTGCGAGCACCTTGCTGTTGGCGACGCAATTCAACGCAACGCCTCCTGCCATACAGAGATTTGAGAGGTTGGTCTCACGATGAAGATGGTTGGCAATCCGGACCACGACTTCATCGGTAACCTTCTGGAGGCTTGCAGCGAGATCCTTATGGAATTGAGTCATCGCCGATTCCTGCTCGCGCCGGGGTTGACCGAATAAACGCGCGAACTTCCTTCCCGTCATTGTTAATGCCCGGTCGTAGACGAAATAATCCATGTTGAGCCGGAAGCTCCCGTCATCTTTGACGTCGATGAGGTGCTTCATGATCGTGTCGTAATATTTTGGGTCCCCGTACGGCGCAAGGCCCATGACCTTATACTCCGCGCTGTTGACTTTGAACCCAAGATAGTAGGTGAATGCGGAGTAAAAGAGGCCAAGCGAGTGCGGAAAATGTATCGTCTTCAGAAGCTCCACAGATGTGCCGCGACCAATCCCGTATGTTGTCGTATCCCATTCGCCAACGCCGTCGAGTGTGAGAATTGCCGCCTCTTCAAACGGTGAAACGAGAAACGCGCTGGCTGCATGTGAGACGTGATGTTCTGAAAACAGGATGGGACCCTCGTATTCGAGCTTCTTGCGGATAGTCTGGGGAGTCCACATTTTTTCGTTCAGCCACACTGGCATTGCCTTGAAAAAAGAAGGAAAACTCCGCGGCCAGGTCGCAAGATACGTCTGAAGGATCCTGTCGAATTTGGTCATCGGCTTATCATAAAAGCCGATATAATCGAGATCGGATATGCTGATCTTCCCCTCGCGGAGGCAATATTCAATCGCATGTTCAGGAAAATCAGGATCATGCCGCTTCCTGGTGAACCTCTCCTCATGAGCGGCGGAAATGAGTTTCCCGTCCTGCACAAGTGCCGCCGCCGAATCATGATAATAACACGAGATGCCGAGGATATTCATATCTAAAATTGATGTTTTGCTTCTTCAAGTGAGTGCTTGAGAGGCACCTTGGCGATCCAGTAGGTGCCGTCTTTCTGCATCCGGCGCCGGAGAATGTCCTTGCTCATGAGCATGACGATGAGGGCAGGAATGGCAAGGACAAGAAAATAGAAGAGCGTGAGTATCACTCGGGTGTTCAGCCACCCTAACGCATGGGCAAACGCCATCCACCACGATTTGAGCTTTCGGGCGATGGTGAAGATGAGGGGTGCCTGCCGGATTTCCTGTATTGACTGATTCATTGGATATTTCAATATAGTAAGAGCGGGCCATTGAATCAAACAGAGCCGGAGGTGGTTGCATTTCTGCAAATATTGCGGTACCTTACACAAATTTAAAGAAGAATCGCCGCGGTCTCGTCAATCATACCACACTTAGTCTGCGATGAACGATAGTCGTCACCTCGAGCAGGCCCTTTCTCATCTTCAGAAGCTTCGATCATCTCCACTTGGCTCCCATGAGGATTATGCAATCCCAGGGCTTTGGCGGATTGATCAGAAGGAGAAGGGATCCGACTTCGTGAACCCGCTTGCCTATTTTGTCGAATCTCTCCGTACCATACTTGCCCGGCCTGAGGTGAAGATTGAAAGGACATCGGGGGGAGACTGGACAAAGGATGCGGTAATTTACAACGTCTTCGTGAGAACGACATGTGCCGTCGACCATGATCGAAACGGAAAACTCGATCTGCCGGTGAATAGCCAGGGGTGGCGAGAAACGGGTTCGTTCATGAAAGCATTGACGATGCTCCCGTATATAGGCTCGCTTGGTGTCAATACGATTCACCTTCTGCCGATAACCGCGATTGGATCCGATGGCAACAAGGGCACGCTCGGATCTCCGTATGCAATCAGAAATCCCTATCGCCTTGATGAACATTTGTCCGAACCCAACCTCGGCTTCGGGGTAGAAGAAGAATTCCGCCTATTTGTCGACGCGGCTCACCGGCTCGGCATGCGCGTCGTCGTCGAGTTTGTCTTTCGCACATCCTCAAAGGACGGTGATTGGGTCAGGGAACATCCGGAATGGTATTACTGGATCAAGAGCTCGGTTCACGACAGAAAAGCCGGCGACCACGATGAATCCAAATACGGGAATCCAATTTTTACACCGGAAGAGCTCAAGACTATTCTGGAAGCGGTCGAAGAGCACCGGTTGAAGAACCTTATCCCGCCGCATGAATCCTACCGTTCGATGTTTTTGCCGGCACCCCGGAACGATGCGGTCCGGCTCGAGAAGGGAAAATATAAGGGGGTTTCGGGTGGTGAAGAAGTGCGCATCCCGGGGGCCTTCGCCGACTGGCCTCCGGACGACTCCCAGCCGCCGTGGGGAGATGTCACGTACCTTAAGATGTACGATCATCCGGATTTTAACTATATCGCGTATAACACGATACGAATGTATGATGAGGCGCTGACAGTTGAGAAGAACATTAAGCGATCCCTCTGGGATACGATCGCCGAGATCATTCCTCATTATCAGAAAGAGTTCGGCATCAACGGTGTGATGATTGATATGGGACATGCCCTTCCGATGGAGTTGAAGAAACGTATGATCGGGCAGGCAAGGAGCATCGACCCGGATTTTGCGTTTTGGGATGAGAACTTCTCCATCAGCGAACGCAGCGTTCGGGAGGGATATAACGCGGTGATTGGATACCAGTGGAGCGATCAGCATCATCCTGCAAAATTCAAGTCAATGCTTCAACGATTTGCGACGGAGGGATTTGCTCTTCCGTTCTTTGCGACTGCCGAAAGTCACAATACTCCCCGTGCAGCGGCCCGCGAGGGAGGGCTGGTCTATTCTCGGTATGCGTGGGCAATCAGCAATTTCATCCCTGCGATCCCGTTCATCCACTCGGGATTTGAAATTGGCGAGACATTCCCGATCAATACGGGTCTGGATTTCACAAGGGACGAGCTGAAAAAGCTCCCTTCGGAAAAGCTTCCACTGTTCAGTGAGTATGCCTATCGCTGGGATGCCGACAAGAACATTGTCGACTGGATCAGAAAAGTCGCTTCGGTCCGGAACCGATATCGGGATTGTATTATCAACAGTTCGAAGGACTCGTTCGTTTGGCTGGAAACGAGTGATGAGAACGTGTTCGCGTTTGTTCGGCAGGATCCGGACCGGAAAACGCGATTGCTGATCGTCGGAAACATGAATATGAAGAAATCTGTCACAGGAACGATTCCTGTCGAGAACCCCGGCGCATCGTTGCAGGACTTGCTGGAAGGAGGCACCTGCGCGGTTTCAGGAAAGGGAGTCGAAGTGAAGTTGAATCGTGGGCAAGTGGCGGTCTTCCGGCTATGAAAATTCGCGCAGCTCTTATATTCCTGATGGGCATGCTCCTGGTTTCATGCGCCCCGAAGCGCGATCCTAAACGGATCGTTATCTGGCATCAGATGCGTGTCGACGAACGCGTCATCCTGGAAAAACAGATGAACCGATATATGTCGATTCATCCGGATGTGCATCTCGAAGCGATTTATAAGGAAACAGAGGAGTTACGTTCAGGTTTCATCATCGCCGCAATTGCAGGCCAGGGCCCTGACCTCGTCTACGGACCTTCGGATCAGGTCGGCCCGTTCCAGGTGATGAACATTATCAGGCCGATGGAAAACCTCTTCGATACGTCGTGGTTGAATTCCTTTACACCAAAGGCACTCACATGGTATAAGGGTCATTTGCTGCAGATCGCCGATAAGCTGGGAAATCATCTGACGCTTGTGTACAACAAGAAGTACGTGCAGAAACCCCCTGAGACGGATGAGGAACTTATCGCACTTTGCCAGAAGCTCACTGTTGATAGAGAGCGGTACGGACTGGTCTGGAACTACACCGAGCCATTTTTCTTTGTCCCGTTCATGAGCGGTTTTGGCGGCTGGGTGATGGATGACAGCGGGAGGCCGACGCTCGACAACCGCGGTGTCATTGATGGATTGAAATTTATCCGCGACCTCAGGGACAAGTATAAGGTTATTCCGGCGGAAGCGGATTATAATATCGCCGATGCACTCTTCAAGGATGGGAAAGCGGTGATGATTATCAACGGAGACTGGTCTTGGTCGGGGTACCGGAAAGCGGGAATCGATATCGGTGTTGCCCCGCTCCCGAAGATCACCAAGACCGGGCTCTGGTGCGCACCGATGGTATCCCCGAAGGGTTATTCGATCAACAGGAATGTCCCGGAGGAGAAGATCCCTCTCATCGTGGATGTGCTGAAGTTCCTCCTCTCTCCGGAAAATCAGCTTGAAACCGCAAAAGTGCTGAGCACGATGCCGACGCGCGTCTCATTGTACTCTGATCCGTACATCGAAAATGATGAAATCCTCAGGAATTCCAGGCTGCAAATCGATCGCGGAAGGGCGATGCCGGTGGTCCCGGAACTGCGCGCAATTTGGGATGCCATGCGGCCGAATTATCAGGCAGTCCTTGGAGGTGTGAAGAGCCCTGAAGATGCAGCACGCGATATGCAGACCCTCGCATTACAAAAGATACAGGAAATGAATGAATAAGCTTTACCGCAAAATATTCATCGTGATCTTTGTCGTTCCTTCGTTCCTGATTCTGATCGGGGTGGTCTTCTATCCGTTTCTCTACAATGTGGTGATCTCGCTTTCGAACATGAACCTTCGCCACATTACGGACTGGCACCTCATCGGATTCAACCAGTACCAGAAAGTCTTCACAGAACCGACGGAGCCGAGCTTCTATAATATCTTTGTGAAGACCATCATCTGGACCGTGGCGAATGTCTTTTTCCATGTGGTGATCGGCGTGTTTCTGGCGTTGATCCTCAACCAGAGCATTCGGGGAAAGTCCGTGTATCGGACGCTTCTCATCCTTCCCTGGGCAATTCCGCAGTACATCGTTGCGTTAACCTGGCGCGGCATGTTCAATTACGAATATGGATCGATTAATCTCGTGCTGACGAAATACCTGCATCTTCCCGCCGTAGAGTGGTTGAAAAATCCCACGGAGGCGTTCCTGGCGTGTATACTCACAAACGTCTGGCTCGGTTTTCCGTTCATGATGGTAGTAGCGCTGGGAGCATTGCAGAGCATTCCGCATGAGTTATATGAAGCAGCGGATATTGACGGCGCTTCCTGGTTCTACAAGCTCAAGAATATTACGTTGCCACTAATCAGGCCCGTCATGATTCCTGCGATCACACTCGGTATCGTCTGGACATTCAACAATCTGAACATTATCTGGCTGGTCAGTAATGGGGGAGAGCCGTCGGACAGCACGCATATTCTCGTATCCTTTGTCTACAAGGCGGCGTTTAACCTCTACCGCTACGGGTATGCCGCAGCGCTTTCCATGGTCATTTTTGCTGTTCTGCTTCTCCTGAGTCTGACGTTCATGAAGAAAACCAAAGCCACGGAGGCAGCATATTGATGATCCTCGAGTATTGCCGGACGGGAATGGTATGAAGAAGATCGGTAAAAAATCTCTTCAGCGGCTGGCATCACATTTCGTGCTGGTACTGTTCAGTATTATTGCAGTTTATCCGGTCCTGCAGGTCGTGACAATATCACTCAGGCCAGCAGACAAGCTTCTTTCGACTTCATTGGAAATCATACCTCAGGGTGCGACGTTCAGATCGTATATCAAGCTCTTTACCGAGCAGCCGTTCCTGCTCTGGCTGCGAAATAGTGCGGCTATTTCATTGACTGTTACTCTGACGGGTGTTGTGCTGGCCGCGATGGCTGGGTATGCGTTTTCCCGGTTCAGCTTCGTGGGGAAGAAGATGGGGCTTCTCAGCCTCCTGCTGACTCAGATGTTTCCCGCAACGATGCTCCTTCTGCCCCTGTACATCATGCTGATCTATCTTGGGCTGATCAATACGTATCTGGGAATTATCATCACGTATACAGCAACAGCGTTGCCATTCTGTATCTGGACTATGAAGGGATATTATGACACGATCCCGACGAGTTTGGAGGAAGCGGCCCGCATTGATGGATGTAATCAATTCGAAGCATTCTATAAAGTGATTCTGCCTCTTGCGGCACCTGCGTTGGTGATTACGGGGCTCTTTTCATTCATGACGGCATGGGCGGAATATATCGTTGCCGCCCAGATCCTGCAGGATACGGAATTATGGACACTCCCGCTCGGGCTCAAATCATTTGAAGCTAATATGTCGACGGAGTGGGGCTTGTATGGTGCGGCATCACTTCTCGTCATGATTCCGGTCGTCATTCTTTTCCTGATTCTCTCCAGATGGCTGGTGTCGGGGCTTACCTTGGGGAGTGTAAAGGGCTAAGGCTCGCATACCCTCTTTGAATCTTTAACACCTCCTTGGGACCGCCCCTCGCTCCATTCTGCTCCCGCCATGCTCCCGAATTCCAACTCTCAAGTAAGTGATATCTTTGAGTCGACTGATTGTGCCAGGCGCGATTAGTCGTTGGGTATTAGTTAGATGACTGGCGATGACTGCTTGGAATGTTTCTCGTGGTGTCTGGATTGGATTTGAGTTCCTCTATCTAATCTGATAGGACCTGATTATTGTTGAAATGAATTCACCTAGTATCACAATTTATATAGATGTTATCGTGATTAATTAAACTTATTTATTGAATTTATTCTGCGTTGAAGAAGAAGCTTTGGTGATCTAACACTGGCGTATTATGCGAAGGAGGAGTTCATTCAGATTCCTGGCCCGGAAAACGTCCGCTGGTTGGTTATGAGAGTTGCATTATTTTGAATCTGAGTTTTTTGGATTTTTCCCGCTGGAATTCCAAAATGCTCCCGGAGCACATGAAGGTCGTAACCAAAAGGGGAGAGAAGTGTTTCAACGGCCTTGAGCAAGAATTCCGTATACTTCTCGATGTCGTATCCGTCTTCCGGTCGATAGGTCATCAGACTCCTGGCTTTCTGAGGATCCCGTTTGCCGCTCTGATCGATAATCACATATTCGATCTGTTCTCCCGGCTGAAGATGAATTCCATAGTGAGCCAGCTCTTTTACCACCATCGCGTTGAGACTGTTGTGGACGTACTGTTCGGCCTCTTTTTGGATTCTCCGTCGAACGATCAGCTCGTGGGGATTAACACGCCCGGAACGAAGCTCCCGAATATAGAAAAGTGATTCCTGGAGGAGGGCAGGAATAGCACTCCGGACATCGCCAATGGTTTCAGCTTCCGAGAGCATTCGCAAGAGTTCTTTCTGAACATACTGAATAAAAAACGGAACGTCCTTTCTCCGCGCCTCGATCCCGCGCATCTTGATATCGCCGTGCCTGTACCATCCGACATATTTCCCTGAAGTGGGTATCCCGGCATCCGTCTTGGAGCTGGGGAAGAGTATCCAGCGATAGATTCCTTCAAGTGAAATTGGTACCCCGACGGCACTTTTGATCTCTTCACACAACTCCTTGTAATCCTGCTCGGTTGCACCGCTCTTCTTCAACCATAAACAATCAATGATCGCATGAACAAGATGGTACCCTCTTTCTTCGGCGATCTCTTTGGCGGTGAGGAGAGCCTCGCGGGAAAAAGCGTTGACGGATTCATGCGCTTCGATTCTTCCGAAACGGGCATTTTTATATCCTAAATACCCGAAACAGGTAACGAGCATCCACTTCAGTGCGTTCTGGCGCCGATCGTATTTCTGATATTCCTGACGTGTTGTTGCCTTGTTCCGCCGCTGTTTGTAATACGCGCGCTTCTCAATGACCGGTCTCAATGTCGTGGGAACAATCCCCCGGCGCTTCTCGCAAATACTGTAACCAAGTTCCGGAACAACATGATTTTGACAGCAGTTACAGTTGATCGTTTCAGGACTAATATTATGGACTTCCATCAGACTTGGATACATGCTTGCAAAGTCGAGCTCGGCAACATTTTCATGATATCCGAGCTCGGGCAGAAAAACGAGTCCGCCTCTGTCGCTGAGCAAAAGATCATCGGCGGTCTTAAAATCTTCACCTTCTTTTTTTTCCGCCGGGATGAGGATATTATTGCGATAGGCATAGCTCATCTGCATGCTGGCAAGCCCGGTACCGATTGAAGACCGGGATTGTTTCTGCATCGGAATTTGAGCCAAACGCGCAATTTCGACATTTCCCTCAAGATCCGATTCTTCCATGAAGAAGCTGTTCTGATTATCGACATGCCACCGTCCGGCCAGCATGAATGCTCCATCGCGATGCATGACCTGACCATAGGTCCAGTAGCTTCGTTCCTTCGTGAGGAAATAGCCGTTCGACTCATCTCTGTTGAGAGAAAGGGGAACGCCGTAACGTTGTGATGCTCCCGCAAGGGTTGGAAGGAGTGTGGCGTCTCCCCAGGAGGTCAGAATGACGTCCGGATCGTAATGATAGAGGTACCAGTTGAGTGTTTCGAGCACATCCGTCGGGTCGTTTTGTTCGAGACTGTGGGCCGTTCCATCGTACACAATCTGAAGCTCGAGGCGTTTATGGAATTTTGTGGAACATCCGCCCGCTATGTTCTCGAGTTTCATGATTCTGAGGGAGGGAACAGTATACTCTATGCTGTCGAACGAATCTTCCAGAAAGATTTCTTCCAGCAGGGACTCCGCAGTCACGGAAAATCTGCAGCGGGCAAGCGGAAAAAGCTGATGTTCGTACAGATACATCTGGGCTACGGGGATATTGCTGTTGTAGAAGACAAAATGGGGAAAGAACTTCTGCAACGACCAGACGCACGGGTTCAACTGGAGGGGATCGTGTACGGTCAATGCCGCGACATTCCACTCTTCTCCGCTGAAGAGCTCACGTTTCCGGCATGCCGAGAGAGTAACCGGCAGGCGAAGCTTCTGAACGAGTGCCGGGAGCCGTTTGCTGTCGGCGGCATCGAGATGGAGATAGAACACGGGTCGGAACGGATGGAAATACGCATGGGCTTCTCCGTTGTCATCGATGATCCAGACGCGCATGCCGTGCTGTACGGGATAGGCGTCAAAGAACCAGCCGGGGATGGTCCGTGTGGTGTCAGGCATGGGGCGGCGATTCCTCGATGCTGATGGTATCCTGAGAAGGAAGCTCATGAATACGGAGCTGCCGTTCGAGCTGCTTGATCTTTTTATACTGTTCCAGAAGCATTGCCATAAAAATTGTTTCCAGCGGAACGGCATGGGCAAGGTAGGCACTTGCCGCCAGGTGAATTTTCGGCGCACGCCAGAGCTCGTCGAACAGCATCTGGTCTTCGATCCTGAGCCCCCGGCGGAATTTGGTCCATGCCTCCTTGTTTTTGTCGATAATCAGTGTGAAGGTATCATTGTTCCTGCCCATGGGAGGTTCCTTTCTTCAGAGAGATGTCCTTCGGGATGGATTGCAAGAACATGATGTGCCGCTTCATGGAGGAGCGTAAACAGGTGTTCTTTCCCCGGCGGGGGATGTTCGACAAGAACGCCGGCGATGAGAACATGAACGTTCCGCGCCACAAGCTGCCGGAGTGTGCAAAGAATACGGCGAATGCTCTCCCGGCATTCTGCAGGGCGGATCTGGTCGTCGTAAAAGGTATCGAGAAGATCCAGGATGATGACGCTGCGGCAGTGTGTCGAAGCAATGAAGGGAGGAAGTTTGGTGGTGATTGCCGCTTCCGTTTGAAATGCCGTAAACGACCGGGTAAGATACGTGCGCCGGAGTAACTGCTGGGGCGAGCAGGAAACGATTTTCGCAAGTTCTGCAAGGACATAGCTGTTAAACTTCATTCCTCCATCGATAACGGCGACGGGCTTCCCGGTGGCGCTTCCCAGTGCCAGCCCGAGGAGATAACAGGTTGAATGTCCGTGGAGGAGGTGCAGCTGTGCCGGCCTGTCCCGGAATGCCTGAAGCGTTGTCGTAAATCCCGGAATATCCTGCAGCGGGGTTCCTGTGTCCTGCCGATGATGCATGCCGATGAAGAGGATTGTTTGCTGAAAATACGATACGACAAATTTGTCTTATTGTCAAGAGTAAAATGATAAAAATGTCGTCTCTATGCCGGTTTTGCGCGGCCGCACAGAAACTTGACTTTTTCCTTCCAATGTCTTATTATGGTAAAGTTTATTTGATAATTACCTTACTTATTTAATTTTTAATTCGATTATCCTTACTTAAGTCAAGCCCATGATTGACGCGATCGATCGCACGATCCTTGAAATCCTGCAGAAAAACGGGCGTACCCGGCGCAATGACCTCGCCGAGCAGGTCGGACTTTCCCTCCCGAGCGTCAGCGACCGTCTGCGGAAGCTCGAGGAGAACGGCATCATCACGTCGTACGCTGCCATCGTTAATCCCCGAAAGCTCGGAAAAGATATCACCGCCTTTATCATGGTCACCATCGACACCTCGAAACATTATCATAACTTCGTCGAACACGCGAACGCTCTCGAAGAGATCCTCGAATGCCACGCCATTACCGGAGAGGGCTCTCATGTTCTCAAGATCCGGACGGAAAATACCTCCACGCTCGAACGCCTCCTCGCAAAAATCCAGTCATGGCCCGGCGTTACCGGCACCCGCACTCATCTCGTTCTCTCGACATCAAAGGAATCGTCTGTTATCTCATTCACTCATTCTAAATCATAACATGGAAGGAATGTTCAATGGCTAAGAAAGTTTCCCCCGCCGCCGGTGTGCCAACGGCAAAGGAAATACTGCAACGGATCAAGTCCGAAGGCGTCCAGTTCGTCCAGCTGCAGTTTACGGATCTCAACGGTCTGCTCAAGGGAGTCACGATCCCTGTCTCCAAGGTCGAGGACGCACTGGAGGACGGTCTGTGGTTCGACGGATCTTCGATCGAGGGGTTTACACGAATCTTCGAAAGCGACATGTACCTCAAACTGGATACGCAGACGTATTCCGTGATTCCCTGGACCAGGTCGGGCAGCAGCCAGGCCGTGGTTGCGCGTTTCATGTGCGATGTCTACATGCCCGATGGGAAGCCGTTCGAGGGAGACCCCCGGTTCATTCTCAAACAACAGCTCGCCCGTGCGCGCAAAATGGGGTTCGTCTACAACGTCGGTCCCGAGCTCGAATTCTTCCTCTTCCGGAAAGAGAACGGCCGTCTTGAGCCGTTGCCGCACGATACGGCGGGGTATTTCGATCAGACAACAGACCTTGCCATGGAAATACGCCAGGAGATGACTGAAATGCTTCGCGGATTCGGTATCGACGTCGAAGCACTGCATCATGAGGTTGCTATCGGCCAGCACGAGATCGATTTCCGGTACGGAAACGCCCTGACAATTGCCGATCAGGCATCCACGCTGAAGTTTACCCTTAAGTATGTTGCGGCCCATAATAACCTCCACGCTACGTTCATGCCCAAGCCGATTGCCGGCATCAACGGTTCCGGTATGCACGTGCACCAGAGTCTTTTCGCTCCGGATGGAAAGAATCTCTTCTTTGATCCCAAAGATGAGTATCATCTTTCGAAGCTGGCGAAGTCGTTCATCATGGGGCAGCTGATGCATATTAAGGGAATGAATGCAATCCTGAATCCGACCATCAATTCGTACAAGCGGCTTGTGGTCGGATATGAGGCACCGGTCTACATCGCCTGGGGTCAGCGGAATCGATCAGCGCTCATCCGGATACCCCGCTATACGCCTGGCCGCGAGAAAGCCGTACGCGCCGAGCTTCGCTGTCCCGACCCGACCGCAAATCCGTATCTGGCGTTCGCGGTGATGCTTGCTGCCGGTCTCGACGGGATCGAAAAGAAATTGGTGCCGCCGGCTCCGGTCGAGGAGAATATCTTCGAATTCACCGACGAAGAAGCGAGAAAGCGCAAGATCGGGGTTCTCTCAAAAGATATTTCTGAGGCGCTCGATAATCTCGAGAAGGATAGTGTCATCCGCGGCGCTCTCGGAGAATTCGCATTCGGAAAACTGAAAGAGCTGAAGAACCAGGAGTGGGACAGTTATCGTCTGCAGGTTTCTGCCTGGGAAATCGATCAGTATCTCGAAAAGTACTGACCGTTTCAACTCTTTCCACATCTCTGCTCTGCCTGCCTCGTGCAGGCAGAGCATTTTTTTTCTTATTTGAGATTAAAATGGAAGTTTAGTATTTTTAGCGACATGAATCATACCTCCGTCACGCACTCGATCGAACAGCGCACGGCTCTGGTCACACTGAACGTTCCTCAACGGCGCAATGCTCTCGATGAGGCGATGATGCGCGAGCTCACCGATCTTCTCGGTTCACTCAATCGCCAGAATGCGGTGCGCGTAGTGGTGCTGACGGGATCAGGGACCTCGTTTTGCTCCGGCATGGACCTCGATTATCTTCAGAAGTATTCTCAGCTTGGTCAGGAGGAGAACCTGGAAGATGCGCGGACATTCCTCAAGCTCCTCCAACTCATCACGGAAATGCGGAAGCCGGTTATCGCCATGGTCAACGGCCCCGCTCTTGGCGGTGGATGCGGTATTGCCGCGGCGTGCGATTTTGTTCTGGCTGCCCGATCTGCGGCAAAACTCGGTGTTCCCGAAGTTCGCCTTGGGTTTGTTCCCGCAATTATTCTGTTTTTTCTCATCCGCCGCATGGGGAATGGTGCTGCACGGGAATTTGTACTTCGGGGAGACATCCTCAATGCCGAATCCGCACAGTCGAAAGGCCTCGTGACACAGATCGTTGAAGACGGGGAGCTCCGGTCGGCCACTCTCGCGTTTGCAGAGACGCTTGCGGCAACGACAAGCCCTTCGTCCATCGCCTTGACTAAGGATTTATTCAACCGCTTTCATGAAATGAGCACGCGGGATGCCCTGGAGTACGCCGCAAATCTCAATGCGCTCACGCGCAAGACTGAGGATTTCAAACGGGGGATACAATCATTCCTTAAGAAAGAGAAACTTCAATGGTGACGACAGCAGATTATCTGCGATCAGTTATCCGGAATGTTCCGGACTTTCCCAAGAAAGGTGTTGTCTTCAGAGATATTACGACGCTTCTGCAGGACCCGGAGGCATTTTCGAAAGCCATCGACTTGCTCTGCGAGCATTATCGCGGCCGGCAGTTTGATAAAGTGGTGAGTGTTGAATCGCGTGGTTTCATTTTCGGGAGCGCATTGGCATACCGCTTGAAAGCGGGTTTTGTTCCCGTCCGAAAACCAAAAAAACTTCCTTCGAGAACGATCCGGGAAGAATACCAGCTCGAGTACGGCACGGATTGTCTGGAAATACATGCGGATGCAGTCAGATCGGGAGAACATGTCCTCATTGTCGACGATCTCATCGCGACGGGCGGAACAATTCTCGCTGCATGCAAGCTCGTCGAACGACTAGGCGGGGTTGTCGAGAGTGTGTCGTTTCTTATCGAACTTTCCTTCCTCCACGGCAGAGAGCGGCTCGGGAAGTATGATGTGTATTCCATCATCCGGTACGACACTGAATAGGGGAGAGGAGAGAGTCAAACCGTATTACGGATCCTTATGTTGCCGAGGGCCTCTCGTTCTTACAAATGGCGAGGAGGTCGATGGAATTCGATTCGACATCCGATCGGAGAACGCGGAAATCAGTAAGACCCAGTGATGCACTTGCAATTCTCTTCACCACGCTCTTCCGCGTTAAGAACTTCCCAATTCGGTACAATGGCGAATTCTGTACGATGGTTCGCAGTATGCTGGGAGAGGCATAGCCGATTCCTGACAATTCAAAACTCGAAAAATGATCGGACAGGAGACGGTGAAACTGGGCGGCGTTCATCTCATTTGCATGAAAGGGGTTCGCATCACGTTCTGGTGTCGGGATCCGGACATTCGGTGTCGTGATGATGATCGTCCCGCCAGACACGACAGCCGTCGTGAGTTTCAGCAGAAAAAGTTCAAGATCCCGCATGTGTTCGATGACCTGGAAGGAGACCCCAAGATCGAACTCGTTTCTGAACCGGACGTCGGAGATATCCGATCGGATATATGACACGTTCGAAGCGGGAAAGTTCTTGGAGCAATATTCTATTGCTTCCGGGTCATGATCAATACCCACAACCGATTGCGCCACGTCCGACAAAATCCTGCACCCGTATCCCGTCCCGCACCCGAGATCGAGAACCCGACGGGACCGGGCATATTGCCGTGCGTATGCATACGCAAATTTGTGACGCGCAAAGACATAGCTGATCTCACCCTCCCCCGTGGGGATCATCCGTTCTCCCGTATCCTTCAATGGCATTTGACTCGACAGGTTCATACCTCTTCCGTGCAAGGTATGAAGATCCAAAAAGAGTTCCAATCGGGAGTCGAAACGAAACGGAGGGGTGAGGATTCACGAGAACTTGCCGGTGCATATGTGTCCAATTCATTGCAGTAGAGTGAATTTTGTCGTACATTAGCACGTCGAACCAGGGTACTTCCATGAAAACAATTATCGAGCCGTTCAAAATCAAGACAGTGGAGCCGATCAGGTTCACGACTTCCGCCGAACGCGAAGAAATTTTGCGGACGGCAGGATATAATCCTTTCATGATTCACGCGGATGATGTTCTGATCGACCTTCTCACCGACAGTGGTACGGCTGCCATGAGTGCAAAGCAGTGGGCGGGGATGATGGAGGGTGACGAATCCTACGCCGGCGCGCGCAGCTTCTTCCGTTTTGAGAAGATCGCCAAAGAGCTTACGGGATTCAAATATATCATCCCCACGCACCAGGGAAGAGCCGCGGAGAAGATCCTCTTCACTTTGGTAGGCGGAAAGGGGAAATTCATACCAAATAACACGCACTTCGACACCACGCGTGCAAATATCGAATACTCCGGTGCCGAAGCGTTCGATTTTCTTCTTCCTGCCGGGAAAGATCCTACTGTGATTGCCGACTTCAAAGGAAATATGGATCTCGAAACACTTGAGCAGTTTATCCGTCAGAAGGGGAAAGAGAATATTCCTCTCATCATGCTCACGGTAACAAATAACGCGGGAGGCGGGCAGCCGGTTTCCATGAAGAATATCCGGGAGACCAAAGCCCTCGCGCAGCGATATGGCATTCCCCTCTATCTCGATGCATGCCGCTTTGCGGAAAACGCGTTCTTCATAAAGAAACGTGAGCCCGGATACCAAACCCGCCCTGTTCGTGAAATCGTACAGGAGATGTTTTCGTATACCGATGGGTGCACGATGAGCGCGAAGAAAGACGCGATCGTGAACATGGGAGGATTCCTTGGCCTGAACAACGACGACCTTGCGATGAACGCCCGGAATATTCTCGTGGTAACCGAAGGATTTCCCACATACGGCGGTCTTGCAGGGAGGGATCTTGAGGCAATGGCGCAGGGTCTTGAAGAGGTGCTTGACGAGCATTATTTGACTTATCGCATCCGTTCAGTAGAATATCTCGGCGAAAAACTCGTTCAGGCGGGCGTTCCTATCCTGGAACCTCCCGGCGGTCATGCGATTTACCTCGACGCGAAACGCTTTCTTCCGCATATCCCCCCGCATCAGTTTCCCGGCCAGTCGCTTGTTTGTGAGCTCTACCGAATCGGAGGCATCAGATCCGTAGAGATCGGAAGCGTGATGTTCGGGAAGAAGGATCCTGTGACCGGGTTCTTTGTGCCTCCCCCGATGGAACTCGTTCGGCTTGCAATTCCCCGGCGGGTATACACACAAAGTCACATCGATTACGTTGTCGAGGCGGTTGTGGAAGTCTACCAGCGGCGATCCTCACTGCGAGGGATGAAAATTACCTTTGAGGCGCCGATGCTCAGGCATTTCACTGCCAGATTTGAACAGCTTGCAGCATGATGACCTGCCCCATTTGCCATACGGAAAACCATCACCTCGCCGTCATCTGCTCGTCGTGCGGAGGGTTCCTGCAATACAGGGCCGATAACCTCGATCTGTTCACGACGGCCTGGGAAGTTATCGAACGCCCCCGCCGCGCCTTTCATTTCATCGCCACTGCACGGCACAAGAATTATACATATATCCTCTCGGCCTTTGCAGGCATCGGCATGATGTTTTCCATTTTCTGGATCATGAAGGCAGGCAATTATTCGGAATCCCTGCTCAATCTCCTTGCCGCCGGGCTTGCACTCGGACCGTTTCTCGGCATTCTCTCGACGCTCCTGTATTCCATCATTGTGAAGCTCGAGAGCAAAGTTCTGTCACTGGTTCTCTCGTTCCGGAATGCGTTTGCGGTCGGAGCGTACTCGCTGGTTCCCATTGTCCTCTCCGTCATATTCATTCTGCCGATCGAACTTCTTACGTTCGGTCAATATTTCTTCAGTTCGAATCCTTCTCCCTTTGTCCTCAGGCCGGTTTCATACTCTGTCCTGCTCACACTCGATGCGCTCTTCGCCTGCTGGTCGCTCGCGCTGCAATTCGTCGGCCTGCGGGTACTCCTCCGGATCAGATGGACGAAAGTTCTGCTGATCCTTGTGATCGGCAACGGCGGCATCGTGGCATCGGTCTGGTATCTCATCTCGAAATTTGCGCACGTGCTGTAGCCCCGTCTATGGAGCGTGAGGAATTCGAAGAGCATGTGCAGAAGGTCTTTGACCGGCTGCCGGAAAAATTCCAATCGGCAATCGAAAATGTGCGGATCATCGTCGAAGAGTATCCCTCCGACGAACTCGTGGAAAAGCTCCAACTGTCATCACGGTACCAGTTGCTGGGGCTCTATCAGGGCGTTCCCCTTCCTCACAGAACCACATGGTATGGAACCTCGCCTGTCGTTCCGGACACCGTGACGCTCTTTCGGGGTAATCTCGAATCGAGAAGCAGGTCACGGGAAGAGTTGGAGCGCCAGATCTATGAGACGCTTGTTCATGAAATAGGACACTATTTCGGGATGACGGAAGACGAAATTCGTGCGGCGGGATATTAGCAAAAATATTCGTATATTGGGAAAAATTCAGAAAGGGACTTGATGGCAAAGGTACTATTCACGATCTCGTATGACGTTAACCCGGGCAAGAGGGAGGAGTACCTTTCCCTGATACAGGAGATGAAACGTCACTTTTCTTCCGTGAACGG
>DATIXJ010000063.1:0-18771 GCA_035518715.1 Bacteroidota bacterium | reverse complement strand
CGAACAACGGGGGGACATTCACTCCGGGAACCGGAACAGTGACATTTAACGGCACAGGAACCCAGGCAATCAATGGTACAGCGGCAAGTCAGACATTCTATAATGTAGCGCTTACCAAGACGGCTGGTACGACGTTGAGCGTCGGCGGCAGCACAACGACAGTGACGGTAAATAATTTGACGGAAACCACGAGCAATTTCACGGCACCGGCGACATTGAACATCAATGGTGCGCTCACTCTTTCAGCCGGAACATTTACTGCAGGAGCGAATACCAACATAGCCGGGAACTGGACGAACAACGGGGGGACATTCACTCCGGGAACCGGAACAGTGACATTTAACGGTACAGGAGCCCAGGCAATCAACGGTACAGCGGCAAGTCAGACATTCTATAATGTAGCGCTCACCAAGACGGCTGGTACAACGTTGAGCGTGGGCGGCAGCACAACGACACTGACAGTAAATAATTTGACGGAAACCACGGGCAATTTCACAGCACCGGCAACATTGAACATCAATGGTGCGCTTACTCTTTCAGCGGGAACATTTACTGCAGGAGCGAATACCAACATAGCCGGGAACTGGACAAACAACGGAGCCACGTTCACCGCCGGGACAAACAGCATTTTATTTAACGGAACCAATGCCCAGGCAATCGGCGGAACGAGCGCTACGACATTCAATAGTGTCACGGATGCGAACACCAGCGCCTCCCTGGCGGTGAATACCAACACAACGGTGAATGGTACGCTTACGGTCAACGCCGGGGCTGTGATCAGTCCGGCAGCAGCAGTGGTGATGAGCGGTACCGGCACACTGACCGGAAACGGAACCGTGCAGGTAACGAGGACGGTTGCCACTCCCGATTTCAGCTCCCAATATACCATTACGAACAAGACACTCACGAATTTGACGGTTGAGTATGCGGGATCCGCAGCACAGACGGTCAGTGCGTTAACGTACGGCGGGCTGCGTGTGAATAACGGCTCCGGGGTCACGCTCGGCGGAAATGCGACGGTGAACGGGACGCTCGCATTTGCGAACGGTATCCTAACGACCGGTGCAAACACGCTTTCTGTTGGATCTGCCGGTTCGGTAACCGGTGCCGGTGCGGGAAAATATGTCTTCGGAAATCTACAGCGCACATTCCCGACGGGAGTGCAATCCTTCACGTACGATATCGGAGATGCATCGAACTACACACCGGTTGCGCTCGCTTTTGCAAATGTCTCTGTCAGCGGAACGGTCACGGCAAAAACGACCACCGGAGATCATCCGCAGATTGCGTCATCGGAAATCAATTCTTCGCAGAGTGTGAATCGCTACTGGACGCTCACATCCGGCGGAGGTATGGCATTTACGACGTACAATTCGACGTTTACATTTGTGCCCGGTGATGTCGATGCCGGGGCGAATACCTCTACCTTTATTGCCGGCAATTACAGTGCATCCGCGTGGTCCTACCCGACGGTAGGCACGAAAAATCCGACGTCAACGCAGGTAACGGGTTTGTCAAGTTTCGGGGATTTCGCTCTTGGAGATATCAAGACATTCACGATTACCGCTTCTGCGGGATTGAACGGATCGATCAGTCCGTCCGGGTCGGTGCAGGTGAACTATAACGCAAGCCAGGGGTTCACATTCACGCCCTCAACCGGGTATCATGTCGATAGCATCTATGTCGACGGCAATTATGCCGGAAACGGCTCGAGCTATACGTTCAATAACGTGGTTGCGAATCATACCATTAGTGTAACGTTCGCGATCAATCAGTTTACAATCACCGCTTCTACAGGGTCGAATGGCTCGATCAGCCCATCCGGGTCTGTCCAGGTGACCTATAACGGAAGCCAGGGATTCACATTCACTCCCTCGACCGGTTATCATGTCGACAGCATCTATGTCGATGGCAGTTACGCTGGGAACGGTTCGAGCTATACATTCAATAATGTGGTCGCGAATCATACCATTAGTGTCACGTTTGCGATCAATCAGTTTACGATTACCGCTTCTGCAGGATCGAATGGTTCGATCAGTCCATCCGGTTCGGTCCAGGTGAATTATAACGGGAGCCAGGGATTCAGCTTCACGCCGTCAACCGGGTATCATGTTGACAGCATTTATGTTGATGGGGTATATGCGGGAAACGCTTCCAGTTACACATTCAATAATGTCGTAACAAATCACACCATCAGTGTGACGTTTGCGATTAACCAGTTTACCATCACGGCATCAGCCGGAGCAAACGGCTTGATCAGTCCGTCTGGTTCAGTGCAGGTCAGTTATAATGGAAGCCAGGGATTCAGCTTCACTGCATCAACCGGGTATCACGTCGACAGCATTTATGTTGATGGTGGCTATGCGGGAAACGCTTCCAGTTACACATTCAATAATGTCGTGGCAAATCATACGATCAGTGTGACATTTGCGATTAACCAGTTCACCATCATGGCTTCAGCAGGAGCGAACGGCTTGATCAGTCCGTCTGGTTCAGTCCAGGTCAGTTATGATGGAAGTCAGGGATTCAGCTTCACGCCGTCGACCGGGTATCATGTCGACAGCATTTATGTTGATGGTGCTTATGCGGGAAACGCTTCCAGTTACACGTTCAATAATGTTGTAGCGAACCATACGATCAGTGTGACATTTGCGATCAATCAGTTCACCATCACTGCGAGTGCAGGTGCGAACGGGGCAATATCACCTTCGGGTGCCGTTCAAGTCAACTATGGTGTGAACCAGCGGTTTACGCTGACGCCCGATGCGAATTACCAGGTTGATACGCTTCTCGTCGACGGTGTGAAAGTCGATTCAACGACGGGCTATACGTTCAGCAACGTGACCGCGATTCACACAATATCGGTCACGTTCAAGCTCATTGTGTATGCCACCTCGACCGGACTGAATGCGAATTCGAATCCCTCGGTGCACGGAGAATCCGTAACATTTACGGCGACCGTAACCGGCGGCGGACCGACACCGGGTGGAACGGTTATCTTCAAGGATGGTGCAGCCGCAATAGATACCTCTACACTGAATGGTTCCGGTGTCGCAACATTCTCAACTTCCGGCCTCGCTGTGGCGGTTCATTCCATGACCGCCTCGTATGAAGGCGATGCAAGTCATGCATCGAGTGTCTCTTCGCCACTTTCGGATACTGTGAACAAAGCCAATACCACCGTCACGCTCCTCTCGGATATTAATCCTTCGGTCTTTGGTGAATCGGTGATATTCACGGCGACGGTCAGTGCCGCAGCTCCCGGTTCCGGCGTTCCGACGGGAACGGTCACGTTCAAAAATGGCACCGGAGTGATTGGTACGGGAAGTCTCGATGGGTCGGGAAAAGCAACGCTCACCACGTCAGCACTCTCGTCGGGGGTGCATGCGATCACTGCGGACTACAATGATGACGTAAACTTCAACAGCGGATCGTCATCGGCCTATTCCGATACGGTCAACAAATCGGGTACGACTTCGTCGCTCACGGCAATACCGAGTCCTTCAATCTTCGGTCACCCGGTGACATTCACGGCGACAGTTTCCGCGATAGCCCCGGGATCGGGAATTCCGACAGGATCCGTCATTTTCAAAGATGGCGCGAGTGTTCTTGATACCGCTGCGCTGAACGGCTCGGGTCAGGCAGCATTCACGACCTCTTCTCTCGCTGCCGGGGTTCATTCCGTCTCCGCAACGTACGCGGATGATGCAAACTTCAGCCCCAGCGTCTCATCGGTACTGAGTGATACCGTGCTCAATTCGGGTACAAGCGTGGCGCTCACTTCGAGCAAAAACCCTTCGCTTCGCGGGGAAGCTGTGACGTTTACGGCAACAGTGACCGACAGTGGAACCGTGCCTACAGGGACGATCATTTTCAAGGATGGAGCAGCAGGACTCGACACGGCAGCACTGAACGGCGCGGGTGTTGCAACCTTTACAACTTCAGCGCTGACGGTCGGTGTTCATTCGCTCGTGGCGGATTACTCCGGCGATGTGAACCACAATGTCAGCTCGTCTGCACCGCTGAGCGATACCGTAAATAAGGCCAATACCTCCGTGGTCGTGACTTCCAATATCAATCCTTCAGTATCGGGGGAGACGGTTTCGTTCACCGCGACCGTGAGTGCGGTTGCGCCCGGAGCAGGGATTCCGACCGGCACGGTGACATTCAAGAATGGGACGGGCGTGATCGGATCGGGCTCGCTGGATGGAACGGGAAAAGCCACGACCTCGGTATCATGGCTTGCCGGGGGTGTCCATGCAATCACCGCAGAATATAATGATGATGTGAACTTCAACAGCAGTGTCTCTTCTGCATACAGTGATACTGTCAATAAGGCAAGTACTTCAATATCCGTTCTCTCGGGAACGAATCCATCGGTATTCGGGCAGAACGTAACTTTGACGGCGACGGTAACTGCGTCTGCGCCAGGTTCAGGTGTTCCGACGGGTACCGTTACATTCAAGAATGGTACGGGCGTCATTGGCTCGGGACCGCTTGACAGCACGGGCAAGGCGTCGATGAACATCTCGTCGCTTTCGACAGGCGTACATTCCATCATTGCCGAATACAACGACGATGCGAATTTCAACCCGAGCAGCTCGGCCGCGTATTTCGACACGGTCAACAAATCGAATACGACGACCGCACTAATTGCAAATCCAAATCCGTCCGTGTTTGGGCACCAGGTGACATTCACGGCGACGGTTGCGGCGGCGAGCCCCGGATCGGGCATTCCGACCGGTCAGGTGGTCTTTATGGACGGTGCGTCACCCATCGATACAACGGTGCTGGACGGCTCGGGTCATGCGGCCTTCAATACATCGGCCCTTGCAGCAGGCGTTCATCCCATCACCGCGGCATATCTGGATGATGTGAACTTCACTTCCAGTGCGTCTGGAGTACTTTCCGATACGGTAAGCGTCTCCGGATCCACTGTTGCGCTGTCGTCATCGGCCAATCCGTCGGTTCATGGACAGGCGGTGACGTTCACGGCGATGGTCAGCAACAGCGGAATGGTGCCTACCGGCAAATTGGTCTTCATGGATGGTGCTGTGGCGCTCGACACCGCGACCTTAAACGGGCTCGGTGTAGCGACCTTCAATACCGGTAGTCTCTCGACGGGAATCCATGCCATGACGGCAGTCTATGGCGGAGATGCAAACCACCTTGGAGCATCTTCTTCGGTGTTGGATGATACCGTCAACAAGGCGGGTACGTCGACGGCGGTGATCTCAATGCAGAATCCGTCGGTCTTTGGGGAGCCGGTGACATTCCAGGCCACGGTGAGTGCGGTAGCGCCGGGAACGGGCATTCCGACCGGAACCGTGACGTTCAAGAATGGTACTGGTGTCATCGGAACTGGACCTCTGGATAGTACCGGAAAAGCGACGCTTACGCTATCGACACTCTCTACGAGCGTACATGCCATCGTTGCGGAATACAATGATGATGTGAATTTTACTCCGAGTGCGTCCGGTGCGTATTCCGACACGGTGAACAAATCAGCTACCGTAGTGTCGTTTGTCTCGTTCACGACATCTTCGGTGTACGGTCAGACGGTTGGGTTCACGGCGAAGGTGAGTCCGGTCGCGCCTGGGGCAGGTATTCCGACGGGTACCTTGACATTCAAAGACGGTGCGACGGTAATCGGTCTGGTTCCGCTCGATACGATGGGCAAGGCAGCTCTGAATATCTCGTCTCTATCTGCAGGATTGCATTCGATTATTGCTGAATACAATGATGACGCCAATTTCAGTCCATCGAGCTCTTTGGCAATTTCCGACACCGTTCTGAAGTCGAATACGCAGACTACGGTCGTATCCGGAACGAATCCCTCGCCGTTCGGATTCTCGGTGACGTTCACAGCATCTGTGAGCGCTGTAGCTCCGGGAAGCGGCATACCGACGGGAAATGTCGTCTTCAAGGATGGCGTTACGCCGATCGATACGGCAGTTCTCAACGGCTCCGGGCAAGCGATGTTTGCCACATCGTCACTTGCGGTTGCGGTCCATTCGATCACCGCAACCTATGCGGATGACGCCAACTTCAACCCCAGCGGCTCGACTGCAGTCAGCGATACGGTCAGCCAGCTGACGATCCTGTCCGTCGCGGGAGCGAACGGGACGATTACACCGTCCGGTGCGGTTTCGGTCACGTACGGGCAGAATAAGTCGTTCACGATCCAGCCCGATACCGGTTACTTTGTTGCCGATGTCAGGGTCGACAGTGCGTCGGTGGGCGCGGTGAATGCGTATACATTCAACAATATCACCGCGAGCCATCTCATACAGGCATTCTTTGCCATCAAGACCTACACGATCACCGCCACAGCCGGTTCGCACGGAACGATTACGCCGTCCGGAGCGGTCGTCGCCAATTATAATACGAGTCCGACATTCCAGATACAGCCGGATACTGGTTACTACACGGTTGATGTGATTGTTGATTCGGCATCGGTGGGCGCGGTTGCTTCATACCAGTTCCACAATGTGGTCGCGAATCATACGATCTCGGCGACGTTTGCGCCGGTCAACCATCCGCCTACGGCGGCACTGCTGATCGCGCCGGCGAACAACGATTCGGTCTTTGGGACGAACAATCCGGTGACGTTCATCTGGCATACGTCGGTTGACAGTGATCCGGGCGATTCGGTGCGGTACACTCTGCATCTGTGGGGAACAGGATTCGACACCGTGGGTACGGCACTCAAGGATACGAACCAGGTGCTGAATCTGGTGACGCGCCTCCATCTCGATTCCGTCTATCACTGGACCGTGAATTCCACAGACGGCAAATCGGTCACGGCGTCTCCAGATACCTTCGCCTTCCGTGTCGTGCTGCTGACGGGCGTTGCAGACAGGGGCGGAAGAATTCCGAAAGAGTTCGCACTGTATCAGAATTATCCGAACCCGTTCAACCCAACGACGCAGCTGCAGTTCGACATCCCGCAGCGCTCTTCCGTGACGCTGACGGTCTACAATATTCTCGGTGAAGTTGTCGCAACGCTTGTGGATCACGAGACGATGGAACCGGGAGTGAAAGTTGTGCGTCTCGATGGAGGAAATCTTGCCTCGGGTCTTTACCTCTACAGGATAGCAGCAGAAGGGGCACAGGGGAAGAACTTCGTCAATGTGAAGAAGATGATGCTTATCAAATAACAGGATTGCTGTTGCTGTAAGAGCCGGCTCTGCGAGGATGGGGCCGGCTTTTTTATTGGAAGGAAGTCAGGATCTACTTCAGTGACCGGAAGATTTCTCTCAAATGAGTGATTGTCTCGGTAATGTGGTTTTCGGTGATAGTGAGGGGAGGGAGAAACCGGAGGACGGTTTTCCCCGTGCAATTGAGGAGGATCCCGCGTTCCCGGAGAGAGGCGACGACGCCTTCCCCTTCACGGGTCAGTTCCATTCCCTGCATCAAGCCGAATCCCCTGACTTCTTTCACGAGATGTGGGAATTCTTCATGAAGGGTATCGAGGCCGGATCGGAGAATTGAGCCCATTTGCTCAGCGTTCCGGAGGAGCCCTCCGTCGGTGACCTTTCGGAGGACCACACTTCCTGCGGCGCAGGCGACGGGATTGCCGCCGAAGGTTGTGCCGTGGACTCCCGGCTCGAGGACGGATGCGACATGTTCGCTTCCGAGGATGGCTCCCAGCGGAAGTCCTCCGCCGATCGGCTTTGCCACCGTCACGATGTCCGGACTGATATTGAAGTACTGGAATCCAAACATCTTCCCGGTTCTGCCAATACCCGACTGGATTTCGTCGGCGATGAGGAGAAAGCCGAATTGTCTCTTGAGGGCATTCAGTGCTGCCACGAACGGTTCAGAAACCGGATGGATTCCTCCTTCTCCCTGGATGAATTCAAGAACGACGGCAGTTGTTTTCCGGCTGATTGCATGATGGAGCTGGTCGACATCATTGAATGCTGCAACACAGCAATTGGGGAGGAACGGGCCATACCCCTCGCGGTAGTTGGGCCGATCCATGATCGAGAGAGCCCCGAACGTTCTTCCGTGGAATGCGTTGGAAAATGAGACAAGATCGGTTTTTCCCCTGGGGGTCCCCCATTTTCGTGCAATCTTGAGCGCACCCTCGATCGCCTCGGTGCCGCTGTTGGAAAAGAAGACGCGGGAGAATCCCGAGTGCTTCACGAGGGCCTCGGCAAGCCGCAGCTGGGGTTCCTGGAGGTAGTAGTTGGAGAGGTGGATGTACCGCCGGCTTTGGTCCTGAATTGCCTCAAGGAGATCGGAATCGCCATATCCGAGTGCGTTGACCGCAAGACCGCCAAACATGTCGAGGTAACGCTTTCCGTCTTTTGTGAAGAGGTAGACGCCCTCGCCGTGGTCGATCTCCAGCGGCAGGCGCTTATAGGTGTGGAAGAAGACGGCGGACTCTCGTTCGGCGGCATTCATGAATACTCCTCGGAAACGTTTTCGGGATAAAAAAGACTTGCATAATAATACACAAAGTTGTATATTTATGCAAGAACAATTTTCATCCCACAATCTCCTTGATCACCGCAGCTGTTCTTGGCGCATCGGGATATTCCGGTGCCGAACTTCTCCGTCTCCTGCATGGACGCCGTGACGTCAACATCACGCGCTGCATTGCCGCTTCTTCCGCGGGAAAACCGGTCGCAGAGCTCTACCCGGCGTTTGCCGGCCGTATCGCTTCCAGCTTCGAACCCCTGGACATGTCAGATCTCGGAGGAACCGACGTCACATTCCTTGCGCTTCCATCGGGAGAAGCCATGCAGATCGTCCCGCAGCTTCTCGGGAAGAGCCGCCGCATCATCGATCTCGGCGGCGATTTTCGTCTCCGGTCAGCGGGACTGTATAAGGACTATTACCACCGGGAACATGCGGCAGTATCGCTCCTCTCCGACGCGGTCTACGGATTACCCGAACTCAATTCTGCAAAGATCCGGGATGCACAGCTTGTGGCAAACCCGGGCTGTTATCCCACGAGTGCCATCCTTGCCCTTCTTCCTGCATTGACACACAATCTCATCGCCTCCGACGGTATCAGCATTACATCAATGTCGGGAGTTTCGGGCGCGGGACGCAGTGCTTCCGTGGAAATGAGCTTTTCCGAGGTGAATGAGAATATCCGCGCCTATAAAATTGGACAGCACCAGCATCTTCCTGAAATCGAATCCGTCCTCTCCGAGGCGACGCGAAAACAGGTCTCCGTTTCGTTCGTTCCGCATCTCGTTCCCATGACCCGGGGCATTTATACAACCATTCACGGAACGCTTCTTGCGCCGGCTGCGGATGAAGACGTTCATGCGCTCTTCGCAGATTTCTATCGCGACGCGCCGTTCGTACGCGTCAAGAACGACGTGCCCCAAATCTCCCATGTCGTTCGTACGAATTATTGTGACCTCTTTGTGAAGGTCGACCTGCGAACACACCAGCTCATCATGATTTCCGTTATCGACAATCTGGTTAAAGGCGCCGCGGGACAAGCCGTACAGAATATGAATATCATGTTTCATCTTCCCCAACACGAAGGTCTTTAGAAAAGGAGTCTGTGGAATGATTGTTGAATGCCAGGATGGAGCCACCGCACCGAAAGGATTTTATGCTGCGGGAGTTCACAGCGGTGTCAAGAAGGTCAAGAAGGATCTTGCCATTATCTATTCGAGCAGTCTCTCGACCGGCGCAGGAATATTTACGACCAACAAGGTTCCTGCCGCCCCGGTGATCGTCTGCAAGAAACAGCTTGAGCTCTCGTCGGCGTTTCAGGCCATCGTCGTCAACAGCGGAAATGCCAACGCCTGCACCGGCGAGCGGGGCCTGAACGATGCGTGGGCCATGGTGAAGATCACTGCCGAAGGTCTCGGAATTCCCCCGAATGCCGTGCTGGTCTCCTCAACCGGAGTTATCGGGCAATATCTCCCCATGGACAAGGTCACGTCCGGGATACAGGATGCCGTCTCGATGCTCGATGCCGACGGCCATTCTGCAAGTGCCGAAGCGATCATGACGACGGATAAATTTCCGAAAGAATTTGCCGTTCGCGTCAAGCTGGGGGAGAGCGAAATTTCCATCGGCGGTATGGCAAAGGGTTCGGGGATGATCGCTCCGAATATGGCCACCATGCTTGCCTTCGTCACTACCGATGCGGCGGTTTCGGCAGAGCTCCTTCAGGACACACTCCGGCGCGCCGCCGACCATTCCTTCAATCGTATTTCGGTTGACGGAGATACAAGCACCAACGATATGGTTCTGGTTCTCGCGAACGGGGCATGCGGCGCGGCACCGATTCAAAACGAAAATGATCCCCGGTACCCGCTCTTCTATGAGGCCTTCGAATATGTGCTCGTCCGTCTCTGCAAAATGATTGTCACTGACGGGGAAGGAGCGACCAAATTCATCGAGATTCAGGTGACGGATGCGCTCTCCGAAGAAAACGCGGTGCGGGCGGCACGGGCAGTTGCGAACTCGAATCTCGTGAAAACGGCCATCCACGGCGAGGATGCCAACTGGGGGAGAATTCTCGCTGCGGTCGGTTATTCGGGTATCGAATTCGATCCGGAAGACGTGGAGATCTTCTTCGATGATGTACCGATTCTCCGGAAGGGGTATGCCATCGACTTTTCCGAATCAGATGCAAAGCGCGTTCTCTCGCAAAAGGAAATTCGGATACGGGTGGATCTGCACCAGGGAAATGCATGCGCATCGTTCTGGACGTGCGATCTCTCGAAAGACTATGTGGCTATCAACGCAAATTACCGGACGTGAGGGACCGTACAATGACCATCCATGAGAAAACCGAGGTGTTGATTGAAGCACTCCCGTATATCCGCAGGTATGAGGGGAAGATTGTTGTTGTGAAATACGGCGGCGCGGCGATGATCGATCCCGAGCTTGAAGAGTCTTTTGCCCAGGACATCACTCTTCTTGCAAAAGTGGGGATCAAGGCGATCATCGTGCATGGAGGGGGAAACGAGATCACCGAGGTTGCGGATCGGCTCGGTATCCGGACGCAATTCATCGACGGGCAGCGTTATACCGATGCGGCGATGATGGACGTCGTGCAGATGGTCCTGGCAGGCAAGACGAACAAGGACATTGTTGCGGAAGTGAACCGGCACCATGGAAATGCGGTGGGGCTGTGCGGCATGGATGCAGAGCTCCTCAAAGTGAAAAAGGCGCAGACGAACGGCCACGACCTCGGTTTTGTCGGTGAAATTCAGTCCGTCAATACTGCTTTTCTCCAGCTGCTTCTCAGCAGCGGATATCTTCCGGTCATCGCGCCGGTCGGTGTGGATGAGAACGGCACGGCATACAATATCAATGCCGACATTGCCGCCTCACATATCGCTGCCTCCCTCCGGTCGGAAAAGCTCGTCTACCTGAGTGACGTGGAAGGGATTCTTGTGAACGGAAGCCTGATTCACAGCATGGATCGTCTGGAGGCGTTACGCCTCATTGATCAGAAGATCATCGTCAACGGCATGATTCCCAAAATCCGTTCGGCGTTCACGGCACTTGACGCCGGCGTGAATAAAGTCCATATGGTGGATGGGAGGGTAAAGCATTCCTTATTGCTTGAAATTTTTACTGATGCGGGAATCGGAACGGAAGTGATGCGCGGCGGACAATTACAGGAGATGCTTTCATGAAACGGGATTTTGTCGATCTATCGGGCTACACGGCGGAAGAGATCCGGACGATCTTTACCATGACGGATGCGCTCAAACAGGAACACATTGTTTCCCGTCGCGTGATGGAGGGAAAGACCGCCGCACTGATTTTTGAGAAGCAGTCCCTTCGCACGAGAGTATCGTTCGAAGTGGGAGTAGCACACTTGGGTGGTCAGTCGGTCTTCCTCGCACAACAGCAAATCGGCCTTCAATCGCGGGAAACTGTTGAAGATATTGCAGAAGTCTTATCCCGCTATAATGATCTCATTATTGCCAGGACGATGAAGCACCAGACGGTCTGTGATCTTGCGAAACATGCGACGGTGCCGGTCATCAACGCATTAACCGATCTTCTTCACCCGTGCCAGATTCTTGCGGATTCCTTTACACTCCATGAGCGTGGACGGCTGACGCCGGAGACAAAAATCGTCTTCATCGGCGATGGCAACAACATCGTAAATTCCTGGCTCGAGCTCGCCGAGAAGATTCCGATGCACTTCGTTCTTGCGTGTCCCGAAGGGTATGAGCCGGATGCATCGATTGTCGCTCGTGCACGCGCTGCGGGGGTCAGCCGGATCGAAATTCTGAGAGATCCGTTCGAGGCAGCAGAGGGAGCTGACGTCCTCTACACGGATGTGTGGGTGAGCATGGGGCAGGAGGAGGAACGCGTGAGGCGGCAAAGCGCCTTCCAGAGATACCAGATCAATGAAGCGCTCCTCGCTGTCGCAAAACGTGATTGTGTAGTGATGCACTGCCTTCCCGCACACCGCGGCGAAGAAATCACACAATTCGTCCTTGAGGGCCCTCACTCGATTGTCATGGAAGAGGCCGAGAATCGCCTCCATGTCCAGAAAAGCATCATGATCCATCTTCTGGAACAAAGTCCGCGCACGCATTCAGCAGTACAGATGAAAAAAGAGATTCTTGCTCTCTGAGGCACGATGACCAAATCCGCACGGCATTTTGCGATCAGGGAAATCATCGGCGGTCGTTCGATCGCAAATCAGGATGAACTTCGACTCGCGCTCAAACGCCGGGGGTTCGACGTCACACAGGCAACGCTCTCCCGCGATCTGCGCGAACTCGGGATTGCCCGCCTTTCCGGCGGGGACCGTCCTCATTATGCTCTCCAGGTTGATGCAGAAAAGGAAATCCTGAAGCCGATCGTGGGTTCGCAGGTCGTTTCCATGAAAGCAAACGAATCGATGATCGTGATCCGGACACTCCCTGCCTGCGCGAATGTGGTCGCCGAGTTTATTGACACGCTCCAGCATACCGATATCATCGGGACACTTGCCGGAGATAATACGCTGCTTGTGATTCCGCGTACGCGAAAGCACACTGCCCATCTCCTCACGCTCTTAAAGGACAAACTCATAGAAGGACGCACATGAAGAAGAATAAAATTGTTGTTGCCTACTCCGGCGGGCTCGATACATCGGTGATGGTCCGGTGGTTAATGGAAAAATATGATGCCGAGATTGTGACGGCAACCGGGAACCTCGGTCAGCGGAAGGAGCTGATCGGTATTCGCGATAAGGCGCTGGCAACCGGTGTGTCTGCGGTCTATATCGAAGATCTGACCCGTGAATTTGTGGAAGGATATGTTTTCCCGGCGCTGAAGGCGGGAGCGCTGTATGAAGGCGTCTATCCCATGGCGACCTCCCTGGGGCGCCCTTTGCTTGCCAAGATGCTTGTTGATGTTGCCCGCAAGGAAGGCGCAACCATGGTCGCTCATGGTTGTACGGGAAAGGGAAATGATCAGGTTCGGTTTGAGGTTTCAATTGCAGCGCTGGCACCCGATTTGAAGATCTTTGCCCCCTTGCGGATGTGGGAGTTTGCCTCGCGGGAAGAGGAGATTGCGTACGCGAGACAGCATGCTATTCCCGTCGCAGCAACGGTCGCCAGCCCGTACTCGATCGATGAGAATATCTGGGGAACCAGTATCGAGTGCGGTGTTCTCGAAGACCCGATGGTCGAGCCGCCGGAAGACGCGTACCAGCGCACAGTTGATCCGAAATCATCACCCGACGCCCCTCAGTATCTTTCCGTCGAGTTTGAAGAGGGAATACCAGTAGGTCTGGACGGGAAACGGAAGGATTCCGTCGAAATCCTTCACCTCCTGAATGACATCGGCGGTGCATGCGGCGTAGGGAGAATCGATCTCGTCGAGAACCGTCTCGTGGGAATAAAATCGCGCGAGATTTATGAGGCCCCCGCGGCCACAATTCTGCACTTTGCGCATACCGAACTGGAGCGCCTCACCCTCGATAAGTCGGTCTTTCACCTCAAGCGGCAACTTTCACAGGAATATGCGAATCTCGTGTACAACGGACTCTGGTTTACCTCTCTCCGTCAGGCGCTTGATGCATTCGTCAATCAGACACAAAAAACGGTGACGGGAACCGTGAGGGTGAAACTGTTCAAAGGAACGATCGGCGTCGCCGGCAGGTCTTCTCCGTATTCGCTGTACAACGCTCAGCTGGCAACGTACACCAAGGAAGACCAGTTCGATCACACGGCATCGGAAGGGTTCATCAAGATCTACGGCCTTCCGGCGAAGACATTCCATCAGGTTCAGCAGAAGAACACCGGCAAGCAGCCGGTGATCGTGGATTCGCTGCTGGGATAGGGCTCGTCCATGACCGTTTGGAACGGCAGGTTTCGCGCACGCCTTCACCCGAAGGCACTTGCGTTTTCCAGCTCGCTTCTTTTCGACAAGCAGCTCTATCGTGAAGATATCGAAGGAAGTCTGTCTCATGCCGAAATGCTCGTCCGGCAGGGGGTACTCACGACGGAAGAGGGATCGAAAATCCGCAAAGGTCTCCTCGCCATCCTCAAAGAAATTTCGACGGGATCGTTCAAACCGGATACTCTTCTTGCGAAAAGGGGAAGATTCGTCGCAGAAGATATCCATATGGCAATCGAACAGCGGCTTATTTCCAAAATCGGAGAGACAGGGGGAAAACTCCATACTGCCAGAAGCCGTAACGACCAGATTGCCCTCGACGAACGTCTCTACCTGCGAAGCGCCATTCGCAAAATTCTGAACGCCATCCGTACTCTCCAGAAGACACTCCTCGCAAAGGGCAACAAGTACCGTGATATTATCATGCCGGGATACACGCACCTCCAGCAGGCCCAGCCGATCCTTCTCGCCCACCATCTTCTTGCATACGTTTCGATGCTCGAGCGGGACCATGAGCGGTTCGGGAACTGCCTCGGTCGTGTCAACAGGTCGCCGCTTGGAGCAGGTGCGCTGGCCGGCACCTCGTTTCCCATCGATCGGGAATGGGTTGCCCGCGACCTGCATTTTGACGGCATCATCGAAAATAGCATTGATGCGGTTGCAGACCGGGACGTCGTGGTGGAATTTCTTTCAGTTTCTGCTCTCGTGATGATGCATCTCAGCCGTTTGTGTGAGGAACTGATTCTGTGGAGTACGCAGGAATGGAACTTTGCGACGATCGGCGATGCCTGGACCACTGGAAGCAGCATCATGCCACAAAAGAAGAATCCCGACCTTGCAGAGCTTATTCGCGGAAAGACCGGGCGCGTGTACGGCAATCTCGTTGCGCTTCTCACAGTTATGAAGGGACTTCCGCTTGCCTACAACCGGGACCTGCAGGAGGACAAAGAACCGTTATTTGATACGGAACGGACGATACGCCAGTCTCTGGAAATGTGTTCCGGTATGCTCTCCTCGACGTCATTCAACGGGCGCCGGTTTGAGGAAGAATGGAATGCCGATCACCTTCTGGCGACTGACCTTGCCGACTATCTTGTCCGCAAGGGAATGCCGTTCCGGAAAGCCCATGGGGTTGTCGGTGATATCGTCGCGTACAGCTCCGGCAAAAAGATCTCTCTCCGGAAAATCCCGCTCCCCGAATACCGGCATCGATCGCGGCTGTTCGCCGAGGATCTTTATGACCTTCTCGATTTCAGGAAATCACTTTCTGGAAAGCAGTCGGCGGGTTCAACTTCTCCCGCGGAGGTAAGAAAAATGCTTCATTCCTGGACGAAGAAACTCACCCGCAGGTAAATTCTCCCGGATTTTCAGTGTGCTGTGAAGTTCTCCTCCCGGATGAAAGTACGCCCGGAGGGACTTGAACCCCCAACCCTTTGGTCCGAAGCCAAATGCTCTATCCAATTGAGCTACGGGCGCGCAAATACTTCTCCCCAGCCCGTAAGATACGAAGATTGAACGCTCGATGCAAAATGAAGTCAGCCGACCGCCCGGTTGAATTCGTGCAGTGAGACAAATCCCGCGGCGACCTTCTTGAGCGCATCCTGGAAGATCGTTTCAAACCCCACCGAGATGGAAGCATCCTTCAATTTCGTGATGGACGCCTGCTGGTAAATGAGGTCGCGCAGCTGGTCATTGATCACCAGCACCTCGTGGATGGCCGTTCGACCCTTGTATCCGGTGCCGTCGCAGTGCTCGCATCCCTTGCCACGGAAGAATTTCTCCGGCACAGTTGCGAGATTCCGCAGGAGCGGCTCGTCCTCAGCCGTCGGTTTGTATTCTTCGCGGCAGTGTTCACAGATCTTTCTCACCAGCTGCTGGTAAACGATGCCGTTGAGCGTTGATGCCAGCCAGTAGGGGAGAATGCCGAGATTGAGAAGGCGGTAAATCGAACCAAACGTGTCGCTTGCGAGCATCGTGCTGACGACGAGGTTTCCGGTGAGTGCCGCCTCTGCGGCCACATTGCACGTCTCGCCGTCGCGTACCTCGCTGAGCATGATGACGTTGGGGTTTTGTTTGATGGCAGCCCGGAATGCGTCGGCAAAGGTGAACGACTTGTCGTTCGAAGTCGGCACCTGCGATGCAAACTCGAGCTTGAATTCCACGGGGTTCTCGATGGTGATGATATTCTTTTCCGCGGATTGAATATCGTTGATGGCGGCGCACATGGTCGTCGACTTGCCGGCACTCGCGGGTCCGCTGAAAATCACGAGCCCGGATGTCCGGCGTACGAGCGAGCGGACCCTGTCGAGATTTTCTTTCGAAAATCCGATCTCCTCGATACGGAATGTCCGCGCGGTCTTGTGGAATATCCGAAGCGCAATCCGTTCACCCCATAATACCGGAACCGTGTTGATGCGAACATCAAACTGGTGCGATCCGACAGTGAGTGAGAACCGGCCTTCCTGTGCTTTCTTCTTTTCAAACTGATTCAACGTGGCCTTTGTTTTCAGAACATTCGCCAGGTTTTCCGAAATCTCCCGCGGCAGGTAGACAAGTTTCCTCATGTATCCCTCGAATCCCAGACGGACGCGAAGTTCCGACTCCTGGGGTTCGAAATGAAGATCGGTGGCGCCTTCCTTGATTGCGCGCAAGATCAGCTCATCAACGAGGGCTTCCGCCGTGGGGACTTTGCCTGTCCGGAAGAACTCGCGGATCTTTTCCTTGTTGAAACTTCCGACATCGAATTGCTCGAGGACAATTTTTGCGGGAATATTTTTGAATTCGTCATGCGTGAGGAGCACGGGGACCTCCTGCAGCTGCTGATTGTGAGGATGAGGGGTTCATGAGTGTTACACCTCCAGGAGAACCCGTTCGATCGTGGAGAGAACATCCTCCACTTTGTATGGTTTTCCGATGAAATCACGTGCGCCGAACTCTTTGGCTTCCATCGCGTGTTTCAGATCCGCATAACCGGTGAGCATAATTGCCCGCGTGCGAGGCGTGTGTTCCTTGATATATTTCAACACCTGAATGCCGTTCATATTCGGCATCTGAATATCAAGCAGGGTAACGTCGAACTTGTCCCGCTTCAGGAGTGATATCGCCTCTTCTCCGTCAGCTGCAGAGGAAATCTGATAACCCTGAACACTTAACAAATCGCGGAGGAGTGTTCGGAGATCGTCTTCGTCGTCGACGATCAGTATTCGTGCTTTTGATTTAGCCATTCCTTCATCTCCAAATTGTCATGGGCTTCAGTAACAGTGAAATGGTACTGATAAACGCCCCCGAAATCAACGAATCTGTGACCCGCGCACTACTGTAATAGCCCTGCAGAGGGAATTTCACCGGTAAATTGTGATGGGCATCATGCCCGTTGTTGTCTTCGCAGGAAGGAATGGAAGAATGCCGGAATCGGTCAATGCGTTCCGGGGGTATTCACGAAGGTGGGATTTTCCCGGAGCTTGGGGGAAGCAAGCGCTTACCCGGGCGAACTGCTATAATGCCGTCTGGAAGCGGGTGATGTTCGTGCGAAGAATGGACGCAACCTCGTTTCTATGCGAAAAGACGATGGAGTCGACAACCTGTCTCGTCATGCGAATGAGAAAGAACCCGAGGAGGAGCGTAAGTCCGAGATGGAGCAGGGCGAGGAGCCAGAGCGTCGAAAAAACAGTACTGATGTAGGGTTCGATCCGGCCCACCACGGCAATGAACGAAAACGCGGTGAGAACGGAAAAAACAAATGTCCCGTACACCGTTATCCAGTACCAGATCCAGTACCGGAAGATTCCGCTGCGTACAAGTGCGTCAAAGACGTTTCCATCCGATGAGAGCTTAGAGAAAATTGACTGTGCAATCGCACCCTGATCATCGGGAGTGATCCGCACTGCCACTCGTTGTTCTTCCGGCCGGAGGGCGGTGAGGAGGCCGTCAAAAATAATATCGTTGGATTTCTTCAGAAAGCCGAACAGCGTCTGATCCATCCATATATGGACTTCTCCGAGGCCGTGGATTTTGCTGGTCGCCCAATATGCTGCCAGAAAGAACGCAGCGAGAAGAAAAAATGAAATTGACCACGCCAATGTGCGGGATTCCTCCCAAAAATTCATAATTGGACGGAACCCGACGAAGGTTATCAGGATTCCCGCCAAAAAAACCAGAAGATAGAGCGCCAGGCCGACCTTGATGGTTTTCTCGAGTGCTTCGAAGTATGCGTACTGCCGTCTTGCAGTGAGATCCGGTGTTGGAAAATCCATCCGAGTCATGATGGCCTTCAAAGTAAGAAATTTGGGAGATTCTTTCAAGAAGAATATTAATCAAGCGCCGACAAGTTCAGCGGTGTCAAAACCTGCGGCAGATCACTCCTGTGCGCGCAGCCACATCTTCTTTTTCCGCTTCTGTGTAGGTTAGAGTCGTTTCTTCGAGGATTTGTCA
>DATIXJ010000062.1:0-35644 GCA_035518715.1 Bacteroidota bacterium | reverse complement strand
TGTAGACTTCGCAACCGATGATCGGCTTGATTCCCGCTTTGCCGGCAGTTTTGTAAAATTCGATTGCGCCCGACATGACGCCATGATCGGTAAGTGCAACGGCGGGCATTTTATGATCGACCGCGGACTGGACCAATCCGTCGATCGTTGCCGCCCCGTCGAGAAGACTGAAGTGAGAGTGATTGTGAAGGTGAATGAATTCGGCCATGCCTGGAGTAAAGAGATCGAACAAGTATAAATAAAACTGAAGGGAAATACAACAGAATTGTGTAGCGAAGCCCGGGACTAACCCCGGCCTGCACAGGGCAGACTCACGATTACGATTCGAGATACTTCTCGACGTACTTCACAACCGCTCCGATCTCCATGATCTCGCGGTTTCCGGTACGCCGGTCTTTCGTCTCGACTTTTCCGGAACTGACATGCTTCTCCCCGACGATAATCTGAAGAGGCATTCCCAGCAGATCGGCGTCCTTGAATTTGAACCCGGGGCTCACATCACGCCGGTCATCGTAGAGCACGTCAATGAGCGAGTCTTCGAGTTTTTCGTAGAGAAGTTCGGCAGTGCTGACGACCTTTTCGTTATTTCCGTTCACGAGTACGAGATGAACATGAAATGGCGCAAGCGTCTTGTTCCAGATGATGCCGTTCCGGTCATGCGACTGTTCGATATGGCAAGCAATGATGCGTTCGACACCGATACCGTAGCTCCCCATGATGATCGGATGTTCTTTTCCTCCTTCGTCGAGGAAGAATGCATGCATGGCATCGGAATACTTCGTTCCGAGCTTGAAAATATGCCCGAGCTCGATGGCATTTACAATCCGGAGCGGAGTACCGCATTCAGGACATGGCTCACCCTCGGATACGGTGCGCAAATCATGGAATCCCTGGAGCTTCACATCGCGCTGCAAATCGATATTCGCAAGATGATAATCGTTCTTATTTGCGCCGCTGATGAGATTGTTCGCCCCTTCGAGCCGTTTGTCGGCGATGATCGTAAACCCGCTCAAACCTATGGGACCAATAGATCCCGCATCGGCGCCTGTGAGTGCCATGAGTTCGTCCGGATGAGACGGCCGAGCGTCAGTCCCGAGCACAGAAAGAAGCTTTGACTCGTTCAGCTGGTCGTTTCCAAGCATAAGGATCAGAACCGGCTTGTTTTCCTTCATGTAGATGAGCGACTTCGCCAGACGGGCATCATCCACGTTGAGAAATGCCTTGAGTTCATCGATGGTCTTGACGCCGGGAGTATGGATCTCTTCAACAGGCTTGTTCTCTGCTGCCCGGGCGGGCTTCTCCATCCGCGAGGTGGCAACCTCAAGATTTGCCGCGTATCCACATTTATCGCAGACTGCGCACGTATCCTCTCCTGACGATGATTCGATCATGAACTCCTGGGACGCATTTCCTCCCATGGCTCCGCTTGAGGCACCCACGACAAAGAACTTCAATCCTGCGCGTGTGAAGATTTTCCGGTATGCCTCGGCGTGGAGATTATAGCTCTTATCGAGATCCTTCCAGGTCGCATCGAGACTGTAGGAGTCCTTCATCAGGAACTGCCGGCCGCGGATAACTCCGGACCGCGGGCGCGGTTCATTCCGGAACTTCGTCTGGATCTGGTACCAGATCTGTGGCAGGTCGCGATAGGATTTCAGATGATTCTTTGCGATCGAGCAGATAATTTCTTCATGAGTCGGTGCAAGGACAAGCGGGCGATTCTTGATATGAAACATCGTCTCGCCGAACGCTTTGACGCGGCCTGTTTCCTCCCAGAATTCCACGGGGTTCAGGGCCGGCAGGTGAAATTCCTGTCCGCCGATCGCATCCATCTCATCGCGGATGATGTCCATGACCTTTTTGACGGCTCGATAACCGAGTGGAAGGAATGAATACACGCCGGCGCCGAGAGGACGGATCATCCCCGCGCGAAGCATAAGCTGGTGGCTTGGGATTGTAGCGTCGGAAGGAATTTCCTTCACGGTGGGAATAAAATTCTTACTGAGTCTCATGAGAATTCAGAACGGTGGAAGTATTAATCTTGAGATTGTACGATAAGCCGAACCGCGTTGTGCCCCTGACAGGAGTCGAACCTGCGACAAACGGTTTAGGAAACCGCTGCTCTATCCATGCTGAGCTACAGGGGCGAGAATTCCTGCTTTCGCGGCAGGATTTCGACGGTGAATGCGGCTTCAAACATGAAATATAGCAATTGGGGATCCGGAACGCAAGGAAAGTACGATTACTTCTTCCGAGAAAAACTCGCAACGGCCAACTCAACGGTCGGATGGTCCTCAAGTATCTCGGACAATCGTGTGATCGTCAGAACTTTTCGGACATGCAGGTTGATGGCTGCAATCCGGAGATCGCCACCCGCCTTACAGAGCGTCGTCTTTGAGCTGATGAGTCCACCGAGCCCGGCACTGTTGATGTGCTTCACGGCCTGAAAATCCAGCACGACATTGATCACGCCGTTTCCGATCAGCTCGTAGATCTTCTTCCGCAGGCTCTGCGCATCCTGCTCCCCGAGCGGGTCACCCGTGAGCTGCAGGATTGCAGGATTATGAGGCTTCGGTTTTGACTGGTGAATTTGCATATAATCGAAAAACTCTTATCCTTAATATAGGAGGGCGCGTCATCAAAATCAATCCGACGTGATGAACCCGTTTCGTCAGTCCAAAATCGGGTAATTCACGGATGCATTGATGGTCATCACAGATTAGCAGGTCTCAATCGAGTAGTATGAAAGTGATCTCCGACAATCGTCTCCCCGTTGGAGAGCACAACTAAATCTCTTCCTCTCACGACGAAAACCGGTTCCCTTCCGGCTTTCAACAATCGTCAATCGTACGAACATATGAAGTACCACCATCTCAACATATCGGATCGCGGACAACGCCACGAGAGCACTGTCGGCAGGAAGATTCGGGTAACAAACAGCTTCTGGGTTATTCTCGGATTCACCGCGTGGTTTGGATTTTTTCTCGGCGCGGTGATCCTTCACGCGATGGCAAAATAGTCCGCCCCCGAAGACCCTGTTGTCCCTTATTGGTAAAGATTGCGCTGCCGTTCGATTTCCTGTGCCAGGGCCGCCTGCCCCTGAACAGTTGACACGTCCGCGCTGAACGAAGGATTCACCTGCCGGACGATGGCGAGACTCAAATCAAACGAGCCAACCGCAAAGTAATCTTCTTCCAGTACCACGCGGATATCATTATAATCCACCCCTGTATCACGCTCAAAGAACCAGTGTGAGTTTTTGAGCAGCAGCGATTGCGCATCTGTGGCGGAAACAGAGTAGTTCTTGTTTGCATTATCGACAAGAGCGAGGCCCGCAAGAATATCCGTGTTGTTCGTATCACGCACATTGCCCCTGCCAAATTGTGTCGCCGCGTTGGCAAGCTGACCCAATTTCGCGCTTGCCCATCCCGCCCCGTTGAACGCATCAACCATATTCCCATCGAGACCAATGGCTGCGGTAAACTTGCTCAGTGCCGTCTGGTATTGTTGATTCGCGTAGGCCTGCCAGCCGTCCCCCACAAGCTGTGTTGCGGTCTCCGGCTGAGCGCTGTTTGTGTCGCCGTGCGAACAGGAGAGAAGCTGCAATCCAGCCAACACGATAAGGAGACTCAGCAAGTATCTCGTAATCCCTGACATTATCGCACCAGGAGCATTTTCTGCGTTGCTGTGTATTTCACATTCGACCCATTCCGCACTTCAATCCGGTAGAAATACACGCCGCTGGATACATCACGACCGGCAGTGTTCTTTCCGCCCCAGACCGCCTCAAATGACCCCGGTACCCTTTCATCATCGACAAGGCGAATCACTTCCTGGCCGAGAACATTGAACACCGTCAGACGAACCGATCCCCCTTCCGGCAGATCGAATGCAATTCTCGTCTGGGGGTTGAAGGGATTAGGATAATTCTGGTAGAGACGGTACGAGGTCGGCACCAACTTCGAGGAAAAGTGCTCATCATATCCAACGCTGAATGTGCCGAGCGAAGAAACCGAAGACGTCAGGATGTGATTTCTCGAATCGACCCAGGCGTCAATCGCCTGCCAGCCGCTCGCAGTGGAGCGGTAGAGGTGAAGGAACCGCTCCTTTCCAGAAGCCGCATCGCCCGGTTGATAGCGCAACGATACCGCAAGCGGACGATTAAAGCTTCGTGCAGGTCCGAAGACATACGGCACGCCGATATTCACCGTGCGGGTAATGGGAGCATAATCTTTAAGAACAGTGAAGTATGTATCTTCACCGAGTGCCTCACCGGAGGCAGAGATTGCGGCAATCTGATCTGTCGAAGAGATTGTGCCGCCGACACCACGTTTCAGCAGCCCGACTGCAAACTGGCGTTCACCCGTGATATCAGCCCCGGTCAACCGTTTCGCGTAGATGCGGACATCCACGTTTCCGCTCGCCGTGAACCTGTAGCTCCCTTTATAGACCTGAGCCGATATCGTTGCCAGCGGAACCGTGTCTGCCGCTCCTCCCCCCACAGCGACGGTCATCGTTGGTGTGGAAAGGAACGGAACTGTAGTGGTCACGACGAAATCGGCATACGGCGAAAGCACGGGGTTCTGGAGAATCGGGATGGTGATATGCAGCGGAACCCCGACGCTGAAATCGCGCGTTTCCGACCGAGAAATCGATCCGGTCCCGCTGAAGGCAATCACGCGCCAGTAATAGGTCGAATCGACGTCCGGAAATATGAATGATGTATCAACCGTAAAGAGCGTATCATCAAACATCAACTGCGTGAACGTCGTATCGGGGGATACCTCGACCCGATATTTCACGGCACCGACAGCTGCGCTCCATTTCAGGGTAACAATGTCGTTCAAACTGCTCTGCCCTCTGAGGGGTTGAATAAGCTCGACAGTTTGCGGCCGCCCGCCGCCGTTCTTGATATAATCCCATTGGTTCGAGGCCGCGAAGGTGCTGGCTTCCAGACTGGTGAGATCCGTCCCACCGAGAAGTGCGAACCCGACGGTTTGAATTCCTCCCGCCTGCAGTGTATACGGTCCAGATGAGATCGCAAAATGAATATCCTGCACGCTGTCGACCGTCACAAACCCCCCGCTGATCCAGGACCACTTGGCAGAACGGGAAAGATCAATACTCAGATTATTGATCAGACCGCGATACCCGGTGGCTCCGTCGAGTGCCTGGGCTCCGCAGTAGACGGAGTTCCGTACTCCGGCATCCCATGCATATCCCAGATTGTAGGTCGGATCGAATGAGGTCTGGTTCAGACTGTAATCCGGCTGGATATCCCAGTCGAGGAATAATCCGACATAGAAATTGGCAAAACTCGCCCCCGAAACATTCTTGATGTCGTATCGGAGAATCACATAATTGCTGTCTTCCGGGGAAGTGAATTCATACGAATGCAGCGCAACCTGGACCCCTACCCGGTTTGCCCCTGGAGCCCCAGAATCCGAAAATACCGTCGAGCCATCCTGGTTGGAAATTGTCCCAGGCGTCTTCATCCCAAAAATCTGTGAAGAAGTGAAGTCGGCGTCCTGCACATCATTCTCGTTGCGGACATTATCGACGAGGTTCGTTTCCGAGTACCCCATGAGTGTGCCGCCCTCAAAGAGCTGTGTCGTGCCCCCATAGACAAATCCTACGCCTTCTGTCGGCGGATAGTCGTTGTATCCGATACGGCCGATGTTGGAGAGCGTGACGTGCACATTGTTTGCCGTGTGCGTTGCAAATGTGGGATTGATGAGAATGGAGAAGGGCTGGAAATCGTGATAATTTCCATCATCAACGAGAAGTGTGAAATTGACAAACACACCCTGAGCTGGATGACTTGCCACCTTCACCAGGAACGGTGCGGCACTATTGTTCACGGTCTGCATCGTATTGACTGCGCCAATGGCATACTGGCCGTTCAGGATCTGCACATTCGTGTCCGACGATGTCAGCGTCACTGTCGCTCCGCCGCTGGTCGGCGCGAGATAGTTCACGAACGTCGTCGTAAGCGTAAACTCTTCGTTCGGTTCTAGACTCCCGTTGTTGTTTCCGTACAACGAGTCGTTTGTTGTAAATGAAACGAGTCTGACGGAGGGCCAGGATTCCGTGAGTGCCCTGACGGCATTGATTCTTCCCTTTCCCATCTGCCCCACATAGAATGGGTTTACCGCATCGATGTTATCTGCAGTAACACGAACCTGCTCTCCAACCTGGAGAGGAGAATATGCCGGGAACTTTGATGCAACAAGCGCCGCGAGTCCTGCTACGAGCGGGCTGGCAAATGACGTCCCCGCCCCCACACCATACGTGCTCGGATAATCCGTACTATACACTGCAAGGTTTGCAACGTTGAAAGGATCCCCGCCCGGCGCACTGACGTCAATCGAGGGGCCATAATTCGAATAGGAGGGCTTGACATCATTGAATTTTGTTGCAGCGACGGCAATAACATTATCATAACCCGCCGGAAAATCGATGACGGGTGAATTCTCATTGCCCGCAGCTGCAACCACAAGCGAACCCTTGGAAGTTGCGTAGTTAATCACATCCTGCTCGAACTGGGAAGCACCGGCACCGCCCCAGCTGCAATTGATAACTCTTGCCCCATGGTCTGCGGCGAAAACGATCCCGTCAAATCCGAATACGATGTACGGTTCGCCCGCGGCACGCGTATCGTTGTCCGAGGTGGTCTTGATGGCCATAATCCGGCAGTTGTATCCGATACTGGAAATTCCCGTGGTGTTGTTCGTTGCAGCAGCGGCGATGCCCGCAACATGCGTCCCGTGTCCGCTTGCAACGTTTTTCGGCGAAGGGTCGTTGTCGCCGATGGGATTATTGTAATCCGCACCGCCGAAATCCCATCCCTGCCAGTCGTCGACATAGCCGTCACCGTCGTCATCAATCCCGTTGAATCGCTTGTCTCTCCCGAGAGAATCAAGTCCCATCTCACCCGGATTGTGCCAGATATTGGCGGCAAGATCAGGGTGATCAGTTTGCACGCCGGTATCTACAATGCCGATCACCACGGACGTATCGCCGGTCGAGATGCAAAATGCGCTGTCGGCCAGAATTTTGTTCAGGTTCCACTGAACGGAGCGTGACGTGTCGTTGGGTGTGCAGGTGGAGTCGACCCCGCTTATCTGGTGGAGAAAGAGAGGTTCTGCATACACCACCTCGGGCAGCTGTGAGACCTCCTCGGCAACTTTGAATGCATCCATCGGAGTCGCAAACCGCATGACGTAACAGGTCGTAAGATCCACGTCGCCGGCTTTCTGCGGCTTCCTGCTGAACGGAAAGAGCTGATCGACAGAAACGACGCCGTACTTTTTCACATAGGCATCGACACCGAGAACTCCGAATTCGCGGGACCCTTTGCGGGCGATCCCGGCAGTCTGGAGTTTCACAACAATCCTATCGGGCAGATAACGGCTTGTACCGGGAGTTTTCATCTGGACGGCGGGGTGCGGGCCGAGCGGCAACACTTTTTTTGCAATACCACGGGACGTGAGATGGACACCGCCGACGGCAGGAGACAGCACGGTGAAGGCCAGGGTGATGTAGAAAAACAGCCGATTACGCATGAACCATCCGGGATTGTATCGGGAACTCTTGCTCTTTCAATGTACAGAATAATGATCTGGGGAGCAAGGGATTTCTCTAATCACGGTAGAGTTTGTGATGAAGAATATACTCTTCGACGGTCCGGGGAACAAGATAGCGGATTGAGCGGCCCATTTTCACACGCCGACGGATATCCGTTCCGGAAATACCGATCTGGGGAACGTTTACCAGGGTTGCAAGACGGACAAATTCGTCTTTCGCATCGACAGTCGCAATGCCCGGACGGTTCATGACAACGAGATCGACCCGGTTAAGAATTTCGTGCGGGGATTTCCACGACTGAAAATCGCGGAGGTTATCGGCACCGATAATGAGAGAAAGGTCTGCCCGCGGGTACTGTTCTGAATACGCAATCACCGTATCGATCGTGTAGGATATCCCCTTGCGCTCGATTTCAATTTCCGAAACGGCAAGATGTGGATTCCCCTCGACGGCAAGTCTGGTCATTTCCAGCCGGCTGCGTGCAGGGGCGAGAACCGCACCGGGCTTATTCGGGGTTTGTGCCGATGGTATAACGAATATTTTCTCGAACGGGATTTGCTCCCGGACACTCTCGATGACAATGAGATGACCCACATGCGGCGGATTGAATGTCCCGCCAAAAATTCCAATCCTCATCGGGCACCCTTCCTTTTCGAATACTTCTTTTCTATCTTTTGCAGGACTTCCGAAGTTTGCGAGGGAAATTCGGCTGACGCGAGTGTTTCCTTTCTGATCTCTTCCTGAAGTTGCGCAAGTCCGGCGGCAGTGTCTGTGGCCAGCACACTCGGCAGCATGAACAAATGCGCATCGAGCTGACAGATCCTCTGCAGGAGAAGATTCGGCTTCGTGGTTGGATCACCGTTGTCCGAATCAAAAAGCTTTCCATAATCTGCTTTCATACCGAGGAGAGAGCACTTGCCGTCCTCCGTCGGTCCGACAACAATGCAGTCATCTTCATAGGTCAGTTGCTGGAACACATGCTGGAGCCGCTTTGGGGAAATAAGGGGCGAGTTGTCCAGGAGCGTCACCACCCGCAGGTAGCCGGATTGAAATGCCTCATGCACCGCGCGCTCAACCTGCTCGGGGTATGGCTTGTCATCGAGGTCGAGGAGCCGGATCATCCGCCGGAAGGAAAAAAAGAACTCGTCGGCAACCTCCTCCGAATCCCGGTAGACTAGGATGTCGACACGCGTGAGGTGACTTACAACGGCAAGAAGATCGTGAATGAATGCCGTGAACAGCGCATCAATATCATCCCAGGGAAGTGCGGAAAAATGGACGTGCGTATCATCCCGGACGATATTCGGAGTCCTGCAAAAAACAATCAGAGCATTTTCGTTCTGCTTTCCCATCAGATGACGTTCTGGTCAGAAGTCCTCACCCGACAAATATAATTTTTTTCCGGCGATACACAAGACAGGCAAAATTCCTCCCGGTGACAAGTCACTCAAAATCGTTCAGCACGTCAATAACCTTCGAGATATCTTTTCTCTTGTGGAATACGGAAATAGGAAGACTCAGAATCGTTCTGTGAATTTCTTCCGAGAGTGGATACGATTCTCCGGCGAAGAGATCTCTGACCGACTGCTGATGGTGCGGGGGTACCGGATAATGTATCTCCGTCTTGATCCCGTGCTTCAGCAGATAGGCACGCAGTTTGTCTCGTTTCGGATGCCGGATAGCATAGATATGAAAGACATCGTGCTCATCCGGCCGGACAACCGGCTTCACCACGGAGTCATTGAGTCCGGATTGATAGACCCGCGCGAGTGAGCGTTTATGCCCGTTGATGCGGTCGAGTTTTCTGAGTTTGATGCGGAGAAAACCCGCCTGAATTTCATCGAGACGGGAATTTACCCCGACCACGGATGAATCATACTTCTTCTCCGAGCCGTAATTCCGCAGACGGCGGACCTCACGCGCCAGCTCCGCGTCATTGGTCACGACCGCCCCGCCGTCACCGAGAGCGCCGAGATTCTTGGTCGGATAGAAGCTGAATGCCGACAGACGGCCGAAGCTTCCCACCATCCTCCTGCCGAATTTTGCCCCATGCGCCTGAGCGCAGTCTTCGATGATATGAAGCTTGTGACGTTTGCTCAGCGCAACAAGACGATCCATGCTGCACGGTTTGCCGTAGAGATGGACAGGAAGAATCACTCTGGTTTTTCTGGAGATCCGTTCTTCGATCTGGTCGGGATCGATGTTGTACGTAGCCGGATCGGGCTCGACGAGTACGGGCTTCAGCCCGACCTGAAGTACGGCCAGTATCGTCGCCACGTAGGAATTCGACGGCACGATGACCTCGGCATTCCTTTCCAGACGGAGTGCGCGCAATGAGAGCATCAGGGCATCAAACCCGGATGCAACACCGACACAGTAGTTCACGCCGCAATAGTCGGCAAATTCCTCCTCAAACTTTCCAACCTGCTCGCCGAGGATAAACCACCCCTTCTTCAGCATCGAGCGAAACGATTCAACAAATTCCTTCCGGAAAGGTTCATTCGCCCTGGAAAGATTTTCGTACTCGATCACCGGTATTCCTCAAAAATATAATCGTCCGGATCGAACTTCTCCGAAGCAAGGACCATCAGGATCGCGTCCTCAGAAAAATCATACATCTTGTGCCAGTCGGCCGGTTCGAGCACCAGACATTGCGAAGGGGAATTCAATCGAAAGGCCTTCTTCTCCTTCCCGTCAGTACTGAAGACCGTACAAGCCCCCTTCAAACATATCGCCGCCTGCCGGGTCTTCTTGTGCCGGTGCTTTCCGCGGATGGAGCTGTCAACACCATAAATGTAGAAGATTCTCCTGATCTCGAAGGGAAGGACATTCTCGATGACCGTGAGATTTCCGCGTGCGTCACAAAATGTTTTGAGATTGATCAGTTGTGCCATTATGCCCGGAGAGACCAATGATCCAATTTTAGGAACTTCTTGTTAAAAGTAGGCAATCCGGAGCTTTCACGCAAGAAGGTCCCAATTTACATTACGAACCATTCCGCGACTTCATGACGATGTCACGGTAGAGCTTTTCGTATTCCCGCGAGATTGCTTTCCAGTGAAGCCGTTCGCGGAATAGCCGGTATCCTTTTTCTATCCGGCCGTCATAATGATCGGGATGTTTCATGAAGTCCTCGATCACGCGTCGCGCCTCGTGTTCATCCTTAACAATGCAAACGATATCTTCGTAATCCTTCACATTCCCGCAGTCAGTGGTCACAAAGAGTGTCTTGCTGGCGAATGATTCGAACATTACCAGCGGCGAGCATTCGATTTTCGAGCCGAACAGAAAAACATCCGCGTCCATATACGCATCCACCACATCCGACCTTGGAGCATGTTCCAGGAGAAGGCCCCGGCTTCTCATCGCATCAACTCTGCAGTGCGCGTAACACTCGTGAATCCACTTTCGGGGAAAACCGCGGTACGCGTTCCCGATCATGACCGGCGCAATCGCTGTCCGGGGAAACATTCGTACAACATTCCAAAAGAAACAATGGTTCTTTGCAGTACTGTGGTTTGAGACATTGAGTACCACGAGTTGATCCTGCAGTCCGTAACGTTGACGGAATGCATCAACAGGACGGGATGAGAATTCTTTCTCACTCGCTGCATTCGGGATGACAATCCCGTTTGTGAGTTGATGTTCCCTGCCAAATTCTGCATCGATATAATTATCTGACAGGTAAATCACGGCCGCGTATCTCCTCAACACTTCCGGCATCTGCCGGTAGTAGTCCGTAAATGATGGATCGCGTAACCGGGAATACCCGCAGGGGACAATCACCTTTGCGCATGGTAATGTCGGAAGAAGCTCGTACGCAAGGTCTGTCGACCAGATCTGGGCGGCATAATTCATCATGACGTCAGCGCCCGCACTGCCGAGGAACTGACGATACCGGTCCGCCTCGCCGTGTATGCCGTCGACACTGTTGCCGGAACACCGGAACTGTTCAATCCGGACACCGTTCAGTTGATCGAATGTCCTTCCCGGCGAGTACGATGTGGCGACGACCACTTCATGACCGAACGATACAAGGTATTCCGAAAGTTGCCGGACGACTTCTTCGCTTCCGCCGATATCCGGAAAATACCGCTGGACCGTGTGGAGAATCTTCATTTCAGCGGAAATGAATCATGATGGTATGGATCATGGCGCGGCTTTCTGGAGAAATTCGTAGACACGTACACGTGTTTCCTGAATGAGATTGTAGCGGAAGAGGAACAGGAGATACCCGGCTGCGAGAATCACCAGCATGCCGCTCCAGAAAACGGAGGCGACAAGGAGTATGGTAAACAATCCAAAAATGAGCGACTGCCGGACGAACTGCGGATCAAAAGCAACGAGCTCTTTCCGGAATGCAAACCAGGCATACACGGCCTGAAGTCCGAGACCGACTCCGAATGCAAGCGGAAGGGCGTAGATACCGAGCCCGAAGAGAAACCCGATCCATATCCCCACAAAATAGACTGCCGTGGTGAGGAGCGACGCGATAAACCATTGTCTCCGGAATCCGGCAGCGAGAAGTCCCACACCCAGCACGAGAGCATAGATCCTGAGGATTCCGCTTGCGAGCATCGCACCGAGGTATTCGGTTGCGGGAAGAAAATCCTTCTTAAACATTAGCTCCAGGACGAGCGACCGAAAGGCAAAGAGGAGGAGAATGACCGGGATGATCATGACGACGGCGACAACTGCCGTGCGCTCAACGGTTCGTGCAACGGCCGCGGCATTTTCTTTCTGCGCTCCGATCGTGGGGAAGAGATGCATTGAAAGCCAGGCAAGAGAAATGAGCGGATACAGATCGGTAATCTTCGAGACACTCTGGATGATTCCGTTTTCCGCTTCACCCATCGCACCGAGAACATAGCGCTTTGCGATGAAGTCGGTTGCAAGCCGGAGAGTTCCGATGATAAAGGAGAGCAGAGCAACTTTGAAGATGCTCCGGAAGATTTCTATCACCCGAAATGCATCGCGGTCGAAGGTGATCAGCTTCCTGAGAAGCACAAATGCCGCGATGCAGAGGAGAAGCTCATGAACGAAAACGCTCACGGCGGCACCAACCAGAAAATACCGGGTGGTGAGAACATAGAGGATGGGAATAATGACAATCGCGGGAATCATTTTGAAAAGCACAATTTCCCTGAGTTTTCCCATCCCCTCCATGATGGAATAGAGACAATTTTCAATCACCATCAACGGCGTGGAGAGAAGGATCCATGCAATCGGCACCGAGTAGGCGTCGTTGGCGGTAATGAGCCGTGAGACATATTCCGGCGCGACAAGCAGAATGACCGAAAGAAGAAGAAATACACCGATTGCGATTCCCAGAACAAGAACGACGATGCGCGAAACGACTGCTACCTTCTCTCCATCGGGCCGCGTTACCAGGCCCGCGACGACGGTTGTAACTCCAAGCGGGATGCCGAATGCGATGAACGTGAAGAGAAGCCCGGACGATTGTACTCCGATCGAGAGGATCCCGAAGAGGTTGAGCGAGAGAACCATCGCATAGATCTTGTTCCGGACGATCCCGCTCAGCGTCCGGATTCCTGTCGTAACGATCCCGTAAAAAATCTTCTTGATCATGATGTTCCAGCCAGAAGTTGTCTGGAATAGCGCAGGAATTTCTTTGCGGCGATGAACGGGTGTTTTCGGAAGGGAGGTTGCGTCAGAAGAATCTTGAGCTGCAACTGAGGATTCCTGCGTCTCCCCTCCCAACTGACGCTCGACGGATTGAGTCCATAATGAAGAAGCGGTTGTTGCAGCAAATCCATCCGGAGGCCATCAAAGAGAGAAAGCCAGAGAACATAATCCTGGAAGACGGGAAACATCCGGGCATCGGCGTCAGAGAGACGGCTCATCGAAAGAAGTTTGCGCTCGACGATGACCGAGGAGGTAACAACAAAATTTTCCCAGAGAAGGCAGTTGTTCAATGACGGGTAACGAAAACGATAATCCCGGAGCACTGTGCGGCTTTCTTCACCCGCAAGATAAGCATCCGAGCACGAGAAATTACGATTGGCATCCTTCAATCGTTCCAGCTGAATTTGGGTCTTATCAGGAAGCCAAACATCGTCCGAATCGCAAAATGCCACATACTCTCCGCGGGAGACGTTGATTCCGGCATTGCGCACGAGGCCGGGAAATCCTGAATGCGCGATTGAAATATACCGGATGTCCCTGCCATACATTTCAAGGGAATCCTTCGTCCCGTCCGTCGAGCCATCGTCCACAACGATGATTTCCAGATTCCGGTAGGACTGTGCCCTGATTGCCGCCAGGCATTTCGCCAGAAGTTCCCTGCGGTTGTATGTCGGCACGACCACTGAAACGAGCGCGCTCATGAGCGGAAGAAACCCTTCAGACGACACCACCAGTACGCCGCAAACGGCCGCAACAGATAGACGGCGTACAGAGGTTGATGATAGTATGATTCGATGGCATGGGCGATCGTCCGCCGACGATAGAATATCAATTCGGTTTCCTTCGCAACAGTGATGTTTGATCCATGCACACGCCGCAGGAGAAGTTTGTCGGGCAGATTTGCCGTTGGATACAACGCAACGATCCGGAGCCAGAGATCGTAATCCTCATTATGGAGGAAACGCCCATCGTACGTTCCGCAGCGGTCGAGAACCGATTTCCGGATCATCACCGTACTGTGAGCAAACGGATTGTGGACAAAAATCTGTCTGCGAATCTCATCTGCAGATTCCGGATAATGCTCCTGCCCGATTCTTGCACCCTGTGCATCGATGAGGACGGTTCCGCTCCCGGCAAGTGCGACATCCTTGTGATCTTCCAGGAACGCGACCTGGCGCTCCAGCCGATGAGGGAGGGCCACATCATCCGCGTCCATCCGGCAGATATACTCACCGGTTGCGACCGCGATGCCATCATTGAGAGACTGTGTGATGCCCTGATTCTTCTCGTGTTCGAGTATGCGGACACGCCGGTCTTCAACTGATGAGAGAATTGAGGCCGAGTTATCCGATGAGCCGTCGATCACCGGTATGAACTCGAACTGCCGGTACGATTGTGCGAGAATACTGTTGACGGCCTCCCGCAGATAGACGCCGGCATTGTAGACGGGCATGATCACGCTGACGAGCGGATCCAATCAGCCACCTTCCAATCCGTAGATCCTGGCGTAATTTAGCGCCCATGCCTGCACGTCAAATTTTTTTGCCGTTTCGCTGGCGCCGTTACGGAGTCTGGCGTAGAGCGAGGAATCACGGATAACCGATTCGAGGGCGGCGCTAAGTGCTTCCGGATTTTCGTCACACAGGATGCCGTTGTTCCGGTCAGATATCGAATCCTGGATTCCCGGAACATTTGTTCCGACGGCCGGGACCCCCAGGGCAAATCCTTCCAGCAGCGAGATTGGCGCACCCTCTTTCCGGGATGTAAGAAGAATGACATTTGTTCGGCGAATGAGCGGGGCGGTGTTCTCCAGATGCGGAACAATCAGGGTGCGTTCCGGATATTTTGAGAGAAGATCTCGTCCGTCCCGGCTCTCAGGATTCCCTCCAACAAAGACGAATACCGCCTGTTCTACCCTCTTCATCACGAGAGCGGCGGTGCTGAACGCAAGAGGATAATTCTTCAGCGGATCATCTCTCCCAATCATCGTTATGACAAATGATCCGGTGTTTGTATCAAGTATACTTCGGATATCTGTCGGAACTTCTCCCTCGGATGCACGAACAACAGCCGGAAGATCCACAATATTGGGGATGACCGTTATCTTCCCGTCCAGTCGAGGGATTGCGGCCGTGATTTCATCAGCTTCACTCCGGGACACGCCGACGACTGCATCCGTGTCATGGGCGAGGGACCGTTCCAGACGGAGATACATCAATTTCCGGATGTGTCCGTTTGGCGGGTGAATGCCGTGGAAGCTGTGGATGGTGCGGTACTGGAATTCCCCCCTTCGCGCGCGGCGTCCGTAGAGGCCTGCTCCTTTTCCGTGCGTATGGACGACCGTCGGCCCGATGGATCGGAACAGATTACGCACTTCATGTGAAACTGCGGGTGAGATTTTGTTCAGCGGAACATGGTACGCGTTGATTCCGAGGGACCGGAATCTCTCGCCGTACACACCTCCCTCGGGAAGTACGACCGATTGGCGGAGATCGGGACGGAGTTTCTGCAGCGTCATAACCAGAAGATACACCACCTGCTGTGCACCGCCATGTGTACTATTCGATAAGCACTGAACGATGTGCATGGGATCTTTCGGGCGCGATCCGGTTTCCCCGCGCGCTGGTCAGCTTTCGAGCGTCTCAGCCCCGGTCCCGTTTTCCGACGTTGGACTCGGCGGTACTCTCACAAGCTTGATCTGGCGCAGCCGGCGCGGACTCTTTTTCATGACGGTGAACCGGAGGTCACCGAAGCGGATGTCCTCGCTGATCTCTGGAATTCTCCCCGTTAACCTAGTCAGAAACCCGTTCACGGTCTCGTATTCCGGATCCTCCGGTATCTCTGTGTGCAATTTTTGCGAAAACTTCTCGTTGAAATCCTTGATACTCATCCGTGCATTTACGAGTGAGGAGCCGTCGGCGGATTGCTCCACTTCCTTCAAGACTTCATCGTATTCATCGTGAATTTCGCCCACAATCTCTTCCAGAATGTCTTCCATAGTCACGATCCCCTCCGTACCGCCGAACTCATCAATCACAATCGCCATGTGCATTTTGCGTTCCTGAAGATTCTTCATCAGCTGACTGATTTTTACGGCATCCGGGACAAAATATGCGGGACGGATGATATCCTGGAAGACGATCACATCTCGGTGTTCGAGCAGACTGATCAGATCCTTCGTGTAAATGATCCCGATGATATTATCGATCGAGTCCTTGTAGATCGGCATCCGGGAATATCCTTCTTCCGTCACAATACGCATCAGTCGCTCACGGGAGATCGTGTCCTGAATCGCGACGACTTCCGTCCGCGGCACCATGATTTCTTTGGCGGTGGTGACCGAAAATTCAAATATACTCGAGATGAGTTCCTGTTCCGTCTTGTTGAAGACGCCGCTTCGCGCGCCTTCGGCAACGATATGTTCCAGCTCTTCAGCTGTTCGGACGAGGTCACGCCCGCTTGCCGGCTGAATGCCAACCAGTCGCAAAAGGAAATTTGCCGAGGAATTCAATAACCAGATAATGGGCCGAAAAATGCGGTAAAAAAACTGCAGAGGAAACGCCACCGCCAGAGCGGTCGATTCCGGCGACTGAATTGCAAGGGCTTTCGGAGCAAGTTCTCCGAGAATGATCTGAAGAAATGTCAGGAAGGCAAAACTCAAGGCGATGGATACTGCATAGAGCGTCTGCTCGCCCACGATGCCGATCGACTGGAACGGCTGACGGAGCATATCCGCAAGCAGGGGTTCACCGATCCAGCCGAGCCCCAGACTCGCAAGCGTCACACCGAGTTGAATTGCGGAGAGATATGCATCCAGGTGGTCAATGATATGTTGGGCGAGAACAGCTCTTCCGCTTCCCTCCTCAATCCGCTGACGGAGTTGAGACGATCGTACTTTGACGATGGCAAATTCTGCCGCTACGAAAAATGCATTCGTCAAGACCAGGAGGAAGATGAAGATTATGTTCCCAACGATTTGGGATATCATGAAGGAGCGGCTTTATCCCCTTGATTTTGATAACGTTATCGACTTCATGGAATGCAATGTACAAAGAAGAGCAAAATTTCACAAACAGGTGAGAGGCGGGTATCCCAGAACCCCGGAACTTACGATTTGTAGAGTACTTCTTCCAGAACCAGGCCCTGCGGCGGGGCGGACTGTCCGGCTTCTCCACGGTTTTTTGAAGCGAGGATGGCTCCAAATTCCTCCAGTGAGGTATATTTTCTCCCAACATCGACCATCGTGCCGACAATCGCCCGCACCATCCCATGCAGGAACCGGTCGGCGCAAATATCAAACCGAACAATCGAATCATCGGTCGACCAACCCGACTGGCTGACGCTACAGCAATAATGATCGACATCGGAATTCGCACGGCAAAATGATTCAAAATCGTGCCGACCCAGAATCAACTCCGCCGCGCGCCGCAGGAGTGCGATATCGAGACCGAACTTCACGTACCAGGAATAATTTCTCTGAAGCGCAGTGGGGCGCAAGGATATGCGGTAGGAATAGCGCCGTCCGGAGGCACTGAATCTGGCGTGGAAGTCGTGCGTCACATCTTCGACTGTGCGGACCACAACATCTTCGGGCAGCAATCCATTGAGAGCACCCAGGAGCTCAAACTGGGAGAGGCGAGTCTGTGAATGAAAGTTGGCAACCTGGCCGCGCGCATGAACGCCGGCATCTGTTCTTCCCGCACCGATCACATGTACCTGCTCTTGGAGGATCTGCTGCAATACCGATTCCAGGACACCCTGAATGCTGGTACCGTTCTCCTGTCGCTGCCACCCGACGTACCCGCCGCCGTCGTATTCCAGAACCAGCTTGATGTTGCGCATACTGAATGTCTCCGGGATTTTTCGGGCTGAATGGTGGAGACGCTTCCCGAACCAGCGGTCAGAAGGTTTTGGAAACTGTAATCATCATGCCGTCCGGGTGGTCGAGACTTCCGAGGAGACGGGCATGCATGTCAATCCAGCCGTCCGTTGCAAGCGACTTGTTGTGTGAAACGGCAAGCCGGGCGGCATTGATCGCGCTTAACGCATGATTGAGAACGATGACGGCAATAACGAAGTGCGTATTGTCGAACATCTGGCTGCTCGACACGCGCATATCCCGGTACGTGGACCGGTTCGCATCCGTATCCCATTTCCAATAGTAACCGGAATTTGGCGCTTCGCTGTAAACGGAATAGAGCTGTCGGCTCTGGAGCAGACGCCTGTTGAAGGCATAAATATCGCTGTCGTTTCCAATATCGATATAATACTGATCGGTTTTCCCTGCAGGCTGAATTCCCGCATGCTGGGCGGCATACTGGTATGCATCATCCTGCAGCCAGTGCGCGTAGCGATCGACGCCGTACAGCGTCACCCATAATGCTCCTTCCGCAATCGTGAAGTACTTTCCCATACCGTAGTTCCCGACATAGAGCTCTCCCATTCCCGGCAGAAGAAACGAGTAGAGCGCCGCCTGTGCAACACTTTTCCGTTCAGAAACTGCCGACGTACCGTCTTCATCCTGCAGCAGGCCCGAGGAGATTGAGGAGCCAGTTGCGGTTCGCGAAACGAGGAAGAAATCCCTGGTGACGGCGCTTCCGGAAAGGTGATCGGAAACCGGCTGTGAATACGCTCCGGGGACGATTAGAGTCAGGAGTATGAGGAGAAGAGAAGATTTCATGAATGCTCCAGTGTATCAACCTCAGGGGTTGTGTATGAAAACAACTTCCTGATTGGAATAATTCCGGATGGAATGTTTGTTGAATGAAGAAATCGGCGACCAAATACCACGACATGATTCGGGTTCCGTTCCCGTTATGCGCACGTGCTGGATTGTGTTCACCGGCCGGGGGGAGGCGACAACATGAACCCTGATGTAATTGGTCGCAAGACCGCTCATGGCATCACCATCGACAGATCCCTCGACGAGAATTGGGAGCGTTCGACCGGTAAAGCGATCAAGGAATGATCGACGGATCTTGGATCCAAGCTCCCGCATTCTCTCCGTGCGCGCAAACCTCACTGAGGGAGAGACAGGATCAGGAAGCCCGAGTGCGGCAGTATCATCCCGTTCGGAGTAGGTGAACGCGTGGAGATAGGTAACCGGCAGGTCGGCAACGAACCTGCAGGTTTCCTCGAAGAGCTGGTCGGATTCTCCGGGAAAACCCGAGATCACGTCGGCGCCGATTCCCGCGTCCGGGTCATGGCGCTTGATGTACTCCACCACACGCCGGTAATCCGCAGCCCGGTATCTCCGGCGCATCAAGCCCAGGATCCGGTCGGAGCCGCTTTGCAGGGGAATATGAAAATGGTTGCAGAATTTTTCCGAGGAAAGGACGAAATCGATGAGCCCGGTCGTGAGCAGGTTCGGCTCGATGGAACTGATCCGGATTCGTTCAATGCCGTCGACCCTATCGAGCGCGCGCACAAGGTCCAGGAGACTCGAATCCGCATGCTTGCCATAATCTCCGACATTCACGCCTGTCAGTACAATTTCTTTGTACCCCTGCCCTGCAATCGTGTGTGCTGCGGCAAGAACTTCGTTCAGCGGCTGACTCCGGCTCGATCCGCGTGCCAGTGGGATGGTACAAAATGCGCACGGGAAATCGCATCCGTCCTGCACCTTGAGGAATGCGCGCGTTCTGCTGCCGAACTCGGCAGATGAGGCGGGCAGAAAATCCGCCGCCTCGTCGATGCAGGAAACGAATACCTGTGGAAGATGCCTTTTCTTAAACTCCGAGGCATGATCGAAAATCCTGAACTTCTCATGCGTCCCGAGGATCAGATCAACCCCGTCGATTGCGGCGATTTCCCCGGGCTGCAGCTGGGCGTAGCAACCCGTGACAATCACAAATGCATCGGGAGCAGTCCGGAGAGCTCGGCGGATAAGCTGACGGCATTCACGATCCGCCCGTTCTGTTACGCTGCACGTATTGAGGACGTAGACATCGGAGGGCTGGTCAAAGCCGACGACGGAAAAGCCGCGGTCGGTGAACTGCCGGCCAATGGTGGACGTTTCGGAATAATTCAGCTTGCAGCCGAGGGTATGAAAGGCAACGCGCATGATAAAGTCTGAAGAGTTGCCTCAGGAGACAACTCTTCTTGACAGCATGCAGTAGTGTGAGATCAGATCATGAAATCCGAGGTCGGCGGTTGGGCACTCAGCCCTTCAGAAGAGGCCTCGCCCTGCTTGCCCGACACGCTCGCCACGTCCTTAATCGTCGACGCCGGGAGCTTGTGCTTGTCCATATAGTCGGAAATGACCTTTTGTTCTTTTCCCTTGAGGTATTCGACTGCGGAGAGCACGATCTTCTTGCTGTCCTTATCGAATTCCACAACGGTCAGAGGAAGCTCGTCACCGACGTGGAACGTATCGGCGATATTCTTCACCGGCGTCATCGCCAGCTGGGATGCCGGGACAAATCCGTCGACACCGAACGGCAGTTCGACGATAACTCCCTTTTCGATGATCCGGACAATCTTGCCGCTGGTCTCTGTTCCCTGCTTGTACGATTCCGAAAACACATCCCACGGATTTTCCTTCACCTGCTTGTGACCGAGGGAAATTCTCCGCTGCTCCACATCAACCCCGAGAATAACGACTTCGAGCTTGTCTCCCTTCTTCACCATTTCACCGGGATGGCGGATCTTCTTTGTCCAGGAAAGATCGGAAATGTGAACCAGTCCGTCGACTCCCTCTTCCAGCTCGACGAACACGCCGAAGTTGGTGAGATTGCGGACGATCCCCACGTGCTTGGAGTTAACCGGATATTTGTTCAGGAGATTAAGCCACGGATCGGGTTCGAGCTGCTTGGTTCCGAGAGAGATTTTCTTGTTCTCTTTGTCGAGACTCAGAATGATCGCATCAACCATCTGTCCCATCGAAACAACCTGCGACGGATGCTTGATATGCTGTGTCCAGCTCATTTCAGAAATATGAATTAAGCCCTCGATCCCCTTCTCAATTTCGATGAACGCACCGTAATCGGCGAGAGAAACGACCTTTCCGGTGACTTTTGTTCCGACGGGATATTTATTTTCGATATTCTCCCACGGATGCGGCTGTAGTTGCTTGAGACCGAGCGAAATGCGCTTCTTGGCTTCGTCAAAATCGAGGACGACCACATTGATGGTCTGGTCGAGTTTCACGACTTCCGAAGGATGGTTGACGCGGCCCCACGACAGATCGGTAATATGGATAAGACCGTCGACGCCGCCGAGATCGACAAAGACGCCGAAGTCGGTAATGGCTTTCACGTTGCCTTCGAGCACCTGTCCCTTCTCGAGGCTGTTGAGGATAGCATTCCGCTGCTCCTGCATTTCGGATTCGATCAGCACTTTATGACTGACAACGACATTCTCATTGGGGTGGTTGATCTTTGCGACGCGGAATTCCATCGTCTTGCCGAGGTACTGATCGAAATCGCGCACCGGTTTCACATCAATCTGTGAACCGGGGAGAAACGCATCCAGACCCATAAGATCAACGACAAGTCCGCCTTTGATCCGGCGGGTAATTTTTCCCGTAAGGATCTCACCCGTCTCATACGATTTTGTAATCCGTTCCCACGTTCGCATGAAATCTGCACGTTTCCGGGAGAGCACCAGCTGACCGTCCTTGTTTTCGACGCTCTCGAGAAACACCTCCACCTCATCTCCCGGTCGCAGTTCATCGATATTCGGAAACTCGGTGATGGGGACAAGCCCTTCTGACTTGAAACCGATATCAATTGCCACGGCATTGTCGGTGATCGCAACGATCCGTCCTTTCACGATTTCATTTTCGTGAATACTGCCGAAGGTCTGATCGTAGAGTTTTGTCAGTTCCTGCTTTTCCTGATCGGAATATTCGCGTTCCTCTATGGAGCTGATATTGAATTTACTTCCCCGCGATCGGGAAACGCCCTGCGCGCCGGAGGCAAGGTTAACTGGTTGTACGAGCGTGTCGCTGTGTTCTGGAGCCATTCATTCTCCTGTGAAGGTCAGTTCCCGTCAGACGGGAAAGACCGGATAACTTCTTCTCCTCTCACCGTACACCGGAGAAGTCATCGACTCCGGTACTCCGGGATGGAGAGTACTGCGTTGTTGATTGAACTGTGAATTATGATGACTATGACACTTTGTTCAGGAGGCCACCGGCTGAGGGTCGGGCACCATCTGTTCGATGCGCCCTTTGATGTGTTCCATCAGCCATTGGGGTGTCGAGGTTGCACCACTGATCCCGACCGTCCGGATTCCTTCGAACCATTTCGGATCGAGGTCCCGTTCGGTTTCGACGAAATACGTACGCGGATTTGCAGCTTCGCAAATATGAAACAACACCTTGCCGTTCGAACTGTTATGGCCCGCCACGAAGATCATAATATCGTTCTGGTGGGCAAACTCCTGGAGCTTCTTATCGCGGCCAAAGACCTGACCGCAGATCGTATCCTTTGCATGAAACTCGACTGCCTGCTCTTCAAAAGAATCGACGACCAACTCCTGGATCCGCTCACGTAAGGCATTCCGGATCTGGTAGAATGTCTCCTTGTCCATGGTGGTCTGCGAAAAGAGCACCGTCGGTTTGCTCAGATCGATCCGGGAGATTTCATCGAGAGACTTGATGACGATCGCCTCGCCGTTGGTCTGCCCCACGAGACCAATCACTTCCGCGTGATCTTTCTTCCCGTAGATGACGACCTGGAATCCCTTTTCGTAAAATTTCCTGATGCGTTCCTGAACCTTCCACACTACCGGACAGGTTGCGTCGACAAGCCGGACTCCCAGTGCTCCCGCCTCAGTGAATGTTGAAGGGGGCTCGCCGTGGGCCCGGATGAGCACTTTCCCGTTTGTTGCCCCGGGAAGATCGGCATGCTGAATCGTCTTCAGTCCTTTCTTCCGGAGCCGCTCGATCTCCATCGGGTTATGGATGATATCGCCCAGCACATAGAGCTGTTCGCCCGGCTGAAGGGATTCGAGCTCCGATTCCGCAATGTCGATCGTGCGAATCACGCCCCAGCAAAATCCGGCGCTCTTGTCGATTGTGACAGTCATGAATGTGTAAGAACTTCGTTTGCTTTTGCGGTGATCACGTCCACTTGCTCGTTGATCGTCATATCCGATGTATCGACGACAATGGCATCATCCGCTCTTCGCAGCGGGCTGATTGACCGTTGTGAATCCTTCCGGTCCCGCTCGATAATTTCAGTTTTCAATTCGTCGAGGGAGACTTCGACGCCCTGCTTTTCCAAATCCTTTTGTCGCCGTCGCGCACGACGCTCGACGTCGGCCACCATATACACTTTCACATCCGCATCCGGAAAGACGACCGTTCCGATATCGCGGCCTTCCAGAACAACTCCGCCGCCCTTTCCCATGCGCCGCTGTTCCCGAACCATGACTTCCCGGACGGCATCGATCATGCTGATGGCGCTCACCGCACGCGTTACCTGCGGACTTCGAACAAGCCGGCTGACATCGCGACCGTCGAGAAGAACCTTCAGCTCGCCGTCAACCTGCTTCAACCGGATTTCTGTTTTCGCGGCGACCCGGCCAATCGCTTCATGATCATCAAGATCAATTTTGTGCTCGAGAATTTTCAACGTCATTGCGCGGTACATTGCCCCGGTATCAACGTACAGATAACCCAGACGCTGCGCAATCAACTTTGAAGTGGTACTCTTGCCGGAGGCGGCGGGACCGTCGATGGCGATGACTAATTTCTTCAAATTCAGTGCGTTTTCCGGGATTTTACAACTTGATAATATACTAATTTCCACCCATTGAATCAATAGCGGTACAGGCGGAAATTACTATATTTGAACTTATGACGAGGAAGCTCTCCCACGACGAAGTTGCACGGAACCGGTTCACTGCACACCAGTTGCAGGAAAAGGAGCGTTTTCCTATCTCAGTTCTGCTCGACAATGTCCGCAGCTTGTATAATGTCGGCTCAGTCTTCCGAACCGCCGATGGTGCGAGAATCGCAAAACTTCTTCTCTGCGGATTCACACCATTCCCACCGAGAAAAGAAATTGAAAAGACCGCTCTCGGTGCGACCACGACGGTCCCGTGGAAATATTTCCGGCACGCCGAAGATGCGGTACAGTACCTCCGCAACGAATCGATACGCCTCTGCATTGTGGAACACACCGATCGGAGTAAACCGTATTATCGCCTCGACAGGCGCGACTTCCCGCTCTGCCTTGCTCTCGGAAACGAAATCACCGGTGTGACAAAAGAGATTGTGAGCGCTGCCGATCTTGCAATCGATATTCCGATGCACGGAATGAAGCAGTCGCTCAATGTGGCGGTTGCGTGCGGGATAGTAGTTTTCGACTGCCTGAGAATCTGGAACAACGGGGAGCTTTCCGCCCGTCACTGAACATCGATGACTTCCCTGATACGGGAGAGTATCACCTCGGCGACGTACGGTTTCTGGATAAAGTCCTTCGCGCCGGCATTGATCAGATCGATCTTCAGGTTCGGATCGAAATAACCGCTGGCAAGAATGGCTTTCACCTTCGGGTTCATGCGCTTCATTTCCTGGAACATTTCCCAGCCACCGAGCCGCGGCAATCCCATATCCGAGAGAACCACCGCGATCTCACCAAAGTACTTGCGGTAGATGGATAATGCCTCCTGGCCATCCTTTGCGGTCATCACCCGATAGCCCTGTTCTTCGAGAATGCTCTTCAGAAGCAATGCCAGCATCTCTTCATCCTCCACGACAAGGATGGTTTCATTTCCTTTGGGCTGACGCGGGAATCCACCGACCGTCGTGCCGAGATCCTCATCTCTATAGCGGGCGACCGGGAAGAAGAGCGTGAATGTGGTCCCCTCCCCTTTTCTGCTTTGAACGTCGATCAGAGCGCCGTGACTTTTTGTAATACCATACACAACTGCAAGACCGAGACCGGTCCCTTTCCCCAGCCCTTTCGTGGTAAAGAACGGCTCAAAGACCCTGTTGAGGGTCGCTTCATCCATTCCCCGCCCCGTATCGGAGACGCTCACGGCGACGTATTCATCAACTCGATCATGGTCGGGGAAACGCTTTCGGACGACCTCGTCGGAGACGACCCTCGAGGCGAGTGTGAGCGTTCCCGTATTGGGACTGTCAGGCAAATCATCGGTCATTGCGTCACGGGCATTCAGGGACAGGTTCAGGAGTGCCTGGTGAAGCTGAGTCTCGTCGGCGATGATCGGCGGAACGGATTCTCCGAGATCGGTCGCAATCGTAATCGTCTTTGGCAGCGTCTGTGAGAGCATTTTGGAAAGTTCAGTAACAATCTCGTTCACGTTGACCCGTGTAAATGCCGGCTCGCTCTTCCGGGCAAAGGTCAGCAGCTGGCGCACGAGATCTGCTCCGCGCTGAACAGCGCGTTTGATCGTCTCGACACTCTGTATGGCAAGACGTGAGTCGAGTGCGCGGTTCTCGAGAAGCCCGGCATAGCCAAGGATAATACCGAGGATATTATTGAAATCGTGAGCGATTCCTCCCGCAAGAGTACCGATGCCCTCCATCTTTTGTGCCTGGCGGAGCTGCTCTTCAAGCCGCCTTCCTTCGGTGACATCCCGTGCCACAAGCACAACCGAGCTCTCGTTCATCGGTGAAATCACTCCCGAGAACCAGTATTCCCGTTTATCAATTTCGAGCGAATATTCGAGGTTGACCGAACTCTTCCGCTCGAGGGCGCTGTGAATTGCTGCAAACAGGGAATCCGCCTTCTCCTTCGGCAGAACTTCATGCAACGTCTTGCCGATGAGTTGTCGGGCGGGTCTGTAGAGAAGGGCTTCGTTGGTTTCCGCGATCTTGAGATATCTCCCTTCGGCATCAAAGACAATGATCACGTCCTTCATGGAATTGAAAACGGCAACGAGCTCGGCCTGGGATTCACGAAGAGCATCTTCAGATCGTTTATGCTCGATGGCTTTGGCAACCTGAGCGGAGACGAATTCCAGAATATGTTGCTCTCTGATCGTGAATACCCCAGCATCGGAATAATGCTGAACAACCATGACGCCGCGGATTTTCCCCTCAACGCTCAGCGGCACCCCGAGCCAGATTGGTGAAGGTGAACCCACAAGCTCCGCTTCCCCGTGGGCAGCAAGCTCATCCGACTTCTTGCTGTCGCACAGGAGGGATTTTCCGCTGCGCAGGACATACGCGGTAAGACCCCGATCCGGCGGACGGGGACTCGGCTGGGGATCAAATTCATCCACAAAATAGGGGAAGGATACCATGTTCCTTTCCTCATCAAACATTGCGATATAGAAATTCCTCGCATACATCAATTCCGCAATGATTGAGTGAATGGACTTGTACAGTTCAAAGAGGTCGACCGAGGTACTTGTTGTTTCCGCGATGCGATAGAGTGCCGACTGCAGTGTCTCGGAGCGCTTTCGCTCAGTCACATCGACGCCAATCCCGAAGATGCGTTTCACCGATCCATGAAGGTCCATGACAGGGAGCAGCGTCGAATACCAGACAACCCCCTGGACTTCCGCCTCGAAAGTTCTGCTTTCACCGTGGAGTGCACGACGAAATGCGTCCATGATGACCGGATACTCTCCGTAAACATCCCCAATCGACATGCCGACCACCTGGTCGGGGAGCAAATCGAGCTTCTCGAGTCCCTTACCACGCGAAAGAAGAAATTTTCCCTCGGGATCAAGTTCAAAGCTGATGATATTCAGATTATCCAGTACAAGTTCCATTCGCTGGAGAGCATCGAGGAGCTGCTGGTCGGTTTTCTTTCGCTGCGTAATGTCCCTCGCCACCCCGACAAAGCCAACCGGCTCACCTTCGTCAGAGCGGACTACGGATGTCCAGAGTTCGACGGGGAAGATTTCTCCGTTGCGACGCCGGTTCTCAATTTCTCCGCTCCATTCGCCCTGCTGTAACGTGAGTGTTCGGATATCATTCGCATCCTCCAGCGGTACCGTGTCCGGACGAACAAGACTGATGTTTTTTCCCACCAGTTCGTCCTGCGTATAGCCGTACATTTTGCAAAACGCAGGATTGACATAGAGAAAATTGTCCTTGAGGTCGTTCAGACAGAATGCATCCTTGGTACTTTCGACAGATGTGCCGAGAAGGCGCATTTGGTTTTCGATATGCACCTGATGGGTAATATCCCGCCCGATTAGGACGACTGTCGGATCGGTATCCGGATCTTCAACATCCGGGAGAGCTTTCCACTCGATGATATGTATGGCGTGATCGGTTGCCGTTACCCGGAACGTCTCCCGTGCCTCAGGTTTGCGTCCCTCGAACACTTCCGAGACGAGGGCAGTGAAGTTATCGCAGTCCTCCGAAGAGAGGTACCGGATCATGCTTGCCCCGACTGCTTCTTCGCCGATCAGCAGACGGAGGGGTTTGTTTGCATAGAGGATGGTGTTCGACGTGTCGATTACCGCGATGACGTCATTCGTCGAATCGAGGACGAACCCAAGCGAATCCTTGAGCGAGGCCCCAAGAGACCGCCGCTGCTCTCCCTGTTCTTGTGTACCGGTGACAGGCATTATCTGGTATCGGTAAAACCGACAGCCGCTAATGTACTAAAGATTTGCGTGACGGACAAGAGGGTGTGATGAATGGTACAGGCGGAAGAAGTTTACTTTAGAACCGAAGGGATTCTGCTTTTGCGGCTTACTGAGGGGTAATATCGTATGCAAGAGTGAAAAATTCCTGCTTTTCGTGAGTATGGATCCGGATGACTCCCGCACGCACAAGGCGGACGAGAATTCTGGAAGCACGCCGGTCACTGATGTTGACGAGACGGCCGAACTCGCGTACCGTGATTCGTTCCTGCTCCTCAAGAAACTGAAACAGTCGTTTCTCCTTGTCGCCGATGGCAAGCTTCAACGGCGGGGCTTCAGGATTCTCCTGCTCGAGGATCTTCACTACTGCTTTACTCGCCATCATCGTATTGGCATTCACGCGAATATAGACGCGCGTATTGTCCCCGTTCAACTGATCGTGCTGGCCGAGAAAATAGTGCGGCTTTAACCTGCTCTCGGGGATCCTGCAGACAATAACATCCCGGTTATCGAATGGCACGATGTCGATTACCGGTTCAATCGGGGGATCGGCGAATTCCTTTCCGGCAATCTCGATCAGCTCCACTTCCGACTTCTCGCTTTCGACGCCGACGATGGAGCCGTCATCATCCACACCAAAGAGAATCGTCCCTCCCTTGGTATTGGCAAAGGAGATCAGTGTGCGGGCGATTTTCTCAGCCGAGGAAATTCTCCTCTTGAATTCGATCGTAAATCCTTCTCCTTCGTCAATGAGGAGGTTCACGTCACGATAGTTCACCGGTGACTCCTTCGTTTGTGCGAACAACAGCACTTACCATCCTCTTCCTTCCATTCTGCCGAGTATGACATCTTTCCGATAGGTGAGGAACCGATCATCCCGATCGGGATGATGCTTCAGAGGGCTTGGGATGACCGCGGCGAGCCGCGCAGCTTCATCCCGGCTGAGATCCGAAGCGTGTTTTCGAAAATACGTCTCGGAGGCGGCCTCTGCCCCGAAGATACCATCCCCCCACTCGATACAGTTCAGGTAGATTTCCAGAATTCTCTCTTTCGACAGTTCACTCTCCATTCTCCAGGTGATGAAGAGTTCTTTGATTTTGCGGATTGGGTCCCTGGAAGTAGAAAGGAAAAGGTTCTTGGCAAGCTGCTGTGTGATCGTGCTTCCTCCTCTCACAATTTTCCCCCTTGCAATATCCTTCTTGATCGCTTCCTTCATCTCGTACCAATCGACACCTTCATGCTCGAAAAACGTCCCGTCTTCTCCGACGATGATAGCGTGCTGCAGATCATCGCTGATCCGGGAAAGCGGCACCCATTCACAGTGAATCGCATACGGTTTTCGCTTCGCAGCTGCTTCCCCTGCTCGTTCCTTCATCAACGCGGTGATCTGCGGGTTCACGCTTGACAGCCGATCGATTTCCCGGAACGAGGGAAGTGTGAGAAATTCCGCAATCAGCACGAGTCCCACAAGAGAGAGCACCGCAATCCACTTGTGAGACAGGCACCACTTCAGGAATCGCTTCACTTCAGGTTTCCTCTGTTGCCTCCGGATAGTTTACGTTTCTGGACGCACGGCGGTCGAGAAACTGCTGAAGGATGAGCGCCGCCGCTGATGCATCCACCGCCTCTTTGCTTTGCCGCTTGCTCTTTTTCACGCCCATCATCCTGATCGTTTCCTGTGCGACACGACTCGTAAAACGCTCATCAAGATCATGCACCGGTAATCCGAGCCCGTCGCGGATCATCGCCGTGAATTCTGAGACTTCGAGTGCTTTCGCACCTTTTTCACCTTTGAGCGTGAGAGGCATACCGACGACAATTTCTCCGATGTCGTGTTCCTGAACAACTGAACGGAGTTCATCGAGAATGGCCGGAGAGTTTTTCAGGACGCAGAGTGCGCGTGCGATGATTCTCAGCGGATCGCTGATCGCAACGCCGATGCGCTTGGATCCATAATCAAGACCGAGCACGCGTTTCCGCGCGGGCAATTCAGACACGTTCACGTTTGCGGCAGGTCCGGTCCCTGCAAACGGCGTCCGTCCAGCGGCTGCGAGAGGAACGACTTGAGCAGTTTGCTTGGCTTGAAATGCGTCTTTCGTCGCGATGGCACAAAGATCACCTCGCCCGACTTCGGGTTGCGGGCCTTGGGCTTGGATTTCGTTGGCTTCACCTCGAGAACTCCGAAATCACGAATCTCAATCCGCAGCTCAGGATCGGCAGTCATCATGATCTCTCTCAGCGTCGTAAAGACCTGATCGACCCACGAGGCAGCAGTATGGAGATTCTCGTTATTGGCTTCGGCAACCCGCCGGACGATGTCCCGCTTGGTATAGGTTGTCGCACGACGATGCGCAGAGTTCATACATCCCCCAAAAAGTTATTCGACCATCCGTTCAGTTCGTGATACGCCTTTTATTTTCCGAAGTTTCTCGATGATCCGCTCGAGATGTTCCTTGTTCTTCACGCCGATCAGTATCGTCCCGTCAAAGACGCTGTTGTTGGTATCAATCCGCAAACCGCGGATGTTCGTATTCTGGTAGGTGGAAATGGAATGGGTGATGTCGTTCAATAATCCTGTGCGGTCCTCTCCCGAGATCCTGATAGCCGCCGCGTACTCACCGCCGTTGGTCGATGGCCATGCCACCTCAACGATGCGCATCGGATCGGATTGGGCAAGGCGGAGGAAATTCCTGCACGATCTCAGATGGACTTTTATCCCCTCCCCCTTCGTCACGAAACCGACAATCTCGTCGCCGGGAATGGGGTTGCAGCATTTGGCATAGCTATGGAGAAAAGCATCGCGGCTGCCGAACAGCGAGATGCCGCCGGTAATATTCCGCGCCGTTGCGACAAACCGATCGAAGAGACCCTGCGGCACCTCCTCCTTTGCCGGTTCCGCAAGCGTGTGTTTCTGTTTGAGCTCGATCTCCTGGATGACACCGTCGGGGATGATCTCCTCTTTCTGGATTTTCAGAAAGAAATCCCGCAAATCCTCGATGTGCAGGTCATGAACATATTTGACCAGATCGTCATCGTTAAGGTGGAGCTTGAATTTCTTTGCCCTCTTTTCCCAGATCTCCCGGCCGGATGCAATCGCCTTCCGCTCTTCATCTTTGATCCACTTCCGGATATGCGATTTCGCCTTGTGCGTGACAACGAATTGTTCCCAGTCCGCTTTTGGGGTCTGGTTCTTTGAGGTGATGATCTCCACCTGATCACCGCTGTGGAGCTGGTAATCGAGCGGCACGATTCTGCCGTTCACTTTTGCGCTCAGGCAGTGAAATCCAACATTGCTGTGGACGGCATACGCGAAATCCACCGGCGTTGAACCCTGCGGAAGGATTCTCAGCTCGCCTTTCGGCGTGAAGAGGTAAATCTCATCCTGATAAAGATTGAGCTTGAAACTCTCCATGAGCTGCTTGGCAGGGGCTTCTTCATCCGCGTGCTCAAAGATTTCCCGCACCCACGAGATCCAGTTCTCGAGCTCTTCGTCGAGAGTAGAAATATTTTCCTTGTAGCGCCAGTGTGCGGCAACACCTTTCTCGGCGATTTCATGCATTGCGCGTGTCCGGATCTGGACCTCCACCATTTTGCCTTCGGGTCCCAGAACGGTTGCATGAATCGACTGATAGCCGTTTTTCTTCGGCACGGAGATATAGTTCTTGAAGCGTTCCGGATTCGGCAGGTAGATGGATGAAAGAATGCCGTACACGGTGAAACAGTCGTTCGTGTTTTCGGTATCGAGGATGATGCGGACAGCGAAAAGATCGTACACCTCGTCAAAGGATTTTCCCCTCGTCACCATCTTGTTATAGATGCTGAAGAGATGTTTCGGGCGTCCCTCGATTTCGAACTGCAGGCCTTCTTCACGAAGACGTTTCTCGACCGGTTGAATAAACTTCTTGATATACGCCTCGCGTTCTTTTCTCCGCGCCTTCAGCTTGTGGGCGATATCCTCATACTCCGCAGCGTGGAGATATTTGAATGCAAGGTCCTCGAGCTCCCATTTGATCTTGGCAAGTCCGAAGCGATGGGCAAACGGGGCGTAAATTTCGAGGGTTTCTTTTGCGAGGCGGATCTGACGGTCAGCGGGAAGATATTCCAGGGTGCGCATATTATGGAGGCGGTCCGCAAACTTCAGCAGCATCACGCGGATATCGTTGACCATCGAAAGAAGCATCTTCCGGTAGTTTTCTGCCTGCGTGATCTCATGGCTCCGGAAAATATCGGAGATCTTCGTCGCACCGTCCACAATATCTGCGATCGTGTCGCCGAACTCCTGCCGGATATCCTTGATCGTGAATGTCGTATCCTCTGCGACGTCGTGAAGAAGTGCGCTCGCCACCGAAACGTCGTCGAGCGGAATCTCCCGCGCCACGACCATTGCGACTTCGTAGGGATGATTGAAGAAGGGATCGCCAGAAGCACGGATATCGTTCTTGTGCGCCTCAACGCTGAATTCAAACGCGCGGCGGATCAGATCTTCGTTGACGGTGTGGAGGTTCTTTCTGCAGACGGCAAGAAGATCATCGAGTTTTTTCTTGTATATCCCGTCTCTCATAGATCGAGTTTTATGGCATTCCCCGGAAGAGGAAGCGGTGCTTTAAATCACTGAATTTGTTCTAATTAAAATATACTCCGGTGCCGACTGAATGTCAAGATCAGTCCGGCACGGCGAATCCATGCAGATGAATTTCTCGGGAATTGCGTAAATCTCCTCCCTGCGGACGGAGTATTTCCGGATCTCCTGTGGCGACCTTCCGGGTCTTATTCCATCGTCCCAAAAATCCTGTCGCCGGCGTCTCCCAGTCCGGGAAGAATGTAACCCTTCGAGTTCAGCTGACGGTCGAGCGCACAGGTGAAGATTTTCACGTCAGGATGATTTCGGGTGAGCGTTCTCACCCCTTCAGGAGCGGCGACCAGACTAATAAAGCGTATCCGCTTTGCACCGCGCTGCTTCAGAACATTGACGGCCCCGACGGCACTTCCACCGGTTGCAAGCATGGGATCGAGGACAAAGACGAATGCCTGGCGGATGTTGCGGGGAACTTTCAGATAGTAATCGACCGGCGTCAGCGTTTCTTCATCACGGTACATGCCGATGTGGCCGACACGCGCGTTCGGCAGGACCTCCACAAATCCTCCCACCAGTCCGAGGCCGGCGCGCAGGATGGGCACGAGAATGATGGAGTCGGTCACCATATACCCTTTCGTATGCTCCAGCGGCGTGCGCACGGTAATTTCCTTTACTCCGAGATCTTCGGTGACCCGGTATGCCATGAGCGTAGCAGTCCTCCGAAGGATTGACCGGAAGAGATGGCTGGGAGTGTTCTTGTCTCGCAGAAGCGTCAGGTCGCGCTTCACGAGAGGATGCGAACAAATGATGAGATTTTTCATGGGAAATCTGCCGTGGTCATGAAATTGAGGATACTATCGTCATGCTTTTCTCCCGTTATTTGCGGCGATGAGGATCGGATCCCAGAGAGGGGCAAACGGAGGTGAATAGATGAGATCGAACTGCGCAATGTCATCAAGAGTCATGCGATGCTGAATCGCCACGCCGAGGATATTTGCACGCTGGACGACTCCATCACCTCCGAAGATGTTCGCCCCGAGAATGCGTCGCGTTCGGTCCTCGACAATCAGAGTCACGGTAATTTTTTTGGTGCCAGGCATCAACCCAACGCGGGATGATCCGGTAATCGATGTGACCGTAACGGAAAAACCTGCCGCGCGAGCTTCTTCCGAGCTTATGCCGACCTGAGCCACCTCTATCCCGAACACTCTGACAGCGAGTGCCCGGATTGCCCCTTTGAACGATGCTGTTCCTCCTGCAGCATTCTCTCCCGCCACCCATCCCGCACGGCTGGCGATTGTGGCAAGCGGAATATACATCGGTTTACCCATCACGCTGTTCTTCACTTCACAGCAATCACCCGCGGCGTAGATATTCTCAATGTTCGTTCTCTGGCGTTCGTCCGTCAGGATACCTCCCGATTTACCGACTCGCACCCTGGCAGACCGTACAATGTCTGTATTGGGTTGGATCCCAATTGCCTCGATGACGATATCCGCATCAAATGACCCTCGGTTCGTCAGGATATGCCGGACCTGGTTCTTCGGCGAGACATCAAATCCTTCAACCAGTGCGTTCGTAATAAAATTGATACCGTTCTTCTCCAGCTCCTCCAGCACGTGCTCACGCGTGCCCTGCTCGAGAGTGGAAAGCGGAAGGCGGTGATGGTGAACAACCGTTGTATCGAGACCCCGCGTCTTCAGAGCTTCCGCCATCTCCATCCCGATGTATCCGGCACCGATGATCACTGCTGACTTCGGGTGCTCCCTCTCAAGATAATTGATGATATTCCGTGAATCATCCCGGGATCTGACCGGAAAAACATTGCCCGAATCTTCTCCCGGAAGGTCAAGTCGTTTTGGTCTTGCACCGCTTGCAATAATAAGCTTATCATACTCGAATGCGAGTGTCGTGCGGCGTGAGAGATCACGAACTCCCACCGTCCGATTCACGGTATCAATGTGCTCTGCCAGATGCAGAGTCTTCACGTCAATTCCTTTTTCGTCGTGCAATCGCTGCGGGGAATAGATAACCAGCTTCTCCTCGTTCCCGATCACTCCCGACACCGCGTACGGGACTTCGCAGAGTCCATATGAGACCGTCTCGCCTGCTTCGAGGAGCGTCACTTGCGCGTGCGGGCTCACACGTTTCGCCTTCGCCGCGGCACTTGGTCCTGCTGCCAGCCCTCCGATGACGAGAATTTTCCGGTTCGTATTCAACTAATTCTTCTTTCTGAAGTACAGATACACCGGCACGCCCTCAAAACCGAAGTGCCGGCGTATACATCCTTCCAAGAATCTCTTATACCGCTCTTCAACGAGTTTCGGCTCATTGACAAAAAAGGCGATTGCCGGCGGGTCCGTTTTCACCTGCGTAATGTAATTGATTTTGATTTCCTTCCCGCTCGACGAGGACGGCGGCTTCATTCTGATTTCTTTTTGAAGCACTGTATTAAGTTTATTGGTGGAAATCCGTTTGCCCCGTTCGGCATTCACGGTCTCCGCGATGTCGATAGCTTTGTAGATACGCTGCTTCTCGAGGGCTGAGATAAACACGATCGGCACGTAGTCGTAAATCCGAAGGAGAGATCTCAGGGATTTCTCGTACGTCTTCGCAGTCTGTTCATCTTTCTCGACGAGATCCCACTTGTTTGCAGCAAGCACGACGCCGCGTCCGCGTTCAACAATACTTTCAAGGATACGAAGGTCCTGACGATCAACTCCTCCGTTAACATCAAGGACCAGAATGGCAACATCGCAGCGGTCGACACTTTTGAGTGTACGAAGGGTACTGTAAAACTCGACGCTCTCCTTCATGCGGCTCTTGCGCCGGAGTCCTGCAGTATCAATCAGCAGAATTTCTTCCTTCTGGTACCGGAGTACCGAATCGATCGAGTCACGCGTGGTACCCGGCACCGAGGTAACGATCGTCCTCTGCTTTCCGAGAAGAGCATTTACGAGTGAGGACTTTCCGACGTTCGGCTTCCCGACGATGGCAAGTTTCAGGCGTGTGTCCGTCGTGCCTTCCGAACCGTCGTTGCCGAATGCGACTGTCACCGTATCGAGGAAGTCGCCGATATTTCTTCCGCCAAGGGCAGAGATCGAAATCGGGTCTCCCAGTCCGAGACGAAAAAACGGGCCGACATCCTGTTCCCGTTTCTCGCCGTCGATCTTGTTCACAACGAGAAAGAGCTTCTTTTTGGACTTCCGCAAAATATCGGCGATCTCCTCATCGAGCGGCGTCACACCCGCGGCACCATCGACAAGGAAAATGACGGCGCTTGCCTCTTCGATTGCAATTTGCGCCTGTTCACGG
>DATIXJ010000061.1:0-30079 GCA_035518715.1 Bacteroidota bacterium | reverse complement strand
GCGTTTTCGGGTACCCCTAGTTTCCATGGCTTGACGGGCGGTGTGTACAAGGCCCGGGAACGTATTCACCGCGTCATGCTGATACGCGATTACTAGCAATTCCAGCTTCATGGGGTCGAGTTGCAGACCCCAATCCGAACTGAGGATGGTTTTTTGGGATTGGCTCCACCTCGCGGCTTAGCATCCCTTTGTACCATCCATTGTAGAACGTGTGTGGCCCTGGGTGTAAGGGCCATGAGGACTTGACGTCATCCCCGCCTTCCTCACTACTTGCGTAGGCAGTCCACCTAGAGTGCCCAGCTTGACCTGATGGCAACTAAGTGCAGGGGTTGCGCTCGTTGCAGGACTTAACCTAACACCTCACGGCACGAGCTGACGACAGCCATGCAGCACCTGTACAAGTGCGTATTGCTACGAGAGCGACTTTCATCGCCGGTCACTTGCCTTTCAAACCCAGGTAAGGTTCTTCGCGTTGCATCGAATTGAACCACATTCTCCACTGCTTGTGCGGGCCCCCGTCAATTCCTTTGAGTTTCAACCTTGCGATCGTACTCCCCAGGTGGGATGTTTAACGCGTTAGCTCAGGCACCGATCCTTGCGGACCAACACCGAACATCCATCGTTTAAGGCGTGGACTACCAGGGTATCTAATCCTGTTTGCTCCCCACGCTTTCGTCCCTGAGCGTCAGTATCGAGCCAGATGACCGCCTTCGCTACCGGTGTTCTTCATGATCTCTACGCATTTCACCGCTACACCATGAATTCCATCATCCTCTCTCGAACTCAAGACAAACAGTATCGAAGGCAGTTCTGTGGTTAAGCCACAGGATTTCACCATCGACTTGTCTGCCCGCCTGCGGACCCTTTACACCCAGTAATTCCGGACAACGCTTGCACCCTACGTATTACCGCGGCTGCTGGCACGTAGTTGGCCGGTGCTTATTCACGGGGTACGGTCAATTCCGATAATCGGAACATTCATCCCCCGCAAAAGAAGTTTACATCCTAACGGATTTCATCCTTCACGCGGCGTCGCTGCTTCAGGCTTTCGCCCATTGAGCAATATTCCTCACTGCTGCCTTCCGTAGAAGTCTGGACCGTGTCTCAGTTCCAGTGTGGCTGATCGTCCTCTCAGACCAGCTACCCATCGTTGACTTGGTGGGCCGTTACCCCGCCAACTATCTAATGGGACGCAGGCCTATCTTGTGACACCCTTTTGGGGCTTTTTATTCCGGAAATATGCACCCCCGGAACTTCATCGAGCATTAGCCCCGGTTTCCCGGGGTTATTCCCGTTCACAAGGAAAGTTGCCTACGTGTTACTCACCCGTTCGCCGGTTTACTCGGGATATTGCTACCCCTTTCTCCCTGACTTGCATGTGTTAAGCACGCTGCCAGCGTTCGTCCTGAGCCAGGATCAAACTCTCCGTTGTAGTTTATACTCCAACTTCGAGCCTGATCATTGGCCTATTCCTCCGAAGAGGAATGGGTTGATTGTCTGCAAAAGCTGACTTTAGAGCTATGCACTCCTATTTTCAAAGAACACTTGAGATAAAAATCCCGATCCTGGAGAATATCGGGGATCGGAATGGCCACTTAGAGTGGGACAACAATATACACTTTTCCCTAAAAGAAGTCAAGTAAGAAATGTATTTTCTTTGCACCCCCCTACACCCCCTGTTTTTACCCCGTTTTCCCTCTCTCCAGCTCCCTGTAAACTTCCACCAGCGGTATATTCCTCTCCATCGCAATCTTTCGACATTCCTCGAACTCCGGCACAAGCGTTTCTTTCCCGTCCCGAATGATCATCTTCATCCGCATTCTTCCAAATCTTGTCTCCACCTCGCGTACCTCACGTACCAGCTTTCTTCGTTCAACCGGAATGATCCTCACTCCTATTGTCGTCGTCTCCCGGAAAACCACCTCCAGCATCCTTTCCACTTCTGCTCTCTCGGCGAGCACCGTCAGCATATTCCCCGGCCGTCCTTTCTTCATCATCACCGGGGTCACATACACGTCCTTTGCTCCCGCGGCAAGCACCTGCTCCATCACATACGGAAAGATCTCCGGATTCATGTCATCAATGTTCGTTTCTACCATTACCAGCTCTTCCTTCTCAGAGTCGGCAGGAAGCTCGCCGATAAGTATCCGCAGAAGATTCGGAACCTGCTGAAGCTCTCTGCTCCCCGCACCATATCCGATACACTCAACCCTGAGCGCTGAGGTTTGAAGCGTTCCCCTCGACAATGCCTTCACAATCGCGGCTCCCGTTGGCGTCGTCAGCTCGAACGGAATGTCGGTAAGCACGATCGGATATCCTTTCAGGATCTCGCTCGTCGCCGGACCCGGCAACGGAAGCTTGCCATGTTCCGTATCCACGAATCCTCCGCTTCCCACTTTCACCGGCGAAGCGTAGACCGCTGCTATTTCCATCTGGTCGAGACATATCGCACATCCGACGATATCGACAATCGAATCAAGCGCACCCACCTCGTGAAAGTGTACTTTGCCGATATCAATATTATGGACAGTCGACTCTGCACGTGCCACCTCCATGAAGATCTTTTTCGCATTCTCCTTCACGGATTCCTTCAGTGTACTTCGATCGATAATCGTCAGGATGTCGGCAAGATGGCGGTGGTGTGTCTGCTTGACGGAAACGACGACCTCTGCTTTCACCGCGGTAATGCCGTTTCTCTGAATATGCGATGCATCGATCTCCACTCCTTCCAGGTGGAGCTTCCCAAGTTCGCTGCGAAGTGCATCAAGCCGCACGCCCGCGCTCAGAAATGCGCCGAGCGTCATATCACCGCTGATCCCGGCAATAGTATCAAAGTATGCTATTCTCATCCGTCTCTCCGTCAATAGTTTTTCTTATCGTCACAGAACTTTTTCCAGATAGGACAGAAATCTCCCGGTTGCCCCGATGTGTGACTGAACAAATTCGAGCGCCCGCCTGCCGACCTCCACCCTGTATGGGTCGTCCTCCAGGAGTCTTTGCATGCGCTGGCAGAGCTCCGTGCCCGTAGCCGCTGTCAGTGCCGCTTCCCGGTTCACCATCTCGACCGCTTCCTGAGAATTTGTATGATGGGGACCGACAAGAACCGGGATACCGTAGGCGGCCGGTTCAAGGACATTGTGAACTCCGCTCCGGAAACTTCCCCCCACCAGTGCGAAATGAGCATATTGATAGACGACCATCAGGATCCCGACGCTGTCGATGAGAATGATGCGTTCTCCCGAATACTCGTGAAGATTCGAGAAGCGGATCATGGCAACACTTCCGTTCAGTCCGGATTCAATCCGTTCCAGGTTCTCGACAGTCGGCTCATGTGGAACCAATATTACCAAGAAATCCGCGTGCTGCGCAAGCAGTTCCGCACAGGAAGGAAGGACAGCGTCTTCATCCTCCTTCCAGCTGCTTCCGATAACGAGAATTTTCTTTCCTTTCAAAATCGCGGGATTAATGACGTGCCGTGACCGCGATTCCGCACTTCGCGTCCACACCTGATCGTACCGCGTGTCGCCGATAACCTTCAGTATAGGACGCAGCAGACCGAACGACTCGAACGCCTCTTTGTCACTTTCTGAAACCGTTAATATGTAATTGATGCGGTCGTACAGCATGCGATGAAACTGTTTCAGAAGCGGGATTGCCCGACCTGTCGACTTCCGGAGCGTAGCATTTGCGATGAACACAGGAACTCCCGCCTTCTGCAACGCCCAGACATGATTTGGCCAGACGTCGTAACGAACGATGACGGCTGCCGCGGGGTGGATGGTGCGGACAAACCGTTGAGCATTCCAGGAAGAATCGAACGGGATGTACGTAATGATCTCCGCCGATTTGTATGACTGCGAGTGTTCGTATCCCGACGGGGAGAAGAACGAAACAATGATCTGAAGGTCGGGGCGGTGCTTCCGGAGGGCAGAGATGATCGGTTTCGCCTGCTCAAATTCCCCCAGCGACGAGGAATGAAACCACACCCGGCTCTTTCCCGGTGTGAGGCGGCGTTCCAGCATTTCCAGCCGCTGGAATAATCCTCTTCTGCCCCGTATTCCCCTCGCTGCCTTTTTATCGAATATCCCGAGTATCTGAAACCCGACCCACCCGATCGGTATCACCACAATATTATAGAATACTCTCCAGAGCATTATGCTTCCCTGCCGGCTACACGAATTGCATCTCCCCGGCGTACAATCCCACCCGCAACAATCCTCGCAAGCATGCCTCTCTTACCGGCAAGTTCCAGTCGCAGCCCTTTCCGGATTTCATCCATCCTGCTGCAGGGCGAGCAGGCCTTCGTGATCTCCAGAATCACCTGTGACCCGATATGCAGACGGCTACCGCGGGGAAGAGACATGAGAGAAATTCCGCGGGTTGTAATATTTTCCTTCACCTGGCCCGGAATCAGATCATAGCGATCGAGCGTCTCTTCTTCAATCAGCAGCACCTGCCTCGAGCTGTCGGGGAGGGCGTGGACATCACCGTTGAGGCCCGACTTTTCCACTGCCTCGGCGAACTCGACCGGAAGCATGCTCTTCCGGTGGCCGGGGCAAAGCTGAACCGCAACAATCTTCCCTTCCCTCTGGCTGTCGTTCATGCTGATTCGTGAGTGGTTTTTTTCATGAGGATCTCCTCGGTAGCGCGGACAACGTCGCGCACATGGATATCTCGCATGCACCGGAAATGACTTTTCGGGCAGCGAGACCGACCGATGGGTGTGCACGGACGGCAACCGAGCATCTTGTTCTCAACGACGGTATGTTCGGTCCCGTAGGGAAAGAAGCCGAACTCCTCAACCGTTGAGCCGAAGATCCCGACGATCTTTCTCCTGCGCGCGGCACCGAGGTGCATCAGGCCGCTGTCGTTGCTGACAATAACATCGCAAAAATCAAACGCCGCGGCCGTCTCGAGGAGTGACAAGGCACCGGCAAGATTTTCCGCAGCAGAAGTGCCCGATCGCGCATTGATCATCTGCGCCAGATCGGAACAGAATTCGCGGTCATCGCGGCTTCCAAAGATCAGAAACCGAACATGGTGGCGTTGCGCAAGTTCAACTCCAAAATCGACAAATTTTTCAACGGGCCAGCGCTTCGTGAAATGCCTGGCCGTCGGGACAATCCCCACGACATACGTGCACCTGTCCAGATGGTATTTATCGAGCATTGAAGTTGTTGCCCCGACGATTCCCTCCTGGAGGAAAACTTCCAACCCCTTACGATCAATCGGGAGATTCAAAAATCGCACGGTTTCCAGATAGCGTTCCGCCACCGGAACGATTCCGTGGTAAAGATTCCATTTGAAGTGTACGAGCAGGAACCTCCGAATCGAACGCTTGTTGATGACTCGCGTTTTGTGTGAATGAATCCTGAAGCGCAAGTACCTGCTGCGGAGATTGTTATGGATATCGAGGAGAAGATCGTATTGCTGAATGCGCAACCGGCTCCCCAATTCCCGCAATGTGGAAAACTCCGAGTTTTCCAGACCGATTACGGAAGAGAGATGAGGATTGAATTTAAGTACGTCCCGGTATTCCAGCTTCGTGAGGAAGTCGATCTTTGCGGAAGGATAGGCATCACGAACCACCCGGATGAGCGGGGTGGCAAGGAGGATATCGCCCAGCGAACTGAAGCGGATGATGAGAATTTTCTGCACATCGCTCATGAGACACGGAGAAACTTAGCACTTTTTGAAAGGAATAGCAATCGCGGAATTCCTCTTCCGCAAAGCCGGACCCGGAGATGGAGTGAATCCCGATCAATAGTGAGGAACGACAAGTATCGATCAGGTGTGCCGCTTTGCGGAAAACTGCATCCTCAGCTCCTCCTGAAACACATCGTATGCTTCTTCTTCGAACAGGACAAACCGGATCTGTCGTAGGAGATGGGATGTCGAGAGAAACGCAACCGCTTCGCCGAGCATGATACTGGCACAATGATAGATGGAAAACCCGCCGACCCCAGTACCAAACGCCGGAAGACTGAGAGATTCGATCCGGGATTGTTCCGCAAGCCGGAGCGTGTTCTGTGTGGCCTTGCGGATATACTCGGCATTCGTATGAAGATCCTGCCCCATCACGGCAGCGTGAATCACGTAGTTCGCTTTCAGTGATCCGCCTGCTGTCAGTATCGCCTCTCCGATTTCCGCGGGACCCTGCACAACCGCCTCGCGTTCAATCTCGGCACCTCCCTTTCGTTTAATCGCCCCCGCAACTCCGCTCCCCATCCAGAAAAGATTATTGGCAGCGTTGACAATTGCCATGGTGTCCTGATCGGCAATGTCACCGCGCACGATCTCGAGAGTACCTTTGTTGATCATCACCTGCATAGTTGTGACCTCCGAATCACCCGGCTGCCGCCTGGTGCGGGTGCGGACTCCCGGGCCTGATTCTCTCACAAAAATACGCAGAACCGCAGATACTGTCAATTTCCAGATCATTCAGTTAACCCCTACGTCCGGCATGAAGACCATTGTCTTTTAAAGAATTGGCTTCGCCCGTAACGCAACAAAACCCCCGCGAAATCGTAGTGTAGAGAGGTGATGTGTACTCCTATGGCACACGTTCATTCATCGTCGAAAATGATCAAAACGGCACCCCTCGTGCTGTTTTTTTTCCTCCTTCCCGCGCTTGTCCGTGCCGATGAGCGGACCATTCTTCAGCTTCGCGACTATACCGATACGGAAGTGAAATGCGCCGGGTTCACCCTGCCCGATGAGATGCCCATTCATATCATGGCACTCGGTGGCGGTGGGGCAGGCCTTGCTTTTTCCGACGACGGCATGTATGCCTATGCCTGGATTATCAACGCTGATACGCGTGACCTGGTTTGGAAGATGACCTACGACAACACCGAGAAGGCGAAGGACGACAGGAAGTTCGATGCGAACGTTACGCTCCGGCAGGGAAGCTATGAAATCTATTTTGCCGCGTACGGATTTGCCGGATCCGGCGGCATCTCCAATTTCAATATCGACCGCCGGAAAGAAACCGTCCCGAAAGAGAAGCTGAACGGGTTTCTGAAATGGCTCGAGGAAGTGTTCGGAGGCGGACCGACAGGTGACTGGAAAGTACGCGCAAAAAAATGGGGCGTGGATGTTGCAGTGGTATCCGGCGCTCCGGTGATTCCGACCTTTACCCCGCCGAAGCCATTCCCGAATGTTCTCTTCCAGGCCGTGCGGCTCGGCGAGAACGAACACATTCAGCAGCGCTTTACGGTTTCACGGCCGATGGCCATCCGAATCTATGCTCTCGGCGAACGGAATTACAGTCAGTCGCTTGCAGACTACGGCTGGATCATCGACATGAACTCCCACAAGCGCATCTGGGAGATGGAAAATGCCACACTCCACTCCGCAGGCGGTGCAAGTAAGAATGTAAAATTTGACGATATTGTCCAGTTCCCCGCCGGCGATTTTACCGTGTATTATTCGACGGATGACTCGCATTCATTCGTCGACTGGAATGCACCTCCTCCCAGTGACCCCATGAACTATGGGGTTTCGCTCATCGCGGTGAACGCAGGCGATAAGGGACTGTTCAGTCTCTCGTCGGCCCAGTCGGCGGAGAAGAACATCATCGCGCAGATCGTCCGCGTGGGCAACAACGAGTTCAGATCCGAGACATTCATTCTGAAAGCGGATGCCAGTGTCCGTGTCTATGCATTGGGAGAACGGGCAAACTCGCGGAACCAGATGGCGGACTTCGGATGGATCATTGATGCGAAGACACGCGAGAAAGTCTGGACGATGGATCCGGACAGAACGGACCATGCCGGCGGCGCAAGCAAGAACAGGATGGTTGACGAGGTCATTCCTCTCCACAAGGGAACGTATACCGTTTTTTACGAGAGCGATGATTCTCATGCGTACAATTCCTGGAACGATTCCCCGCCGTTTGATGCGGAGCATTGGGGCATAACGATTTACGGTGAAGGAAGCAATTTCAATATGGACATGGTCGAGAAGAATGCTTCCCTTCCCCATCAGAATATTATCGCACAGATCATCAGGGTCGGAAACAACGCCAACGAGACGAGATCGTTCACACTCTCAAAACCGACGCACGTTCGCATTTATGCAATCGGCGAGGGACAGAACAGATCGATGTATGATTACGGCTGGATCGAAAATACTGCCAACGGTTCGGTCATCTGGGAAATGAGCTACGAGATGACATTTCACGCAGGAGGGGGAAGGAAAAACCGGATGGTCAACACGACAATTCTCCTTGATAAGGGATCATATCTCCTCCATTATGTTTCAGACGATTCGCATTCATTCGGCAACTGGAATGTGGATCCCCCCGATGACCCCACGATGTGGGGGATCACCCTGTTCATGGAGGAACATTAACGCATTTCCGATGATGAGCGGCATACATATACTTGCCTCATGCCGAAAGCCCACGTAACTGCTTGCCTGCAAACAGATATTTGAATTTTCTTCTACCGATTCATTAAAAAAACTTTAGTTGTTGCAGCTCAGTATCTCATTTTGTATTATTCCTGAGACGACGAAACTTCCTTCCTCCCGGGGAGTCTCTTAAGGAGGGGAGCGAAACCACCTATGAGCCAACTTACATCAAAACATCAGGAATTTGAACGGGAAGCCATTCCGCACATGGACATTCTCTATAATTACGCCGTGAGAATGACCGGGAGTTCCGATGATGCGAGCGATCTCGTCCAGGAGACATACCTGAAGGCCTACAGGTTTTGGGATAAGTACGAAAAAGGAACTAATATCCGTGCATGGCTGTTCCGTATATTGAAGAATTCGTACATCAACAGATACCGGAAAGAAACGAAAGAACCCGATACCGTTGATTATGATGAGATCCAGAATTTCTTCAACACGATCCGGTACGATGCGAGTGACCAGAATGATCTGCAGGAGAAAATATTTGACGGGTTGCTCGAAGACGATGTTGCAGGAGCCCTCGAATCGCTTCCGGAAGATTTTCGTACTGTAGTCATCCTCTGCGATATCGAAGGATTGAGTTATGAAGAGATCGCAGAGTTTATTGATTGTCCGGTCGGCACCGTGCGGTCCCGACTTCACCGGGGCAGAAAAATGTTAAGAGAAAAACTCCTCGGATACGCGAAGCGACATGGATATGCAACAAGAACTTCTCAGGATTAAATATTCGATTATTGCTAACTAGGTTGTCAGTCCCTCGTGAAATGCCAAGAAGCTTTGGAATGCATTACCGATGCAGCCGGTGGTAACCTCTCCGCTGAGCGCCTCACCCAATTCCAGAAACATATCACCCAGTGTACGCAATGCCGCATCGAGTACGATCTCGAATGTGCGACGAAGAACGTTGTACGTCAGCGTCTCCGGCGGGCAAATCCGCCTGCTGCACTCAAAGAGAGCATCTCACATGCACTGCTGCAGGAGCTTGAGACCGCCCCGATAACTCCTTCGCTACTCCGGCGGTCGGCGATGTGGCTCTCGCGCCGCACCACGCTCGCCATCAGTTTCGGCCTCGTCCTTGTCATTCTCTTTTTCTATGTCTCCTCGAACCCCCGGCACCGGCACACACAGCCGAATGACGGCAATATGATTCACCTCACCTTCAACGATTACGACAGCGTTCTGGATGGGAAATTCCTGCCGGCCGGTACATCTTCAGACCCTACGACGATCGCAACCGTTCTTCAACCCGCGGTAGATTTTCCCGTCGCATTTCCACCCATGCACCGCTGTTCCCTGGTCGGCGGAAAGTGCACGCATTACTGCAAATCCCAGCTCGCACACTTGATCTATCACCTGGGCAACAATGTCGTCTACCTTGTCCAAACACGGTACAGCACTCTTTGCAAGGGAAGTGAATTGATGCTCCCCGACAGCGTGCGGCAGCAGCTCGATCGTACGGGATGGTATTTTGAGAGTTATGGATCCGATTGTAATCTTGCAGTTTGGGTAAAAGATTCGCTTATTTGTTGCGCGGTCGCAGATGTTCCGAAAGACCAATTATTCGCATCCCTGACTCAAGACTATTAAGGAACCATGCAGAGATTCATCCGGGCCCTCTCTCTCCTCTCCGTTTTTTCCCCGCTCGTTCTTTCATCGTGTACTCAGAACCGGGAATCTTCCACCGGCACACAACCGGTCGGTGTCCATGTATTTCCGGTGGCCTCGGTATCTCCGCGAAATGATATGGTGCCAAACTTCTCCTGGACTGATACGACGGGCAAGTCGGTTGATTTTGACAGTTACAGAGGAAAAGTAACGCTGATAAACTTCTGGGCAACCTGGTGCGGACCGTGCAAGAAAGAACTCCCGGATCTTGTCGAGCTCAGCAAAGAGTACGAAGGCAAAAATGTCAAATTTCTCGGGCTGGCAACTGACCGCGGTTCCGATGTTGCAAACGATGTCGCCCGGTTTGTTCAGGAGCATCATATTCCTTACCAAAACCTGGTTTCCAGCGAAGCGCTTGAAGAGGCGTTCGGAAATGTGCCGGCAATACCGACTTCGTTTCTGATCGACGGCCAGGGAAAGATTGTTCAGACGTACGTCGGAGCGCGGTCCAAAGAATTTTTCTCCCAGGCGATCGCCGCGCTGCTCAAATAATTCCCAAGGATTCAGCACCTTCCTCACAGACATCTGGTCAGTATGACGGATCATCATACTCCGATTTCTTCGATAGGAGAATTCGGACTCATTGACCGTATCCGGAAAATCGTCGGCCCCGGACTCAGCACCGTCCCGCGAAACGCGCTCATCATGGGGATTGGAGATGACGCGGCGGCCTATCGCCCCTCACCGGGAAAGATCCAGCTCATGACCACCGATGCGCTCGTTGAAGGCATCCATTTCGATCTCACCTTTACCGCTCTCCGCCACCTTGGCTGGAGATCCATGGCGGCGAGCTTCAGCGACATTGCAGCCATGTGCGGAGTCCCGCGCTACGCCACCGTGACCCTCGCTCTCCCTCAGAAGATCACCGTCGAGATGGTGGATGATTTCTATACCGGCGCCGTATTTGCCTGTCGCGAATACGGATGCCTCCTGGTGGGCGGAGATACAACCGCCTGCCCCGGAAATATGATGGTATCCGTTTCTGTCGCGGGAGAAGGAACGGAAGACAGAATTCGATACCGCAGTGGAGCCAGGCCGGGAGATCTTCTTTGCGTCACGGGACATCTCGGCGCCTCTCTTGCTGGGCTGAAGATTCTCCAGAGGGAAAAGAGCCGCTTCGAGGCCGCATCGGGACAATCGGCATTTACACCGAATCTCGAACCATATGCCGCAGCCATGGAGAAACATTTCATGCCGAAACCACGCCTCGATATATCCGCGTTGTTTGAAAAGGAGGTAACGGTGTCCGCCGTCATCGATATCAGCGACGGACTCGCGTCGGAGGTGCATCATCTGTGCCGGGCGGGGAACTGCGGCGCTCAGATCTTTGAGCATAATCTTCCCGTCATTGCCACAACGCAAAAAATCGCCGCTGAATTCGGAGATCCGACCTCCATGTATGCCCTCTTCAGCGGTGAGGAATACGAGCTCCTTTTTACCATGGACGACAAAGAGTACGAAAAACTTGAGGCGCTTACCGGCGATATCACCATTATTGGGCGGATAACCGATAACCCTCACCAGATCGAACTCATTGAAGAGAGCGGGCAACCCCGGCAGCTGCACATGACCGGCTGGGATCACTTTGCTCCACGGAGGTAATCGTTATGCCAGCATCCCGAAGAAGTTTCATTCGTCAGGTTACCGGCGGGATCATCGGAACCTGGGCTCTCAGCGCCGTTCCGGAGATGTCGCGCGCCCGCTATATTCTCTCGAACGACCAGCACGTTACGCACGATGACGAAGAATTCTGGAAAATCGTGCGGGACCAGTTTCCTCTCACGCATGACCGGATCTATCTCAACAACGGAACCATCGGACCCTCACCGTATCCGGTGCTGGAGTCGGTCAAACATTCACTCGAGGATGTCGATGAGACCGGTGCGTACGGCGGATGGGATGCCGTTCGTCCGAAAATCGCACAGTTTGTGAATGTGGATGAGTCCGAGATTTCCATGACACATAACGTCACGGAAGGAATCAATATTATCGCCTCCGGTCTGCCTCTGCATCGCGGCGACGAGGTGATCATGACGACGCACGAACATGCCGGCAATGCGCTCCCCTGGTTGAATCGTGCACGTCTCGACGGGATTGTCCTCAAGCCGGTGGCCCCCGCTCCCACCGCGGAGGAAAACCTCAACCGCATCAATGATCTGATCTCCCCGAACACGCGCGCAATCGCAATACCGCATATTACCTGCACCATCGGTCAGGTCTTTCCGGTCAAGGAGATCGCAAGACTCGGGCATGATAAGAAGCTCTGGGTATTTTTCGATGGCGCACATGGACCGGGAACCACGCTCCTCGATATGAAAGACATCGGCTGTGACTTCTACGCGACATGCGGGCACAAGTGGATGTGCGGACCGAAGGGAACCGGCTTTCTCTTTGTCCGGAAGGAGATGCTGGATGTCGTTCAGGCGCGGTGGATCGGCGGATACTCCGATACCGGATGGGATATGACTACGACACCGCCCGAATTTAAGGGCTACGTACCAACCGCTCACAGATTTGATTTCGCAACACAAAATGCATCGATCTACATCGGTCTCGGCGCCGCCGTCGACTTTCTCTATCATATCGGCATGGAGAATATCATTCGCCGCGGAACCGCACTTGCAACGTACCTCCAACAGGAACTTCTGAAACTCGGCGACCGGGTTGAGATGTTGACGCCGACGGAGGACCGATCACGGGGTTTCGTAGTCGGGTTCCGGCTGAAGAACATGCCAAACGACAAGTTCGGGGATTATGCCGCGAAGAAGGGTTTCAGGATCCGGCTGGTTGAGGAAAGCCATCTTCACTCGATCCGCATCTCAACACATCTCTATAACAACTTCGACGAGATCGACAAGTTCGTTGCGGCGGTGAAAGAAGTGGCGTAGAAGACTCAGGGGGCAAGCCGCTCGATGTTCCAGCTTGTGTCGTTGAGTTTCGAGTAGACGATCCGGTCGTGCAGCCGTGCTCTGCGGCTCTGCCAGAATTCCATTCTCACGGGAATAATCCGGAATCCTCCCCAAAAAGCCGGACGCGGTATCTCTTCCCCCTCATGCTTCGCCGAAAATTCTGCAGACCGGTCTTCCAGTATTTTCCTTCCCCCGATGACCGCGCTCTGCGGGGAAACAACGGCGCTGATCTGACTTTCCCGCGGCCGTGAACGAAAGTACGCATCGGATTCGGAATCCGAAATTCTCTCGACAGAACCCTCCAGCCGGACCTGACGTTCAATCCCCTTCCAGTGAAAGACCGCTGCAACGTGCGGATTCGCCTGCAGTTCTTTTCCCTTCCGGCTCTCGTAGTTTGTGAAAAAGGCAAAACCGCGCGTGTCTACGATCTTCAGGAGAACGATGCGCACAGACGGCATTCCATCGGGTGTCGATGATGCAAGCGCCATCGCGTCCGGCTGCGGAACCCCCGCATCGACTGCCTCTTCAAACCAAATCTGGAATTGTCTGATTGGGTCCCGCTCTACTGTACGCACATCAATTTCACGTTCCATCACTTACCTCTTCCGAAATATTCCGTGTACGTCTTACCAACGCGATGAGCCGCCGAATCTCAGATGCGGAAAGCTCACGGTAATTGCCGGGCTGCAATCCTTCGATGGTGAGCAGCTCAATCGCAATTCGAACAAGTCGCAGTGTCGGGAACCCGACAGCCGCCGTCATCTTCCGAACCTGGCGGTTTCTTCCCTCCCGCAATGTCAGCTCCAGCCAGGCGGTCGGAATGCTCTTCCGGTACCGGATCGGGACAGACCTAGGAGGCAGGAGCGGCGCGTCAGGCAGGAGTTTAACATCTGCCGGGAGTGTTTTTCGACGTTCAATCATCACGCCCTTCTGAAGGTGACAGATTGCGTCGGGCCCCGGAACTCCTTCCACTTGTGCAAGATATTTCCTCCGGTGACCATATTTCGGCTCCAGGAGCCGGTGCTGAAGAGCCCCGTCGTTCGTAAGAAGAACGAGTCCTTCGCTGTCTGCATCAAGTCTGCCTGCTGGATAGACATTTGGAGGAAAAGGACCGAAATTGGCGAGGGTCGTCTCGCCGCGGGACTTCGAGAACTGACATACCACACCGAACGGCTTATTGAAGAGAATGTACGTGAAGCTTTTTTTCCGTATGTTATGTTCCGTCATGAAATCCATCCATTCAGATCAGGAGCTCGAATACCGGTGCCCCTCGTGCGGGGAGATCAACGATATTCTCATCGATCCCAGCGGAGGGATAAAACAAGAGTACACCGAGGATTGCTCAGTCTGCTGTAAGCCGAATGTGTTGACAATCACGATCCTGCCGGACGGGTCAATTTCGGTGAACGCAGAGCCGGAAAGATAGTTTTTCACCGCATGTTCCATCCGGGAGTCCGGAAACCTCATTCCGGCACCCTTCGACAAGTGACAGAACACACGCCTGGTGACATTTACCACACCGATCCCCCGTTGTAATCCTTTAATTGGCTCCAGAAGAATTATACGGAGATCAATTAATGAGATTCAGATATCACTTTCAAATCCTGACACCTGACCAGCGTGTTGAATGTGAATATTTTCTCCACAGTGAAGTGGAGAAGCAGAAGTGGTATTCCATCATCTTTCTCGAATTATGGAATTCCGAAGGTCTCATTTGCACCCAGTAAAAAGGATGAAGGCATGAAAATCTTCACAATTGCTGCCGGAATGATCGCGGGACTGGTTGCGCTGACGTACGCACTGAAACATGCTGCGCCAAAACCGTTCACGCCCATACCCGATACCAACCGGCGATACGCTATTGACGAACTGATCTCGGACGAGGAGCTGTAACAGGAGTCCGGGCTCGGCTCACACGGAGGGCAGGAGTTCATTACCCCCTTCCGACTGCCGGATTCTCCGTGGTGCTTCCCCTTTCCGCATCTGCGGGTTCATACTATTCCCCTTTCCAGTACGAAACGATTGCGAATCGACCGCAATCTCACTATCTTTGGTCCATGATTCGGATCATCAAGCCGCCGCGTCTTCGTCCCGGAGACACGATCGGAATCTGTGCACCCGCAAGCCCTCCGGGCTCGCTTTCTCACCTTGAATCAGGAATCCGGTATCTCGAACGACTCGGATTCAGGGTCAAACCCGGACCGCACATATATCGCACGCGAGGATATCTCGCCGGATCGGATGCGCAACGCGCATCAGACCTGAACATGATGTTCTCCGACAAGTCGGTCAGAGCGATCTTCACCGTGCGCGGCGGATACGGCTCGCATCGCATTCTCCCTCTCCTGGATTTCCGGACCATCCGGCGTCATCCGAAAATTCTCGTAGGGTACAGCGACATCACTGCACTGCAGTTTGCATTTCTCGCAAGAGCCGGACTCGTCACGTTTTCCGGACCATTTGTCGTAGAGCTGGGAAAGACATTGAACGCGGAGATGGAGGAACGCTTCTGGCGATCGCTCATGTCTGCACGGCCGCCTGCACCGGTCCGCGAGGACCGCGCGAAACGGCTCGGCAGGAACCGCGGCGGAATGCACACCGGCAGGCTTCTCAGCGCCAATCTCACCTTGCTCTCAACTCTGCTCGGAACGCCGTACGTTCCTCTCCTTCATAAACCGATTTACCTTCTTGAAGATATCGGCGAACGACCGTACCGGATTAACCGCATGCTTCAGCAGTTGAAGCTCGCCGGCGTGCTCGATCGCTCGGGCGGGATAGCTTTCGGGAGCTTCGCAAACTGCGAACCGGAGAGGGGAAAACCTTCTCTCTCTCTCCGCGAAATTTTCCACGACCTCTTTGACACCTTTTCAATGCCGGTTGTTTCAGGAATTCACTACGGACACATACGGAACTCTGTCTCGTTCCCGATCGGGGTTCGTGTACGCCTGGATGGAACAAAAGGGACCATCACCTTTCTCGAGAGCGGTGTCGATTAATAATGTTTTACGATGTGTGGTCAGTCGTAAAGCCGACTGATACCGGCGAGGATTGAAAAATTAAATCCGCGGTTTCCGTGTCATTTGATTGACAATTCCTCAAAATATATGTAAATTTGAGCGAAAATTTTGCCGGAAAAATGCTTGCCTCATCAGTTGAACATTGCGGTCTTTGCTTCGGGGAAGGGATCAAACTTCAGAGCAATACTCGAGGCGATCAATGCGGGAAAGATTCCAAACTCCCGCATCGCCGTTGTCATCAGCAACAATGCCGATTCCGGCGCTCTGGAAACCGCACGCACGAACAATCTCCCCGCCCTGCATTGTAGCCGGAAACAGTTCAGCTCCGATGATGAATTCACCACAACCCTTCTCGCTCTGCTCCGGACTCACGGTGTCAACTTCATCGTTCTTGCCGGGTACATGAAAAAAATCGAAGCTCGTATCATCCGAGAGTACCGTAATCGCATCCTCAATATCCACCCGGCGCTTCTGCCGGCGTTCGGCGGCAAAGGGATGTACGGCCTGCATGTGCATGAGGCGGTTCTGCGGTCACACCAGACAATTTCGGGAGCAACAGTACATATTGTTGATGAGGATTACGATCATGGACCGATCGTCCTCCAGGAGCAGGTGAAGATACGTCCGACAGATACGCCCGAAACGCTTGCGCAGCGAATCCTCGAAATCGAACACAAACTCTATCCTGAAGCGATCCGTCTCTTTGCCCAGGGAAAGGTCAGCGTTGACGGTCGGCACACGGCCGTTACCATCGCATCATGAATCTTCTTACTATACGTCGGGCGCTCCTGAGCGTTTCCAATAAGACGGGTATCGCAGACCTCGGCAAACGGCTGACAGAATTCGGCGTCGAGATCATTTCGACCGGCGGGACATTGAAAGCGCTGCACGATGCCGGTGTCAACGCCACCTCGGTTTCCGACGTTACGGGTTTTCCGGAAATCCTCGACGGCCGCGTGAAGACCCTGCATCCGGGCATTCATGCTGCCTTGCTCGCAGTGCCGGATGACAGCAGCCACAGGAAACAGCTGGAAGAGCTTGAAATCGAACCGATTGACCTGGTGGTCGTGAATCTGTACCCGTTCGAACAGACTGTTGCAAAGAAGGGCATCACACTTGAGGAAGCTGTTGAGCAGATTGATATCGGCGGACCGGCGATGCTGAGGTCGACCGCGAAAAATTTCAAGTACAAGACGGTTGTCGTGGACCCTGCAGATTACAAGGAGATACTTGACGAGATGATGAAGCACCGGGGTGCGACAACCGAGGAGACGCGGTTCGAGCTGGCGCAGAAAGTGTTCGCTCATACCTCCCGGTACGATGCAAGGATTCTGGAATATTTTTCCTCCGTGGGAACTTCTCCCGCAACGGAGCACCTGCCGTCGATATTTTCCGTCTGTCTTCCGAAATCGGAGACGCTCCGCTACGGCGAAAATCCCCATCAGCGTGCGGCACTGTACGGAAACTTCCACTCATTCTTTCACAAGCTTCACGGAAAGGAATTGTCCTACAATAATATTGTGGACATCCAGGCCGCCGCAGAGCTGCTCGAAGAATTCTCACATCCCACGGCGGTCATCGTGAAGCACACCAATCCGTGCGGAACGGGAAGCGGGGAAACACTGGCAGAGGCGTATGCCAAGGCATTTGCAACCGACTCAAAGTCTGCATATGGCGGCATCGTCGCCGTCAACCGCGCACTTGACATGACGACTGCAGGCGAGATCGACAAGATTTTTACGGAAGTGATCATTGCTCCCGCCTACGAGGAAGGTGTTCTCGAATTCCTGAAGCGCAAGAAGGACCGGAGAATCATCAGACAGGAACAACCGCTCCGCACACAGCATGCTCTTACGATGAAACAGATCGCGGGAGGAGTTCTCGTCCAGACGGAAGATGCGGTCGATCTCCTTCCGCATCAGCTGAAGGTCGTGACAAAGCGGGCACCGAGCGAATCGGAACGGGCAGCGATGTTTTTTGCCTGGCGCGTTGCGAAACACGTAAAATCGAATGCGATTGTGTATGCACGAGCCGACAGGACAGCCGGCATCGGTGCAGGACAGATGTCCCGCGTCGATGCATCCCGGATAGCCGTCTCGAAGGCACGTGATGCGGGAATCGACCTTCACGGAACTGCCGTCGCATCCGATGCGTACTTCCCGTTCGCCGACGGCCTGCTGGAAGCGGTGAATGCAGGAGCTACGGCGGTGATTCAGCCCGGCGGGTCGGTGCGTGACGAAGAGGTGATCCGTGCCGCCGATGAGAACCACATTGCAATGATAACCACCGGCATCAGGCATTTTCGACATTAATTTCATCCACACACAGAACATAGTGATCCCATGAGCTTTCTCACAATGTTTTCCGCCGATCTTGCCATTGATCTTGGCACAGCAAACACACTCATCCACATGAAGGGCAAAGGGATCGTTCTGAACGAACCATCCATTGTCGCCTTCGACCGGAACACCAAACGGATTGTTGCAATCGGCAACGAGGCGCGGGAGATGTTAGGGCGGACGCACCGTGACATCCGGACCATTCGTCCGATGCGCGACGGTGTGATAGCGGACTTTGAGATTGCCGAGGGTATGCTCCGCGAATTCATCAAGAAGGTCCACTCGAACTGGCTCCCCAGCAAGCGGATTGTTGTCTGCGTACCAAGCGGTGTCACGGAGGTCGAAAAGCGTGCAGTGCGCGACGCCGCCGAGCACGCCGGAGCAAAGGAGGTGCATCTTATTGCCGAACCAATGGCTGCTGCCATCGGCATCGGTCTCGATGTCGATGCACCTGCAGGAAATATGATCGTTGACATCGGTGGCGGGACGACGGAAATTGCCGTCATTGCTCTTTCCGGCATCGTGAATGAGGAATCGATCCGCATTGCCGGCGATGAGATGAACAATGCCATCATTCAGTTCTTCAAGAAAAATCATAACATCCTTATCGGAGAGCGAACTGCGGAGGCAATCAAGTGTGAGGTCGGGTCCGCGATGCCGTTGAAGGAAGAGATCACGATACAGGTTAAGGGCCGCGATCTCGTGAACGGCATTCCGAAAACCACCGAAGCAAGCTCTGTCGAGATCCGCGAATCCCTGAACGAGCCGGTGCAGCAGATCGTTGATGCCGTCAAATTGACGCTGGAACGCACACCGCCTGAACTGTCCGCAGACATTCTGGATCGTGGGATCATGCTGTCGGGCGGCGGAGCATTGCTCAAGCAGCTCGATGAACGCCTTCGCCTCGAGACGAGTCTCCCCGTGTATGTCGCCGAAGATCCTCTGACGGCTGTCGTGCGCGGCACGGGAAAGGTCCTTGAACATCTCAGTCATTACCACAAAGTCCTGATCAAGAGCAGAAGGTATTAAGGATGGGGAGTCCGCCCGAACCGGTGCCGCTGAATGCAACGCTTCCTGAACATACTCGCCCTCTTTAAGGAGTACGTCGCCCTTGTTCTCCTCGTCATCATCTCACTGATACTTCTCGGCGCGAACGACAACGTTCAGGTCCGCGCGATCCGGTCGTCGACGATCGGGGTTGTCGGATTCTTCCAGCGCGCTCTTGCCGTGATTCCCAATGTATTCGAGCTGAAGAAGGAAAACGAGATCCTTCGCCAGCTGAATGTCAATCTCTCGGATGAAGTGAACCGGCTTCGCGAGGCAAGACTGGAAAACATCCGCCTGCGAAACCTTCTCGGGCTCCGGGAACAACACCCCCTGGGGCTTCTCGCCGGCGACGTTGTCGGCAAGAGTCTGCATCTCCTTCGGAATACCATTACCGTGAACCTCGGTGAATCCGACGGTGTGAAAGCCGACATGCCTATTATTTCCGAAGGCGGCCTGGTCGGACGCATCCTCCTGTCAAGCAGACATTATGCGATCGGCCAGCTCGTGCTCAACAAGGATTTCCGGGCAAGCGCCAAGATCCAGCGGAGCCGGGTCGACGGCATCATCGCCTGGGATGGAGAGGATTTTCTGCGGCTGAACAATGTTGCAAAAACACAGGATGTGCGGCCTGGCGATGTTGTCATGACTTCCGAATACAGCAATATTTATCCCCCAAATATCGAAATCGGGATTGTCACGAAGGTTACGGAGAAGCCGGGCAATCTCTTTAAGGAGATTGAGGTCTCTCCGAGCGTGGATTTCTCATCCCTTGAACAGATTTTCGTCGTCACTGCTTCGAGCGATACTGAACGTGATGACCTGGAACGAAAGGCCGTGCGAACACGCTAATGACTCGTCAGATCAAATTCTTCCTCCTGTCTGTCCTCTTCGTCCTGATCCAGTCCCAGATCATGCGCCTTCTGACGTTGGAAGGAATTACGCCCGACATCCTCACCATCTGGGTCGTCTACCTGGCACTGCGTGAAGGCCAGCTCGCCGGAACTCTCTGGGGATTCTCACTCGGACTGATGTTCGATCTCGTGACGGGAAGCTTCATCGGGCTCTCCGCACTGTCGAAAACCGTGGCAGGTTTTGTTGCCGGCTATTTTTTCAATGAGAACAAGACTGCTCTCACCCTCGGCAGCTACCGGTTCATCGTCATTGTGCTGATTACTTCGCTGATCCATAACACCATCTACTTCTTCGTCTTCACCCAGGGGAGCGGCATCGGGCTGCTTGCCGCAATCTTCCAGGTCGGGCTCGCAACGACATTTTACACGGCGACGATTACATTGCTTCCCATGTTCGCGTTTTCAAGGAGACGTTCCGTATGATTGAGCTTGACGAGTCTCCGCCGCGGCGAAGCGTATTTCTGATCGGTATCGGCATTATTTTTGTGGTCTTCCTCTTCCGGCTCATACAGCTTCAGGTTCTTTACCAGGACGTCTACGGAAAGAAATCCGAGGAAAACAGCATTCGCCCGATTGCGCGCGATCCCATCCGCGGGCTCATGATCGACCGGCACGGCGTTCTCCTCGTCGACAACCGGCCCTCCTATACCGTTACCGTTACGCCCTCCGAATTCCCCATGTCGAATCTTGAATTTTTTGCGAGCATCCTCGATCTCGATACTTCCTTCATTAAGGAGAGAATCAAAAAAGGAAAACTCTATAACCGGTTCGCCCCCATCAAGGTAAAACGCGACATCGATTTCCGGACTCTTTCCATTATTGAAGAAAACCGCGACCGGCTTCCCGGCGTGGATTATCAGGTGGAATCCAAGAGATTTTATCCGACTACGGCAAAGGCGACTCACCTGTTCGGGTACACGAAGGAGATTTCAGATCAGCAGCTTACAGAGCTCGGAGGAGAGTATCGCCCCGGTGACAACATCGGAGCAACAGGACTGGAAGCCGCGTACGAACGTGATCTGAGGGGGAAGAAGGGCTATGATTTTATTACCGTCAATGCCAAAGGGCAGCTCCTGGGAGCGTACAATGACGGAAAGAACGACATACCGGTACGCGAAGGCAACGACCTTCATCTTGCCATCGACGCGGGTGTCCAGGCGCTTGCCGACTCGCTCCTCGAGAAGAGACGCGGGGCAGTCGTCGCGATTGATCCTCAGGACGGCGGAGTTATCGCCCTCGTGAGCAAGCCCGATTATAACCTGGAAGATTTCGGCGGCGTGACGACGCCGGAGCTCTGGAACTCCCTCAACACCGATTCGACCCGCCCCCTTTTCAACAGGGCAACGCTCACGCGCTACCCGCCCGGATCGACATTCAAAATGGTTCTCGCGGCTGCTGCACTCCAGGAAGGGGTCATCACAGACGCCTGGAGAATACAATGTGCAGGGGCCTACCGCTTTGGGACGCGTGTCTTCAAGGACCACGGTTCGCACGGCTCGACAAACGTTGTCGAGGCAATTCAGCGGTCGTGCAACGTCTTCTTTTACCAGCTTATGTTGAAGACGGGATTCGGACGATGGACACAATATGGTGAAGAGTTCGGCTTCGGCCGTCCAACCGGAATCGATATCTTCGAGGAAACCTCGGGACTTCTCCCGTCTGAAGAATATTTTGACCGCGTGTATGGGAAAGGAAAGTGGACGCAGGGATATCTCGTGAGTCTGGCCATTGGACAGGGTGAAGTTGGGGTTTCACCGCTCCAGATGGCATGCTATGCCGCCGCGATCGGAAACCGCGGATACTATCACAAACCCCATGTCGTCGAAGCGATCCATGACAAGGAGAGCGGACAAATCCAGCCGGTGTCATCGGAGACCCGGCACATCGAACTGTCGGATCATGTCTGGGATCTCATACACGAGGGCATGGACCGCTGTGTAAATGAAGTCGGAGGAACTGCCCTTACCGCCCGCGTTCAGGGCATCACTGTTGCCGGGAAGACCGGTACGGCACAAAACCCCCACGGAAAGGATCACGCGTGGTTCATCGGATACGCTCCGGAGGATCACCCGAGGATCGCTATCTGTGTGCTGATCGAAAATGCCGGATTCGGCGGAGTGGTTTCCGCCCCCATCGCGGGCATGTGCATCGAACAATATCTGTACGGGCATCTTGTCCGAACCAAAGCCGCCGAATCGGTAATCGCCCACTCACCCGAGACGCCGGATCAATAACATGGAAAGCTTTTTCAAAGAGCACGTCGATTATACGATCCTGATCACGGTCGTTCTCCTTCTGGTGATCAGTCTGGCATCGGTGTATAGTGCAACATATGATGTTGGGGCGGGACTCTATTTCCACCGGCAGCTGATCTGGAGCGGGATTGGCATCCTGTTGATGCTGATCATCATGTTCATCCCGTTCCGCACGCTTCAACTCATCTCGTATCCTGTTTACGGTGCTTCGATACTCATTCTTCTGGTTGTACTTGTTGCCGGGAAAGTTGTCGCAGGTTCGAAGAGCTGGTTTGGTATCGGAGGGCTCGGGCTGCAACCCTCGGAGCTTGTCAAGGTGACCACGACGCTTGCGCTCGCGTCATATCTCTCGCAGCGCCAGGTCAATCTTCGCCGCCTTCATCATCTTGCAATTACGCTGGGGATTGTTTTCGTCCCGGTTGCGCTGATTCTTGCACAACCGGATATGGGCACTGCCATCATTTACGTCGGAATGTTTTTCGTCGTTCTCTATTGGGCAGGGGCATCCAACATTCTCCTTCTTACATTTCTCGCACCGGCGGCTGCAGCTATCGCCACGCTCTTCGGAACGACGGCGTTTGTCGCCGTCATTATCCTCACGTCCATTCTTCTCTATCTGATCAAGGAAAATCGTCTCTTTTCCGCTGCAGTGTTTTCTGTTACGGTACTGATGGGAATGTCGGTACAGTTCATCTTCGGCAAGCTCGCTCCCCATCAGCAGAAACGCATCATCACTTTTCTGAATCCCGATGCTGATCCTCTCGGGGCGGGATATAATGTCATCCAGTCCAAGATTGCCATCGGTTCCGGGGGCATGTTTGGCAAGGGGTATCTGCACGGCTCTCAGACCCAGCTGAACTTTCTCCCGGCACAGTGGACGGATTTTATTTATTGTGTGCCAAGCGAGGAATTCGGGTTCTTCGGCGCGTTTACGATACTTCTTCTTCTCAGTCTCCTGCTGTATCGCGGAATCCAGATCGCATCGATGGTGAAGAACCGCTACGCCAGCATCGTGGCGATCGGACTGGTCGGTACGCTCGGAACGCATACAGTCATCAACATCGGCATGGCAATGGGAATTATGCCGGTGATCGGCGTTCCCCTTCCGTTCATGAGCTATGGCGGGTCAAACCTGCTGACCAACATGATCATGGCAGGCGTACTTCTGAATCTCTACGCGAACCGAAAGGAATATTGAGTCGGGAGATTCTCTTCTGCAGCGGAGGGTATCTGAGGCATGGAAAACTTTCAGAATATCTGATCGGAACGTAGTAGCCAGACAAGTCTTTCACCTGAGCAGCGGGTCCTCCGTCAGGTGAAGCACACATCCTCCCGAACAACTCCATCCGTTATCCTTGCGTCACGAACGGAGCGGGAACGATTCCCAGTTGCCTGAGTAACGGTCCCGGTTCCAGTCCCTTTCCTGTGGCCTCCCGGATTCGATCGGTCCACTCCTGGAGCTCGCCGTTCAGATAGAGATGCGAGATGATCCATCGTGCAACTGCGGGGTTTTTCGCCTTGTCTTCACCAAATTTATCCGTGAGCGCCTCCTGCAATTGTGCCGCAATCATGCTCGCCATCAGATAATTGTGATAGTAACACGGATACGCCACAAACCAGATTGATGAGGCGTACTGCGGTGCTTCGGTCGAATCCAGGTTCATGAGGAGATATTTTTTTGTGAGATTCCGCTCAAGAAGCGGTATATCCTGTGACGGATTCTTGTAGATCTCGTATTCCAGATAAAACTCCCGCATTGTATTTCGCAAACGATAAATATCGGCAATGCCCCGTGAGGCAAGATACTTCTGGATAATTCGGGGCTTAAGATGCGCAAAGGATTCAAGCCAGACTGAATCATCCGTAAATGCCGCGTTCATATCCGCAACACCTTCTTCATATGCCGCACACTGCGCCCCCGGAATCCATTCGTATCCTTTCAGAATCGGATAATCGACGCGGGTATGCACCGCTTTCAGTGCGTGCCCGTATTCATGAAACGCGACAGAATAAATCCGGTGTCCCTTCAGCGGGTTGACAAGAAATCGTGAATCTCCGGGAATGTCGATTGCCAGGTTCAATCCGCCGTAAGGAATATCCTTCACGTACTCACGTATCGGGAGGGAATCGACTGCGAACCCGATACCGCGTTCAAAGCGGTGGAGAATGCTGAACAGGGAATCGCCGGGAAAATATTTATCGGGAAGCGAAGCAGTCTCCCGCAATGCATAATCGACGTCCCACGGACCCATCTGTTGCACGTGCAATTTTCTGGACGAAGTGAGGAGAAACTGCTGATAGGCCTCGCGTGTTTCTTCCTCCAACAGTCCCGTGGTTTTCAGGAGCCATTCTTCATCGATGGAATTCAGGTACAGCACCAGGGAATAGTAATCCGGAAACCCGCAGGCGCGTGCTCGTGCATTTCTCAGCGTTACAAGTCTGACGAGGTCGGCAGAATCCGCAGCGGTCAGCTGAGATGGTACGGACCAGAGCTTATGACGCGTATTCTCTCCCGGTTCATCGCGCATCCGCTGTTGAATTTTCGCCCGTGAGATCGACGCGCCATTGAAACGAAACTGAAAATCCGTCATGGTTTCCTGAAGCCGGTTCTCCAGCGCCGCGATTTCGGGATCGGCATAGATGGCTCCGCCGAGAAAGACCCGATGCCACAACTCCAGCCGCCGGGCAAGGAGCTTATCCGCGAGAGAACTCGACTTCCCCCGCCAGTCATCGATAATTGCCCGGGCAGCGGTATCCAGAAATATCAATCCGAGATTCTTCCTCGCAGAATCAAGATTGTACGGTGCCTCTTTGGAATAGCTGTTCCAGTTCGCAGTTCCAATGGCGAGAGCTGCCTGTTCATACCGGCGTTCGAGGGAATCAAGAAAAACGACAAGCTCGTCCTTCGAATTGATGACAACGCGTTTGGGAGATTCGGGAAGATTTTTCGTGCAGGAGCCGAAGAGCATGCAGAACAGAAGAACAAGAAGAAACCTGAGCTGTCGTGCGCCCAGCGCCGGACGGTACAGCGAATCGGGAAATGAGAGGTTCATAGTGTGTACACGTGGCGTGTAAGATAAAGAAAATTTGGATGAAAACAAGACTTCCTTCCTCTTCGCCGGGAAGAGTTCCTTGCTTCTCACAACCGCATTTCTTATTATACCGAAAGGAGTTACCAATTTTCATCTCCATTATTTCTAGATTGAAAATTGCCGCGTACTGAAGATCGCTTCCGGAAGATCTATGCAGGACATAAATTGGCAATCGAACAGAAGATGCAGTCGCTTTTCGTGCACGGTGATCCCGCTTCTGTTTACGAGCCGATGCGATATGTTTTGAAATCCGGCGGTAAGCGGCTTCGGGGGGTATTGACGCTTCTCGCGTGCCAGGCCGTTGGCGGATCCCCCCGCCGCGCTCTTGACGCAGCAGTAGCAATGGAGTTGCTGCATAACTTCACACTCGTGCACGATGATGTGATGGATCATGCAACCTTGCGCCGCAACCGGCCGACGGTTCATACAAAGTGGAATGAAAATGCGGCAATTCTTTCCGGCGATCAGCTCGTTGCATATGCGTACCGTTCTCTGTTATCAACTCCGACGGCGAATCCCGTTCCCATCGTCCGGACATTCACGAGCGCCTTTATTGATGTATGCGACGGCCAGGGGCTGGACATGGATTTTGGCCTGCGGCGGGATGTGAGTCTTCCCGAATATCTCCTCATGATCGAAAAAAAGACGGCTCGCGTTCTCAGTGCTTCGCTGGTCATCGGCGCACATCTCGGAGGAGCTTCCGCCCGTATCATCCAGGCTCTTCGCAGGTTCGGCATTCAGCTGGGATACGCTTTTCAGATCCGGGACGATTTGCTTGACTTTACCGGCAATGAAACGACATTAGGCAAGACCGTCGGCAGCGATATCGTCGAGGGAAAGAAGACGTTCCTTCTCCTTCACGCCATCGCCCACGCCAAAGGCGGAGACAAACGCATGCTCCAGACACTCTCGCCCCGGAACGGAGCCATGCGATTGCGTAGAATACAGTCGCTCTACGGACGCCTCGATGTGGCCTCGGGAGCTTCCCGGGCAATCACGGCGCACACGCGTAAAGCGCTTCAGGCATTACGTCCGCTGCCGAGAAACCGCGGAACGCAAATGCTCTCCTGGATCGCCGGACAGCTTGTGGAACGCACGTCGTAACTCCATGCTCGAAAAGGAAGTAACGATCATGAACCGCTACGGACTGCATACTCGTCCTGCTTCGCTCCTCGTGAAGATCGCCTCACGGTACAAGTCTGATTTCTTCATCTACAAAGACGGGCTCGAAATTAACGGGAAGAGCATTATCGGCGTTATGACGCTGGCAGCCGAGCAGGGATCCCGGCTCATGTTGAAATTTAACGGACCGGATGAAACGGAGGCGTGTGCCGCCGTCGTAGATCTTATCAACCGCGGGTTCGATGAATAGTACATGACCTCTCCGGAAACTCCATACCGCGAACTTATCCTGAAAGGCATCCCGGCCTCTCCCGGCATTGCGATCGGCGGGGCATACCTTTTCACCAAGGAAATTCCGCGCGCTGAGGAACGCTCGCTCCGACCCGACGAAATATCAGTCGAAATTGCCCGGCTCACCAAAGCAATGGAAAAGTCGACCCGGGAACTGAACAAAATACTCACGTTTGCACAGCAGAAGGTGGGGGACGCGAAGGCAAAAATCTTCGAAGCCCAGATCATGGTCCTCGAGGACCCGATCCTCCTTGACGCAATTCACAAGCGCATCGGGAAGGAGCAGAAAAACGCGGAGTTTATCGTCTCCGATGAGATCGGTAAGTACGCCCATATCATGATGGCGGCACATTCCGAGTACATGCACGAACGCGCGCATGACATGGAAGATTTACGCAACCGCATCATCAGAAACCTGCAGGAAGAGAAACTGATCTCCCGGCTGGAAGGGACGGTCATCGTCGTCGCACATAGTCTCACACCCGCAGACACCATGATCCTCAGCCGTAACCAGATCCTCGGATATGCCACCGACCTCGGAGGCATTACCTCTCATGCCGCACTCTTTTCTCGCTCCCTGAAAATTCCCGCGGTTGTCGGGCTCGGCGATGTAAGCCGTGCGGCCGAAACCGGCGATCAGATGATCATCGACGGCTACAGCGGCACCATCATCCTGCACCCCACTGCCGAGCATATCAGGGAATATGAAGAAAAACGTGAGCATCTCCTGGAATTTGAGGCACAGCTTGCTCATTTGAAAGATCTCCCGGCGACAACCCCCGACGGTCACAGCATCGAGCTTTCCGCAAACATCGAGTTGGCGGAGGGACTCGATTACGTCGTGGTCCAGGGATCGCAGGGCGTCGGCCTCTTTCGCACGGAGAGTCTCTTAATCGATTACGACGATTTTCCCACGGAAGAGCAGCAATATGTCGAGTATAAGAAAATCGCAGACCGGATTTATCCGAACCGGGTTATCATGCGCAGCTTCGACATTGGCGGGGATAAAATCGCACCTTCCATGGCAGAAGAAGAAAATCCCTTCCTCGGCTGGCGCGGGGTGCGCGTCTGTCTCGACCGGCCCGATATTTTCATGAACCAGCTGCGTGCCATCCTTCGCGCAAGCAGCCGCAAAAACCTCGCCCTCATGTTTCCCATGATCACAACACTCGACGAGGTCCGGCGGGCGAAAGAATATGTCCTCAAGGCAAAAGGCGAGCTTTCCGCAAGACATCAGCGTTTCGACGACAATCTTCCCATCGGCGTGATGATCGAGGTCCCGGCGGCTGCCCTTTCAGCAGAACAGATCGCGGGCGAGGTGAATTTCCTCAGCATAGGATCGAATGATCTTACACAGTACATCCTGGCCGTCGACCGCGGAAATAACCTCGTCTCGCCGTTGTACCACGAGTTTGAGCCGAGCGTACTCTCCACGATTAAACACATTATCGATGCGGGACACAAGCGCAATATCTGGGTCGGTATCTGCGGTGAAATGGCCGGCAATCCTCTCGCCACGCCGATTCTCGTGGGAATGGGAATGGATGAGCTGAGCGTGATTCCCTCCATTCTCCCGGAGATCAAGAAGATCATCCGGTCCCTTACCTATGCACAGATGCAGGAGATTGCCCGCACTGTCCTGGTCTATACTTCCCGCCGTGAAGTTGACGCATACCTCTCGGAAGTATTCAAACGGGAATTTCCGGATATTCCTGTGGAAGGGTTTTAAGCCGGCAGGATGATTCTGCCGAAATTCATGTCTCACACTATCGTTCACATGGTCTCGAATCACGTATGACGCACGACAGTATCCAACAATATGACAAGTCCGGCATGAAGCAGCTCCTTCAGGATTTTCACCGCCAGGTTTCGGAAGCAGTGGAGATCGGAAAGGCCGCCGCGATCCCCTTCACAGCTTCCGACATTGATACTCTTGTTATCACGGGTCTTGGAGGTTCCGCGATCGGCGGCGACATCCTCCGATCGTACATTGCCGGCACATGCAAGATCCCGGTCGTTGTCAACCGGCATTACATACTGCCGGACTTTGTCAACGAGCGAACGCTCGTTATCGTGTCGAGTTACTCCGGCAATACGGAGGAAACCATTGCCGCTCACCTCGAAGCGATCAAGAGGAAAGCAATGATCCTCTGCATCAGCTCGGGCGGCCAGACCACAGAGCTGGCTGTAAAACACCGGCAGCCGATCATCGCGATTCCGCGCGGATTTCCACCGCGTGCAGCGCTCGGATATTCATTCTTTCCCGTCCTGACGGCACTCGCTGCGATGAAGCTCATTCCCTCGCAGGACAAGGAGGTCCGGGAAACCATCCGGCTCCTGAAAAAAAACGCGCGGCTGTATACTGCACTCGACAAGCAGAACCGATCGCTCGAGATTGCCAAACATCTCTACACAAAACTCCCGATCATCTATTCCTCTGCGGACAGGTTCGACGTGGTAAATTTGCGGTGGCGGGGACAGCTCGCAGAAAATGCCAAGATGCTTTCCTTCGGACACGTCCTCCCGGAAATGAACCACAACGAGCTGGTCGGATGGAAAGTGCTGAGGCGTATCATGCAGGATATGGCCGTCGTCTTTCTCAGGGACAAGGGCGATCACAAGCGCGTTCAGCTCCGCATGAAGATTACGAAAGATGTTGTCGACCAGTACGCTGCGTCCGTCATCGAAGTGCAAAGCGAAGGAACGTCACTCCTGGCGAGAATGTTCTCACTGATACAGCTCGGCGATTGGGTGAGCTTCTATCTCGCGATTCTCAACGGTGTGGACCCGACGCCCGTCAGAATCATCGATTACCTCAAGAACGAGCTCGATAAAGTCTGACCGGTCACGATCCCCGCAGTTCTCACAGGCACCCGGTGCTGTGAGAGCGGGCGGGCTCTGTTGCTGGGTACCGGCGAGTTTGCTGGAAACGAGAGATCAAGTTCATGCGTCCGCGCATCTTCCCATATGTCCTCCTCCTCCTCTGGTGTGCCTCCCCCGCTCTCTCCCA
>DATIXJ010000060.1:0-7787 GCA_035518715.1 Bacteroidota bacterium | reverse complement strand
ACTGGCGATAATACTGATCGAATGAATCTGCGCAGAGTACGGCGATCTCGTCGGGAGAGCATTTCAATTCCATCCTCACATCCTCAAAGTATCTCCCGATTTCGGCATTCGTCCCTGCAACGAGGTTAATCCTGACTTCCTGCCGCTTGATGCGTTCGTGCAGACTCATTGCGATCTTCTTCCCGATTTCTCGCTGGGCCCCTGCTCCACCCACCGTATAGGTAATTGTCAGAGGAGAGGGCGGCGCAAGCGATGATGGTTCTTCCCGACCGAGGAAATGTTCGACATTCTTGGCGTGAAGCGACCAGAATCGGTTCAGAGGATCGAGGCGATGAAGTCTCGCGAGGAGATTTTTTTTCAGAACCGGCAGATCCCGTCCGCCGAGGAGCTCATGCGGCAAGGGAAAGCCCGTGAGAAATATCCGCTCACGCGGAACGCCATATGCCTGAAGTCGTTGAGCTGCCTTGCCGCAGGGAACGAAATACTGGATGCGGCTCTCCCAGGGATCTCGTGCAACCCAGACCCGGTTGAGGTCGGCATCGCAGACGATACAGTAGATCGGCTCAACTGCTCCGGAATGGTCTGCAGCAATCGCGGGTGCATAAAAGGATGTGACGAGCGGTATCCTGTTCGATTCTATCCTGCGCAGCATGCCGGAACAGAGCCCGCGGCGGATGAACGAGTCGAGTATCTCGACCTGAATCGTGCTGCGCGACAGATTCCGGATCGGATAGAATGACGGGATCGAAAGGAAGCGCTCCAGAATTCCGAAGAGGGGCTTTCCGATGAGCGGAATACTGCGCGCCTGCGATAACGCGGCATACATGGCAAGAAGCCGCCGCCAGAGCTTCCGTTCCAGAAGAGCGGCATCGTCGTTTTCGCCGAGGACGATGATTTCCCCCCCGGCAAGCGAGCGAAGAGGATACACGGCCCGCCGGTGCCCGTATCCCATATCGGCCGTTGCAAGCCATACGCATTGGGGAGCGGGTTTCTCCCGGTCTCTCACAAACCGGTCCGAATCCTCCGCCAGAGATTTCCGTTCCGACGCAAAGAAGGCGAGGACACCCGGCTCAGTTTGCAAAGGCGGGGATGAGGGCATTGTCGTACATCGGCACGGAACTATGCGACTCGGCAGGCACCGATTCCGTGAATCTGTGGAGCCGGACTGAGCCGTTTGAAACCGAAAGATACGTGCACGGAGATTCGGTCCAGGATCCGCTGTTCGCGTATTGAATGGCACCCTCCACAATCTCCGCATGATGGGTGTGTCCGCAGCAGACCATCGAAGCAGAGTATTCACGCGCGTACTCGACCGCCCCGAGACGCACCTTCTCCGCACATCTCAGAAACACCTTGCTGTTGGTCTTCGCAAAGCGCGCAACCCGGTGGGTCTGGTCGATGCGCTGCAGGAACCGGTAGAGCGTATCCGCAAGCCAGGTGATGCCGGGATGCTCCTCCACAAACTCGTCGAACTGGTGACCATGGAGAACCAAAGCGGATCTTCTCCCGCTCCGGACGGTATGGTAATCGACAACCGTGACGCCGAGCAGATGTGAGATAATTTCGGATGGGCCGTCATGATTGCCGCAGACCCATGTGATGCGCACAGAATCCGAGAGTTTACGCAGAAGGGAAAGAACCTTCCAGTGATGTTTCTTCAGCCGCCGGAAATCCATCGAATCGAAAACATCGCCGTTCAGGATCAGTTCTTTTGTCCGATATGAACCGCTGACAAACCGCTGAAGGAAAAGGGATAGTGGAATTGCCTGACAAGCAGGGCTCCCGAGGTGCAGGTCGGAAAGAATAACCGCATCGGCATCAAAGAGCGTTCCTGCCAGAGCGCCTCCGCCGATGGGTTTTCTGCCTGACCGGTCAAACACCGCCAGTGCTTCCCTCCGCAATATTGGAAATATCGGTTTTCATCCAGTAGAATATAGGAATGCATTGTTATTTCCGGATGTTCAAATTATTAAGAAATCTCGCCGATGTACTGTTGAATATGATGAATTTGAACGGTATCTTGGCGGTATCATCTTTCTGAACTGACAGCATTATGAAATACGACAAATTTCTTGTTCCCCCGGGGAAGAAGATCGCGCTGAACCGGTATGATACATCATTCACCTCCACGTTCTCCGACAAGAAGGACGCCGAGTCGAAGCTCGTCACGGATATTGATCGTCTTGCAGAGTACCACGATGTGATTTATGCGGACGCCTCGTACGGTGTGCTGATGATCGTCCAGGCGATGGACGCGGCCGGGAAGGATAGCGTCATCAAGCACGTCATGAGCGGAGTCAATCCGCAGGGATGCAGGGTTGTGAGCTTCAAGGAGCCATCCTCGGAAGAACTCCGGCATGATTATCTCTGGCGATGCTCCAGGGAGCTTCCCCCCCGCGGATTCCTCGGCATCTTCAACCGTTCATATTATGAAGAAGTGCTGACCGTCAGAATCCATCCGGAATTTCTGGAAAAGCAGCATCTCCCGAAATCCGCCCGGGGGCCGGGGATCTGGGATCATCGCTTTGAGGATATCAACCACTTCGAGCGCTATCTCACGAGAAATGGTTACACGATCGTGAAATTCTTCCTCCATGTTTCAAAGGAGGAACAGAAGAAGAGGTTCTTGGAGCGTCTTGACGAGCCGGAAAAGAACTGGAAATTTTCGGCAAGCGACGTGCGGGAACGCGGGTTCTGGCATGATTATCAGAAAGCATACGAGGAGATGCTCTCACGAACAAGCACTCCATGGGCTCCATGGTACGTCATCCCGGCAGATCACAAATGGTTCACGCGCATCGCCGTCGCCGACATCCTTCTGAACAACATGAAAGACCTCCGCTGCACATACCCGGAGGTCGGCAAGGGGGCAAAACGAGACCTTGCCAACGCACGCCGTCTCCTCGAGCGCGAGGAGTGAGCCCTAAAGACTACGCCGATCTCTTCGCGAACGCCTTCCACACGAAGTAGACGGGAATTCCTACAAGCACAATCATCAACCCTGAAACCGTATACTTCGGTTTCACCATCAGCAGGTCGATAGAGATCGCCGCCGCCACGAGGATATACAGCGCGGGAACGACCGGATAACCAAATGCCTTGTATGGTCGGTCGGCATCAGGTCTTTTCTTTCGTAATATGAAAAGACCCGCGATCGTCAGGATGTAAAAGATCAGAACTGCGAAGACCACGTAATCCAGAAGATCTCCGTACGTACCCGACAGGCAGAGCAGGCTTGCCCACACGCCCTGAACGACAAGCGCTGCACCCGGTACCGCCTTCGAGTTCAGGTTACCGGCACTCCTGAAGAATACCGCATCTTTTGCCATTGCATAATACACGCGCGCTCCTGCGAGAATGAGCCCGTTGTTACATCCGAACGTCGAGATCATGATAAGTACGGCCATGATCGCGGCCGCAGGTGCGCCGAAGATCATCTCCGCCGCGGCGGTACCGACTCGATTATCCGCTGCGAACTGAATCCCGCGGCTGAGCACATCTGCCCCGCCCTGAGTCCCGACAACCGGCAGAACAAGAATGTACGCCAGGTTGGCGAGAAGATAGAGAACGGTGACAATAAGCGTTCCGAGAAATAAGCTGAGCGGAATATTTCGTTTCGGATTCACCACTTCACCAGCGGTGAACGTTATATTGTTCCACGCATCGCTCGAAAATAATGAACCAACCATCGCCGCGCCCATTGCCGCGAGTACGAGGCCACCCGAAAGAGACTCGATAAGATCAATTTTTCCCCCCGTCATGTGCGTCCACGTCCCATGCCAGAAATTCTCAAAATTCATACTGACGGCGGCGGAATTCCTTCCTACAAAAATCCCAAGCATTATCAGACCGATCACAGCGACGACTTTCGTGATCGTAAAGATATCCTGGACGATCTTTCCTTCCCGAAGACCGCGCGTATTCACATACGTGAGCACGATGACGCTGATGATTGCCAGAATCTGTGCCGCCGAAACTTTCAAACCGAAAAGTGAGACGAGGATGTGTTCCTCACCGAACGAAGGGATGAGAACTGCCGTAAATTTCGCGAATGCCACAGCCACCGCGGCGATCGTGCCGGTCTGTATGACAAGGAAGAGCGTCCAGCCGTACAGAAATCCGATGAGCGGATTATAGGCCTCTCTGAGGTAAGCGTACTGACCGCCGACATGGGGCATCATTCCCGCCAGCTCGCCGTAGCTGAGCGCGGCAATTACGGTGACGAGCCCGGTGATCAGCCAAACAAGCATGAGGTACCCGCCGCAGCCGACGGTTCTGGCAATATCCGAGCTGACAATAAAAATGCCCGACCCGACCATTGAACCGACGACGATCATGGTCGAGTCGAGAAGCGTAAGCTCTTTCTTGAATTGGACCCCGGAATGTGTGGCAGGGTCCTCCGCGGAAGTCAGTTTGGCTTCGTCCATTCTGTGCCCTGTACTGGTGAGTGAATCGTGTGCATTGCCGCTTCAGTATTCCGTACTCGAAGCACGGGAAGGAGCGATTTCAGAGCACGACGATCTGTACGAGCAAGAACGGAACGAGGAGCTACAGATAGCTTGCCATTGCTCTGCCAACGGTTTCGTACGTGTTGAAGACCTGCACAAGCTTCGTCTGCGCAAGCAGATCCGTCAAACGCCTGTCGATCTGTGCCAACCGTATGTCGCCGCCGTTTTCCCGCATTTGCCGGACCGCACGCAAAAGAGCGCTTAAGCCCCTGCTGTTGATCCGGTTCAGTCGTTTCAGGTCGATAATGATCTTCTGAATCCCATCCAACCTGAGACTGGCTATTTTTTGCTGCAGGACGAAGTCATCGTCATCAAAGAGCATTTCCCCCGCCAGCGACACCACCGCTACATCACCGACCATCTTTTCGTCCACATGCATACTGCGTATCTCCTCTTATTGTACCAAGAGGATTTACGGAAAAGTAAGCCAAGAGTTTCAGCCGGAGAACGCCGAATCACTTTAAAGGCCTGACGCGCAAGTCGATGGTCGTGTCCTTTGCAAGCAATTTTGTTAACGCCGACACATCCGTCTCACCGTAATGATACGGATAGAGAACTTTCGGATGGAATTTTTCCGCGGCTTCCGCAACCTGTTCCGGCATCATGGTGTACGGCTGGTTCATCGGCAGAAACGCGATATCGATGTTCTTCAACCCTTCCATTTCCGGCGTGTTTTCCGTATCACCGGCGAGGTAAATCCGCTTCTTCCCGATCGTCAGGATGTATCCGTTATCTCTTCCCTTCGGATGGAACTGATCCCGACCCTTCGTGGTATTGTATGCCGGGACCGCTTCGACCTGTATTCCGTCGAGTGTGAGTGTATCCCCGTTCTTCATCACGGTTCCACGTTTCAGGATTTCGAACACAGCGGGAGTGAGTACGATCCGCGTGCCCTCTTTCGTAAGCGCCGAGATCGCTTTCTCATCGAAATGATCCTGATGTTGATGTGTGATGAAAATGATGTCGGCTTTCGGAAATGTGGAGTAGTCGGCAAGACGGCCCCAGGGATCAACATCAATAATCGTTCCCTTGAGATCGAACATCAGCGATGCGTGGCCGATAAAATAGATCGTTAACGGACCCGCGCCAGTTTGAAATTCGTCGTGCTGGAATTTCAGCTGTCCGTTGGATTCCATGGCACACCCCATGAGTATAAAACTGAGAAGTATATAGTTCATGCAATCACCGTCGAAAAACTAAGAAGAAATCTCCACAATCGCAACAGATTCCCTTACTTCAGCAGAGTCATTTTCCTGACCTCGGAGTAGGCTCTGGATGGATTCGTCTCGCTTACCGCCGTGAACCGGTAGAAATAAACCCCCGAGGCAATTCCCGTATTATTCCAGACAACCGACTGTCTTCCCGGAAACTGGCTGCCGTTTTCAAGCGTCGCAATCAGCTGTCCAACGGTATTGTAGATCTTTACACTGACGCGGCTCCTCTCGGGCAGAGTATACGTTATCGTAGTTGATGGATTCCAGGGATTGGGGTAATTCTGTCCGAGCGAATAGAACTTCGGGAGATCCTGTCCGGCATCGGCAACTGATGTGACAAGACCTGCATCCCTCAATATCCAATGCTGCGGATCGAGCTGGACGCTGTCAGCCGATTTGGGAAGACTGACAGTGAACGTCTGACTTGCAGAATCATTCCAGAGGGTGATTGTTGTATCCCAACCCGCGGTGCTGAAACGGAAGTCGACGGGCATGGTGAAGAACGGAGGCGTCGGTGTCCCGGTGGTCTGATGCACATGCACCGTGACAGTGGCACCGGAATCGAGATAGACCTGAGACCATGAGTATGTATACTGCGGATAATTGAGCCCGTAAATCCACTCATTGAAGAAATAACTGAGATCTTTTCCCGAGGTGGCTTCGCACACACTCTCGAAGTCGGATGTCGCAGCTGTATTGTACCGCGCGCCTGCCAGGTGTGCGTAATTATACATCGCCTGGAAAAAAACCGAATCTCCGAGAACATGACGCAGCATATGAAGGGCCGAAGCACCTTTTGCATACACCCTCGCGCCGTCGAAGAGCGTGCCGACGTCTGAGCTGTCGTTCACATACACGCTCCCGGACGCGGATTTCGCGTAGTTCATCCAGTTGTTCATGACCGCCCAGTAATTGTTCTCCCCGTACTTGTGCTCTTCGTAAACTGCCTCGCAAAACGTCGCAAAACCTTCGTTGAGCCAGATGTTCGGCCATGTACGGCAGGTAATCATATCTCCGAACCACTGGTGCGCGAGCTCATGCATCAGAAGACTCTCGCTGAACGCATCTACCGAGGTCATGGTCTGATGTTCCATGCCTCCGCCCCATCCGAATTCGGAGTGGCCGTATTTTTCATCGATGAAGGGATAAAGACCGAACAGGCCGGAATAGATTCTCAACCCGTCGAGCACATTCAGGATGAGTGCGGAATCACCTGAGAGATGTTCCGGAAGAACATAATTCAGAACCAGCATGGAATCGCCCGGCGCATAGTCAAAGTAACATTTCATCTCAGCGTAATTGGTGATCGCGAGAGAGACAAGATAGGTGGAGATGGGATGCCGCTCCTGCCAATGGTAGGTGACCGTGCCATCGGCATTCTGGATAACCGGCTGGAGAGTTCCGTTCGAGCCGGCGCGGAAGGAGGAGTCGATCGTCACATACATATCCGTGGAGTCTGCTTTATCGGCGGGATGATCCTTGCACGGCCACCAGTCTTTTGCGCCGTAGGGCTCGCTGAGTGTCCAGACCCAGGGAACCGACGCTCCATGTGCCGAGAACTCGAAGCTCCCGAACCCGCTGCTGCCGGGAACGCCTTCATAAAATATTTCCGTGGAGATGAGTTCACCGGGATTGTATCCCCGGTCGAGAAAAATGGTGAACGTGGCTGAGTCCTGCCGGAAAGCAACTTGCTGGCCGCCCATCCTCACCGAATCGACCGTCAATGCCCTCATGAGATCGAGGACGACTGAATCGAGACCTGCCTGCGTGCTCACCGCATTCATTACCACTCTTCCGCGGAGATACTGTGGCAACGTGGTGATGTGAAGGTCGAGCAGATAATATTTCACATCAATCTGGTCATCTGCAAGAACCGAACGAGGAGACTGATGAGCGATCGCGTTGTAACGCAACATCTCCGAACGGATCAGCCGCTTTTGTTCGAGTACCGACCTCGTGTCCTGGGCAAATCCAGGTGCAGGAAAATATACCAGGTATGCGAGCATCAGGCATCCAGCAATCCTCGAACAAAATCCCATAGAGCATATCCTTCTCATCGTATCCC
>DATIXJ010000059.1:0-57550 GCA_035518715.1 Bacteroidota bacterium | reverse complement strand
ATGGCAGTCGGAACAATACATCGATTGCAATCCGGTCTGATTCCAATTCGAAGTCATTTGAGACGGATCAAGCGGTTTCGGAATGAGAGAACCGGCCTGACTATTGAGTCCCACGAGAACCGGATGAGCTGAATGGTTGTTCGGGTTGAATTCCATTGCCTGATCAGTTGCTGCCACGCCGGAAGGACCGACAATCGTCGTGACCCCGTTGGGGACGATTCCAAAAGCATAGGAAGAATGGCACTTGAGACAAATCTGATTTTCCTGCAGTGAGGGTGTCGCTGGGGTATATGTCGCGGTCTCTGTCCAGTTATCGGTCACACCGGGAATAACCCCCGCGGTCCCGAGGAGGGCACCTGAGATGACATTCGAGCCGATCGTATGGAGGCCATTCATAGCGCGGTGAGAATTATGACAATCCTGACATTCTGCATGACGGTTCGAAAATCCCAGGCTCGTCGGCGAATCGGGATTCTTGTGCTTGCCGGTAACAGTGATCGTCGGGTGAGCATAGAGCTTCTCGTATTCACTCTGGATATCTTTGGTGTTGACGCCTTTCTCCGACTTACCATGGCAGCCCGAATTGAAGCAGGTGTTCTCTTCCACCCCGATCAGGAGATAGGGAACGCCCTGGCCGCCATGTGATTCGTGACAATTCCGGCAGGCCCACTCGCCGATCGTGGTGGATGATCCGCCGGGAGGAGTGTAATTCTGTGTCGACGTCCGGTGAATGGCATCCGTCCATCCAACTTTCAGATGGCAGAATGTACAGAGCGACGCATTCGTATTGCTTATCCGCAGGAAGGGCGCATACGTGTTATCATGCGGATCATGACAGGTGATGCATTCCACGGTTCCCCCGGATGCGTCGGGATCGAGCTTCACGGCAGTATTCCACGGCCACGGTCGGGCGACAAGTTCCGGATCACGGGAATTATCGTACACATAACCAACCGGATGATCATTGGCAAGAGAGACACCGAGATTTCCAGCAGCATCGGCCGGCAACGTCGTCACACTGTTCTGCATCTCGATAGCCTGCGATCCGGAATTATTGTAGACCGCACCAATGGCAATGGTGCCGTCGTGGCACGACAGGCAGAGTTTTGACCGAGGGTTCGGCTGGTTCGGTGCGCTGTAGCTGAGACTCGTCAGATAATCACTGGAGTAGAGTGTGTATTCCTGCGCGCTCAGCTGATGATTCCAGAGCTGTTGCGACGGGAACTTTGAGGGAACATGCGGAGTGTGGCAAAAGACACAGAGTTGGTTTTCACCGGTTGCCTTGATCGGACCGGGACCGGTTGCTCCGAGATTGTGTTTCGTGTTCAACATCATCGATTGTGTCTGCACCTGGCCAAATGACGCGGCGGGGATGACACCAACGACGCCTGCGATAATTACCGAGGCGGTGAATACGCGAAATAGTCGTGTCATTTGAGATACTGGAAGATTTGAATCCGCTTATTCAATGTTTCCACGATGTAGATCCTGTTTCCCGAATCGATCGCTATTCCTCCGGGGCTCATAAATTCGCCCGGCTGCGACCCGTGCTGCCCGACCACCAGGAGCAATCTCCCCTGCGAATCAAAAATCTGAAAATTGTCCATGAGCGCGTCGGTAACGTACACATCACTATCCGAATCCAAAGCGACTCCCTTGGGACTGGCGAATTTTCCCGCAACTGTTCCCTGGGTACCAAATGTGATGGAATGAATTCCATCGGGACTGAATTTCTGGATGCGGTAATTGAGGGCATCAACAACATACACCGAATCGTGTCCGGCGAGGGACACGGGATAGTTAAATTCCCCATCCGCGGATCCCCTCCTGCCGAAGGAACTCAAAAACTTGCCGCTGAGGTCAAAAACCGCAACGTCATGATTTCCAACATCGACAACGTAGAGCCGGTTCTTCAGAACGAGCAATCCCGCCGGTCGGTCCAGAGGGCTCCTGATCTCGCCTTGTGCATTCAGATCATGATCGAAAAGAATGACATCCCCGCGCTTCGAATCCGATACGTACATCGATCCGTCATCACTGAACGCAATTCCGACGGGAGATAAAAATTTACCGTATCGGGTCTCCGTGATGGCATCATACTTTCCTTCGGCCAGATCAAGGATATGGATGCAGTTTGCGCCGGGATCCGCGACGAAGATACGTCCGTCAGGACCTACGGCTATTCCTACGGGCTGCACCAGCCACGGCGACGGCCGGTCTCCGCCGGTGATGAATCCGAAAAGCTTCGAGAGAAAGCTCTTCTTCGGCTGGAATTTTTCGAGCGAGGAGATCGTCTCCACATACTGAATGCGCGCCTTGTCCGGAGGCGTAGGCCAGACGAGCTCCTTGCCCTTATCCTGGGCAGAAAGCACCGCGGCGAACGCGAGGATCACTCCAATATTCAGAGCTCTATTCCTTAACTCCCTGTTCATCTGTCGCCCGGTTCATGAGACACGGCATCCTCGTTGTCATTCTCGGTTACATGGTACATATTGCATGCATGAAAATCAATCCACAACAGGGTACCCGGGCCGCCCGATTTGCATCGGGCATGCCCGGACCCCTTCTCTCTGGCAAGGGGATTGCAGAGAGTTCAAAACGTGCGCGACACATCGAAGACGAAATCCCTCACACGCACCGGAAACGAGACGGATCGAAATCTACCTTCAAACGAGAGGGCACGCCATCGGTACAACAGCGAACCAGTCTGCTCGACAGATTCCCGCTGATAGTAAACATCAAACGTCCTTGTATACGTGTAATTTGCAAAGAGCCCGCGCAGGAAAAACGACGGGCTCGAAAAGCTGAGGTTCCAGGAATGCGTGTGCCCTTTAATATTCGCGAAGTACCAGTTCACCGAACCCCCGAACCCCAGCGTGAAGGGTATCAGGTACGTATACGAGCTGTTGAACCGCTGAGAGAGTATAAGATTCCGCTGGTCACGAAACGACGCAACGTCTCCCGTATAGTGCTCGTCGTGGTACCGGATACCGGTTTGTGTCTGGATTCGTTCGAGAATGGCTCCGTTGGCAATGATTCCCGCATTGTTGCTGAGGAGATTCCACCAATCCGAATTTTCGTTATGGTTGAACTGGAATGTGTAATCGCCGATGAGGGAGAATTGCCCGACAGGTACCTGCATATTGTTGCTCAGGGCAGCGTTGAGGACCCTGTACCGGCCGCCAAAATTCTGGACTTCGTAATCCAGCGAAAGGCCATTGGATATCGTCATATATGACAGAGGACGCGTATGCTGGATGGTGAGCGAGCTTATGACGTCACTGCTCGGATTCGTCGAGGTGCTGTCTCGGTAGACGCTTTGCGAGAGGCCGGTCGTTCCGCGAACTCCAAGTCCAAACTGGTAATTCTGATCTGCGATATACGTGAGTCCCTCATTGAATCCGAGCGAGCGAAACTCATAATTGACGGCAGAGACAGTATTTCCCGATAGCCCCGAATTCATCCGGAGTTGATTGGAAAAGACACCCGAATACCCCATCGAGCCGGTCAGGTTGCTGTACGTTTCGTACCGGTTGTAATCGGAATTCACGCTGATGTGGTGCTGGTCGGAAAGCGCCTTCGAGCCGGTAAAATTCAGCGTGAAGAGCCGGTCATCGGTGTTCCGGAGCCGGTCGTTAAAATCCGTCAGTACTCCGGAAAGACTGACAGCCCCGCCGGGACCGCTGGAGCCCGAAAGGCCGAAGTTCAACGTCTGGTTGAGAACTTCAGACGGCTCTCCTGTTTCCGTCCAGGAATGAGTCCTGACATACGCCATATTCATCGTCGGAAGCCACGGTATCTGGTAGACCGAGACATTCGCCCGCTGCTCCTGCTCCCTCGTCAACGTCTCGACTTCGGGAAGCTGGTCAAAACTGGATTTGATGGTATAAGAATTCTCGCGAGCAGAAAGATCGACTTTTACAGGAGAAAGGGGAAAGAGGTTGAAAATCAGGTTATACTTATTCCAGAGCGACTGGTTGGCGGAATACTCATAGAGATCATTGCGGGAAGTATTATAATCCAGATTGAGACTGGAAAAAAGCGAATAGGTGAGCAGCTCCCGGGAAATCAAAATTCCGTTGAGGTTGAGACTGAGAATGGGGCTCCGGCGCAGCTCTGTCGTGAGCAGCCCATTTTCGGCGAGCATATCCTGGTATTCATGTTCGTAACGCAATTCGCCAGACAGCGTCTGGAGCTGTGCATTACCCTTCAGAAAGAACACCAGCAGTAACCACAATGTGGCGACTACTCTCTTCACGTCCCCTTGCCAATGCGTTCGAGAATCTTCTTGCGATGTGCCCCGGCATCTCTCCGGGGCACACCGATACCGCTTATGCGTTTCGCTGCGTATCTGCTACAGCATTACTTCCTGTGGCAGGCCACGCAGAGCTGACCATAATTGGTTGAGTAGACAAGGCCGATCCCCGAATTCATGTGGGGGTTATGGCAGCTTGAGCACTGCATCGTTCCGTTAAAGAGACGAACCGTCGTCTGAGATCCGGATCCGTTGTTGCCAGACCAGACCGCATACTGCGGATGCTGCGCGGCATAGAGTTCCTGGGGAACCGCTGCCTGGACAGCATTGTAGTCGAAATTCACCGGATGCACATGCTGCAGATCGAATTCACCGCTCACCACGTTCGCGGAATATGCAACATGGTTATTGTCGGTAGTCGGGCTTCCATACGGTGCCGACGTGAACGCCGATGCCGCAAAAATGCCCACGCTCCCATCATGGCAGCTCAGGCAATAGGAACTGTAATTATCGCTTGTGCCGGGATCCTGGATGTTAGCGTCGATCGAGTTCGGATTCTGGTAATAGCCGAACGTTTTACCGACCTGTGATGCACGGGCCCAGAGAGGCTGCGCAATTCCGTCTTTCGGAATGTGCGGTGCATGGCAATAGGAGCAGAGACTCTTCGTCGTTCCGACCGGGTGTGGGGTCGCATTGCCGAGGGAATCTGTTCCAAACGTATTGACTGCACCAGAGTCCGGTGTGAAATCATGCGGACCCTTCAGCATCGCCGCACGAGTCGCCTGTGTACCACCGGTCATTGTCGGAAGCGGCTGTTTTTGTGCATACGCGGCTACGGACAGCACCAATAGTGCAATAAGCACGAAAAAGAGCTGTTTCATAGTATTTTCTCCTTTATATAAAGAATGTGCCTCGTCGTTTACAGACTCCATGCTTTCCCATGAGGCGGTGAGAATATGGATGTTCATTTGCTTTACCTTAATTTTTGGGGACCAGTAACTGGAACACCTGCAGTCGTCCATTCAGGTTATCCGTAACATAAATTTTGTTGCTCCCGTCGATGGCAATCGACACGGGATTTTCAAAGCCGTCGTTATTGGGCGAATATCTCCCCACAAACATCAACAGCTCGCCCGCATTGTTGAAGACCTGGTAATTATTGTGAAGTCCGTCGAGAACGTAAATGTCTCCGAATGAATCGAGAGCTATCCCCTTCGGCCGCGCAAACGTCCCATAAGCGTCTCCCTGCTTTCCAAACGTCCTCTGAAATTTCCCGGCGGAGTCGAAAATTTCAACCCGATAATTGAATGAATCGACGACGTACACATTGCCGGCCGAATCAACCGCAGCGCTGATCGGAAAATTAAACTGCCCGTCTCCCGTTCCCCGGCTTCCGATCGAGAAGAGCGAATCCCCCGATTCCGAGTAGACCAGAACCCTGTGAAGCCGGTCATCCACGACATAGATCCGATTCCGGAGAGTATCGGCAACGACATCGACCGGATTCGGGAACTGGTTTTCTTTTCCGATCGCCTGAATAAATTTTCCATCCTCATCGAGAACGGCGATTTTTCCCGATCCTGCGAGTCCGATGAAAACCTTTCCGTGGCCGCACGCGATCCCGCGGGGATCTTTCAGATCCATCACACTCTTCTCACCCAGGGCAGATGCCTCTTTCTTGTTCGGATCGAACTTTACGACACCCTGCATGGCATCGGTTACAAAAATGTTGCCGTCGGCTGCTACACACACGTCAAATGGCCTGGCAAGCTTGATGACGTTTGACTTTCCCGCGAGCGACCCGAGAACCGAGCTCAGAGCATTCGGAAAGTCTTCTTCTCCGCGATAGGTTCTGACAAACGCTATTCGCGGCGTGTCCGGCGGCGGCGGCCAGGTGATACGCTCCTCACCCTGCGCTTCCCTCGAGCCGCTGCAGCCGGTACCGAAAAGTGCCGGCAACACGACGAACAGCAAGAACAACATGATTGAAGTGATTTTACCCATGAGGAACATTCTCCTGTTGATTGTCCTGCGGAGAGTCGGAATTTGAACCAGAGCCGGAAGATCCATCCGATGGCGCCGGAGGATTTGAAGGATTCTGCTGCTGATCCGGTTGAAGCACTCCGCCATCCCCCGGTTTTTTCTGTTCCTTCTTCTCTTCCCTCTGGATATCTTCGATTGATGGTATGATGAATTCTTCTTCCTGTTTTCGCTCGAATGATGGGTGGAAATCGATATCTGCAGTCGAACAGGAAATCCCAAACGCTACGGTCCATGAGTTAAAACCCGGAATGGAGAGATAGCCGGGGCTCAGCTGAACGCTGACGTTTGAAAAAATCCTGAAGGCACCCGTCGCAATGATCTGAAGACTCTTTTCCCCAAAATATCCATTCACCGCCTCGAACCCGATCTGCGCGTAATGAGATGCGGCAATCGTGAGACCGGCACCTTCAAGTGCATTCGCTACGCCGTTAAATGATGACATACCCATCATCACCGTCGGCCTGATGCCATCGGAATCCAATGTTGCTATTGCGCCGTATCGTATCGCATCCGTCGGAAAGAGCGCCGTAGGATCATTCCGGTTGGAAATAGTTCTGTCAACCCAGACTGCCACGCGCCGGAAGATGGGCACATCGAATGGCGCGAGCACCTTCAATCCGAACCCGTACGTTTCCTGGGATATCGAGCTCCCCGCTTGTTCCCCGACGAATCTCGAATAGCCCTCGACGTTCGAAGAGAAGCCGGTACTCAGGCCTATCACATTCATTCCAGAACTTGATCGATCAGCTATGCCGAGACGTGAATACTGGAGACGAAACTCGGACGGCGGCGCGATCGTTGCGGTGGGGAGAATGGTAAGACCTGAACCATTGAACATCCCCTGATCAGTAAATGACGACTGTGCCAGGGCCGGCACTGCATTGCAAGCGGTGATGAGCAAACCGGCCATGAGGATTCTGTTCAGTGGCATTGGGAACAGACCTCCATTCCACCGCCGGCGAATCGTAACAAGTGATCGTTCTCCGAGCCGTGAGGATTATGGCACGAGACGCAGGAGAGTTCATCGCCGCTCTTGAGTTTCACGAACCGCAAGGGGTGCCGACCGACAGGGTGGTTGAGCTTCTGATCTTCATGGCAACTTGTGCAGAGTGAGTAAACATCGTCCTTGAGGTTGTGTTTATGCTCGCTGCCGTGAGGAGAATGACAGGTAAGGCAGTCACCGGCTACCGGATGGATCGATTTGGAGTTTTCCACCTGTGCCTGTCTGTCGGTGTGACAGGTGTAGCAGACCCCGGGAACGCCCTTCTCGACAACCACTGCATGCTTCTGCGCCGACCAGCTATGGCACGAAGCGCACTCCTTCATTTCCACGGGCGAATGAAGATATGTCTCACCGCCGATCGCCTTATGGCACACCGGGCAGTCTGCTTTCATTGTGGCGCCGCTGTCGGCACTCGGCAGCCCGTCGTGACAGGGAGTACAGCTCTGTTCCGTGACCGAGTTGTGAAAAAGGTTCGTTCGGTCAGTCGTCGGTTTGTATTCACGCACGAGCGACGTCGTGTAAACTACTGCGTTGTTGCGGTCACCGCTGGGAGCAAGATAGATCTGGTTAAGCCCGGGGATGAGCTGAAGGGAAAGCTTGTAAAAGGAACGACCGTCGGCGTTCGGATCATCATAGGGTGTCGTATACGTGGTATCCGCCCAGCCCCTGACCGTGATGAGAACGGCGTCAGCTTCCTCGGCCTGCTGGACTGCCTTGTAGAGTTTGGTGAACTCCGGACGCTTCCAGAGCGTACGGATGTTCATCGTGTCCCTGTACGAAAAACTCATTGAATCTGGTGTCAGGTAACCCTTAAAAACCTTGAATGAATATGAGAGAAATTCCAGCGTTGTTCCCGAACCGAACAGGTTGTAGAAATCCCTTGCGAAATCTTCCTTCGACTTATCACTTCGCAGGTCGAACAACTGAATTTTCTGCCATTGTGTCGAGACGAGCAGGGTCGGTGAGGATTCTTTCGAAGCCGAAACCACGAGGAGAAGTGCCTGATCGTATGCCACCGAGTCGTTTCCCGCAGGAACTACGATGGTGACCGGCGATACGGAACCGTCTCCAAGAAGAACCAGACCAAGACCCAAAATAACAATGACAACTGCTGATTTGCGCATTTCGATCAGATATTTATAAAGAACGACTTCCAATACGCATGTCTTCAAGCGGCAAATGGTATGCCACCAGAAACAGGCGAATTCATTCCAAGATCCAGTGTTTTCCCTAATTTAAAGAGAAATTTTCTCATTCATGATAACAGGTTATCAATTGGGGGAAATAGAATCAGGCAAAATGAGTATAAATTCAACAGATCTTGCAGGAACAACTACTCCTGAATTCAAACTCACGAGCTATTCTGCCGAGATAGTTCTTCGTCTCCACGCGATTACCGTTCCGGCGATAATGAGAACAACGCCGGTCCAAAGAACCATCATCAGGGGTTTAATGCTCACTTCAACCAGGAGTTCCTGAGATGGGGCAGTGGTTTCTTTCTGGTCGAGTCCCGCGAACGCCAGAAAGACCTTCTGCTCTTCCACATTGATTGCGTTCAGCGCGATGAATGGAGATTTTCCCGGGGAGAGGCTGTCCGGCAGCTGAACTGGCTCGCTCATACGTTCACCACGATCGTTGATTGCAAGCTGAGGTATAATATCACAGGACCTCGTTCCGGAGGAAATATGGAGAACGGCTCCAACTGACATCGAACCGGATTCGCCGTGCTGATCCATCTGGTAGCGCTCGAACGTCACTTTGTAGCCGAGGATCTCTTTTGTTTCTCCTTTGGCGATTTCCAGTACGGGATGATTTCCTGCCTGCGAGGGGTCCGCAGCACGAAGCTCCATCGGCGAAATATACAGGTCTTTCATCGGGAAGATCTTGATATCAGGCTCTCTGATGATCGACTGATTATACGTACTGAAGTAGAGTGATGGTGATGCGACATACGTACGCTTTCCATCCGCAACGTTGATGGTGATCTTCGGTCGCTCCGCTGTCTGATCGGGAACACCAGTAAATGTCAGATCATATCCGAATGCACTCTGCGGCTTCCCGGTCACAAGGACGAGACGTGTGGTTTCGTCAAAGCTTCCGGACCCTACGATCCCGATAAACATGAGCGCCACCCCGATATGTGCGATCGGTCCTCCGATCGTAGTCCAGCCGGATCGATACTGTCGGAAGACGATGATGACGTTGCTGATAAGCCCGAACGCCGCCGTTCCGACAAAGAGCAGCAAGATCCAGCCCGTTACACCTGCGACATACGCGATAATGCACGAGAGTGCCGTGAGGGGAAGAGACATGGAATACCGTTTCACCAAACCCTGGTACGTCTCTTCCTTCCATCCGAGAAAGGGTGCCACGCCGAGAAGGAACGCAATGCCGATAGCGACCGGTAAGTTCACCTTTCCATAAAATGAGGTATCGACCTGTGACGCTTTCCCGAAGAGCCCGGTGAGCAGGGGAGAAGACATTCCGACAAAAGTGAACAAAGCCCCGAGGAGGAGAACCGCCATACTGAGAGTGAGCGTCAGCTCACGATTCACGTGGGAGAGATCCATTTTCGGTGCATGAATTGTCCGAAACCGGATTGCAAACACACCAAGTCCGATCACGGTAGCCGCCACAAGAACCCCGATAAGGTAGGCGTTAATGCCAAGATCGACAAATGAATGTACCGAAAAATCTGCAAGGACCCCGCTCCTGGTCAAAAACGTCGCATAGAGAACGAGAATGAACGAGAAGAGAGCGAGAAGTGCGTTTGTCCGCACGAGAGCACCTCGTGAACGCTGGACGACGAGACCATGTACGAGCGCAAGGAGTGTGAGCCAGGGAACAAGGGAAGAATTCTCAACAGGGTCCCAACCCCAGTAGCCGCCCCATCCTAGAACTTCGTATGCCCAGAATCCTCCTATGATAATTCCGGCGCCAAGGGCTCCGGCCGAGAAGAGAGTCCAGGCAAAACCAGAGAAATCCCACGCCTCATTGTTTTTTCTCCACAACGCGGAAAGGGCAAGAGCAAACGGCAGGACCGCCGCTGCGTACCCCAGAAAGAGGATGGGAGGATGGATGACCATCCAGAAGTTCTGGAGCAGAGGGTTCAATCCTTCGCCGTCACGCGGAACGGTCTGAGAGATTTCAAACGGGCTTTTCGCGATGAGAAGCAGAAGGAGAAACGCAAAGAAGGCACTTACACAAGCCATGGCAAGCGCATCACGCGGTCTTGTCATGCGATAAAATATCAGCCCCATCACCGCCACATAGAGCGACCAGAGAAGAAATGTCCCTTCCTGCCCCGCCCAAAATGCCGACAGGAGATATGCCACCGGCAGGGTATTGGAACTATAGTGCGCCACATACGCGTACTGGAACTGATGCGTCAACAGGAGAACCAGCAGAGTGACGGACGCAATGGCATCGGCGATCACCGAGAGAAGGAAGAGGCGATAAGCGAGATTTCCCTGAGCTGTCGAGGGCGAGCTGCTCTTCCGATCCAGAAAGAAAAAGTATGAGGCTCCGAGTGCGGATAAGAACGAAACGATGATGCTGATCTGGCCGAAGTTCATGGTATCATTTCATGGGATAATTTTTGACGGCGGAAGCCCGCCGCTTCCGCTCGATCATCCGGATCGTGAGATAGAGTGAGAACGCAACGATCGTGATGATCACGGTCGCAATCCCGAGCCCCCAACGGCGGAAATAGTATTCGTCGATGGCGTGCTGACCCTCAGCAACCACTGCGGTTGCCACGGTGAGACCCTTGTCGACCGTCGTGCGAAATTGCGTTTCGTTGATGGAATGAACCACGGTACGCGATTGGAGCCGTGCCTGGTGGACATCCCGTAACTTGAATCTTGCCTCCGATACTTCCATCCCCTTCTGTTCGGCCTCTCCCAGGAGCGCCGTCGCAAGTCGCTCTTCTGTGGAAAGACTGTCCATGAGACCGCGCATAATACCTGCAACGATGAAGCCCCGAGTGCTCGTATTCTGCGAATGACACCGGCTGCATACAGCATCTTTTGAAGTGCCCAGGAGCGTGTCGGTCGCGGCAACGATTTCATGATTGCCATGGCACGTCTCGCATTCCGGCAAGTGCTCATCATCGAAGGCCTTCTTATGAGGGCTCGCCGAGAAGAGATCGGCATTTAACGCATGACAGGTACCGCACACTTTCGAGACCGAAGATACTCCGGGAGGAGCGGCACCATGATTTCCGTGGCAGCTGTTGCACGCGGGAGCTGAGACATCCTGCTTCTGCATCAGTTCAATGCCGTGGACGCTGCGTGAGAATTGCGCAAACTGGTCCGTGCGGATGTTGTAGCTTTTCATGTATTCGGGATTCGAATGACATTCAGCGCACGTACGCGGAATGTTCACCGGATAGACTCTCGACTTCACGTCGGAGGCCGCCAGAATATTGTGGCTCCCATGGCAGCTCGAACACACTGCAGGTTTTGGGTCGCCCTTTTCGTTCAGTTGTCCGTGGACGCTGGTGCGGTATTTTTCTACCTGGTCCACCGGGAGTGACGGGTTGTACGACCTCATGAACGCCGCGTCCGCGTGACACTTCGAGCACGTCTTCACGACATTCAGCGGATATACCGGAGATGCCGGATTTTTCACCGAAACAATACCGTGTACCCCGTGACAGGTAATGCACTGCACAATCTGCTCCTGGCCATTCGTTGCCAGTCGTGCATGCACGCTGGTCTTGAGAAGCTCCCACTGATTGGTCGGTATCGCGGCACCATACGAATGCATCTTCGCCGAGTCCGAATGACAGCTGGCGCACGCCTTTGAGATCTCATCCCCCTTCGGGACGCCGATGTACCCGGCATCCTTGTCCATTGCTTTCTCCATGTCCTCCGACGCCGCGTTACCGCCATGGCATCCTGCACAGGAGATCCCCTTTGCGAAATGGATATCATGTTTATAACCACTCGACTCCTTGTCGCCGAGCCCATCATGACAAGTGAAGCACTGATCTCCCCCCGCGGCATCTGCAAACCGGAAAAGGGCAATAAGAAGAATCGGAACCACCAACAATCCCCTTTTCATGCGAGCCACCCTATGATGGTGAGAATCATGATATACATGATGACGAAGAGTCCGATGTAATTGATAAACCGGGTTTGTTCTCCTCTGGAACTCTTCCGATCCCAGAAAGGAATGAGCATCCAGAGAAGCCCGGCAATACCAAAGAGCATAATGCCAAAGACTTCCCCGTCGAGGAACCAGAGTTTACCGGGAATGTATTTCAGCGTCTGGAACATAAAAAGAAAATACCACTCAGGTTTGATGCCTGCAGGGGCAGGCGCAAAGGGATCGGCTTTTCGTCCGAGCTCCCACGGAAAGAACACCGCAAGAATGGCAAGTAGATTGAGGACAATCAGCCAGAGAAGAAGGTCGCGCAGCATGAAATTCGGGAAAAACGGCATCTTCTTTCGCTCTGCCACAGATTCATCTTCCAGCCCCAGCGGCTCGCTCATCCCCTGGCGCTGAACGAGAATGAGGTGAATGCCCAACAGCACCGTAAATATTCCGGGAAAGACCGCCACATGAAAGCCAAAGAACCGCGAGAGTGTTGCGCCGGTTACTTCATCACCGCTCCGGAGAAACTGCATGATCGGCTTTCCGACGATGGGAACGATACCCGCAATATCGGTTCCGACTTTCGTCGCAAAAAATGCAAGCTCGTTCCACGGCAGGAGATATCCGCTGAATCCAAATGCCAGTGCGAGAAAGAACATCAGCATGCCGGTCAGCCAGGTGATTTCGCGCGGCTTCCGGTATGCTTTCCCGAAATAGACGCTGAACATGTGGATCATCGCCGAAAGAATGAAGAGATTGGCAGTCCAGCTGTGGATCGACCGGATGAGCCATCCAAATTGTACTTTCGACATGATGAACTGGATGCTTTCGAATGCGAGCGCTTCACCGCTCTTGTAGTACAGGAGGAGTAAAATGCCGGTGACCACCTGGATGATGAAGAGAAAGAGCGACACACCGCCAAAATAGTACCACACAGAATGTCGGTGGAGCGGAACATATTTCTTCCCCATGAACTCAACGAGGTTGTCGAGTTGAACTCGGTCATTGACCCACGAGTAGATTTTTCGGGTGAGGGTATTCATACTTTTTTCGAAATGAGAACCTCCTCTCCCTGGACCACGACCCGGTACTCATCGAGAGGACGCGGCGGCGGACCCGAGACGTTACGTCCGTTCAGATCATATTTTCCGTTGTGGCAAGCACACCAGATCAGCCCCATATCCTTCCGGTATTGGACGGTACAGTCGAGATGGGTGCAGGTAGCAGACAGGGCTCGCAGTTCGTTATTCGCAGTCCGGATGAGGATCACGGGTTTCGTTCCAAACTTCACGATTTTCCCGGAGTCCTTCTCGATATCGCTGAGCTTCCCCGCGCTCACGCTGGTCACCTCCACCTCTCCCTGCTTTGGTGGCTTGAGATAGGCAAAGATCGGGTAAAGGATGGATCCGGCAAGCGCGGCAACCCCGCCGGTAAGGACCCACTTCAAAAAATTGCGCCGATCCTGATGCTCGGGCGCGGAATGCTCGGAAGAATTCATCTGGCGTATCCTTTAGTCGCTCGGGTTATGACAATCACTGCAATTCATCTCCTTCCAGGCATCGCCGATATCGACGGGGTGTTTGTAATCGATGCCGCCGAGAGAGATCCGGAGAGAATCATTTTCAAACTGTTGTGCGAGTATGGTATGGCAGGTGTTGCAGTCCCTCGAGAGGACCTTTCCTTCACTGCTCACATGTTTTCCGTCGTGGCAGCGGAAACATCCCTTGTAGTACAGATGTCCGAGATTATCCTGAAAATGTTTCCAGCTGACGGCCATTTCGGGAAAATAATTTCGTTCATAGATCTTCTGCACCTGAACGATGGCACTGTCGATCTTGGATTTTTCCGAATCCGCAATTGCCGGGTAATTCTGGTGATAAAAATCTTCCATGGTAATACGAATGCTGTCCAGACCCCCCTGTTTCGTGGTGTAGGGATTCTCGAGTGCCTTTACGGAAATGCTCTTCACACTCGGCAGCTTCGGATCGATCCACCCGAGTGCCATCACGTTGTCGACAGAGCGTGCAGGTGGATGGTAAATATGTGTCGGTCGATTATGACAGTCGATGCAGTCCATGCGCCGGGTAAATGCCGATTTCAGCGAATCGTCCGAAACCTGAATTTCCGTGCTGCGATAGATCGTTTCCTTTCCGTCCGGCGTTCGTGAACGGACCCAGGGAATGATCTGTCGCTCCCGGTCGAGGGCCGCATACGTGACTTCATGGGCAATATTCATGTGCCAATGTATACCCGATGTGGGGCCTGATTCAATATTTCCCCCGCCGATCTTCATGAGCAGATTGAGAGTCCACCGTGTATTGTGCTCATCGGAGATAAAATATGTATTGACGTGCTGTTTTTCACTGAAGAAGTTCTTCGGCCAGTGGCACTGTTCGCAGGTCTGCTGCGCCGGCCGCAGGTTCTCGATGGGAGTGGGAATCGGTTTCGGCACTTTGTTGAACAGAACCGCATAGACCTGATAGCTACCGGAGAGTTTCGATTTTACAAAATAGCTCGCCCCGGAGCCGATGTGGCACTGAACGCACGCCACGCGGGCGTGAGGCGAGTACTGGTACGCAGTATACTCGGGCTCCATGACGCTGTGGCATGTTTCTCCGCAAAATTCATCCGATTCGGTGTGCTCGTAGGCCTTGAAGCTTGTGAATCCGATGATGAAGAGAAGAACGAGTGTGCTCGTGACAACCGTCGTCACGGCCGTCCGGTGCTTCGGGTTGTTCAGATCAATCTGAGGCAGCCTGAGCCCGTGAGGTTTTCCCAGCCGCTCTCTCCGGTGTTCCCGCCATATCCCGATCGCCATCAGGACGATTGCTGCCACCAGAAACATCGGCACGATAATAAACGCGATAATTCCAACATACGGGTTCGAATTTTCCGATGTGGCGTCGAGCAGAGCAAAGAAGACCAGAACTCCGAGACTCACCACGAGAATGGCAAAGCCGACAAGTGTCGTCAGGTTATAGAACGAGCTCGGGAAAATTCTTTTCATAGAGATTTTTTTACGCCGGGTTTTGCCTGTTCTGAGTCGATTGAGGAAGACGGTTTTTCCTCTTCCTCCGGTGTCCCGGCGGAGAGTTCATCCTCGATCATTTGCCTGTTGATTTCCTCAAGTTCCAGCGGATGCTCTTCTTCCATTTCCGCCTCGGTGATGGTCCCCTTCAGAAACGCAAGATTGAGCGGATAGATATCGGGATTGAAGATGACGTAATAGATGTGCCACACGAAGATCGCGAGGGTCGCAAGCCACGCCTCGTAGAAATGGATCGTTCGTGAAATATCGTACCCTAATTTTGTGAAGAGTCCGATAAATGTATTGTCGAACCACATCACGATCCCCGTCGCCGCCATGATGATTGTGCCCCACACCAGTGCCCAGTATTCGCTCTTCTCGATGTAGCTGAAGCGGCCGAAACGCGGTTTGAAGGGTGAAATCCCGAGGTTATACTTCAGTACGTTAACGGCATCCCTCACATCCTGTAACCGCGGCAGAAGATCACGGATGAGATTTCGTCCCCTTTCCGTTGCAGTGACATAATACAGGTGATACAGACCCGCGGCAACCATCACCACCGCAGAACAGCGGTGTACAAGACTCCTCAACGTGAACAGATGATCATCGATGGAGCGGAGAGCTACGACCCACCATGCTTCGGGATATCTCAGCATGAACCCGGTCAGAACAAGGAGGAAAAAGCTGATCAGGAGCGCACCGTGCTGCAAGCGCTCACTGATGGTCATGCGAACATAGAGTGTGTGACCAAGATGTTCCTCCATAACAAGTCCGCGGCGAATCATCAGTTTGCGTCTCGACTTCCTGATGAAATCGAGAAGGTTGTGAATCACCATTCCCCCGATAACCGAGACGATGAGGATGATATACATCGTCGAAATCCAGTAGAGCGTGGGGTCTTCCTTCGAAGCCATTGCGACATGCACAGCGCCAACGGCAAACTTCGCATTTGCGCCGGGATGGCACTTCCCGCACGTCACCGCGAGATTTGCCTTGTTTACCGTCGACGTGGGATCGCTCGACGGCTTGATATTGTGTGCACTATGACAGCTTGCACAATTTGCCACTTCTACCGCCCCGCCCCTGATCGCAAGGCCATGGTAGCTGTCGGCAAATGTTTGGGAGCGGTCACCCGCAATTCCGTACTTCGAAGAGAGCCGGACGGAGCTATGACACGGCGAACAGACCTGTGAAGAGACGTTTGCAGCAGCCACCGGAGAACGCGGATCTCCGTGTTTCAGAATATTATGCTCGCCGTGACAGTCGGTGCAGACAGGTGCGTCTTTTACACCCTTGGCCACGGCAACCCCGTGAACGCTCTGGCGGTATTGTTCTGCAATATCCGAGTGACACTTTCCGCAGGTGTTGGGTATGTTTGCCCTGTTCACCAGGGAGGCGGGCTCGACACCTTTCATCATCTGATGACTGCCGTGACAGTCGATGCAGTTCGCCGCGCGGGGATTTCCACCGCTCAGGGCTTTTCCGTGGACGCTGTTTTCGTAGGCCGCGATGAATCCTGCAGACGGTGCCATTCTTGCACGGACATCAGGATTATCCAGATGGCACGAGAGGCACAATTTTTCCTGAGCAAGCTTCAGTGCTACAGTATCCTGCGAAGTTCCGGTCGGTACGATCGGATTCCGGTGACAGGTCAGGCAATTGGGTGCGCCGTTTACCTTCGCGGCAATCGCCATGCCGTGTGAGGATTTCTGATAATCCTCCTTCACATCACCGTGACATTCGCCGCACGATTCCACCACCCGTGCAGCGGAGAACTTCGATCCCTCCACCTTAGGAGAAACGATGTCGTGTGTGCCGTGGCAGTCCTTGCATGAAACATCGGGCGCCTGGTGAGAAGTGTACGCCTCGGCAAGCTGCGGATGGAACGGATGCTTGAACGGAGCATCGCTGTGGCACGTTATGCAGTTAACCGGCGTGATTGTCTGTTTATGCGGGATATTGCCGGGATCGAACCCCGTATGACACGCAATGCAGGCAAGATTCTTGTGAGGAGAGGAATTGAGGATCTTCTCATCGACGCCGATCGATACTGTTTTGCCCTCCTTCTCCATGGTGAGCGACAGATCACTATGGCAGGCGAGGCAGTCGGCACGAGACTGCGCAATGACCACTTCTACCGGCAAAACCAGCAGCACACAGAGCAATCCTATGACGACGAACCGGTGTGATGTTTTCATGATCAGGATACCCTGCCGGCCGCACCTTCCGGCCGGCAGAGTGAATTGATGGTTCTTCTAACGGTAGATCATCCGCGTTACGATTTCTTCGGCATCGGATGTTTGATCTTATCCCACATCTCTTTGAACTTGAATTCCTTCTTCGTGGGACTCTGATCGTTGTGGCACGTAACACAGAGCTTCTGCATTGCAGCTTCGTCCTTGTATTCTTTCATGCCGGCGGCAACCGCCTTCGCATGGTCTTTCATGGTCGCCATCGTCTTGTACCCGGAACCGGCTCCATGACAGAGTTCGCACTGCACGCCGTCCTTCACATCAAAGGTCTTGTCCAGCAATGCCGCTTCGGCCTGGACCGTGTGGCATTTCAGACATTCGGGCGACTCTGCAGCACTTTTCTTCAGACCCTTCGCCTTGGCAATCGAATCGGCTGTTGCGGTCGTGAGTGTCTTGTACGCACTCGCGTGCAACGTTTTTGACCAGATGTCGTATTGCTTACCCGTACTTTCCATCTTATGACAGGGCGCGCAGATCTTTGTCCCCACATATTTGTTCTGCGCTGCTCCGGGCACAATGAGGAAGATCAGACAGGCAACCAGGACCATAAATGAAATGGTGCGCATCTTGTTGTTTCCTTCCATGTTGGTTTATTGTATTCCGTTAGTTACACGACTCTTCTTCAACACCATCATCCGTTATCCGTCAGTGGAAATGAAGTTGCTCCTCGACATCTGCCGGAGCGACGAGATGAGTCCGCATTTCCTTCGGCTTCACCGAAAGTACCGGCACGGATGAATAACGCACGACTTTTTCGGCTACGCTTCCAACCAGCATATGGGCAAGACCCGTACGCCCATGCGTCGCCATGATAATCAGATCACAATGATGTTCTTCTGCATAACCGATGATACCGCCAACCGGATCACCCCTCAGAACGACCGGGACGAACTGCCGGATTCCGGGGATCAACTCTCGGCCGATTTCGGTGAGGTGCGCGAGCGCTTCCTCTTCCCGGTCACGAAGTGCAGTTTCCGAATGGCCGTCGATGTACGGAGTCTGACGCGATGTCGTTGACTCAAGACAATACAGGAGATGCACTTCCACATCCCGGTCATCCAGGATCGAGCGCAGGGCATCCTTCACGGAAAACGACAATTCCGATAAATCCGTTGGAACCAAGATCTTCTTCAATGTAATCATCACCGTTACTTCAATTCAAACCTTCATTCCCAATACCTGCAAACAGCGTGCCGACCGACACTGAATCAATAACTCAGTGCTGTCAAGTATATGCACGCCGGCATTTCAGCGCTAAGAACGTACGCCGTCCTAATTCTCAGTATCGAGAATATAAATAATTCCAAGCACAAATCATGCAGGAAATACAGGAAAGAACGAAAAAGGCGCGATCTGATGCGATCACGACTTTAGGGGAATCTGAAGATCCTTCAGACGCCTGTAGAGGGTCGGAAGGCTGATCTTCAGCGTCCGTGCGGTTTGCTCCTTATTGAATTGATTTTTCTTGAGTTCCGCAAGAATATACTGCCGTTCGAGATTGTTCATTGCCGCGTCAAGGGAGGGAAACCCTTCAAGAGCTTCGATGGAGACCCCGACATGGAAGAACTCCGGCAAGTCTCCCGGGGTGATAAACTCCCCGCTGCAGAAGATCACCGCCCTCTCGATAATGTTCTCCAGCTCACGAATTTCGCCCTTCCACTCGTGCTGCATGAGCATCTGGACGGCGGTACTCTCGACCCCGCGGATCTGCTTGCGCATATCCCGGCGGAACTTCTCCACAAAATGCTCAACCAGCAGGGGGATATCCTCTTTCCGCTCCACAAGCGAAGGAAGTTTGATTTCCACGACGTTCAGTCGGTAATAAAGATCTTCCCTGAACCGTCCTTCGGAGACCTCGCGCCGCAAATCACGGTTCGTGGCAGCAATGAAGCGGACATCGATGGGAACCGCAACCGACATTCCCACCGGAGTAATTTCTTTCTGTTCAATGGCACGTAGAAGTTTTACCTGCAGGGGAAGCGGCATTTCACTGATCTCGTCCAGGAACAACGTTCCTCCGACGGCTGCTTTGAAATAGCCGATCTTATCTGCTACGGCGCCCGTAAATGCCCCCTTCTTGTGTCCGAAGAGCTCACTTTCAATCAACGTTTCCGGAATCGCGCCGCAGTTCACCGTGATGAACGGCTTGTCGCATCTTCCGCTGTTAAAATGAATCGCTTTTGCGACAAGTTCCTTCCCGGTTCCGCTGTTGCCGGTGATGAGCACGGTGCTGTCGGTCATGCAGACTTTCTTGATCGTCTCAAATACTTTCTGCATCGGTTGACTCTTACCGATCAGGTTCGAAAAGTCCGCTTCACGATGGAGCTGTCTTCGCAGCAGCTGATTCTCCACCTGGAGTTTCTTCTCGTCCAACAGTCGGCGGATCTTTACCAGAAGCTCGTCGAACTCAACCGGTTTGAGAATATAGTCGCTCGCGCCCGCACGAAGCGCGGAAATTGCCGTTTCAAGCGAACCGTATGCGGTCACAATGATGAACGCCGACTGCGGATTGAGCTGGATCGACTTTTCAAGCAGCTCGATCCCTTTCATCTCGGGCATCTCCAGATCCGAAATAACAATATCGAAGGGTTCGTCGAGAAGTCTGTTGTATGCAACTTTGCCGTTTTCCGCCACGGCAACGGTGAATCCCTCTTTCTTCAGGATGAACGAGATGGAATCACGGATGATCTCTTCATCATCAACTACCAGTATTCGTTCTGTTACGCTCATGAATTCTTCCCCTTGGTATTCTTACACACGCTCACAGCTCGTTCAGACGGTCTGCGAGAACAACGGCTTTTGCGTTCGGAAGCCCGGCAGATAGGCATCAAAACACATCGCGATGTTGCGCAAGAAGAGCCGGCCCCGCGTCGTGACAACAATTGATCTCCCCTCCTGCCGGAGGAGACCGTCATCGAACAGCAGCCGAAGCTGATCAATCGATGATTTGAAATATTCATCAAAATTTATCCGGAACCGCTTTTCCACGTCGCGAATGTCGAGAACCAGATCGCACATCAGCCGCATGATGACATATTTCCGCAATTCATCGTCCGGCGTCATCCGGTATCCAGAATTCGTGGGAAGGAGTCCCCTGTCAACAGCAGCATAGTATGCATCGAGGTGTTTCGCATTTTGCGCGTAGACCTTGCCGACATGACTGATGGACGACATGCCGAGCCCGAAGAGATCGCAACCCGCGTTGGTCGAGTATCCCTGGAAATTCCTGTACAGCGTACGGTTCTTCTGCGCGATGGTCAGCTCGTCGTCGGATTTTGCAAAATGGTCCATGCCGATATACACATATCCCGCGTTCGTGAGCCGGTCGATGATGCGCGTCAGAATCCTCAATTTCATATCCGGCGTGGGAAGCTCTTCCTTCCGGATCAGTTTCTGGTGCGGCTTGATCCACGGAACGTACGCGAAATTATACGCGGCGATCCTGTTGGGACTCAGCCCGATAACTTTCTCCAGTGTCTTGTCAAATGTCTCGACCGTCTGGTTTGGCAATCCGTAGATGAGGTCGAAATTAACGCTCGAAAAACCGAGCTTCCGGGCGTTCTCGACCGCACTGAGCGTGAGATCCTCGGATTGGTTCCGGTTGATCGCACGCTGGACGTCCTGATTGAAATCCTGAACTCCGAGACTGATTCGGTTGAACCCGCCGTGCCGCAAAGCTTCGAGATGCTCGTACGTGAGTCCGCGCGGGTCGATTTCCACGCTTACCTCCGCGTCATTGCCGAAGCTGAACTTGCGCCGGATGTATTCCGCAACGCCGCTGATCTGATCGGGTGTCAGGTATGTCGGCGTGCCTCCACCCCAGTGCATCTGGACCACCCGACGCCCCGGTGCGATCCTGGCAGACAGGAGGTCAATTTCCGCCTGCAGGCGAGGGACGTACTCATCCAGACGGCTGCGATTGTTCGTGATGACCGTTGTGCAACCGCAGAAATAACAGAGTGTGTCACAAAAGGGAAAATGAAAATAGAGAGAGAGATGAGATCCGTTTTCTCCGCCGTTCGTTCTCGCGATTTCATCCTCGTAGTCTTGTCTCCCAAATGTCTCCGAGAATAGAGGTGCAGTCGGATAACTCGTATACCGCGGACCCGGCCGGTCGAACTTCTTCAGCAACTCCATCACACTTGTCTCAAATTCACCCATCAACATGCGTTCTCATCTTCGAAATGAACGGTCTGAACTGGTTCATGATAGACGTACTTCAGACAATACTTATGCCATATTTGATTTTCCGAGCATATTCATTCAAATCAGTCGAAACGAATATCCCGGAAACAGGTCAGATTTTAGATTATTCTTAAAGTTGAAAAAATGAGCAGGGATTTTATCAAACGAGAGAGCTCGTTCACATTCAACAAAGTGGAAGAAATGCCGATATTGGTGATGGAAACGTCCTTGCAGCGGATTTTATGTCTTGTGCAATGACTGGGATACCCGGCAGTTTCACTTTGCTTTGAGAAATGGAGGAAATGACTTATATTATCTTCAAGATTTGACTGAAAACAGAGAATTTGGCGAAAATTAACCCAGCGGCTGTGGACAATTCGGGAGGGGTGGAGATCGAAGACCTCGATACGGCGTTACTGCTCAACCTCCTCCCCGACCCCTGGTTCATTATTGACGAGCAGCAGCGGATTGTCCGTTGCGCCGAGAAGACGCTGAAGGTATTTGGCATTGACAGTGCCTGGATCGCGGCGCACACGTTCCGGGACTTGATCTCGGAAGATTCCTCGATTTCCGAACCGCTGCATACCAATCTTATTTCTTCCTCAGCCGAAGCAGAAGTGCGGTTCAAGTCGGGAGATGGTTCGTTTGCCATCGATGCACGTCTTGCGATCAGCCGTATCAACCAGAATCATTCACGGGGTCCGCTCTTTTTCATCGTGGCGCGTGATGTTTCGGAGCACAAACGGACGGAGATCGATCTCCTCAGATTCTACAACATTGCCCACTACACGATCAATCCCGTCGAGATTACCGATACGCGCGGAAACATCATTTATGTGAATCCCGCCTTTGAACGGGCGAGCGGTTACTCGAGAGATGAAATGATTGGCAAGAACCCGAGATTGTTCGGGAGCGGAAGACACCCGAAGAGTTTCTGGGAGCAGATGTGGAAGACGATTAATTCGGGAAGCGTCTGGGTAGGAAAAATTGAAAACCGCCGGAAGGACGGGACGCCATTTTACAGTCAGCTGCTGATTTCACCGATCATTGATGGAAACAAGAACGTGATCGGATACTTTGGCGTACACCGTGACATCTCCGAGCAGAAATTCCTGGAAGAACAGCTTGCCCACGCCCAGAAGATGGAGATGATCGGAACGATGGCGGCGGGGATTGCTCATGAAGTCGGAAATCCGCTCGCCTCAATCTCGTCGATCGTGCAGGTTGTCCAGCGCACCACAGACGATGCGTTCGCAAAGGAGAAGCTCGAGCTTGTCAAGAGCCAGGTCAGCCGCATTTCGAAGATCATACGTGATCTCGTGGATTTTTCCCGTCCGTCGAACTATCAGATACAGCCGACCGACATTACCAAGTGCGTACTCCAGGCGCTCGAAATCGTGAGGGCAGGGAAAAAGGCAAAACAGGTGACATTCGAGGTAAATCTCAAGGAAGCACTCCCTCTCCTTCATCTGGTTCCCGACCAGATCGAACAGGTATTCATCAATATCTTCATGAACGCGGTCGATGCGGTCACGGCAAATCCTCCCGGGAAGCCGCAGCAAATCAGCGTCACGACCTTTGAGGAAGACGAGCAGATCTCCATCGCAATCCAGGATACGGGGAGAGGAATTGCGGATGAGAACCTTCCGAAAATATTTGAACCCTTCTTCACGACAAAGAAGGTCGGCGAAGGAACAGGGCTTGGACTCTGGGTCAGTTACGGCATCATCAAAACCTTCCAGGGAGACATCCAGGTTGAAAGCAGCGAGGAACGCGGTACGACGTTCACGATCACCCTCCCCATCCGCTCTGCATAGCACAGCACTCTCATGGCAGATAGAATTCTGATTGTTGATGATGAAAAGATCATCCGGGAATCGATTGCATTTATCCTGAAGAAGGAAGGATTTGTCGTCGGGGAAGCGGTAAACGGAAAGCTCGCCCACGAGAAGCTTCAGAACGAACCGTTTGATCTGGTCATCTCCGATCTCGAAATGCCGGAGATGAACGGCATCGAGCTGCTCGATAAGGTTATGCAGCTGAATCCCCAGTCGTTGATGATCATTATCACGGCGTTCGGTTCGCTCGACACGGCGATATCCGCACTCCGGAAAGGGGCAAGTGACTACATCCTGAAGCCGGTCGAGTTTGATGAGCTCATGGTCAAGGTCCGGCGGCTCCTCGATCACCGGCATCTTCTCCTCGAAAACCAGCTTCTGCGTCGGGAACTCCAGCAGGAATTCGATTTTTCCAATCTCGTCGGACAGAGCCCGTCGATGCAGAGGGTCTTCGAGATGATCCGGACCGTCGCTCCCACCGACGGCACGGTCCTCATTACTGGAAAGAGCGGCACAGGAAAAGAGCTTGTTGCACGGGCGATCCATTTCAACAGCCGGCGCGCAGAGAAGCCGCTGATCGCGGTTAACTGCGGCGCAATTTCTGAAACGCTCTTCGAGAGTGAGCTGTTCGGCCACAAGAAAGGCTCGTTCACAGGTGCGATTTCGGACAAGGCAGGATACTTCAAGGCCGCGGACACCGGAACTCTTCTTCTCGACGAAATCAGCGAAACCCCGCTTTCGCTCCAGGTAAAACTGCTTCGGGCACTGGAACAGCGCGAAATTATTCCCGTCGGCTCAGTTTCTGCCATACCCGTCGATGTGCGGATTATCGCTTCAACGAATCGTAACCTCCGGAAGGAAGTCGAGGGAGGAAGATTCCGCGAAGACCTCTTTTACCGGCTGAACGTCGTCGAGTTGTCGCTCCCCTCACTTGCTGAACGCCGGGAAGACATCCCGCTGATCGTGGAGCACTTCGTCAACAAGTTCCGGATGCTCCTCAGGAAGAATGTCAAAGGGGTGGAAAATGACGTCATGCAGGCATTAACAGAGCACGAGTGGAAGGGAGAGATCCGCGAGCTTGAAAACATCATCGAGAGAGGTGTTATTTTTGCGAAAGGAGAATTCGTTACACTGGAAGATCTCCCGGAACTCCTGACCTCAATCTCCCCGCAAGCGTCTATCGCAATCGATTCCTCACTCGAACAGGCATTGAGTCAATTCGAAAAAGGCCACATCACGGATGTCCTCCGGCGACACAAATTCGACAAGGAGAAGACCGCCGAAGTGCTTAAAATCAGCCTTCCGACACTTTACCGCCGCATCAAAGACCTCGGTATCACCGAGTGAGAGGTCGGTCAGGCATCTCAAATTATCAAGTTTCATACATCCGAATCCCCCCGATTCTCAGATTTGAAACTCCTTTCCGGCCCGAGACCTCTTAAAATATTTAGACTTCTTCTAATTTCTTCATTTTCCTGACGCCGGGTACTCACCTCACCGCTTGCCGAAAAGCGGACGCTGGCATACATGTTGTGCTCTACCCCTCCGAGCCGAATGCTCGGAGATTTTTACCTCATGGCACAGAAAACACAATCAGACCTTCAACTTGCCTCGCCGAACTCCGAGGCAATGAAGACCATCCTGATTTACAGTCAGGATATGAGCTTCTGCACGAGTCTCCTGATGTTGTTCGAGGAACAGTTCCGTGTCACGACAACGACCGACATCGAGATGCTCAAGAATCTCATCAGTGTTTCTCCTGTAAATCTCGTTATTATTGATGCTCCGCCGTCACGGACGACGGAGCAGCTCTGCCGTTTCATCAAACTGATCAACGAAGAGATCGCTATCATTCTTCTTTATGTCTTCCGGAAACAGTGCCAGCAATGGGAAGAAAAACAGCAGAGTTACGTCGACGCGGTCTTCTACAAGCCGTTCGATATTACGAGTGTGAGCAAGAAGGTAAGCGACTTGCTCCTGTAGCACCCCCCGCAGTAATTCATCCTGTTGTAACTGTCGAACGACCCGGATCCGGGTATGGATATCTCCACGAAACCTGTTCGGGAGTTTTGGAGCGCGGTTACCGAACGAGGAGAGCGCTAATCCGCGTGCATGAGCGTGAGGAGAATTGCCTTTTGTGAATGGAGCCGGTTCTCTGCTTCTTCAAAGACGATGGAGTTTGGAGAATCTATCACTTCATCGGTGACCTCTTCACCGCGGTGGGCAGGAAGGCAATGCATGAAGTACGCCTTGGTCTTCGCATGGGACATCAGTTTTGCATTGACCTGAAATTCCTTGAATGCCTGTATGCGCGCCTCTTTCTCTTCTTCCTGGCCCATGCTCGTCCAAACATCGGTATAGATCACGTCGGCGTGTTTCACCGCTTCACGGGGGTTGTGGTTGATGTCCATGACCGAACCATGTTCCTGTGCGGCAGCCGCAGCTGACTTGAAGACCTGCATATTTGGTTCATATCCCCGCGGGGTTGCCGCGATAAAGTCCATTCCCATCTTCCCCGCCAGGAGCATGAGCGAGTGACAGACATTATTCCCGTCCCCCACAAAAACGAGCTTCTTTCCTTTGAATGATCCGAGTTTCTTCTTCATTGTCTGAAAATCTCCCACCGCCTGACAGGGATGCTCCCGGTCGGTAAGGGCATTGATGACCGGAACATCCGCCATTGCTGCAGCGAGCTCGAGACAGGTCGAGTGGGCAAAGGTGCGAACCACGACACCCTGAACCCACCGCTCGAGATTTTTGGCGGTATCATATACCGATTCCCTCTTCCCCAGACTGATGTCGCCCTGGGTGAGGTAGACGGCGTGAGCACCGAGCTGGTAAATGCCGACATCGAACGTGACATGAGTGCGGAGAGATTGTTTTTCGAAGATCATCGCAACAGAGCGCCCGTGGAGCGTCTCGGAATAATTCGTGGGAAATTCCTTGACCTGGCGCGAAAGCTCCAGAATATCGAGCAGCTCTTTTGACGAATAATCTGCAATACTCAAAAAATCCCGTTTCATGCAATGTCTCCGTTCAATCGTGGGAACGTGTGAAGAAATCGGTGATGATTTCTCCGAGGTCAGGTTTTGTAATTTCTGCGAGGTCGTAACTTACGCGAACTGACGGCTTCTTGATCTTAATGACGCGGCGCAGATCGATGGGAGTGCCGATGATCACAGCATCGCAGTCGACGTGATTGATCGTTTCCTCAAGGTCCTTCACCTGTTTATCGCTGTATCCCATAGCCGGCAGAAGTGTCCCGATCTTGGGATATTTCCGGAAGGTCTCGGCGATGGAATTGACGACCCAGGGCCGCGGATCAACGATCTGAGACGCGCCGAACTTCCTTGCCGCGATAACGCCCGCGCCGTACGACATCTCACCATGCGTCAGCGTCGGCCCATCCTCGATCACGAGAACTCTCTTGCCACGAATGATCTTCTCATCTTCAACGCTGATCGGCGAAGCCGCTTCAATAATGACCGCGTTCGGGTTTACGGAATGCACGTTGTTTCTGACGATATCAATGTTCTCCCGCGTCGCCGATTCGACTTTGTTTATCACAATCACATTTGCGAGGAGAATGTTTGTTGAACCGGGATAGTACGTCAGCTCATGCCCCGGCCGGTGAGGATCTGCGACCGTAATTGTGAGGTTCGGCTTATAGAAAGACATATCGTTGTTCCCGCCGTCCCACACGATAACATCGGCTTCCTTTTCGGCTTGCCGGAGGATCGCCTCGTAATCCACGCCGGCATAAATAATCGTCCCGCTGACGATATGCGGCTCATACTCTTCCATCTCTTCGACGGTACATTGGAATTTCACGAGATCGTCAAGCGTACTATACCGCTGAACCTTCTGTTTCACGAGATCCCCATACGGCATCGGATGCCGCACGGCAACCACGCGCTTCCCCATGCTGTGAAGAATTTCGCAGACGCGTCTGGATGTCTGACTCTTTCCCGCTCCTGTCCGGACTGCAACGACGGCGATGACCGGAATGTGTGTCCTCAACATCGTCGAACGCGCGCTCAACACTTTGAAGTTGGCTCCTGCTGCAATGACCTGCGCCGCCTTCGTCATGATATAATTGAAGGACACATCAGAGTACGAAAACACCACTTCATCGATTTCATATTTTTCGATCAGAGAATTCAGTTCTGATTCCGGGAAGATGGGAATTCCCTTCGGATACAGCGGACCCGCAATCTCTGTGGGATATTTTCTCCCTTCAATATTGGGGATCTGCGTCGCAGTGAATGCAACAACCTCATACGCATCATTCTCTCTGAAGACCGTATTGAAATTATGAAAGTCCCTCCCTGCGGCTCCCATGATGATCGTGCGAATCCTTTTCATACCTCACTCCTTCCGTTCAGGTAAAGAATGTGGGTGACCAATAGCGGATACCCATATTTTATCAGGTTTTGGCGCAAGATGTATGCCACGAGAGCAGGATAAACTCATCGTGTTTTTTCCCGGGAAATGAAGATCAGCGCCGTCTTCAGAGGAGAACGTTTCTCATTGTTGAATCGGGCTTCTCAGGTATGAGCAGGATTGCCGGATGGAGAACTCAGGGCGAACTTTTTCCGGAAGGGTTCTGGAAAAATCTTGCCGCGATCTGATGGTAGGTTTCCGGCGTATCGATATTCAGGAGGATTCCTTCATCCTCTGTTTCGAATTCAAAAACTGCATCAGCATATTTCCGCACAACATATCGGGCACCGGTATCCAGCGGTGCATCGCGGAGTGCACCGAAGTAGTTTTCCGGAAAAATGACGGGATGGCCGCGCCGGTTTCGGCATGTCGGAACGATCATCGATGAAGAATTCGCTGCCGATGCCGCGATAATGGAAGTGAGCGTCTGCTGACGGACCAACGGCCTGTCGACAGGCCAGACAAGTATATGGTCGGCTGAGTGCTGGACAGCTACGTCGAGGCCCGCGCGAAGAGATGACAGCTGGCCGTTCGTCCAGTGTTCGTTGACGACAACTGTTCCTGGAAATGTGGTGATCGAACCACGGATCGTTTCCGCATCGGCCCCCAGGACGACGATGATATCAACGATACCGGAATTCGCCAACAGGCTGCCGATATGACCGAGAAAGGTCTTCTGTCCTGCATTCAGGAGTGCTTTGGGACTTCCCATCCTGAATGATGCACCGGCTGCGAGAATGATCCCGGACGTCATGGAAATCTCCACATCTCAATCGATCACAATTTCAGAACGAGCGTCTTCCCGAGCCCCGCAATTTCACCTGTTTAAGAAAACTACTTGCGGGCAGACTGAAGCTTCTTATCGATTTCACCAACAAGCTTCTGATGCTTGAGCCACCATTCCGGATCGAGCTGTGCATCGAGCTCCTCGACAGCTTTTCCCTGCTGCTCCACCCATGTATAATATTTCAGATTATGCCACTGGCGGCGCATGTCGGTCGTACCTTCATGAACCCAGTCGGTGGTTTGGTCACTGAAGATGTGGGTCCTGGCGAGTGCCTCCGCTTCATCCATCTTCCCGAAGCGCTTCGTCATGTCCCCCATGACGGAGTGATACCGGTCGATCGCGTCTGTACAAATCGTCACAATCGTATCGTTCTTACCGAAGCCATAAAATTTTGCTGTTTTGATTGCACCAAGGACATTGCATACACCGCTGATCCCGAAGATCGTCGACATCTTCTCAACAGATGCACGAGGCACACCAAGCCGCTTTTCGAGCGTCTTCCAGCCGGTTTCTTCCGTGAGGAGCTGCAATCCTTTCTTACACTCGATGTCATCCAGGCACATGATGGCATCCATGTTCATGACATTATGGATCCACGTCACGTGTTTATCGCCGATACCCTGGATGTCGTGGGAACCATACCCGTTATTGTATAATGTCGGACATTGAATCGGCTCAAGACCAACGATCTTATGATCGTGCCAGACCTGCTTCAACCGGTCACCCGCCGCGATTGTTCCGGCGCTTCCCATCGCCGAACAGTATGCGGAGATTTTTCCCGTACCGACGCCCTGCTTCTTGAGCTCATCGGCAAGTTCCACTATCGTATTTCCGGTGACATGATAGTGGAACCTGTAATTGCCCATGACCTCGAATTGATTGAGGATACGTACCTGTGCATCTTTGCGCAGACGGTGTGTTTCGTCATAGATTTCTTTCACATTGGATTCCGATCCGACCGTCTTGATGATCTTTGCACCGTACGATTCGATGCGCTGAAATCGTTCCTGGCTCATTCCGGCGGGCAGCACGACGATGCTGTCGAACCCCATGCGGCATCCGACGTAGGCACCGCCGATGCCATAATTTCCCGTGGACGGCCACACCAGCGTGTGCGTGCTGGGATCCACTTCCCCGAACGACTGCATTTCGATAAGCACCGAATAGGCCGCGCCGACTTTGTGCGAGCCGCTCGGAAAATCCTTTCCGTACAGGACGACGATATTTGCGTCGATGCCGGTCAGTTCCTTCGGCATGACATGGTAGTAAATATTGTTCTTGCTGTCACGCCAGGTGATGTTGAAGAGATTGATCGGATCGAGAGGATCCTTCGTCTTCGCTTCCAGTGCGCGCTTCCGGATGTCCGGGTTGATTTTGCCGGGATGAAGCATTTCCTCAAATGTAGGACCTGATATAAGTTTGGACACTTCCTTCTCCTTCGTAGTTAGGTAAATTTCAATCGTTTGACTGCTTCCATTGTGGGATCGATGATGGTTCCCTCTCCCGCAACTTTCATCGCGCTCCCGATGTCCTTCAACCCGTTTCCGGTCAGGAGGCATACCACCGTCTCCTCCGGATTCACGAGTCCCTGCCTGACTGCCTTTTTGAGCCCGGAATATGCCGCCGATGCGGCGGGTTCAGAAAAGATCGCTTCACCGCGGGCAATCTCCGGAATTGCCGAGAGAATTTCTTCGTCGGTCACCGTGAGATAGACACCGCCTGTTTCACGAACCGCCCGAATTGCACGCACCCCGTCACGCGGCAGATCTGCACTGATGGAATCCGCTACCGTCTGTGCATTGATTGCCGTGATGTGTTCAGTACCCTTGTTCCACGCGTGATAGCATGCCGCAGAACCTTCCGCCTGGACACCGATAAGCTTTGGCATGTGGTCAATCCAGCCGAGCGCCATAAGATCGCGTAATCCCTTCCACAATCCGCTGATGATATTTCCGTCACCCACGGAGGCGAATATCACATCGGGGGCTTTCCATCCGAGCTGTTCGCAGATTTCGAGAGCTGCAGTCTTCTTGCCTTCGACCGTATAGGGGTTGAATCCGGTATTGCGGCAGTACCAGCCGAACTCCTTCGACGCCTGGAGGCAGAGATCGAACGCCTGATCGTATGTTCCCCTGACGAGAAGAATGCGCGCTCCGAAGATCAGGAGCTGCACGATCTTTGCCTGCGGTGCGGTCTGCGGTACGAAGATCACCGCGGGCATTTTCGCTGCGGCAGCAAGACCGGCAAGCGCTGCACCGGCATTTCCGGTACTCGCGGTCGTGATAACCTTTACACCGAGTTCACGTGCACAGGCAACAACGACGGCACTCGCGCGGTCCTTGAGTGATGCGGTTGGATTTCTCCCGTCATCCTTGAAGAAGAGATTTCTCAACCCGAGCTTTGCACTGAGCGTTGTTGATCGGTAGAGAGGCGTCCAGCCCACCTGCAGAGGCGGCGCGGAATCCCGAGCGTTCTGTACCGGTAGAAGCGGCGCATACCGCCAGATGGAAAAATCGCGCGACGCTGAGACCGACTGCGGAGATGTGGTGGCGCTCAGGCGTTTGTAATCGTACACCGTATCAAGGATACCCTCATCACCATGTTTGGGACACACATAGCGCGTGGTTTCGGGATCATACTCCTCCCCGCACAGGATGCAGGTAAAATGATAAGGGATCATCTACGTTCGCATAATGTGTGTACCCGTTTCACCTCGAAGCGCGCGCCCGATATTTTCAGGGTTCGTGATGACGGCATGCTTCCCACCGTTCTCGAGGAACCAGATGATCGCCTGGATCTTCGGCGCCATCGAGCCTTTTGCGAAATGCGTCCCCTCGGCAAGATACCCCTTTGCTTCATCCAGCGTCATCCTGTCGATCCACTGCTGATTCGGTTTACCGAAATTGATCGCGACTTTCTCAACTGCGGTCGCGATGAGAAAGAGGTCGGCTTTCACTTCGCGAGCCAGCAGACTACTGGCAAAATCCTTGTCGATGACCGCTGCGGTACCGCGGTACTCACCCTGCCCGACATCGATGACCGGGATTCCGCCGCCGCCTACGGTGATCACAACGATTCCCTGATCGAGTACGGCCTTGATGGTGGAAAGTTCGACGATCTCCTCCGGAAGCGGTGACGGAACGACGCGACGCCATCCTCTGCCGGCATCTTCAACAACGCTCCAATCCATTTCTTTTTCGCGCCGGAGTGCTTCGTCCCTCTCCATGAATCCGCCGATCGGTTTAGACGGATTCCGGAATGCCGGATCGTTCTGATTCACCAAAACCTGCGTCACGATCGTCGCACAGTTCTTCCGGATTCCCCGGTGATAGAGCTCATTTTGAAGTGCCTGCTGAAGCTCGTAGCCGATCGCTCCCTGTGTGTCGGCACCGCACACATCGAGAGGGACTTCATGCATTCCCTCGATTTTGGCAGCAATCTCCGAACGACGGAGCACAAATCCGACCTGTGGACCATTCCCATGTCCGATCGCAACATCCCAACCCTGTTCGATCATATCGGCGATGTGCGAAGCGGTTTCGCGTAGCGCGCCTTCCTGATCCTCCACAGTCTGATGATGTGAATCTTTGATAAGCGAATTCCCGCCGATTGCCACAACTGCCAGCCTCGATTTCGCCGGCCCTTTTGATGTTTTCCCGGACGGGTGTTTTTTTGTTTTCTTCACAGCTTTTTTTCTGGTTACCAATTTTTTCTCCTCATTGAAGAATTACGCTCTTCCATGTTGGGCGGCTGGTGTGTCGAACATGCCGGCCGCCCATCAGTTCTTACATGTTACCCCATGGTTAATGCCATCACGGCTTTTTGCGCGTGCATACGGTTCTCGGCTTCGTCATAAACGACCGAATTCGGTCCGTCCATGACTCCGTCCGTCACCTCGATGTTCCTGTCTGCCGGAAGCGGGTGCATATAAATCGCATCCGGCTTCGCCAGTTTCAGTCTCCGTTCATCCATGATCCAGGAGGAATATTTGCTGATGATTTTTGCTCCGTCCTTTTCATCTTTGGTGTGGACCATAGCTCCCCACGATTTTGCATAAATCACGTCCGCACCCTTGAACGCGGCATCCATATCATCCGCGACCTCGAATCCCACACCGTATTTTTTCGCCTGCTCGCGTGCCTGATCCATGATGTCCGGCATCAGCTTGAATTCCGGAGGATGGACAAGAGTGACATCGAGCCCGAAGCGCGGCATCTGAAGGATCAGAGACTGGGGTACCGACATCGGTTTCTGGTAAGATGAAGCATACGCCCATGAAACGACCATCTTCTTCCGGCGAAGATCTCTTCCCTTTTTCTCAACCACGGTCATGAGATCGGCTAGGATCTGAAATGGATGATAGATATCGCACTGCATGTTGAGAACCGGGACACGCGAATATTTCGCCACCTCGTTGAGGTATTTGTTGCCGATTCCCCAATCGACATGACGGATTGCGATGCCATCAAAATACCGGCCGAAGATTTCTCCGATCTCTTTCGGAGTATCGCCGTGTGCGATTTGTGTCGACTTTGATTCGATAAATGCGCCATGTCCTCCGAGCTGTGCCATGCCCGCTTCGAACGATCCGCGGGTACGCGTGCTGGAAAAGAAGAACATCATGGCGAGAACCTTGTCGCGAAGGACCGCGTGCGGCTCGTTGAGTGCCCGCTTCCGCTTCAGATCGAAGGCGACATCGAGCACCGTTTCAACTTCTTCTTTGCTGAAATCGAGATCTCCGATGAGATCACGATTGTGAAGATAGGTTTGCATATCAATTTCTCCTTTGTGGTGTGAAATCCGAACGACGGGACAGTCCGGTTTCAATCGAATCCGGACTGCCCGTCAAGATCTTACTGTCATTCGACTGCGCCGAGCACGAGTGCAAGAAGCGCCATCCGCATGACAACACCGTAAAATGCTTCCTGCCAGTACCGCGACCAGCGGGTGATGTCAACATCTGCGGGGATCTCATCCATGCGGGGGAGAGAATGGAGAAGGGTCATGTTGCTTTTTGCTTTCGACATCAGGAGCTCACGCGTGATCTTGAAGTTCGCGGGAGTGAGCGGTTTGTCTTTGGTCGCCTCCACCCTGGACGATGCATAATCGGCCTGGATGACCGGTTCCACCAGAATAACGTCGGCATTGGCGATTGCCTGCTCAACGTGGTCGGCTTCGCTGAAATTCAGGCCGTATTGCCTGAAGTCCGCCTTATACTCTTCGGGCATTTTCATATCCGGCGAGTTGGGGAAAAGTGCATTTGCGGGTGGGCCGACAAACGTGACCGGGCAGTCAAATTGTGTGAGGGCATAACCAAGAGAATGCATGGTGCGCATGCGCATATCGCCGACGGCAAGCCATCTCAGACCGTCGATACGGCCGCGTTCACGGTAGACCGTGAGAAGATCGGTCAGAATCTGCGTGGGATGTTCGCCCCAGCCATCGCCGCCGTTGATGACCGGGATGGAAGACCATTTTGCGGCCTCGTGCGGAGCACCTTTCTGGAAATGGCGCATAGCGATAACATCGCCATAGAACTCGAGCATTTTCACCGTATCCTTAATACTCTCCTGGTAGAAGTCGCCGGCGCGCGTCATCTTCGCATCCGAAAAGCCGACAACGTGACCCCCCAGACGATGCATCGCCGATTCATGGGACAGACGTGTTCGTGTGCTCGGCTGATAAAATGCTGTCACGAGTGTTTTATCTTTGAGCAAATCACTGTTACGGCGGTTCCGTGCGATCGGCTCGAGGCGTTCCGCGATCTCGAATACACGGAAAAATTCACTCCGTTCAAATTCTTTGAGTGAGAGAATATCACGACCTAAAAAACTACGCATTGTACGTTTCTCCTTTTGTTCTGTGTGATGTCCGTCCATCGCCCTGTGTGAGGCGGCGACCACCACCACACATCGAGAAATCCGTATGGTATGAGCCGTTTGCTGGACGTGTTATTAAACAATTTCCGATAAAAGTTCTCTTCGTGGTTGAGGGATGACAACCTTGTTCACAAGCAATCCCTTCTCCGAGACGACGGCCGCGCCGGCATCAACAGCCGCCTGCACCGCTGCGACGTCGCCGGTCAACGTCAGAAATGCTTTCCCGCCGAGCGCCATTGCCAGTCGTATTTCGATCAGCTGAACCCGCGCTGCCTTTACGGCCGCATCGGCGGCCTCAATCAGCGAGGCAACGGAGAACGATTCGACAATACCGAGCGATTCAAGAACATCGACCCGGCTCGCCCCGGCAATCGCCGGAAAGACCGCAGGGTGAACGTTCGGAATGATGAAGGCATCGATGATCGAACCCCTTCCTGCGATTCCCCCGGCTTCGACGCTCGAGGTCACCGCTGCGACATCCCCGCCGATGAGGACCATATACTTACCCGAACAGATCGTCCGGGACAATATAATTTCAACTTCAGCTGCTTTCAGCATTGCATCCGCGACCTGAAATCCGGCTGCAATACTCGTCAGCTCGATTAAGCCGATCGAATTTTTTTCCATGAGAATACCTTTTGTGAAGAACGAGGATTTGATGAACTGAAGAACGGGATTTGCGCTGCTACACTACTTCAGGAGCCGGAATCGTGATCTCCGGCATCCATCATGCTTCGTCGATGACGATCGTCTCGCCGACGCTTTTTACCACACCGCTGATGCTCGCATGGACGTTCGCACCGAGCTTTCCATCCGGCACCCTACCAATAAGATCTCCCTTTTTTACACGGTCACCCGACCTGATGATCGGCTGAGCCGCCGTACCGATACTCTGCTTCACCGGAATGCTCACATGATTCGGAGCGCGATCCTTCGTGCAATATTCCGACGGCGTATTATACTCTTCCACCCCGAGCCGCTTCATGAGCTGTTTCAACGGAGTTCGTCTGCCTTCATACATCGGGTGAATCTCCACTTCCTTTTTCCCCGACCAGGAAATACCGGCTTCTTTCAAATCATGCTTCCCCTTGTCACATGCTTCCTTTGGGAATAGACTTTCCGGGCAGGCATAGAGCGTACATAATCCGCACGAACAGCAGAGCATCGCGTACTGGTTCCAGATATTCTCGCCGGTGTGCGTAAACCCAAGACTTCGCATCACTTTATGGGGCTGGACATCATAGCCGAGCATATACCGGGGGCATAACTCCGTACAATAGCTGCATTGGTCGCAGGCGGATTTTCCGATACGGTGCATGGACGACTCCGGCTGCTGCTTGCGTTGAACCAGTGTATGTTCGAGCGGGAGAACGACGAGACCTGCAGTGGTCTTCGTAATTGGGAGATCAAGATCGAACTCGAGTTTCCCCATCATGATGCCGCCCACAAAGACGCCAAACTTTTCGACGGTGGCCCCTCCCGCAGAGGCAATGGCATCTCGGTATGACATACCGATAGGTGCATGAAAGGACACGGGGTGGTCAACTGCCCCGGCAACAGTCAGGAATTTCTCTGTGACCGGAGACCCGTCAGCCGACCGTGCAATGTTATACAGGGTCTCCACATTGTTCACCACAACTCCAATATCGAGGGGGATTCCCTGCGGAGGAATCAGCCGCTTCGTGGCTTCATAGACAAGGATGTATTCGTCGCCGGAGGGATAAAAATCTCCCAGGAGATGGAGTGTGATATCTTTTCCGCGGAGGGCTCCCGAAAGCGCATCGACGGCCGGCTTGTTCTTCTCTTTAACACCGATAATGCCGCGTTTGGCACCTGTCGCCTGCATCATGAGCTCGACACCCCGCACAATTTCGGCGGGATGACGGCACATCAGCTCATAGTCCTTGTGAATCAGCGGCTCGCACTCGGCGCCATTGGCAATAATAATCTCCACATTGGAATCGGCTTTCACATGCGACGGGAATCCGGCACCGCCTGCACCAACCACACCTGCATCCCTGATTTTCTCAGCAAGATTCAATCCAGCCATCCTGATATATTGCTCATGTTCCGCGAGAGCATAGTTGTTCATTATAGGAAATTACTTCGATCATTGCAACGAATTCCACCGGCTGCACTTATAATGTTCCGGGTATTGAGTTGTGCACATCATGTTCAATTCCGCCGCTGAGATGGGCGACGAGTGAAGCATAAAACGCTGCAGCGCTCGTGAGCTGCCCGATTTCGCAAGCTTCATCCGCCGTGTGCGCCAAAAGCTCATTTCCCGGGCCGAAGACCACGCAGGGAATCGCATGCATTCCGGCAACCGCGACTGCGTTACTGCTGAATCCCCATATGCCGGCCTGAGGACGATTTCCAAAAACACTTTCAAAGGCATCGATCGCACTTTTCAGAAAAGGCGAATCCTCATCCAGCAGCCACATCGGATAGTACTTTTCTGTCGGATATACCTTACCGGTATACGCCGCCTCGCGATATATCGGTACGCTAACAGTTGCGTCGTTATATCCTGCCCGACGGATGGCATCATGAACTTCCGCAATCGCACTGTCCTTCGTTTCCCCACGCGTCAGTCGGCGGTCGAGCCGAAGAATTCCGCCATCCGGAACCGCGCACGCTGAGGGTGATGAAGAATCCGCGACAGTGACGGAAACCGATCCTTTACCGAGGTGAGCGTCGGCAACAAGCCGCTTATCCAGTTTTTCGATCTCCAGAGCTATGCGGGCAAGCTTGTAAACCGCGTTGTCGCCGCACTCGGGCGTCGAGCTGTGACAGCTTCGACCCCTGATTTCAATATCCATTTCCATCCGGCCGCGATGGCCGCGGTAGAGATACAGGTTTGTCGGTTCTGTGATGACGACGGCATCCGGGTGAAGATGTTCTTCCCGGATAAGGTGCTGCCAGCAGAGCCCATCGCAATCTTCTTCCATAACCGTGCCGGTAAAATACACGGTGTGGTTTTGACAGAGATCGAATTCCTTGATGATGCGGGCAGCAGACAACATCGCGGCAAGCCCGCCTTTCTGATCAACACTTCCCCGGCCCCACAACTTTCCGTGTTCAATTTTCGGCACAAACGGATCGCTGCTCCATTGGTTCCGGTCGCCCGCGTACACGGTGTCGACATGACCGTCGAAGGCGATGCTCCGCGGTCCATTGCCGATGCGCCCGATGACGGAGCCGAGGCCGTCGATACGGATTTCATCCAATCCGATTTTTTCCATTTCCCGGCAGAGAACCTGCACAGCATCATGCTCCTTTGATGAAAATGATGGCGTGCGGATCAATTCCATGGCAACGCGGAGCGTCTCGTCCTGGAGGGCCCGTGCTTTCTGATAAATTTTCTGATAGGGATTCATCCCATTTCACCCGCGGCAGTCATCATCACGTGGGAATTCAGAGTGCGGAAATCATGCGTCGAGTGTCATCATTTCAATGCAGCCGCCAATGGGGCAAACAAACTGACAGAGTCCGCAGCCGACGCAACGATCCCAGTCGACAATCGGGATCCGGCTCTTCCGCCGGTCGATTGCCGTATGTCCGCCGTCCCGGCAAGCGACATAACAGTCTTCACATTTCACGCAGAGCTCTTCATGGATATGGCTCCGCACGGAACGTCGGGGGAGGTCGTCGTGCACGACAAGATGCGGAAGCGCCCGTCCACGGATTTCCTCGACGGAACGGAAGTTCATCTCCCCGAGATAATGCGACATGCCGCTGCGGAGATCGGAGATAATTCTAAACCCGTGGTGCATGACCGCAGTGCAGAACTCCACGACTCCTGCGCCGACCGCCATGAATTCCACGGCATCGCTCCAGGTTGATGCGCCACCGGTTCCAAAGATCGGGATATCGACATTGCGTGCAATTTCTGCAATCGTGCGGAGAGTGATCGGCTTGATCGCGGGTCCCGTCAGTCCACTGTATGTCGAGCGGCCGTCGAGATGCGGAAATGCGACGAACGTCCGGATATCGATCCCCATGAGTCCCTGGACGGAATTTGAAGCCGTGAGTGCATTTGCGCCGCTGCGCTTCACTGCCCGGGCAACCTCGACGATATCAGTCACATGGGGCGTAATTTTTATCGATACAGGAATCTTCCGCGCGGCCTCGCGGACCCACCCCGCCGTCAACTCCGTCGCACTCACACTCTGGGCAAGCATTTTTCCGGGGTCTTCACCGATATTCCCCTGCGGACAGGAAAAACTGCATTCGATAAAATCCGCACCTGCGCGCTCAAGACGCTCAACCAAACGCTGCCAGTCTTCTTTCTTACCAGCCATAATGCTGGCGGCGACAATCTTTTCAGGAAATTCCTTCTTGAGCTTACGGACATTTTTTTCCACACGATCGATGTGGTGCTCGGAAATCAAGTCGATGTTTCCCATTCCAAAAAGCCGTTTTCCCTCATGATCGAAACTGCTCATCATGGGGTAGGCCAGATCGACACGTGTGCCCTCCACCGAAGTAGTTTTAAGTATTGCACCTGCCCAACCCATTGAAAACGCCCTCCGTACCATCTCGAGATTGTCCGTCGACGGCCCTGCTGCCAGAATAAAGGGGTTCTCGAAATGCAGTCCGAGAAAATTACAGGAGAGATCTCTTTGCTGAAAAATTGACTGACCAGAACGGATGGTATCGCTATTCTTCTTCATCTCTCAGCGCTCCGATCCCGACAGGAATGCATGTATCTCGCGGGCCGCCTGTTTTCCATGGGCGACAGATTGCACGATTGTCCCTTCACCCGAAATGGCATCACCGCCCGCAAAGACTCCCTTCAACGAGGTGCGGAACTTCCGATCTACAGCAATGAAACCGCGTGAAGATCTTCCCACGTCCGGTAGAAAATCTGAACCGAGAGACTGCCCGATGGCAGTGACAATGCAATTTGTCTGAATCGGGAAATCCGATCCCGCTATTTCGACGGGTATGCGTCTTCCTGAAGAATCGATTTTGTTTGACAACTTTGTCCGGCGGCAGATGATTTCTTTGACTGATCCGTTTCCCACAATCCTGACAGGAATGGTCAGATAGAGAATTTGAATGCCCTGTGCGCGGGCTTCCTCAAGTTCACTCTTCCAGACTTTCATTTCGGGTTCACTCCGCCGGTATAAGAGGAGAACTTCCTCTGCACCCATCCTCTTCGCCGTGGCAGCGGCATCAAGGGAGACATTTCCCCCGCCTATCACAACAACCCGTTTGCCAATGGGTAATCTGTTGGATCTATGCTTGGCATGTTCCAGAAATTTCAGGACAGGATAGACTCCCCGAAGGGTTTCCCCTTTGAGTCCGACCGGCTTGTCCTTTCCCAAGCCGACGCCGAGGAAAACCGCACTGAATCGCTTTCGGATGTGCTTGAGTGCGCCACGCTGCACATTGCGGCGGATGACCGTGGCATTTCGTGAAAGAAGTTCAACATCATCTTCCAGGACCTCTGTTGGCAGCCGAAATGATGGAATAGCGGAATGTGGTACACCTCCCAGTTTATCTGACTCATAGAGTGTGACGGAATACCCGAGAAGCGAAAGCTCGAACGCGCAACTCAGACCAGCGGGTCCCCCACCGACGACGGCGACGTTCTTCGGAATGGGATTGACTGATTTGAATCTTTCCGGGCCACGGGCAGAACCTTCACGAGTCGCGTAATAATGCAGCTCGCGTATCATGATCGGTGCATCAATACTCGCGCGGTTGCAGACTGACTGACAGTAAATTTCTTCCGGACAGATTTTCCCGCAAACATTCGCAAATCCATTCGCCGTCTTCACAACCCCCGATGCGCCGGAAATATTCTTCGACCGGATCATGGCAATAAATTCGGGAATATCGATGTGTGCAGGACATGCCTGGCTGCATGGCGCCTCGAAGCAATAGAGGCATCGCTCCGCTTCTTCACTGGCCCGCCGGGCAGAATACACCGCGCGGACATTCGTTGGCTGCATCATCACATTCCTTTCCTGGTTCTCATCGCTTCGTACGGCCCTCTCGTAATGAATTTTCGCGTTGTGACCCGAGCTGCTGTCGCTGCGCCGCATCTTCTATCGCCTCGATGATCTGTGTATAACCGGTACACCTGCAGAGATTCCCGGCAATTGCAGCACGGATTTCATACTCGGACGGCGTCGGATTTTCATCGAGAAGTGCTTTGGCGCTGAGAAGAACTCCGGGCGTGCAAAAACCACAGTGTGCAGCATTATGATCCAAAAACGCTTCCTGAAGCGGATGAAGGACATTCTCCAAAGAAAGCCCCTCGACCGTCAAGATTTCGCGGCCATCAATTTGTGGAACCAGGATGAGACAAGCATTCACGGCCTTGCCATCCAGAAGGACGGTACAGGCACCACACTCGCCGATTTCGCAGCCGCACTTTGTCCCGAGCAGACCAAGATCTTCCCGAAGAAAATCGAGAAGAGTCCTGTTGGGCATCACATCCGTTTTGTACTGCTTACGATTTATGGATACCGTGATCTTCATCGTTCAAACTGTTCCTTCCGACGACAGCACTCGCATTCCTGCAATGCTCGGGTTACCAGTGTCACCAGAACGGGCTCTTTGTATGCCGTTGACCAGCGCATGCCGGTCTCCGAGATCATCGCTGCCGCAACGGCTTTACCCGCGTCTTCAAATAACTTTGTCGATGGAATCTCCCCCCTCAGGAGGTGTTCTGCCTCCGACATACGGCGCCACGTCGGGAATGCGGCCCCGGGGACAATCCGCGCATCCTTGATCTTCCCTCCGGAGTCGAACTCCAGAACCGCTGCAATGCTTAATCGTGCGATCGATAGGGCGTTCCGCCTACCGAGTTTGATAAAGGCGCTTGTCGCTCCGGTTGGAAGTACCGGAAATACAATCTCCTCAAGTATTTCGTCAGTTGCCGCAGTCGTTGCATACGGCGCGGTGAAAAGCTGCTCGAGCGGCATGCGGCGGGTTCCTCGAACCGATTTGAGCGATATGCCCGCGCCGAGCGCAATAAGAGGAGGAACCGTGTCGGCACACGTGGCCGCGTTCATGATGTTTCCGCCAACCGTTCCGCGATTCCGGATCTGCGGTGAACCGATCATCGACGCAGCCCGGGAAAGGAACGGCGCGTGCAAACAAATACACGATGACTTCTCAAGTTCCGCGTGTACAGTGAGCGGTCGGATTGTGACCGTATCCCCTTTCAAGGTAATGCCCCGCAATTCCGGAATCCTCGATATATCGATGAGGCATTTCGGCGAACTGCCGTTTGCATGGCGGAGTGCGATCAACAAATCGGTGCCTCCGGCCAGAATGGAGGCACTGCCCGACCAGCGGGACAGCTGTTCACTCGCATGCATGATTGATTCCGCGGCGGTATATTCGAACGTCTTCATTTCCGGAATCGGAATTTTTCTGATGTGTCTTCCGCATGAAGAGCATGATGAGCAATCGACGATCCCCGTTCTCCTGCCCGTGTGAGCTTGCGGCCAAGCAATACTCGTTCGATCGTTGCGGGAAGCTCGCAGACCCGTTTGCCCGTCGCATTGAAGATCGCATTGACAATTGCCGGAGCGGCGATCTCATTCGCCGGTTCACCAATCGACTTCGCGCCAAATGGACCGGCAGCATCTTCATTTTCCACAATAATGGGCGTTACGTGCGGGACATCCATCGAGGTCGGGATGAGATACTCATCGAAGTTCAGCTGCTTCGGAACAGCATTCTCGAAATCAAATTCCTCAAGAAGACCGTAGCCGAGACCCATCGCGACTCCACCGTAAATCTGCCCAAGAACCGTCGACCGGTTGATCGCTTTTCCGAGATCATGGGCCGCGACGACTTCCAGCACATTCACTCTTCCCGTTCCGGTATCCACCTCGACTTCAGCAATATTCGCCCCATACACGAATGTGAAATATGCTTCGCCGCTTCCGTTCTTTTCATCCCAGGAGGTTCTGGGCGATTTATACCAGCCGAACCCGTACATCGGTTTTCCCTGCTTAAAACATTCCGCCGCGAGTTCACTGAAACTCGCAAGCCGCAGGTGAGAGCGCGAATCAACGAGATAATTTTGTTCGAGATCAAGATTCCCGGCCGAGATGCCGGTCATAACGGATGCGACATCGAGGAACGCCTGGCGCACGACCTCAGCGGCTTTCTTTGCCGCAGAGCCGCCCATGATCGTACCTCTCGAGGCGACGGTCGGACCCGAATCCGGGACGCGGCTCGTATTTGTATTCAGGAACTGAATCCGGTCCATCGAGATGCCGAGAACCTCCGCGGCGATCTGCGACATCTGGGTTTGCGCACCCTGTCCCATATCGGTAATGCCGGAAGAGACGATCACGCTCCCGTCGGTCTGGACAGAGACGATCGTGCCAGCGGCATCAGTTCCCTCGGCTCCGAGAGCTACTCCCCGGTAGCTGCAGGCGAGACCGATGCCGCGCTTCATCGGTGAGTCCTTCGATCCGCGATACTTCTTCCACTTCTCCAGAAACTTCGCTTCCGCGGCTGCCTTTGTCAGCACTTCTTTGAGACTCACGCGATGGCTGAGGGTCTGACCGGTGGCAGTCACTGCACCGTCCTCAAACCCGTTCTGCAGGCGGATGGAAAGAGGATCCTTTCCGACTTTTTCCGCGAGCTCGTCCATCATCGATTCAATCGCGAAATTCACCTGCGGAGAGCCAAATCCACGCATCGCGCCGGTATAATTGTTGTTCGTGTATACCGCGTAAACATCGGTCTTGACATTCTCGCAGGAGTACGGCCCGGTTGCCTGGACAACCGATCTCCACGTCACAAACTGACTCATCGATGCATAAGCACCCCCATCGGCAATGCAGCGGATCTCCATCGCCGTGATGCTGCCGTCGTTCCTGGCTCCCCACCGATAATACATGACGTAGGGGTGGCGCTTGTAGCTCTCGAGCATTGACTCTTCCCTGCTGTTCACCATCTTCACCGGTTTCCCGGTTTTCAGGGAAAGGAGTGCAGCCCGGCAGCACATCGAAGTCATCACTTCATCCTTCCCGCCGAACGAACCCCCGAGTGTGGCCTGAATGATTTCGACTTTATTCAGATCGAGGCCGAGTGCCGCTGCGACAGACCTGCGGCTTGAGAAGAGGTTCTGCACGGAGCCCGTGACACGTATTCCGCCGTGTTCCAGCGGTTCAGCCAGTACAGCTTCGGGCTCGAGATACGAGTGCTCAACGAACTGCGTCTTGAATTTCCGTTCGAGGATAAAGTCGGCTTCGGTAAACCCCCTTCCGACATCCCCCTTATACACATGATGGTGGACGAAGACATTGCTCTCGCCGTGGATGTTGGGCGATTCGGGATTCATGGCGAGTTCGGGATCGGAAACCACCGGAAGCGGGTCGTATTCAACGCGGATCAAACTTACGGCATGCTCTGCAAGTTCAGGAGTCCGTGCGGCAACCAGCGCAACCCCGTCCCCCAGATACCGTACTCTTTCGGCCGCGAGTATCGCCTGGTTCTTCAGGATGGTGCCGAATGATTTTTCTCCGGGGATATCCCCGGCGGTAAGAACCGCTTCAACTCCTTCAAGGCGGAGCGCATCCGAACTATCGATCGAGAGGATTCTGGCGTGAGGGTATTTCGCACGGAGGACTTTACCGTAGAGCTGGTGGGGAAGATTGTAATCGGCCGCATATTTCGCGGTCCCGGCAACCTTTCCCAGAGCGTCGACACGCCGTTCGGGTTTTCCGACTATCTTATGATCGGCCATCCCTTCTTCTCACAATTCCGTCATCTTCTTCCACAATTTCCGCGCAATCCTTGAAGCTTTTTCGTAAACCGGTACGGGATCGAATCCGACGACGTTTCCCTTGCGCACGCGCCATTTTCCTCCCACCATAACCGAATCGACCATCGAGGCATCCATCCCAAACAGGAAATGGCCCGTCAGAGTATCTCTCGTCAAGGGCGTAGGGGGAAAATACCTGAGCACAACAAGATCTGCTACCGATCCTTCATTCAAACTCCCGAACCTTCTCCTGAAAAGGTGTGAAACCATCCGGTTGCCGCCTGCCAGAATCGATGCGATCGATACCGGCAGGTCCTTGTCCCCGGATTCCTGGTTCTTAAAAAATGCACAGCGGGATTCTTCAAACATATCGGCCCGAAACCCGTCGGTACCGAGCGCTCCGTGGTCTCCAAAATATTCAAGTGCGGCGTGACCCACTCTGTTGTTCATGTTGGATCGCGGATTATGGACCATCCAGCATTCTTCCCTGCGGAGTTTTTCAAAGTCCTTTCGTGAAAAATGAACACAATGCGCCAGGATGGAATGTTCATTCACCACATGATTGCGCAACAAGCGGTCGGCCAATCTGGTCTGATAATCTTCTGCTGCGCTCGAAATGTCCGCATAATCCTCTGCAGCATGAATGTGAACTCCGGTGCAGTAATGATCGGCCATCTCTCCGCAGCGCCGGAGTGTATGATCGCTCAGGGTGAATGCAGCATGTGCACCGAGCATACCGCGGACAAACGGGTGCGAACCGGCGGAATGAAGAAACCGTTCGTTCTCCAAGAGCCCCTGATCCCGCTCACGTGCCCCGCCGCGGTCCGTGACCTCATAGCAGAGAACGCCGCGCACGCCCACTTCCGCCAGAGCTTCCCGGATGATGTCGAGCGAGCCGTGGATGCACCTGGGCGAGGCATGATGATCCACAATCGTCGTCGTGCCGCAAAGCAGCGCTTCGATGCCGCCCACGAGCGCGCTGGAGTAGATGGCATCTTCATCAAGTGCACGATCGAGCTTCCACCAGACAGACCGGAGGATGTCGAGAAAATTTTCGGGCGGGCGTGAAGGCGGGGGCATACCGCGTGAAAGCGTCGAGTAGAGATGTGTATGTGCACACACCAGTCCGGGCATGACATAACGGCCTTCGAGATCGACAACCTCTTCACCCCGGGTACGGGAAAGCCGCGTTCCGGCTTCAACGATCTCACCGTCGCGGATCCTCAGATCTTTCGCGACGATCGAGGGAGGATCAAGGACAAGCGTTGTTGCATTCTTCAGGAGCATCGGAGCACGTTCAGAATTTTTGGGTGATTGCACCAAAACCACACCCGGCTTGGGTATGGATGTGACAGTCGGAAAGCGGTTTATTTTGCTTCGCCACACAGCGAACGAAGACCGATATGTTCATCACAGAAGGAGGATACTGCAATCTCATCTGAATCTGTCTGCCGTCCATTTCTGCATGATCAGCTGCACCTGATCCCTTGAGTTGCCGCGTACACCAGGGCAGGGGTTCTGCCTGCAATGATGCATATGGAGCAACTACAGTGCCATATTCGTGAGAGAACGAATCTCCCTGGCCCAGCGGACGCCTAAAAGGGGTAAACGCGCCGCCTCGCAACGGGCCACCAGTTCCCCCGGCGTTCCATTCGGATACCATTTCTCACACGTGAAAATCCCTTATTTCACTCATTACAGTATTGAGAATTCAGCGGCTGAGTTCATTCTATTCTTTTGAAAATGCGCAGGTAGTTCTGGCACGAATTCGGCATATGACTGTTCTACATAAGATTCTTAACCGGAAGAGACCCAACAGCATTTCGAGGTAAATCCCATGGCACTCATTGACTCAAGAAGCGGACGCATCAGAAAAACCTATTCGATCGACGAACTGAAAGACGCGGCAAAACTCATGCGCGGGTATGATCTCGTCATGCTCACGGCAGCGGGATCAGGACACGCCGGCGGCACCCTCTCCGTCATGGACATCACCGCAGCGCTGTACCTGCGGATTGCCGATCACGATCCGGAAAATGCATCGTGGGAAGATCGCGACAGGATCATCTGGTCAACGGGACACAAGGCACCGAGTCTCTATCTCGGTCTTGCGTTTGCAGGATTCTGCAAGCTCGATGAAACGGTTCTCCTCCGTAAACTCTGGTCCCCTTTTCAGGGACATCCTCATTGGTTGAAGCTCCCCGGTGTCGAGCTCTCCAGCGGATCGCTCGGCCAGGGCCTCAGCGTTGCCGTCGGCGTTGCACTCGCCGCAAAAGTCGACGGAAGGAAGCACAGGATCTTCTGCATCATGGGAGACGGAGAGCAGCAGGAAGGCCAGATCTGGGAAGCAGCGATGGAAGCATCGCATCATAAGCTCGACAACTTGATCGGCATTGTTGATACCAACAGACTTCAAATCGACGGAAAGGTTTCCGATGTAATGGAAGTGGAGCCGCTGGTTGAAAAATACCAGAGCTTCGGCTGGAAGGTGTTCCGCGTCGATGGACATAATATGAATCATGTCGTGGATGCACTTGAGAAGGCAAAAGCGGGTGTTGGAAAACCGGTGGTGATTATTGCCGACACGGTGAAGGGCAAGGGAGTCAGTTTCATGGAGAATGTTGCCGGATGGCACGGCAAGTCTCCGAACGCCGAAGAGTTGGTAAAAGGACTTCAGGAATTGGGTATCGCGGAGAAAATTCCCTATGCCGCCCTTCTCGATAAAGCGAAATCAGCCCAGAAAGAAATTGACCGGAAGCTGGACGCAAAGATGCCGAAATTTTCACATAACTATTGGTGGAATACCGACAAGGAGATGATTGTAAAGATGGAGCCGACCCGGAAAGGGTTCGGGCAATCACTCCTTGAAAACGGTGATGATCAACGGATCGTCTGCCTCGGCCTGGATATATCCGGCTCTATCACGATCAGCGACTTTTACGCAACGAAGCCGGAGCGGAAGAACCGGTGGATCAGCATGGGAATTGCGGAACAATCGGCGACGGCGGCTGCAGCAGGCCTCGCACGGGAAGGAAAGATCCCGGTTCTCGGAACGTACGGAACATTTGCCGCAGCGCGGAATCTCGACCAGATTCGTGTCTCAGTCTGTTACAGCAACGTAAACGTCCTCATTGCCGGTGCACACGGCGGTGTCTCCGTCGGACCCGACGGTGCGACACACCAGGCGCTCGAAGACCTCTTTGCCATGTGCGGACTTCCGAACATGTCAGTTCTGGTCCCGTGCGACAGCGTGGAGACAAAGAAAGCAACCACATACTTCCTCATGAAACACCGGGGCCCGAAGTATATCCGCTTCGCACGCGAAGCGACGCCGGTGGTGAGCAGCGAAAAAACACCGTTTATCTTCGGAAAAGCGAACATCATCCGCCTGCGGAAAGAGACGCAGCAGTTTATCGACGCGTTCGACACAATCCTCGCCCAGCAGTACGAGAATGAGTCCGAGCAATTGACGATCATTGCCTGCGGACCAATGGTACCGGAGGCAATGCGTGCAGCGTACATCCTGAAGAAGGAGTTTGGCTACGAGACGCGGATCATCAACATGCACACGTTGAAGCCAATCGATGAGCAGGCAATCCTGCGTGCCGCAAAAGAAACAGGCGTCATCCTCACCGCCGAGGAACATCAGATCGGCGCGCTGGCATGGAGAGTAAGCAGTGTGCTCACAGAGAGCAAGGACCTCTACGGGAAGCCGATCCTCACCGGCGCAATCGGAGTGAAGGACCGCTTCGGCGATTCCGGAGCACCGTGGGAGCTGGTGAAGGAATTCGAAGTGAGCGGCGAGCACATCGCACAAAAAGCGGCCGAGCTGATGGAGTTCAGGAAAAACAAGCTGATGGAAAAAGAGTTCACGCTCTGAGTTCAAACGCGGAGAGGTTTGGGACGACTCTCACCACAATTCGAGCATGCTTTCTCCAAACAAAAACCCCGACCGAAGTCGGGGTTTTTCATTTACCGTGCAATTGCCATAGCGGAAGATCTCATTTCCCGTTACTTCTCCATGGCGTAACCGCCGCCGTTGATCTTTGCTGCTTCCTGCTTGCGCAGGCGTGCCATAACGCTGTGCCTTCTTCCATATCCGAAATAGATGACAAACCCGATCAGCAGCCAGATAATCAGCCGCCACCAGTTTTCTACCGGAAGAGAAAACATAAGAAGGAGGCACGAGAGAATTCCCATAATCGGGACAAACGGAACCAAGGGTGCCCGGAAGGGCCGCTCGGCATCAGGATGTGTCCGGCGCATAATGAGGACCGCAGAACAGACGATCGTAAAGGCCAAGAGTGTACCAATATTTGTGAGCTCGGCCAAAATTCTCAACGGCAGGAATGCCGCCATCGTTGCGACAAAAAGACCCGTCAGCATCGTCGACTTCCACGGCGTTCTGAATTTATCATGTACAGCACCAAAAAATGACGTGGGTACGAGACCGTCACGCGCCATTGCGAGGAGAACCCGCGGCTGGCTCAGCATCATGACGAGAAGTACGGAGGTGATCCCCGTGATGGCACCGACATCGACGAGCCGTTGGGCCCACGGAAGCCCTGCCTGCCCGAATGCCGCGGAGACCGGAGCGTTGATATCAATCTTGTCGTAACGCACCATGCCGGTCAGAATTCCCGAGACGGCAATGTACAGGACGGTGCAGATGATCAATGAGGCAATGATCCCGATCGGAACATCACGGTGCGGTCGCTTGGCTTCTTCGGCGTGCGTTGAAACAGAATCAAATCCGATGTACGCAAAGAAGATGATCGCTGCGCCCGCAAGAATCCCGAGAGGGGCACCGCCGGTTCCGGTTTGACCGGCAATCGTGTGTCCGAAAAAGCTGACCCCGCTGAATCCAAAGGGAGCGAAGGGTTTCCAGTTTTCGGGATTTACATAGAATGCTCCAACCACAATGACGAACAATACAATCAGGAGCTTTACGGCAACCATGAATGCGTTGAACCGCGCGCTTTCGCGGATACCGATAATGAGGATGGTGGTAATGACTGCCGTGATCACTATTGCCGGAATGTCAAAGACCGCACCGGTCGCAAAAAAGTGACCGCTCGCGGGATCAAAATCAAATGGAGCGTTCCCAACGGCGAACGGCACCGATACCCCAAAACTCTTGAGAAGATCCTGGAAATGCGCAGACCAGCCATGAGCCACCGTCGACGAACCTACCGCATATTCAAGAACAAGGTCCCATCCGATGATCCAGGCGAACAACTCTCCGAGCGTGGCATATGCGTACGTATAGGCAGAGCCGGCAACAGGAGCCATCGATGCAAATTCGGCATAACAGAGTGCTGCGAAAATACATGCAACTCCGGATACCACAAACGAAAGGACGAGGCCCGGGCCTGTCTTGTCATGTGCCGCAACACCCGTAAGAACAAAAATTCCCGTTCCGATGATGGCACCGACGCCCAGACTCGTGAGCGTCACCGGACCAAGCACGCGGCGTAAGCGGTTCTCTCCTTTCATCTCCTCCAGCAGAAGCGAGAGCGGCTTACGTGCAAAGAGCGGATTCCCCATGAATACCTTCTCCGTAATGATTGATGATGTGCTTCGTCAACTTCCCGGGCTGATCGTTTCCCGGAAGAATGAATAAACTCATAGTTTTCGTTATTGTCAAGTAGTATTTACGTTCGCCCGTTCGACCGTTACGTTTCCCGATCTCAGTCGAGCCAGTTGTCCCCCACGTGCGATTTCCGTACATTGATGTATCATTTCTGTATTTCCCTTGCTTACCCGTTCACAACACTTTACTCCCATGAAAAACTATTCACTCAACAGATTACTTGTCCTGACGGCCTCGGCCGGGTTTGGATTCCTCCTTCTGGATACGACCATCGAGCACTGGTCGATACTCACCAAAGACGTGATCGCATGTGTCCCGCTGGCCTTCTGTCTCATTGCCACGATCGTCGGGATCCTCACATTTATCCTGTGGAAAGAGAAGTGGATCCGTGCTCTTCAGATCCTCCTGCTTGCTTCATTCCTTGTTGCAGGAACAGGAGTCTACTTTCACATTCATGAAGATGATGACGAAAAAGTCACCACGGAAACCCAGGCCGCTACGAAAGAGAAGGAAAAGGATAAGCCCCTCCTTGCGCCCCTCGCTTTTGGGGGCGTGGCAGTTGTGGGATTGATGGGAACCGCCAGGAAGTGGAAATCTGAAGTGATCTGATCACCCCACGGTCATGAAATGGTTCATGACCGCGGAATGACCATAATCTGAAACTGCGGCAAATCTTACTTTTCGGCTTTGCCGGATTGCATTGAGAGGTAGTTTTCGAGACCCATCTGCTCGATCTGGGAGACCTGCACCTCCCCCCAATCGATGTGCTTCTCTTCCATCTTCAGAATCTCCACGAGCAGGTCTGCCGTCGATTGATCCTTGACATCCCTCGCCAGCGCAATGCCTTTGTTGTACGCTTGGATCGCGCCGGACTCCGCCTTCTGGTCAAATCCAACCATCTCTTCCACCGTTGAGCCAATCCTTATCGGATTGAGTTTCGAGACGATCGGTTTTCCTTCCAGAAAGAGTATCCGGTTGATGAGCCATTCGGCATGGTGCATCTCGTCGATGGCCTGGTGCTCGATGGCGTCGTGAAGTATCCCGTATCCCCAATTCTCGCACATTTCGGAATGCACCATATACTGACTGATCGCCGACAATTCATCCGCAAGCAATTCATTTAAAACCCCAATGAGTTTCTGGTTACCTTTCATGTTCATCTCCTGGAAGTCATGGTAGTTGTTGGAAGTTGAAGCGCACGATGATTGAAATTTCGAACACCTTCATTCAGAATTTTATCCCCGATTTTCCATTATCGACCATCACATCGATGGGATTATCGGCAACGGCTATGGTATCCCTGATCGACCGGGAAACGGGGTCGAATTCTGTGATGCGGTATGCGCTTTGGTTTGAAACAAACAGTGTACGCGTCGCGCAGCCGTAGGAAACTCCCGTCGGCGCACGGCCGATATCGACGGAATCGATCACTTCATCTTTCGCCAGATCGATGATCGTCAATTTCTGTGAGAGCACATTCGTGACGTAGGCAAACTTTCCATCCGGATCAACACAGATCCCCCGCGGATTATAGACCGGACCGATGTGGTTCACGATCGTCCCGGAGGAAACATCGATCTTCTGAACCTCATTCAGCCAGAAGTTCGTAAGATAGAGAAATTTCTCGTCCGCCGAGAATGCCAGTTCCATCGGCCTCCCGCCGACGGCAATCGTTGTGGTCTGAAAACTGTTTGCCGGGTCGATGATCACGAGCGTCGAGTCAAACATATTGGAGACGAAGAGTTTTTCCGCGAGCGTGTTCCACCGCATCGCACCGTTTATCATCGGAATCCTCCGAAACACCTCATTCGTTTTTGCACTGATGACCCAGATCCCGTCCACCGACTGATGCCCCACGTAAATATATCTCTCTTCCGGATCGACCACGACATGCGCCGGCTTGAGGCCGACGCGGATATCGGTGATCCGTTCATTCGTGTTTTTATCAAAGACCGTGATCGTCCCTGAACGGAAATTGGTGATATACCCGCGGTGGCTCCCTTCTGCAAATGCCAGGGATGTGGGTCCAATGCCGCAGGGAATTACACCGATGACCTTGCGGAGCACCGGGTCGATAACCGACACGAAATCGAGCGAGGTCTGACAGACATACGCCAGCCCGATTCTTCCGATCCCATCGTACTTTTCAGAGAGACTGTCATAGAACGGTGAGACTCTTGTCATCAGCTGTTGCGAAATGAACCAATCGTCGCCTTCTCTCACAAAGGTCAGCTGATGCCTCGCACTCTCGCGGATCGGTTCCGTACGTCCCGCGGAATCAATTCCATCCAGCGAAAACACTTCCTGAACAATATACGCGAACCCGACGCGATCAACAGAGATGATCGTTCTGTGAATCTGCAGTCTTGGATATGCACTGTAGAGATGCTCCTGATTCGTCTTCCATTTCGCGAACCAGCCGGGTTTCCGTCCCCATCCTCCATCTTCAAGGTACTTCGGGTGGTAGAACCGCTCGAGCTGCCCAAATTGTTTGGACTCGTAGATGCGGTCAAACTCTGCGAGCCGATCGCGGATGATGCTTTCGTCGGTGTGTTTAAGACAACCTCCAAATGCGACGAGGCCGGCCAGCACAATCAGGAGAAGAGATTTCATTATCAGGAATTGAGATTGAAGAACACCATCATCGCCTCCCCCTGCGAACCATTCCGGGGAGGGGTACAAACAGGACAGTCACATCACGGCAGGAGAGTCACATTCCTGCCTTTTTCTTCCTCTTATGTCTGAAGAGCATCAGCGCAACTGCAACGATCATCAGCATCGCGAGGAGAGCATCCGAAAACCAGCTCGGAGTAACGCCATTCATGATTCAGTGATCTCCCGAGAAAATCATGCGCAGGAACCTGAGCTTGAGGGGTCTGATGAGCATGATTGCCTTCCCGACATCGCAGCGTTCAACCATGACGATGGAGGGCTGGGCGAACGGAAAGAGGTAGCTGCTCATCTCCGCCTGCACATAGTAGCTGATCTTTTCAGCATCCAGGATACCTTTCACCTGTGCAATATCGGACTGATCATAGGTGGAAAGCACCTCCACAAAGCGCGTATCGGTAAGGACCTCAGATTCTTCGTTCGCCTCCGCCAATTCTTCCACGAGCGGAATATTGCAATCGGTACAGATTGTAAATCCCTTCCGGTACTCGTATCGGCACTTTGGACAAAACATGATTGTCTGCTCCTTTCATTCAGCGGCGACTGAAAAGACATGGAGAGCTTCGTGCAGGTTCACCGCGGAAATTGAATGAGTTCACGCCACACCCTGGAAAGCAAAAAACCCGTCCGTGAATCTATCCCTTAGGGAAATTTCACTGACGGGTTCCAAGGAACCGCTCTTCTGATGACGAAATTTACGAAATCAGGGGCCGATTGTCAATATCGTGTATCACGACCATTTGAAAGGATTTCCGGAATTCCGGCCCGCAAAACGTGAATCTGCTGCGGATTTCCGCTCAGCTGCGAATCAGATACTGCAATTTCAGAAAGAACTGGCGCGAGGTTTCGCGCATGCCGTAGACCTGCCCAAAATCGTTGTCGCTGAATGTCGAGCCGGCATAGAAAATCGTGTAGGGATTCAGCTTGTAACTCAACAGAGGATAGATATCCGTCTCGCCGCTGAACTCGTCATACTGGACGATCAATCGCAGAAAGAGCGCTGCCGTAAAGTCGTAGATAGCCGTCCCGCGCATAATATAGCCATCGTAGAAGAGATCCCCGGTCGCAACACTGGAAAGCCGCGAACGGGAATACGTGAGGTCGAGGACAAGCTGAGAAGTCGGACGAACCGTCGCTTCCGCGCTGATGGTATGTCCCGTTCCTATATCTGCCGAGTCTACCCGCTTGATGAACTTCCCGAACGTGCCGTCGAACGAAAGTGTGAGAAGTTTCGAAGGCCTCGAGTTGATGGTAATTTCTCCCCTGTTGATTTTGTAGAATTCAATTCCCTGGTAGAGTTCGTCATTCACGAGAAAGTAAATGAGATTGATGTTTGTCTGGCTCTTGAGCTGGAAGTAGAGCCCGGGCAAAGCCCATTTCTCCTTCCTGATCCCGTCGTAGTTGTAATGCAGACCGTTGTTCATGAAGATCTGCCACATATCGAGAAACCCGTTGTTCGTGTAGAAGGAGTACGATTCCTGCAGAAACAGCTCGCGGGTATCGTTGTTCGTGACGAACCCGTCCTGTGCCTGAAATGTCGGGGCACGGTCGAGATACTCGACGCTGAAGCTGATGTCGCGCGCGTTCCGGAGAAGCGTCAGCATCGTCGAGCCGCCGCTGTACTGCTCTCCGTTGAATGCCGCGTTGTTCCCCGTCGATCCAAGCTGCCGGGTATCCGAAAGAATGCTCGTATCGTTGAGCTCCTTCGTGTCGGAATAGAACATCTCCCCCTGGAAGTAGTAATTCTCCCAGAATTTGTAGTTCCAGTCAACACCCCCGACATAATTGTGAGCATCGGTCGCATTGCGCGTGATGATCGTACCACCCAGATAGTTCTCTTTCCCGAAATCATAGCGTGCCCGAACGGCATTCGAGAACGATGAGATATCCGTCGCAACCGCATCACTGCTCTCCTCGCCGGGAACGATGTACGGGGTATTCCGATCCGATGCCCCGAGATATGCAAACGAGAGCGAACCGCTTTTGCCGATGACTCTTGCCGCTGCGAGAGTATTATTGATCGAACGGGTATAAAATGTCTGCGTCTGGTTCTGGAACATATCCGCGCCCAGAAGGAAAAACGGACGCTTCTCGGGATAGAACAGCGCATAGTTCGAGTTCACGCTGATCTGTGTCGCATCCGATTCGACCTGACTGAAATCGGGATTGATCGTCCCTTCAACGGCGAGATCGGGAGACGGGGCGTATCGCGCGCCGATTCCCACCCGACCTTTCACGTCACCATTATCGAAATGGGATGTCGGATCAGAACCATCCTGGAGCTGGCCGGATTCCTGGCCAACGACGTACGGCAGGAGATCGACCGAGGTAGTCGACTGGACATCTCTGACACCTTCGATGTGTCCGCCCTGACAGGGCAGACACGGGTTATCGCGGCTGATCGGGGTCCAGGAAATCTGCACGCGGCTCGCCCTGGGATAATTTCTGAGAAAATCCACGACCCAATTCTGTTCCGGTATCGCGGGAAAGCGCATGCTCTTGAGCGGGATCGCCATCTCCGCAGTCCAACCGGAATCATCAATCGCCGATTTCGATTCCCATACTGCATCAAAACTGTCGTCTTCATTATTCGATGTCCGCAACAGGTCTCCCTGAATCCCGTACGGATTTACCACAAATTCGTACGATCTCTGATAATCGCCGTACGTATCGAGAATGACCATCACCCAGTCATCATCATACATCTTGTCGCGATCGGTAATATGTGCACGGATCGACGAGATGGTCGTGTCCCTGCAGTCGAATCCGAAATACACATACTCTGAATTGTACATCGTGCGCACAAACGTTTTCTGCGGAGACGGCGTGTTCTCCCCGGGTGTAACTTCATAGGCAACCTCGACCCGCTGTGCAAGCTGCCATTGCGGGTCATCGAGTTTACCGGTGAGCTTAATATTGGTCTCGCACCTATGACAATTAATCTTGTAGGAAATGGAGTCCGAACGATCCGACGCGGCGGCAAATGCCGGACTGAACAAGCAGGCGATCAGAAGGAAACAGATGCCCTGGACCGGCAACCAGCAGGCATTACAACAATTCGTATCAACAAGTCTCATGAACAGTCACAATTCTCGAACCGGATGATTTTGGCCCCGTCATGGATTTCTCTGAAGATCATGGTGGATTGCCCGGGCTCTGCTTTTATTCGCGGAATGGAATCCAAAGGTGGCTTTCCTCACTCTTACGAACTACGTCGGCTCTTGTTACACGAAACTGAAGAATTCCGTCAGATATCCGAATTGAAATCCAGCGATTCCTACTATATCGGGTAGTGGTCGGCCAAAGGCGCCGCCGGTAGTACGCACGACCCGGGTTGAATTCATACACTATATATAAGCCCTGAGCTGTCTACAAACCCGGGTGGTATTCAACGTGTTGACCTGGATCGAAAAGGAAGAAGTCCGTTATTCTGTCAATTAAGGGTAATTTTTGACAATGAAATGAAGAAAATTTGACAACTCGGGGTGCCGGAGAGAATATATTTCAACAGAAGCTCAAGAGGGAAAGAAGATGAAAAGACAGGACATCAGAGGCAAGATCATCATCGTCGCCGGCGCAACGGGTGGAATCGGGTATCCCGCCTGCTTGCAGCTTGCGAAAATGGGAGCGGTTGTCGTTGCGGTGGGAAGATCGAAATCACGCCTCGAGTCGATCATCCGGAAGATATCCGGGTATAGCCCTTCCTCCATCTTCATAGAATCTGATCTTTCCCGGCGGGAATCCTGGAATGAGATCGTTGATCAGGTGTTCGATCGATTTCATCGCATCGACGTCCTGGTAAATTGCGCCGGCGTGCTCATTCCCGGAACGCTCGATACACTTTCGGACAAGGAAGTCGAATCGGTCATTTGTCTCAACTTTTCGAACTGTGTCCGCAGCGCCCGGGCAGTGGTTCCGGTCATGAAAAAACAGCACAGCGGACAGATTCTCTTCGTCGGCTCGCTTGGCGGAATTGTGCCGATGCCCTACGAGGCACTCTACAGTGCAACAAAATTTGCAGTTCGCGGACTCAGCAGATCGCTGCAATCCGAACTCCGGAGGTACGAAATCTGCGTGAGCCATCTCTCGCCGGGTCCCGTCCGGACATCGATGCTCGCGGCCGAATCCGCTGACCGGCTTTCCACGATCTCGTTTGCGCTGAAGCCGCTCGATGCGGGCGTCGTTGCATCGGCGATCGTTGACCTTATTGAACGTCCCCGTGAAGAAAAAATCATCCCTGGCTGGCAGGGGGCATTTGCGTTCATGCTCAACATTTCACCAAAGGTTTTCTCATTGTTGTCGCCGCTCCTCCACGCAGTCGGTAGACGCAACCGTCGTCAGTTTCGGGATGGAATACTCTCCAGACCTCTTGTTGCGGGAGATCTCCGATGATATCGCTTGCCGGTCAATCACCTTACAGACTCGTCAGCAGGAATTTCGTCCTTGCGTACATCGTTACGATGAGACCGTACCTGATGTTTGTCTCGGGAATCACTGGAATCGTCGGTCTGGCATTTGTCGCAAACACGAATTTCATCGGGACAGGACTGATTGTGCTTGCGTCGTTTCTTTCGTATGGATTCGGCCAGGCGCTTACTGACTGTTTTCAGACGGATACGGACTCGATCTCGGCACCGTACCGGCCGCTCACTCAGGGTATTGTGAGGCGGCAGGATTTTCTCGTCGTGAGTCTTTGCGGCCTGGCATTCTGCGTTGCGGTTTTCGC
>DATIXJ010000058.1:0-18450 GCA_035518715.1 Bacteroidota bacterium | reverse complement strand
TCCCCGCTCAATCGCCTTCTGCACTATCGCATCGAGCGCCTCGCGCTCAAATTCCAGATCCACCCCCTCCATCAGGAGAAGCTTCTGATACTGCTTGACGAGCGCGTTCTTCGGCTCGGTGAGGATGTTGAGAAGTGCCGTTTCATCGAGTGAGTGAAGCGCCGCAACGACGGGGAGTCTTCCCACAAACTCGGGGATCATGCCGAACTTCAGCAGATCGTCGGGTTCTACCAGCGGCAGGAGCTCGTCGGCGCTGTGATCTCGCTTGCCCTTGATCTGCGCGCCGAAACCGATCTGCGTCTTGTGAATTCTCTGCCCGATGATTTTTTCCAATCCGACAAATGCGCCCCCGCAGATAAAGAGGATATTTTTCGTGTTGATATTGATCAGACTCTGCTCCGGATGTTTCCTCCCGCCCTTCGGGGGAACACCGGCGAGCGTTCCTTCGAGAATTTTCAGAAGCGCCTGCTGGACACCTTCACCCGAGACATCCCGTGTGATCGAGGCACTGTCCGATTTCCGCGCGATCTTATCGACTTCATCGATATAGACGATTCCGCGCTCCGCCCGCTCCACATTGTAGTCGGCATTCTGGAGAAGATGGACGAGAACTGTTTCCACATCATCACCGACATATCCTGCTTCCGTCAGAGTTGTGGCATCAGCGATTGCGAACGGCACCGAGAGAATTCGGGCAAGGGTTTGAGCAAGAAGTGTCTTGCCGGTACCGGTCGGGCCGAGGAGGAGAATGTTGCTCTTTTCGATTTCCACCTCGTCAAGATTCTGCAGACCGCCTTTTGCATCAACACGTTTATAGTGATTATAGACGGCAACTGCGAGAGTCTTTTTCGCGTTCTCCTGCCCGATAACGTAATTGTCGAGTGCGTTCTTGATCTCAATCGGGGTCAGCGAAGTTCGCGCTGCAGACTGCTTCGAGGTGATTGCTGCGAGGTTGTTGCGGAGAATATCGACCGAGCTCGCCACACAGGCATCACAGATATACGCATCCGGACCCGCAATAATACTCTGCACCTGGTCTGCCGTGCGCCCGCAAAATGAGCAGCGGATCGATTCTTCCGATTTCCCTTTTTGAGGCATCTCTTACTTTTCCTTCTTCGGTTCCGTCCTGGCTTTCTTGATGAGAATATTATCGATCAGTCCATACGATTTGGCTTCTTCCGACGTCATGTAATTGTCGCGATCGGTATCCTTTTCAATCTGATCCACGTTCTTGCCGCAGTGACCAGCGAGAATCTCGTTGATGCGCTTCTTGATTTTGAGGATCTCTTCCGCCTGGATGCTGATATCGGTTGCAGTTCCCTGCACACCTCCCCACGGCTGGTGAATCATGATACGCGAGTTCGGCAACGCGGTGCGTTTTCCCTTCGTTCCGCCGGCAAGAAGGATTGCGGCGATGCTTGCCGACAATCCGACACAGATGGTATGGATGTCCGGCCGGATGTACTGCATCGTGTCGTAAATGGCAAGTCCCGCGTAGACCCCGCCGCCCGGACTGTTGATGTAGAGGTGGATATCCTTGTCGGGGTCTTCGGATTCGAGATGGAGAAGCTGGGCAATGACAAGACTCGCCGTCGTATCATCGACCGGAGTTCCGAGAAAGACGATACGTTCTTTGAGAAGGCGTGAGAAAATATCATAGGCGCGCTCTCCTCTTCCCGTCTGCTCAACCACCATCGGTACAAGCTGATTCTTGATGTTCATATCCATACTATTGAAAACCTTTCGTGTTTGAATTCGTTTTTAAAAAGCTTCTTCGGTGACTTTTTCGGTGATCGATTGATGAGTTGTCAGAAACTCCATCAATTTTTCCGACACAATCCTGTCTTTCACCTGTGCAGATGTCTCATAGAACTGATAGAGCCGGTCCTTGTCGATGCCGACATTGGGCGCATCCTGATCCGCACGCTTCCTGAGGTCGGCTTCTCCTGCGGTGATTCCTTCCTTGTTGATGATCGACTCGCGAAGGAGATACCATTGAGCCTGAAAGACGGCATAGTTCCGGTTGCTTTCGCGGAACGCCTGTTCATTAAAATCGGGAGGGAATTTCTTTTTCGGGTACCGGTTTCTGAGATCTTCGATCAGGGAATCCAGAACGCCTTTGACAAGCGACTCCGGAACCGTAAGAGGATGGCGCTTGACGATCTCGCCAATAATGGTATCGGAAAGTCTCTGTTCGCTCCGGTCTTTCCAGTACTGTTCGAGATCCTGACGGAGCTGCTGCATAAACGCATCCACCGAAACCGTCCGGCCTTTGGTGATCTTCTTGACAAATTCATCATCCAGTACCGGCAGATTTGTCTTCTCGATCTTCTTCACCGCAAGCTCGAGATAATCGGTGTGCTGCTCCTTGTCGTGTGTGTGATCCACCTTTACCCGCAGTGATGCTCCGGTACTGCCGGTTCTCAGGGCGTCGCGGATTTCCGGATAGAGTGTGTCGTCGGCCAGATAGAGCTTGGCATCAGGGGTTTTCTTCCCGATAAGCGGGCTCCCTCCCGCATCAAGCTGCTGGATATCTGCCGTCACGAGGTGGTCATCATCCGTGACCTGCTGAACCTCTTCCAGCGTCGCATTGGCTTTGCGAAGGCGATAGATTTCATCCTGAACTTCCTTGTCCGTTATCGTATGAACCAGTTTCTCGACGGGGAGGTTCCGGTATTCCTGCACGACGACGTTCGGCTTTATTTCATACTTGACCTTAAACGTGAGCCCGGTGCCCCGCTTGTAATCAAGGTCGGTAAGGACCGGTTCGCCGATCGGCTGGAGATTGCGTTCTTCAACAATACCGCGGTAGACATCGCTCGCAATCGTATCAAGCGAGCTGTATTCGATACTTTCGCCATAAATCTTTTTTACGAGATCCAGCGGGGCCTTCCCCTTCCGAAAACCGTGAAGTTCGATTTTCGGCTGATACCGTTTATACGCCTCTTCAAAATGAGGAATCAGTTCCTCGGCGGAGGTCTGAATATGCATCTCCTTTTCAACTTCGGAGATATCGGTGATGGAAACTTCCATGGATCGTGAATCTATGCTTGTTTCTGATTACCTACGTGTGGTACCACAGTCGTGGTGGGTAGAGGGGGATTTGAACCCCCATGGATTTCTCCATTGGATCCTAAGTCCAACGCGTCTGCCAATTCCGCCATCTACCCTAAATGTTCGGGCGCAACGCGCTCTCCCGCTTTTCCGGAGCGAACAATCATTGTCCGGCAGCGGTTTGCAACCGTCAATATACATGATTTTGTCTGGAAGTACAAGATGAGCGGAAATCAGCAATTCCCCCCGGGGCGGCGCACTCCCTATTCCTTCAGGACGCGCTTGATACAGTTCTTCAGACTCGTAAAATCATAGGGCTTCATCAGGAAGTCGTTTGCGCCGAGCGTCAGACTGTCTCTGGCGATCTTTAATTCTCCGACGCCTGTCAGCATGATCACCTTGGTAATCGCGTCGTCCTCCCGGATTCTTCGGAGAACTTCCAACCCGTCAATTCCCGGCATACGGATATCCAGAATGACGATATCGAATTTTTTCTCGCCAAGAAGTTCCACCGCGCGCTCTCCCGACTCCGCTTCATCGATGACGAACCCATCGCTCTCCAGTTCATGGCGAACCAGGGTTCGAAGCGCATCTTCATCATCCACGATCAGTATCGCGAGTTTTTTCGGCATGCCTCATCCTTTCGAAAAACGTGCATCAATATACCACGAACAACACTTAAAAAGCAAACACTTTCCGGGACCACCGGGGAATGTCTCATCTTCGTCGCCCGCGGGCAACATAGGGGGATAATCTGAATTCGAGGCAGGATCACTCGGACTTTGAGACCGGACAACTGAACCGGTGCAGGCATCCCTGGCAGGATAGCTCAAGGCGTTCGAGGGCCTGGAAGCATCTGGGGCAGCGTTCCAGAAATGGATGGCGGATTTCCAGACCGCACGCAGAACAGTGCCGCACCTCAGATTTCAGCTGCTCGATGAGCGTTCGTTCGCGGGTCTCCTCAAGTGTGGGATTCATGCTTCCTCACATGACGATTTGTGAAACAATGCCGCCCAATCCAAATGCGACGATCCACGTACCGATCCAGATAACGAGCCCTTCTTTCATCCCGCGTTCTTTCAGCATGACCATGAGGGATGCAATACACGGTACGAAGAGGGTGATAGTGATCAGGGCAACCGTGATTTGCATGGGAGAAAGTGGAAGCTGATAGAGTCCGGCCGCACCAAAATCGCGCCGTACGATCCCCATGATGAAGACCGTTGCAGCAGCCGGAGGGAGCTGAAGCCACGATGTCGTGAGCGGGACAAGAAGATTCTGCAGAACCTGGAGCGCTCCGATTGACTGAGCAATGCCTACGGCAAGCGCACCAAGAAAGAACCAGCCGGATGCTTCCTTCATGAAATGGAGTGTTCTCATGGAAGTTTTCCGGAAGACGTTGTTGAGCCGCGGCATACGCATTGGCGGAAGATCAAGAAGAAGCGGGGCCGACTCTCCGGGAAGTATACGATGCAGGATGGTCCCGAGAGCGATCAGAACGCTGAGCATCACCGTCATATAGATAACCATCGGTGCCACACCGGCACCGGCAAGAAGCGCTGCGATCACCGCGAGCTGCGCGGAACAGGGAATTGCAAACTGCAGAATTGCGGTAGCAATGGTTTTCTCCCGTTCGGTTCCGAGAAGCCGGGTTGTCACCGTTGCAGAGGTGATGCATCCGAATCCGAGTATCAGGGGAATCACTGCTCTTCCATTCAGTCCCAGACCGCTCAGCGAACGGTCCACCATTGTGGCAAGCCGCGGCAGATACCCGCTGTCCTCCATGAAGGCAAGCGCGACATAGAACGCCATCACCAGCGGCAGGAGAAGAAAGAGGAGATACGTCGTGGTCATGGTGATGACCCCGAATTCGCCGACCAGGATTCCGTTCCACCAGGAAGTCACCGGAAGAACTGAGGTCACCATCGAGCGAATCCACGGTTCCCAATACTGTTTACCGATCTGCTTTTCGGTGAAGTCGACCACCGTCTGGGAGACGAATTTCCCGATGAAGAGATACGCGACATAGAGCGCGGCAACGAGCATCGGAATTCCGGTGGCGGGGCGGATGGCCCATTTGCCGATACGATCCGAGAGGCGCGTCCTGGCGGAATCATCGTGCGCAACCTGCTCGATGATATAGTTGATCCTGTTTCGGCGCTTGACGTAAATTTCATCACGATATTTACCCGGCGGTACCCCGTGGCGTGCAGAAATAAACTCATCTCCTTCAAGAACAAGAAGTGCTTCAGACTGCGAACCTACCATGTTCAGTGTGGCATGCAGGAGTGAATGAAGCTCTTCCCGCTGTACTCCTTCGCGCGCGGCGGCAATTGCCGATGGGAGCTCTTCAAAACCCTCGCCATGGACCGCAACAATCGGTAGCACAACAACGCCGAGGAACCTCGAAAGACGGTCAAACAGGATCTCGACCCGGCTCGATCGGACTTCGTCCATGAAATTTACCAGGACAACGATCTTCTTTCCCATGTCGATAAGCTGCTGCGTGAGAAAGAGATCGCGTTCGAGGTGCATCCCGTCGACGATGTTCAGGATGATGTCGGCGTCGACAATGATGTCACGGGCGGCCTTTTCCTCATCGTTAAACGACGATACACTGTAAATTCCCGGCGTATCAAAGACTTCGTATTCCCCATACCTGCCTTTGGTCAACTCAACGGTGGTTCCGGGAAAGTTCGACACCTCAACGTTCATGCCGCTCAAGGCATTGAAGAGGAGGGATTTTCCAACATTGGGATTGCCAACCAGGACGATGGTCTTTGATCCTGCCTCATGCCGGCGGTTTGATCCGTCGTGGTGCCGGTGTTTCTCGTAATGGGAGAGGTTCGTCTCTTCGGGATCGTAGCTCACGGCCGCTCTCCTTCTTCAACGGGTACCACGGAAATCTTCTCGGCAAGCTGATGGCCAACAGCGATTTGCTGGCGGTTCTTTTTCAAGACCACCGTTCCTCCCGGGAGTCGTTCCAGGCACTGCACCCGCTCACCCTCATGAATTCCGACTCGGATAAACTGTGCACGCGTTACGCCGGCAGGAACAGAGACAATCATCAGAAATTGTCCCGATGCCGCATCGACCAAGAGCAACTCACCTTCCTCATGCCTCATGCTCATCTTTCTCCACTGTTTCTTCTCTTCGCTGCAGACTGGGATATCGATACTCGCTGCGGGCTTCTTGTCATTAGGCAATTCTGATGCCAGAAGGGAAATGCGCCAGAATTCTCTATTTAGATTCAATTTAAATAACAGAAGTGGCATTCTTATCATCCAAGAGAAGAAGTTTTCACCTTTGAGAACGAGGGAGGAAGTGTTATGCGTTATTCTTCGGAACTGTTCTGACCCAGCAACCGAAGTTCTTGAGCTCTTCCAGACGGCACGACCAGACCAGCTCCCCGTTCCAGAGAGTCATGTCCGGACACCCGTCACACATATTCTGTAGGCCGTTGGGGAGAAAGTCGACCGGCTGGATAATCATGATCGACTGATAGTGCAGGCCCTTGAACATTCTGAACGGGTTGGTGAGAACTGAAGTCAGGTAGTTCGATGCGATCTTCCGGATACCGGGGTCGAGGGGAGAGAGCAGCATCATCGACCGCCCCTTTTTTGTGAGGGACGGCTTTTCGTACGCCAGATATTTTCCAGTTCCGAGGTGATGCATCGTCTGCATGATTTCCATGAATTTCGGCCCGACGTACCCGTGCACGCGCTCCCGGGTTCCTACGCGACCGGTGAGAAGCCACTTGAAGTAATCCGGCTTTTCGGTTCCATTGAGATAGGCACACGGCGAGAATTCCGGAAACCTTTTCCGAATCTCCCCCACGACGTCCTGCGCCTTCAGATCGATCTTGCGCTCGTGGGTTTCGGAATAGACAAGCGCATTCATATCGATCTTCTTTCCGCCGGCATACCAGTCGAAAGGAAGCTGCGGCACAGCGGCCCTGTAAAGGATGAAGACCATCACGTTAACGATATCGATGTGCTTCGCCGACCAGTCGACGAGTTCGGGAACGTACTGGAGCGTATCTTCATACACCGTGGAGTTAAAGGAGCAGGAAATATTGCCGACCTCGGCAAGCATTTCGGCGTACTGGAGACGGAGATCGTTGAGCTCGATTTCGTTTTTCGCCTTCCATTGCGGTCTCCCCTGCCGGCTGTCGATATGAAACGTAAATCCATACACGCCGGCGCGTTTCAGTTCCCGAAGGAGCTCCATCGTCAGAAGCCCTCCGTTCGTATTGATGATCGGCTTGATCCCCAGTTCGTGTATCATCCGGACAATGTCAACGATCTCCGGGTGCATGAGCGGATCCCCTCCGGCAATCGAGATGCCGTCGGCGTTGCGCAGCCGGTGGAAGGTCTCCACCTCTTCACGAACAACGGCAAGCGGCTTATGGCTTCCGGTCACATTTTCCCGGTAACAGCCATCGCATGCGAGATTGCACTGCGAGGTTGGCTCGAGCCATGAAATTGCATTGTCGGAAAGATTCCAGGGAAGCCGGTACAGCTCCCGGTGATTAAGAATGGTATTCCCGCTCATACTGCCCTTTCGTTGATGAAGAGAATGATCGAGATGACGTTGTTGAGTGCTGCTGCGCGTGGTCCAGCGATTCGATGGGAACAGGGCTCACGTGCCGGTTCCTTTTCACAACGAATCGAGTGCACGCCGGAGATCCCGGATGATATCCTGGGCCATTTCCAGTCCGATTGATAGCCGCACGCCTCCGGGATCGATGCCATTGTGAACCTGTTCGGCAACGGGAATGGCGGAGTGTGTCATCGAGCTCGGATGTTCGACGAGTGTCCGGATATTGCCGAGGCTCACGGCAAGAGTTATGGAATACGCGTTCTTTGCGAGGAAGTTGATGAAGGCTTCACCTTTATCGTGCCTCGCCTTGGGAGTCTTTCCCCGCAGAGAGAAATACAGCATACCTCCGGGTGCAAACTCACCCTCATAATCCCGCATTTGTTTTCTCGCAAGCTCGTACTCCGGGAAGGAAGGCAACCCGGGATAGCGCACAAACTCGATCCGCTCGTCCTTTTCAAGAAATTGAGCGACTGCGAGCGCAGTGTCCATCTGCTGGCGCATACGGACAGGAAGACTTGGCAGGCCATAGACAAGTATCGGCCATGCGCTTTTTGCCGCCAGCGCACCGCCAAAATCCTTCCGGTAGAGAAGAAGTTTGTCATAGCTCCATTCCGGACCGACCACCACCCCGCCCATATCGGTTCCAAAGCCGCAGATCGATTTGGTTAGCGACGATACCGCAAAGTCGGCACCGTGCACGATCGGCCGCTGGCAAAACGGGCTGGCAAACGTGTTATCGATGATCACGTAGATCTTCCGGTTCTGCGGGCGATGTTTGTTTGCCTCTTTCACCACACGCACAACCTCTTCGATGTCAATAAGCTCCAGCGTGGGGTTGACCGGCGTTTCAAAATACACCACGCGTGTATGTTCGCCGAGATGGTGACGCAGTGCGGCGGTATCCTTGAAGTCGATGAATTTTGTCGAGATGCTGTAGCGGGGATACCAGTTTGTGAGGAGCGAATACGTGCAGCCGTACAGCATATGATGGGCAAGGATTTCGTCGCCGCCTGCGGTCACTGCTCCGAGAACCGCGCTGATTGCCGCCATACCCGTGGAAAAGGTAACTGCAATCTGACCTCCTTCCGCGGCCGCGAGATTTTCTTCCAGAACATCCTTGTTCGGTTCTCCGAACCGATCATAAATATAGATCGGAGGCGGTCCTTCGACTGCGGTTCCCTTCGCGTGATGGGCAAATTCCGCGAACCCCTTGGCTCCCCGTTCCGCCGTATCGAGACGGAAGGTACACGATGAGGAGATCGGCGGAACGACATGGTGATTGAAATCCCACTTCTTCGTGAGCGACTTGCCGTGAATAAGTTCCGTTTCCAGCGAATGCGATCGCCGGTGTGACAACGATACCTTGCCGTTTTTCATAGGACGTATACTCCGAATTTACTTCTTGCTCTTTGCTCCTTCATGGCCGTTCCCTTTGAGCTGCAGGCGCGTCTGTGCACAAGTCCAATTATTCCCCCGAATATTGCGGAAAAGTTTCGCGTCGGACCATACCTCTTCGAAATTGAACCCGTTTGACCGCAGATCACCGCATTCCTCATGCATCCCGCTGCAGAGATAGACTTTGCCCACCTCATCGATGAACGCAAACGACTTGCCTGCGAGGCATTGGCTCACCCACCGGGGATATTCGCCGATTGAGAATTCGACCTCCGGAAATTCCTCGGGATGGAACGGTACATATTTGATACACTGGGGAGAGCAATACATGTTATTGGGCAGAAGAGGTTTCAGCTCAGAGATTTTTGAGATGAAATCATCGACCGAAAGCTCCCCCTCGTTTCTTGCTACAAATTCCGGCAATGCCGGGTCGAAATGCAGGTGGCAGTAGACTCCTTTTGCCGCACGACGGAACGCATAATCGAGATTGAAGGCAAGCCGCCGTTCATCGGGAGTATAAATGTTGAGCGCAAAATGAATTTCGAAACCCTCGCTCTTCAGCCGCTTGACCGCCTCTTCCAGTTCGAAGAACTGGGGAGACTGCCGGTAGCGGGAATCCGGGTCCTCGATAACGCGCTCATCCAGAACAATCCGGAAAATCCGCGGCCCGAATTTCCTGAACTTCATCATGATCTCGGGAGTGATCTCTTCCGGCTCCAGTTCCATGATAATCTTAAGACCGAGCGCATGTCCGTACGAAACAATATCAAAGAGATCGGGTCTCTGGAGAATATGGGTCCCCGTTATCACAACGATGGATTTGGACATATGCGCGATGCTCTCGGTAATGAGCATGCATTCCTGTTGTGTCAGGACCTTGTGAGTCTCCGGCGTTTCACCATTGAGTGATGATGTCAGCTGCCAGATAATAACGCGCGGACGATAGTTTTCAACTGGAAAAGAACGTGTGTCATTCATTGGAGTATCTTCCTCTCATGTGCTGATGTCGGATTTTTCAGTTCAGACAGCATGTTGCACTCTGACCTCTTCGATCGCTTCAATAACCAGCGGGAAGTATCGGTCGAGAGCACAATCTACCTCACCCCGTACCCTGCAGTGGCCTTCCGGCTCCTGCTGCGAGCACTGAGCGCAGACGATGGCACGGAGCTCCGTCACATAGTCCTGAACTCGCTCACTCCGTACACGTTCTACCGCGTTGATGACCAGCGAAAGATACTGCTGAAGCGCACATTCACGGCCGGGCCCGATGCGGCAGTTGCCGTAACCGTCCCCATCAACACATCTGGAACAGACTTTCCCCCGTATTGCTTCCCAACACTGCTGCAGTTCCATACATCGCTCCTTTCTGCAAGAACACCTGATATTTCTGAATTACCGCTGACGCTCTCCCTATTTTTCATCTACAGGTCGAAGCTGTCCTGGATCTGTTCCAGGACCTCAAATTTTGATTTCAGAAACGACTTAGCGTCTTCAATGAGCAGAATCGATTTCTGACACTGGAGAATGAGCTCGTTAAGCATGCTGTTGACTTCGGGATACTGGCATTTATCCCGAAGCGATGCATACTGGAGAATCGTTTCTTTTTCGCGCTGGAGGGCTGCATCGATCGCCGCACAGAGTCCCCTGCACGATTGTGCACACCGGGCTTCGGAATTGTTCATGACATTCTCCTTCATGCTATTGGGGTGACTGCCTCGATCACCAGTTCTTCCCCGCGTTCCAGTGCCTGCTGATTCACCTTCAGGAGATGATGGTATCGCTCGGGCAGAACTTCCGCGAGCGCTTTCACAACGGATGAAATCGATACAACCTGACAGACACTGAGAAACGCTCCGAGAAGGATCATGTTTTTGACCCGCGGAGCATTCAATTTCTGTGCTTCGATCTCCGCCGCCACCGGGACCACTGTGATGTCGGTCCTTGTCGGAGGCACTATGATATTGCTGCTGTCGTACAACAGCACGCCGTTTGGCCTGACAGCCTTTTCAAACTTATCGAGAGACGGCTGGTTGAGTGCGATGACCGCATCGAACTTCGTGACGATCGGTGAGCTTACGGGTGTTTTTGAGATGATGACAATGCAATTTGCCGTTCCCCCGCGCATTTCCGGGCCATATGACGGCATCCAAGAGACTTCTTTTCCTTCCGCCATTCCGGCCGACGCAAGTGTCATACCCATCGACAGGACACCCTGTCCACCAAACCCTGCAAACAAAATCTCGTGTGTCATGATCGTATCCTTTTCTGTGCTCATGATTTCTGACCAGATGCAGCTCTACTGCACCTGATTCTTGGCGACGAGTTTTCCATCCACCTTAATATCACCGATCGGATAGATCGGGAACATATTCTGCTCCATCCACTTGTTCGCCTCAACAGGAGTCATCTTCCATCCCGACGGACAATTGGAAACCACCTCGATCAGGCAATATCCCTTCTTTTCTTTCTGGATGGTAAACGCTTTCGTTACTGCTTTCTTGAAATAGCGGACGGCGTTGGGTGAGTGAACCGCCTGTCGGGTCACATAATACGAACCGGGGAGCATACCGATAAGCTCGGTGATACGAAACGGAAATCCCTGCGTATCGACTGTTCTCCCCTCGGGAGTTGTACTCGTCTTCATTCCCAGGAGTGTCGTCGGCGCCATCTGGCCGCCGGTCATACCGTAAATGGCATTGTTGATGAAGATGACGAGAATATTCTCGCCACGGTTTGCGGCGTGCATCGTTTCACCGGTCCCGATCGCCGCCAGGTCTCCATCTCCCTGGTACGAGAAGACGTACTTGTCAGGAAGCATCCGCCTGATCCCCGTTGCAACGGCAGCGGCGCGGCCATGGGCGGCTTCCTGCATATCCACATCCAGATAATTGTACGCGAAGACCGAGCAACCTACCGGAGCAACACCGATCGTTTCACTTTGAATGCCGAGCTCCTGGACGACTTCCATCAGAACCTTATGGACGACCCCATGACCGCAACCCGGGCAGTAGTGCATGAGTGTGTTTGTCAGCGTCGCCGGCTTCTGCCAGATGCATTCCAACCCTTCCGTAATCACCGCAGCTTCAGACATGGCTTTCCTCAACCTGTTTTCGTGAATTCACCATTGAAACAATCTTTTCTACCACCTCTTCGGTGGAAGGAATGATTCCTCCCATCCTGCCGTAAAACTCAACCGGAGCATTTCCTTCCACGGCGAGGCGGACATCTTCGATCATCTGCCCCGAATTCATTTCGACAACTAGTACCTGATCAAGCTGTTTGCTCAGTTGATGCAGAATCGCCGAGGGGTACGGAAAGAGCGTCATCGGCCTCAGCAGGCCGGCGGCAATCCCCCGATGGCGTGCGAGTTCCACTGCACGATGGCTGATGCGCGCCGCAAGACCGTAGGCAACCAGAAGAACTTCCGCATCCTCGACCTGCACCATCTGGTAGCGTACTTCGTCCTCGCGGATCTTCCTGTATTTTGCCTGGAGGCGCAGGTTGATCTGTTCCATCCTCTCCGATTGAATATGAAGAGAGGTAATGATGTTTCGTTCACGCGTCGACGGCTTGCCGACTGTGGCCCAGTCTTTCGCAATCCCACTGCTCGCAGGATCATACTCCCGGAATGTGACCTTTTCCATCATCTGTCCAAGCGCACCATCAGCAAGGATCATCACCGGATTGCGGTATTTATCGGCAAGTTCGAACCCGTCATACACAAAATCCGCCATCTCCTGGACGCTCGAAGGCGCCAACACGATCAGATGGTAATCTCCGTGGCCCCCGCCTTTCGTGGCCTGAAAATAATCGCCTTGTGACGGCTGAATGGTGCCCAGCCCCGGACCCCCGCGGTTGACATTCACCACGAGGCAGGGAAGCTCTGCGCTGGCAATGTATGAGAGACCCTCCTGCATCAGACTGATGCCCGGACTTGACGAGGAGGTCATCACCCGCTTTCCGGCGCCCGCCGCACCATACACCATATTAATTGCAGCGAGCTCGCTCTCCACCTGGAGTACGACCATTCCCCGTTTTCTTCCTTCTTCGGCAAGGTATTCCAGCACTTCAGACTGCGGGGTGATAGGATACCCGAAGTACCCGGCGCATCCGGCGCGAATCGCCGCCTCTGCCAGCGCCTCATTCCCCTTCATCAATTGAACTTCGCTCATATATCGATTCTCCCTTCCGGCACTTCGTCGAGCACAACTTTGATGTTGCTCTTCACGTTGCTGATCGTCGCCACCGGTTCACGTGCAGCAGACGATTTCGCGGATGACTTTTTCGAAGCCCGGTACACCGTGATGACCGCATCCGGGCAGACAAGCGCGCAGTTCACACAACCCGTGCAATTGTCCTTCACGAGAACGGCATAATGATATCCGAGCGTATTGATCTCCTTTGAGAGGGCAAGACTCTCCTGCGGACAGGCATCGATGCACAGTTCGCATCCTTTGCACGTCTCAATCCTGAATTCTACTGTTCCACGCGGCATAGACTGTTCCTCGAGTGATGAGCGTTTTGTCTTCGTTATACCTGCACTTCATCGAGTGCGATTTCTTCTTCAATCCAACGGGAAATCTCATACACACTCGGTATTCGACCGGATGATTTTTGTTTCTCGTTGACAAAGATGGTCGGTGTCTGCTTGCTTCCCCATTCGACGATATCGTGGATCTCGCCGATCCATTCCACGGATACGGGCTGGGGAAATTCCGAGACCGAGGCCTGGACATTGTCCAGCGTCCTTGAGATCTTCGTACACGACAATCCTATGACCTTGATATTCATTGATCATCCCTGCTGATATGGCCCCATCAATGAGATGAGGCGACCTTCAGTTCTTCCAGTTTGACTTTTTCACACGGCTGCTGACCGCGCTGCTGTGCTTCGTGCACTGCCATTGCAGTCATGTGAACGATATCGTTTACATCGTTTCCGGGCACAAGGAGATAGACCGGCTTCCGGATTCCCAGAAGAATGGGACCGATTGCCGTGGCTCCGCCCAGTTTGGCGAGCAGTTTATACGCGATATTTGCCGATGTGAGATCCGGGAAAATGAGGACATTTGCTTTTTCTTTCAGTGAGCTGAACGGATAGAGCTCGCTCAACATTTCCGGGGACACGGCAACATCCGCCTGCATCTCGCCATCGACGACGAGTTCCGGCGCGGTTTTCCTGAGCAGTGCCATTGCCTGCTGGACCTTCGCCACCAGAGGATGATGGGAACTGCCAAAATTGCTGAACGAAAGCATGGCAATGCGGGGCTCGACATCGAACTGCCGGACGCGCTCTGCAGTCAGGATCGCAATCTCCGCCAGCTCTTCCGCTGTCGGTTCAATATTTACCGTCGCATCCGCAATAAAGATCGTCTGGTTCTTGAAGACCATCATGTAGAGACCGGCGATCTTTTGAACTCCCTGCCGCTTACCGATGATCTGGAGCGCAGGACGCACGGTGTCGGGATAATGCTGGGTGAGGCCGGATATCAGCCCGTCCGCATCACCCTGATCCACCATCAGCATGCCGAAGATGTTGTGTGTCTTGACCAGCCGGCTTGCATCCCCGCGGGTCACGCCGTTCCGCTGCCGTTTCGAGTAATACTTCGTGATATACACATCAAGATTCGGGGATTTCGAAGGATTGATCACTTCCACTCCGTCGAGATCGACACCGAGCTCGGCGATACGCCGTCGGATGGCCGTCCGGCTGCCGAGCAGGATCGGCTTCGCAATCTTCTCGTCCACGATGATCTGCGCCGCGCGAAGGATCTTTTCCTCTTCGCCTTCAGGAAATACAATCCGTTTCGGGGCAGTCTGCGCCTTGTGGATGAAGAACCGCATCACTTCTCTGGATTTTCCGAGGCGTGCCTCGAGAGAATCCCGGTAAGCCTCAAAATTCGAGACCGGACGTTTTGCGACACCCGTTTCCATGGCGGCTTTTGCAACCGCGGCGGCTTCCCAGAGAAGAACGCGCGGGTCGAACGGTTTCGGAATGATATATTCTCTTCCAAATTCTATCCGCTTTCCACCGTAGGCCCGGAGAACCGAATCGGGGACATCCTCCTTGGTCAGCTTGGCGAGCGCGTTTGCTGCAGCAACCTTCATCTCATCATTTATTGCCGTTGCACGCACATCGAGCGCTCCGCGGAAAATGAACGGGAATCCGAGAACATTGTTCACCTGGTTCGGATAATCGGATCTGCCCGTTGCCATAATGATATCGCTCCGTGCTGCCGTTGCCTCTTCGTACGTGATTTCAGGATCAGGGTTCGCCATGGCGAAGACGATCGGATTATCTGCCATTGACCGGATCATCTCCCGCGAGACAATATCCTTTGTCGACACACCGCAGAAAACATCGGCACCTTTCATGGCGTCGGCAAGAGTGCGGCAGTTCGTCTCGATTGCAAAGTAGTCCTTGTAGGGGTTCATTCCTTCCTTGCGGCCCTTATGAACCACTCCTTTGGTATCAACCAGCATCATATTGGATCTCTTCACACCGAGGCGTTCATAGAATTTTGCACACGCTATACCCGCAGCACCCGCCCCGCTGAATACGACGCGCACGTCGGAAATCTTCTTTCCGACGACTTCAAGGGCATTCAGGAGAGCAGCACCGCTGATAATGGCGGTTCCGTGTTGATCGTCGTGAAACACCGGAATCCCCATTTCCTTCTTCAACGTTTCTTCGATATAGAAGCACTCGGGTGCTTTGATATCCTCGAGGTTGATTCCGCCGAAGGTCGGCTCGAGCATTTTGACCGCGCGGATGATGTCGTCAGGGTCATGGGAATTCAGTTCAATATCAAACACATCGATATCTGCGAAGCGTTTGAAGAGGACGCCTTTTCCTTCCATGACGGGCTTTCCCGCAAGGGCTCCGATATCGCCCAGCCCAAGCACCGCCGTGCCGTTGCTCACCACCGCAACCAGGTTTCCCTTCGCGGTGTACAAGTATGCATCATCGGGATTCTTTTCGATTTCCTTGCACGGTTCGGCGACACCGGGGGTATACGCAAGTGAAAGATCCCGCTGGGTCGCACATGCCTTTGAGGAGACAACTTCAATTTTTCCGCGTCTTCCTTGTGCGTGATAGTCTAGTGCTTCCTGTTTTCGAATCATCTGTTCAATCCTCCATGTGTAGGTACCGCTGGAATAGGTCTGACGGTCTCATTTTTTCTTTCGCACCACACGTTTTCTCTTCCGGATCTCGGGAGAATATCCCGAGAGATGGAGCTTACACCGGATATCGACCGGCGGTGCCAGAGTCGGTTCCGTCAGATGGACACTTTTCATTTTTCTCCAGGCGGGGAGAATTTCGTCGCCCATGAGTTTTGCAGCGTAATTTTCCAGATCGATGTCGTCGAGATCATCTTCATCCACACAAACATAGAGATCGGCAAGACCCGTGGAACCGTTAATGGAGCGTGGTATGAGCGCATAACTGACAAACGCGTGATCCTTCCACACATACATTCTGGATTTTTTATCAAATGTGTTCGGAAGCTCGTTCAGGGAGCACAGCTCCTCATCCGCCTCAAAGGTTGCGATCATCCGTTCACAGAGATGGCAATACTCATCCTGTTCAATCTGTTCGTTGCTTTCCCTTCTCTGCGTGTGGTTCATTGTTGCTCCTTTCCTTCAGCCCGGCAGATCACTCATGCCGTGGTCTGGAGATGCTGGCCGCACACGGCGACAAACTTGTCTTTCACCGCATGGCGTTCCAATTCTTCCCGGAATGACGGATGGGCGATATCGATAAGAGCGCGGGCGCGCTCCCGAACAGTTTTTCCGTAGAGATCCGCCACACCATATTCCGTCACAACGTAATGGACATCACCCCGCGATGTGGTCACTCCCGCACCTTCACTCAGGTGGGGAACAATGCGTGTCAGCTGACCGTTGCGGGCCGTCGATTGCAGCGCAATGATCGGTTTTCCCCCCTTGCTCCGGGACGCACCCCGGATGAAATCGAGCTGCCCCCCGAATCCGCTGTAGAAATAGTGACCGATCGAATCGGCACAGACCTGACCCGTAAGGTCCACTTCTATCGCCGAATTGATCGCCACCATCTTATCGTTCTTGGCAATGATATACGGATCGTTGACGTAATGCGAGGGATGGAATTCAATGATCGGATTGTTGTTGATGAAATCGAACATCGGTTTTTCCGCGAGAACGAACGACGCAATCATCTTCCCCGGGTGAAGCGTCTTCTTCTCATTCGTAATGACACCGGTCTCGACAAGCTTGACGACGCCATCGGCAAACATCTCCGTGTGGATGCCCAGATCTTTCTTGTTGGAAAGGAACGTCAGGACAGCATCGGGAATCGAACCGATACCGAGTTGAAGAGTTGATCCGTCTTCGATCAGGTCGGCGATGTTCTTTCCGATCATCCGGTACGTTTCCGCTTCCTCGGGATCGATATCTTTGTCAACCTGCGGAAGTTCCTTCAACGGTACCTCCGCCTCGACGCAGCAGGTAAGTTTGTCGACGTGTATAAAGCAATCGCCGAGTGTCCGTGGCATGCGCGGATTCACCTGGGCAATAATGACTTTGGCAACTTCCGTCGCCGGCTTCGTGCATTCCACACCGACTCCGAAACTGCAGTAGCCGTGCTCATCGGGCGGCGTAACATGAACTAAGGCAACATCGATGGGGAGAATGCCACGGTAAAAGAGGCCGGGAACTTCTGAGAGAAATATCGGTGTGAAATCTGCACGCCCGTCATTGACCGCTTCACGGACGTTCCTGCCGATGAAGAGTGCATTATGCCGGAAGTGCCCCTCCATGTTGGGAGCCGAATACGGCGATTTGCCGACGGTGAGCAGGTGAATGACCTCAACGTTTTCGAGATCCTGGGCCCTGGCACACATCGCATTGACAAGTACTTCGGGAACTGCACAACCGGGGTGAACATACACGCGCTGGCCGGATCGTATAAGTCTCACGGCCTCCGCGGGAGTCTTGAGTTTTGATCGGTATCTTTCAAGCCAATTCATAGAACACAGTGATTCGTCCGTAGCCAGGTAACTGCTGGAACAAGTAGCTCTTGTCCGTCTGATTTGCCCTCAACTTGTATGCCAGCGGGAATCCCCTGAAATGGTTACAATTTGAAGGGTGCCGGAATTCTCTCCATCGGAGGTTTCACTTGTGATAATTGCGGAGTACTACTTGTCTCAGACCTGAAATGAACTGATTTCAACGTAATCTCAGAAGCGGCACCCACCTCTAACAAATTCATCAGGAATAATTCGGTAATCCCCCTGTTGGTCATATTTTGGAGATTGCATGAATCATAAATGAAGATATCACAAGTTCATCGTGTACTTGCATACCGGTGATCCGTGAATCATGAGTGAAGTTCATCGTTTGATGGATTCTGGCACACTTT
>DATIXJ010000057.1:0-38347 GCA_035518715.1 Bacteroidota bacterium | reverse complement strand
GGTCAGATTTGAACTGACGACCTGCTGATTACGAATCAGCTGCTCTACCAGCTGAGCTACTTCAGCAAAGAGATGGATCTTTCATCGTGAATGTAACAAAATCTCACTTCATTTCCAAGAGATGGATGCGTGCAGATCTTTCCTTTGACTAATCCATCGGGCTTTCATACATTACAGTAGCAGTCCGGATACGAGAACTCGCTCTGACAAGAAAATATTCACCCATAAACTTCATTCAGGTTGAAGCATGCATATCTATATTGGAAATCTCCCTCTCAAATATACCGACATCGAACTGAAGGCAATGTTTGAGCCGTTCGGCACGATTGTCTCTGTGAATATCGGATATAACAAGAAGACCGGTGAGTCGGAAGGATACGGTATCGTAGAGATGAACGTAAAATCCGAAGCCCGCGCAGCGGTCGAAGCACTGAGAGGAAAGGATCTGGAGGGGAAACCACTCCGCGTGCGGATTCTCAAACCCGACGACCCGTTTCACCAGGCGGTAAAATCCTCGCAGAAAGGATCTGCCGGGTCGACACGCTTCACCGGAGATGTCCAATACCGGGGAAGCGGCGCTATCCGACGCGGCGGCCAGAGGGGAAGCTAAGGGTCGCTCGATTCCGCACGGAACCCAACCTATTTCACTGCCATCCGTACGAGAGGTATATGGACCCCTTCAGACGCAGTGCGTCAGTGAACGACACATCCGAAACCAGTCCGCCCGAGCCGAAGCTCCGACATGTGATCCGGGAGGATCTCACCCGCGGTGATTTTCAGCGCACGGTACGGAAAGAATACGCGGAGCTGAAGGAATTTTTCCTCGATGACGAGCGCAAGGCGCGGCTGAACGAAATGAGCCGGCTCAAGCGCTGGATCTTTACTGCACTCTGGCTGATGACAGCGCTCTTCCGCAAGCTTACTCCCGTCCGGCGAATCCTCCTTCTCGCAGCGGTTATCCTTCTGATCGTGCAACACGACTTTTCGTACGCGAGTCACCGGCTGAATATTCAGATCGACACGGGCATCTTCGCTTGTTTTATACTCCTGTTCATTCTCATGCTCGAGCTGAAGGATAAGCTCCTTGCACACGATGAACTCGAAGCCGGCAGGGCAATCCAGTCGGCACTGATGCCGGAACAAAGTCCTTCCGTCCCGGGCTGGTCGATCCATCTTAACACCCGGACCGCAAACGAAGTCGGCGGCGATCTCGTCGATTTTCAGGAACTCGGCCCTGACAGATATCTCCTCACGCTCGCGGATGTTGCTGGAAAGGGGTTGAAAGCGGCACTGGTAACATCCAAGCTCCAGTCGACAATCAGGGCGCTGGCACCGGAGACGTCATCGCTGGAGGACCTGGTCTTCAAAATTAATCTGGTCTTTCACCGCGACACGGTCAGAAATATTTTTGCATCACTCGTCTGTATTGAATTCTCTCCTTCTTCCGGAAGTGTCCGACTGGTAAATGCCGGTCATCTCCCGCCCGTTCTCGTTACGCGGGAGGGGCTTTCGGAACTCGCCAAAGGAGACCCCGCAATCGGCATCATACCTGATATCCGTTACCATTGCCAGGAGGTGCAGATCCGAAAAGAAGAGGTCCTCTTTATTTACTCTGATGGGCTGACGGAAGCGAAGAACGAACGGGGAGATTTCTATGGACAAGGGCGAGTACAAGCCATTCTTCCCTCCCTGCAACACCTGAACGCGGAGCAGATCTCAGACCGCATCATCCTGGAGGTCGAACGATTCATCGGCGAAGCACGCCGGCATGATGATCTCTCACTGATTGTGATGAAGCGGATCGAGTAGTTGCCCGGTCCGGATTCGGCACCGCTTCACCAGGAATGTGATTGACTGAACGGGGAGGATACCTCGAAAATCCCGCAGTTCCCAAGAAGGATATAAAAAACGGGCTTTGCCCCGAGCAGAGTCTCTCCTCAGATCTCACGCTCAGAGCAAAGCCCTTAAAGTCGCCCCGCAAATCCGGAGCTGATGGGTCACCAGCCGGTAAACGTAAGCGATGTGTTGCCAGTTGAGTCGACTGAACAAACGGCAGACCATGAGCCGTTGATCGTCGAAGTACCCGTGAACGATGCAGTCGCACCGCTCGCACTCGTAACGGTGTAGGATCCGTTGTTATCGGAAGCCATCTTGGACGGAATCGTATAGTTGTTATACGTGCCGCCGCCGCCGCCCATCGTGGTCGGGCGAATCTTGTACTGATACGCGTTTGCAGCAATGTTCACAAGGCTCGACGTTACGCCGTCCTTGTTAGCCTGCGTGCTGTGCGCGCTGAACTGGGAGATACCAACCGCTATGGCGATACCCACAACGATGACGCCCAGGATGATAAGCAAAAGTTGCTGCTGACCCATAAAAAATCTCCTTGATGTTTATGAATGTTGGTTAAGTGTTTCTGTTAGCAATTTTCATTTCAAACTCGTTCGGTAGATAACGCAATGCACATGCCAATTAATTCCGATCGCATCACGCGTAAAGTTCCTCGTTTTTCATTCAGTATTGGGCAGGTCTTCCGTGAGCGCATTCCGAGGGCCAATTTTGCGGAAAAATTTGCCGGATAGGTGGAAGATATTTCCGAGAAATCTGATTACCGGGCCTAATGAGGGTTGAAGAACTCCCTCGTTTTGAAATGGATTGGAATCAGTCCGCAGTTGCTTGGGTCAGACGAGGTGATATTGGTGGAAATACGGGTCGATATGTTTCTTCTCGGGAGGGTACCTCAACAGACACGCCTTCGCTCCAAATCAGGGAGGAGTGAGTATCAGGGAGAATCCGATCACGCCCTTGGCAGCTAAGAATCCAAAGAAATCAGAATCGGCAGCGGGTGAACCGGGCATACTGAGCCCTCGCGGAAACTACCTGTTGCGACGAACTTCTATTGTCGGAACGCTACTTCGATTCGGGCTTCTCCGCCGGAGTTGTTGTCGCCATCGGCTGCATTTCCGGGAGAATGATGCGATCGTACGCTATCGTCGATGGGTACGGTGTCACCCAGCTGAATGTCAGGAAGAACCCTGTAGAATTGTACGCGTCGATTCCGGTCATGAGTGAATCTGCTTTCTCCTTCAGCCGTCTGATGTCGTTATCCATCGAGGTCAGCATGGCCGTCGAAACGCCCAGTCCGTCGAGATTCTGTTGCGTGGATATCACATTGTGGAAGTGAACTGCCGACTGGTAACATGAATCAAGCACGCTGACAATGATCCCGTCGCTCACACCCTTGGTAACGCTCTTTCCATAATAGGCGATCGCACCGTCGAATGCGAGCTTTGCGGCATCCACCGCAATCCGTGCATTGTCGTCGGTCGTGTTCTTGCGGAACGTTTCCCCGACGTTCAGGATGCTCTTATTGCATTCGATCAGCGCAGGAGCGATTCCCGCCCGGACCTTGCCAACGGGCTTATAGCTGGATTTCAGCATCAGATTCGTGAAAACCACAAAAGCAACAATGACAATCAAAACGATAAATGTTTCAAGGTCATACTTCAGAATTTTCTTATGTTTTTTTTCCTCGGCCTTTAACTCTTCTTCAAACCCGGTTTCCGCAGTCATGTCAATTCTCCTTTCAAGTGCCGAATTTGCCAAAAAATAAAAAACCGCTTGCGAAGCTTCCTTCACAAGCGGTGCCAAAGAGCATACACCTTTGATATTGTAATGTACGAATTCCGAAAGAGACAGTCAATTCGTGTCTCTCGGCCGGAAGTGCTTCACGTGCGGTCGATCACACCGCTATTCCCCAATATCTGGCTTTTTTCCGTAAAACACAGTCGGGAAAAAATCACCGGTGTCGACTTTCTCCCCTTTCATCCATTCTTTTTCCGGCATCACCGTGCGCAGCGTCCACTCTTTTGCAACTTCCCCCGCGGTTTCGCTGCCGATCATCTCGATCGTCTCCCACGGACAGTATTTCACGCAGAGCTTGCAACCGATACAGACATCCAGATCAATTTCGACCAGCTTTTTGTGGACATCATACTCCGGTCCCGCCACAACATACATGCAGTCGACCGGGCAGACTTCGAGGCAAACCTCGCATCCGGTACAACCGGATTGATCGATAACGGCAAGCTCGCGCGGACGCTTCTTTCTGGCCGGTGCCGCGGGTTTTGGAGGAACAGTTTGTGCTTCTGCCATGATTCTAACCTTCGCTCATCTGATAGTCTGATGATAGGAATTTTCGCATACAGATACAAATTGAGAACGGCTCGGCGTTCTGTTCACATACCCGACGCCGCCGGAGCAATCCCCACTTCTACCATGTGCACCGCAATCACCTTGAGCAGGTCACGGGGGTTGATACCAATCAGGAATCCGCGTTTCCCTCCGTTGAGATAGATCTTCGGAAGATCGAATATCGACTTCTCTGCATACACGGGTAAGCCGATTCTCGTTCCGAGCGGACTCGTTCCTCCGAACTGATACCCCGTGAAGCGCTGACCGTCTGAGGAAGTACACATCGAGATGCTTTTCACGGCAAGCTGGCGGGCAAGATTTTTCAGCGAAACCTCCCTGTCCCCGTGCATCAGGACAATCAACGGTTTCCGATGATCGGTCTCGAGAACGAGCGTCTTCACAACCTCATGCTCGGGGACTCCCAGCTCTCCGGCGGATTGAAGCGTACCGCCGTGTTCCACATAGCGGTAGAGATGCGGCTCGAAAGGAATCTTCTTCTCACGCAGAACACGCACCGCCGGAGTGATCGGAAAGTCGGCAGTTGTCATTATCGGATCATCTTCCGCGGCGATTGATAGTCGCTCGGCCAGCCGTACTTTGAGAGAGAGACTACATCCCGGATGAAAACGATTCCCTCCTTCCTCAAAAGACGGCGCTGCCGCTCCGCAAGCCCGTCCAGGTCAGAAAGCGAAATCTTTCCCTGCGCATTGATAACCCGATGCCATGGAATACTCGAACCGCGCGGGAGGTTATGAAGAGCGTACCCGACGAGTCGGGCGTGGCCCAACAAGCCGCAGAGATCGGCAATGCGTCCGTAGGTGCTCACTTTTCCTTTCGGGATCCCGCGGACGACGTTCCAGATCAGCGTATACTTCCGCGGAACGACGCCAATCTCACCGCGTGGAGGAATGTGGGGGCTGTTTCGTGACCTAGTTTTATAATGTGACCGGCTGGGCAAATTTCGCGAGCTCCTTCGCCGATGCTTTGTCGACGTCGGCATGCAAACTGTTTCCATGAGAGTCCATCGTTACGATCGCGGGAAAATCCTTCACCCTGATATGCCACATCGCCTCCGGCGTACCGAACTCGAGGAAATCGACCCCTTCAACTTCTTCGATGCACTGCGTGTAGAACTGCGCTGCACCGCCGATCGCATTAAGGTAGACGGCACCGAAATCCTTCAGGCCGGCAAGAGTCTTTGCACCCATCCCGCCTTTCCCGATAACAACGCGGATCCCAAACTTCTTGATGATGTCTGCCTGGTAGGGCTCCTCGCGGCTGCTGGTTGTCGGACCTGCCGCATTCAGGAACCACCTGCCGTCCTTTTTGAGAGCCACCGGCCCGCAGTGATACAGCGCCGCGCCATGGAGATCGACGGGCGAATCGTGTTTCATAAGATACGTATGCAGGGCATCGCGCCCGGTATACATCATGCCGCTGAGGAGTACGACATCGCCGACCTTCAGACTCCGGATCTGATCCTCCGAAACCGGTGTCGTGAAATGTACTTCCCTGCCGGTCGAAGGCAGGCCCGCGATTCTTGCCATTTTCCGGGCCGGTGTATCGTCCTTGTAAAGCCAGCGAAGGATTTTCCCCGTCGAAGGATCGAGCACCACACCCTGACGCCGGAATGCCCAGCAATCATACGCCACGCTCACGAAAAAGCTCGCCGGCAGGCGATGATATGAACCGATCTTGCATCCGATCAGTGATACTCTGCCGCCGAACCCCATCGTACCAATGCCGAGCTTGTTCGCCGCATCCATAACGTAGTTTTCGAGCTTTGCGAGCTCAGGGTTCGGGTTAACGTCGTCGAGAGATCTGAACAACTGCTCTTTTGCAAACTGATATCCGCTTGCCCGGTCTCCGCCGACGGCGACACCGATGGCCCCGACGCTGCATCCCTGTCCCTGCGCCTGGTACACCGCATGCAGAATGCACTTTCTGATCCCATCCAGGTCTCTGTCTGCGCGCCCGAGATTCGGCAGTTCGACCGGAATGGAATACTGGATGTTCTTATTCTCACACCCGCCGCCTTTCAGAATCAGGCGTATTTCAATCTCTTTCTTGTCCCATTGGTGAAAGTGAAGCACCGGCGCGCCTTCGCCGAGGTTGTTCCCGCTGTTCTTTCCGGTCAGTGAATCGACCGCATTGGGGCGCAGTTTTCCGTTTTTCGTCGATTCGACGATCGCATCGAGAATGTCTTTCTGCATCAGGATCTGATCGGTACCAACGGGAGTCTGTATTTCAAATGTCAGCATCCCCGTATCCTGGCAGATCGGCACCGCACCATCGCAGGCCATATCGACATTCACGGCGATCGTTTGCAGAGCCAACGCCGATTGTGTCCCGGCAGTTTCGGTTTCCATTGCCCTTGCGAGTGCACGGCGGACATCGGGCGGAAGGTTCGAAGAAGTTTCAACAATAAGCTGATAAATACTGTCTTTAAAGTTCGTCATGGGAGGAGTCCTTCGTCAGGTGGTTGTTATTGCAACGAGCAAAATATCAAAAATATCATCGTAAATCAATTCATCCCATTTGGATTCATGGAACTCATGATTGCATTGTCATTCTTCATCCCAATAGTAATAACACGGGAAGGCTCAAAATCATCCTGATAAACAAAAAAGGGTCTTCCTGCCGGAAGACCCCTCTAAATTGCTGATTTGTGTGATCCTAAGAAATCCGGATCAATATAATGCGGTCCGTCAAATAAAAAGAGGTGCAAGTACGAGCGTGATCGTAGAAAGCAATTTGATGAGCACATGCAGCGAAGGTCCTGCAGTGTCCTTGAACGGATCACCAACAGTATCGCCGACGACCGATGCCTTATGCGGATCAGATTTTTTTCCTCCGTAGGCACCGGTCTCGATGAACTTTTTGGCATTATCCCACGCTCCCCCGCCGTTATTGAGGAACAGTGCCATGAGAATACCGGTGATCGTGCCCGCCATGAGATATCCGCCGACGACTTCGGCTCCCGGCGCATTGCCGCCCGCATAATAAATCCATTTGAAGACTACTCCCACACCAACAGTCATCCCGACGACGAGCAAACCGGGGAGAACCATTTTCCGCAGTGCAGCTTTCGTTGCGATGTCGACACACTGACCGTAATCAGGTTTTGATGTGCCCTGCATGATACCAGGATTATTCTTGAACTGTTCTCGCACATTGTTGATGATGGAATACGCTGCCCGGCCGACCGCTTTAATGGCAAGTGAGGAGAACAGAAATACAAGAACCGATCCAAGCATAGCACCGACGAAAACTTCCGGCTTATTAAGATTGATGACCGGCTGAAATGAAGGCATGTAGTTCCTCACCTCGTCGATATATGCACCGAACAAGAGAAAAGCTGCAAGAGCTGCAGAACCGACGGCATATCCCTTCGTGAGCGCTTTAGTTGTGTTGCCGACGGAATCGAGACGGTCGGTCCGTTCACGAATCTCATGGGGCTGATGGCTCATCTCGACAATGCCGCCGGCATTATCTGTGATCGGACCGAACGTATCCATGGCGAGAATATACGCGGCAGTTCCGAGCATACCCATCGTGGCGACGGCCGTTCCAAAAAGACCCGCGTCCGCAAGTCCCGAATGTGATCCGAGAAAGTATGCGCCGACAATAGCTGCACTGATAACGAGGATCGGGTAGCCGGTCGACTCCATTCCTACGGCAACTCCGGCAATAATATTGGTCGCAGGACCCGTCTGGCTTGCTTCGGCGATCGTCTTTACAGGGCGGTAGGTATATTCCGTATAATACTGTGTGATGTAGACGAATGCCACCGAGGTCAGAACGCCAATGACGCCGCAGAGGAAGAAATTGAAGTAGTACTCGCTCCCGAGGAGCCAGCGTGAGGCGATGAAGAACCCGACCATGGCGATGACGGCAGTGATAAAATAGCCGCGGTTGAGCGCTTTCATAGGATCCTCGTTCTCGCGCGTTTTCACGGAGAGGATCCCGATGATCGATGCGATGATGCCGAATGCACGGGCAACCAGCGGAAAGAGGATGACACCGAGAAGCGCGAGGCCGTTCGTTTCAAAATATGCCGTGTTCGCGCGGTAGAGACCGGCCGCAAGAATCATGGCGCCGATATTTTCCGCGGCAGTTGACTCAAACAGATCCGCTCCGCGGCCGGCACAATCGCCGACATTATCTCCGACGAGATCTGCGATCACAGCCGGATTGCGCGGATCATCTTCGGGGATTCCGGCTTCAACCTTACCGACAAGATCCGCACCCACATCGGCCGCCTTCGTATAGATTCCGCCACCGAGCTGTGCGAAGAGTGCCACAAAACTTGCACCGAATCCGTATCCGACAATGAGAAGAGGAATTTTCGTCACGTCACTCGTGACCCCTACCGCTCTCACGAGAGCGAAGAGGCCGGAAACGCCGAGGAGGCTCATCGCCACGACAAAAAATCCGGAGACTGCACCGCCACGCAGTGATGCCTGTAAAGCACCGTTCATATCGGTCCGGGCAGCGGATGCTGTACGAATGTTGCTTCGTATGGCCACCCACATTCCCATATAGCCGGCGGCAACGGAGCATGCGGCGCCGAAGACAAACGACAGCGTCGTCCACAGTGCGAGATCAGAGGGGCTGGCGGGATCATGTTCGTTATGCGCACGAACGAACGCATAGAGGATGTAGATCAGACATGCCAGCGCGATGGCGAGGAATCCGATGGTGCGATTCTGCCGGCGAAGGAATGCTTCAGCACCCTGCTTGATGGCATTCGAGATCTCCTGCATCTTCTCGGTACCGGTGTCCCGCCTGAGTACGTCGCGAATGAGGTAGAGGGCAAAGAGCAATCCGAGAATGCTGATGCTGAAGATGAGGGACAATTCCATAAAACGACTCCGATCCTGTTGATTTGGACGCTCTGAGGCGCTGTATACATTTTCGCCCGTTGGATGCAAAACGGGCGAATTCTTAATTTAGGAAAAACCTGTATTGTGCCGGTTACTTATTTTCCGGCTTCGGAAAGCGAGGTAAATGTAATAAAAATATATTTAAAAGTCGAGTGTTTTCTGACTCTCCTGGGAAATCACTCGCCGCATTTCAAACCGAGAAGATCAAGGTATTTCTGCGCATCTTCCGCTTCCTTCGTCTTCGGGCATGTCTCGATCAGCTTGCAGTAATACTTTTTTGCGTCCTCTTTGCGGTTGCTGTTCTGGTATGCCTGCCCCGTCCACATCAAAAGCTGGCAATTCTTGGGATCGTACGGAACCGCCTTCTTAAGGTAGTCTGCAGCCTCTGCATACTTCTTATCGATCAGGTATCGGATGCCGATCATTTTGTACGCCTCTCCGACCGCATCATTATACTTGGTGACATCGGCGTTTTCACTTTCATTATTGACGAGGTCGATGAGCTTCTTGTATGCTGCAATTTCCTCTTCGGATGCCTCGAGCTGTGCGCAGGCCTGCGCGAGTGTCCTGTATGCATAGACATTGTCCGGACGGTACTCAAGGCTCTTCAGGGCATGTTCTTTCGCGGCGGTAAATTCCTTCAACTGCATCAGGCATCCCGCGGCATTGAGATTTGATGCGAACCGGTAACCGGAAGACGTGTCGCAGGCAATTTTCTTTTCGAACATAGCTACTGCATCTGCATATTTCTTCGCGCGCATATAGGTTGTGCCGTAATCATACGGAATATCACAGCGCGTAGAATCTTTCTGATACGCACGATCAAACACCTCCAACGCATGCGCAATGCTATCTTCTGCCTTGAGAGCTTTTGCATATCTCAGCAAGTCATCAATGCTCAGTGATTCGACTTTGAGTTTGGAATATTTCTCACGCGTCAGATCGGTCTGGCCGGTCTTACTGTATGCCTCTGCCAACATCTGCTGGATTTCGGTTTGTGAAGCGTCCTTCCCGGAAATATCTTCACCGATCGGAATGAACTGCTGATAATTTCTCGTTTCGAAGAGGCATTTCGCGAGATTGACCTCGACGTTGATCGAATCCTTCTGGACCTTATAGAGGCGGTCATACAACTGAGCCGCATTGGCAAACCGTTTTGCGCGCATGTAGATATTACCCGCACCGGCAAGGGCGGTAACATTCATCGAATCGATCTGCAGTGCTTTTTCAAATGCCGCAACAGCATCCGGGTACTTCCTTGATTTACGGGCGTTGTCCCCCAGCTTGAGGTAGAGATCGATGTTCTTGCCGTCCATCTGCGTTGCTCTCTGGTACATGTCGACTGCTGCAGGATAGATTTTCTGCTTGGCGTACGCATCCCCGAGCAGTGCATAGAACTGCGCATTCGACGTGTCAAGGTCCTTCCCTTGAACAAGCACCGCGACCGCCTGGTCAACCGAATCGGCTTTCAGGAGAGCAGATCCCAAAAGCACGAATGCCTCGACGTTCTTGGAGTTCTTGTCGATCGCTTCCCGAAAAGCAGATATGGCAGCGATGTAATCTCCCTTCGCAAGCGCCGCCTTCCCCACGACCATCGGATCGTCAGCACGAGCCAGTGAGGAGAATACTGTGACTGCAACGAGGAAAAAGAGCGCGACGATAACTGATGTTTTCACTGTTGTTCACCCTTATTTGTTAATTCGACAAGGCGGACAGGCATCGTTGCCGGAACGAGACCGAGATTCAGCACAATCTTCTGTCCGGGAGCACTCGTGATGAATGCCGTAAACCCCGCGGCAACACCATAATTATCCGCCTTACTGTAAATGTAAACGTCACTCGTCACCGGATAAAAATGACGATAGAGATGCGCCTGAAGCGGAGCAAAATATTGTCCCTTGATGTCGAGAGAGTCGGCTGCCGCGGGATCCATCAGATCCAGAATCTGGACATTCTCCTTCTTCTCGCCGAGCCAGCTGATACTCACGACTCCGAGGGCGCCTGGAATCTTCGAAACAAAATCGAGCATCTCGTGTGACGACTTGATCGGATTCGCAGGCGCAGTAAATCGTTTTCCGTGGAGTACCTTCGTCGACACCACTTCAAAGTCTGCACTGTTCTGATCGGGCAGTGCAATGATGATCGGCTGCATCTTCCCGCCAACCCCCTTCCACTGCGTGATCAATCCGGAGTAGATGCTGTCGAGCTGGGTCGTTCGCAACTCCTTCACGGTATTCAGATTATTGACGAGAAATGCAAGCCCGTCCACTGCAATCTTGTATTCCGCAAATTTCAGATTTGAACGGGAGGCAACATTCCGTTCCTCATGGTTCAGCGGCCGCGAGGAGACAATGAGCTGTGTCGTATCGTTGAAGAGGTGCGTGATGGCTTCACGTGCCGTCATCGAAACCAGGTTCACGTGTGCCTGCGGATAGAGATCCTGGAATTTCTGCTGTTCCGCCTCAATGACCGGTTGGACCGACTCCGAAACCAGAACGGTGACGGTTCCTTTGGTCGGCGTCTCGCTTTTCTGTTCCTCGCACCCAACCCAGATGCACGACAACCCCGCAACGAGGAACAACAACGCAGGAATATTATTCCATTTCACGACGTTGACTCCTCTGTTTAATGAAAATCATAAGTATGCGATAGGTTCCGTAGACTACCATGACTACCCCGAGGATCGTCCGGTAATTGCTCGGTACGTAAGCCGGAATCAACGCACCGACGAGGATGACAATTCCCACAACCAGGATCAGCCCCGCGGTCATCAATCCGACTATCCGGAGTATGAGCTGGGCGATCATGACGGCATCTCTTCCGCCGTTCGGATCTTGCACGGGCTGGACCCGAGCACCGGGCCACCGCCTCTTTCGAAGCAGTAGCCGCGCTCAGAATCAAAATAAGGCCGGATGAATGTCTTCGCCGGTTTCCCGAGAACATCTATCAGGCAGTCATTTTTTCCACTTTCGCGACGTGTCATAAGAGACCCTCATGCTGCCGCGCTGCGTACGACGATCGACGATCTAACCGCGAACTGTCACTTACCAAGTTTAAAATGAAACGGCACCATTGCCCATACGGCAACGGGTCCGTTATTCATCATTGCGGGGGTAAACACCCACTGCAATGCTGCCTTAACGGCGTTCTCCTCGAAGACCGGGGAATCCGATTTCACCACAACCGCTTTCTTCGCTTTTCCTTCCTTGTCGACGAGAATTTTCACCCAGACTGTTCCTTCGACACCAGCTTTACGGGCAAGCTCAGGATAATCAGGGCTCACCTGTTTTACCGGAACCGGCTGTTTTTCAACCGGGACGAAATCCGGCGGCTCTTCATCTTCAACCTTGATATCCTGCTGGACCTGTACTCCACCGCCTGTCGCATCGCCCGTCGGCACTGAGGGGCTCTGAACTTCCGAGAGCTCCTTCTGGCTGGCGATCGTTTGGTCAGGGCTTACTTCCGCGTCGGGCACAGGTACCGGAATACCGACGGTCGGCTTTGCAACCGGCACGCTCACGGCAACCTGAGGCGCCACCTCTGTGTTGGTAATAGACGGCGGCGGACCAAGCTCGCTGTACTTCATGATGCGGACGGTATAGACCGGCTCTTCTTCCTGCGAAAGATACTGCGCCAGGTAGTACCCGCCGATGACGAGGAAGTGCAGACCAATTGCGGATGTCAGAGCCCACGAGGCGTACTTGTGGTAGAGTCCGCGAAGCTCACGCATCCCATAGAGAACGCTTCCTGATACTTCTTTTGCTGTCATAGTTTCCGCTCCTTCCTATCCCGAGACTTTTTGGAGTATCTTCTGGTCGGCGTCTTCCATCGGCGCAAGACTGAACCTCGTCACATTCGCCAGGTTCAGCTCATCCATAATATCGACCATCATGTGGTACTTACCTTTGCGGTCGATCTTAATGAGCGTCACCAGTTTCGGATTGGTCTCGTTATACTGCATCATCATTTTCCGGAGATCTTTGAACTCGATCTTTTTGGGCTCGTCGATTCCGATATTCCAGAAAATTGTTCCATCGTCCTTGATGCGCAATGTGAGAAGATTGCTTTGTGCGACCTCGACCTTGATGTCCTTTCCATCCTGCTTCGGCGGAAGATTAATTTCCATCGTCTGCGGACGGCTCATTGATGTTGTCAGCATGAAGAACGTCAATAAGAGAAATGCAACGTCGACCATCGGTGTCATATCAATCCTGATATTGACACGACGCATTTTTTTCTTTTTCTTTTTCTTGTCATGCCCTCGAGGGGCAGCCCCTGCATCGGCTCCTGCCATAGGTCAACTCCTTAATCCTTTTTCAGATCGGTGACAAGATTAAACCGGGTGATGTTGGTACGCTGAAGAATGTCCATCACATCCTCGGTTATCCCGTAGTCTGCATCCTTGTCCCCTTTAAGCACGGTGGCAAGGCGCGGATTTGCAATACGGGCACGAATTAGCATGTCGGGAAGATCCTTTGTCGAGACTTCCATACCGGCGCGCAGCCGGTTTTGCTCGCCGAAGATCTTTCCCGTCATCAAGGGCGAATCGAATCCCAGAAAGACGCGATTGTCTTTGCTGATCTCGATCAGCATGACGTTCGATTCCGGCAACTTGAACGCGGAATGGGATGATGGCAATGCAATCGTTACCTCTTCCGGCGGACGGAACTGCGTCGTCAGCATGAAAAAGGTGAGAAGCAGGAACGCCACATCCACCATCGGGGTCATGTCGATCTTGACGGGGATCCTTGCTTTTTTGATTTTTGGCATGGGAAATTCCCTCTCGACTTATTTGCCCTTGTTTGTAAGCGTCTGGATCACGTCGTAGCTCGCTTCGTCGATCATGTAGGTGAAGTTATCCACCTTGTTCACGAAGAAATTATAGGCGACGATACCGACGATGGCGGCAAAGAGGCCGAGCGCCGTGTTGATGAGGGCCTCAGAGATTCCGATCGAAAGCTGTATGGCATCCGGAGCTCCACCGGCAGCGGCAAGTGCACGGAACGCACGGATCATCCCGATGACCGTGCCCAGAAGGCCGAACATGGTCGCAATGGATGCAATCGTTGACATGGCGATAAGATTTTTTTCAAGAATCGGCATTTCAAGGGCGGTCGCTTCTTCGATGGACCGCTGAACTTCCGCCATCCGTTTCTCGGATTCGAGATTCTTGCTCTCTTTCATGAGAAGCGAATACCGCTCGAGACCCGCACGGATGATGTTTGCCATCGATCCGCGCTGCTGATCGCAGGCCTGGATTGCTCCGTCGACCTCGCCCGTGGTGAGACTGCGTTGAACGTTTTTCAGAAAGGTCGCCAGTGAACCGCGTCCCGCCGCTTTTCGCAGTGAGAGGGATCGCTCAATGACGAAGGTGATAACCATGATCGACAATGTGATCAGGATCGGCACGATGATACCGCCCGTGTACACCTGACCCATCATATTGATCGGTTTTTCTTTGTTCGTATCGGAGAAGTTCGCCGGGTTGCCGAGAACGAACATGTAAATCACGATGGCCGCGGCCAATGCCCCGACCACGAGCACGACGACAAATGTGGATTGTTTCATTCTACATCACTCCTGTAAGAAATTTAACGATGATGATTGTGAATTGACGGTACCAAAACTATGAATTGCTTCTTCAACAGTATCGAAGACTTCGAACACATCCACGAGCCGCGTCACGGCAAGAAGGTTTTGCACCATGCCGGTAATGCCGACAAGCTTCACCGTGCCGCCCCGTTTCGCATAGCTCGTGTGGGCGGCAATGATTGCACCGACCCCGGAGCTGTTCATATAGGTGACTTTCTGAAGATTGAGAATGAGGCACTTGTTTCCCTGCTCGATAAAATCGACAGTCGATTCCCTCAATGCATCGGTCTCGCTGTCGCCAACCAATGCTCCTTTGAGATCGAAGATTGCGATCTTGCCATTCTGAAGTGTTCGAGCTTTTATCGACATTCTGTACCCTCTGTGAGAGGTCACCTATCATTCCATCTCTACCGAAGAGGATTTCGTACGAGATGGGATGTATGCTTCTGCCTGCTTAAAGAGGATACAAACGAGGTGCCAGGATCAGATAGATGTTTTCCTGAAAATTCGACGCATTGAGGGAAGAAAAGCTCTCAAAGAAAACACAATTTCTTGCAAAATGCAAGAAGAGAGATTCATAATAAGCACATAACTGGAAAAGAGTCTGGAAAATCAGCACTTATGCTGAATTGCAAATTGCACGAAACCTTCAATCCGAAATCCCATATTTTTTGCGTTTTCGCCAAAGAGTTGCGGGATCGATTTCCAAAATGCGCGCAGCTTCGTCCAGATCTTTGACCACCTGTAACACCCGCGCAATGTGCTGGCGTTCAACACTCTCAAGGGAAAGGAGTCCCTTCTTTACGCTTTCTTCGGAGAGAATTTCCAAAGGAAGATGAGCCGGCTCAATGATCCCTCCCTGTTTCGCCAGCAGAACCGCTCTCTCGATGACATTTCTTACTTCCCGGATATTCCCGGGCCACGCGTAGGCAGTCAGGAGTTTCATTGCCTCGGGGCTGACCTGTGGAATGTTGTCCGGAGAGAATTCTTTCAGGAAATGCTGGGCCAGAAGGAGGAGATCTTCGGGTCGTTCCCGCAGCGGCGGGAGTGAAATCCTCACCTGGTTCAGTCGATAGTAGAGGTCTTCGCGAACAGTTCCTTCACGGAGCGAATCGGCCAGCTTGCGATTCGTCGCTGCGATGACGCGCACATCCACTTTCCGAGTGGCGCTTTCCCCCACCCGTTCGAATTCGCGGTCCTGGAGAAAGCGGAGGAGCTTCACCTGTGATCCGAGCGGTATTTCCCCGATCTCATCGAGGAAGACCGTTCCGCCGTCTGCCATCTCGAACCGCCCTTCCCGATCCTTGACCGCACCGGTAAATGCTCCCTTCACATGCCCGAACAGCTCGCTCTCCAGAAGATGCTCGGGCAGGGCAGCGCAATTCACCACAACGAACTGCTTCTCCTTGCGCCCGCTCTGCGAATGAATGAATTGCGCAACGAGCTCCTTTCCCGTTCCGCTTTCACCTTCGATGAGTACCGTGAGCTGGCTGTCGGCAATCTGGCGCGCAAGCTCAAGCTGCTGCCGCATAACCGGATTTCGGGTGATGATCCCTTCGTAGGGCTGGCGCTGTGCGAGCTGCTGCCGGAGCGCGATGATTTCCGCCTGAAGGGCATGATGCTCGTACACCTTCGTCGCAAAAACCTGAAGTTCCTTCAGGTCGAACGGCTTCTGAAGGAAATCGAATGCGCCATTCTTGATCGCTTCGACGGCACTGTCGATCGAGCCGTGAGCCGTGATCATTACCGATGTCGTCAGCGGAGATTTCGTCCTGATCTCTTTCAGGACCTCCATCCCGTCGATCGGCTGCATCATGAGATCGATGAAGGCGATATCATACTTCCCGTTCTCGACATGCTCGACTGCATCGCACGGATTGAGGAAACTGTCCACGGAGAATCCCGCCGCCTCCAGTCCGATCGTGAGGGTCTTGAGAATGTTCGCCTCGTCATCAACGACGAGCACTTTACGCTGCGGATTCATGCAAGTTCATGCTGAGGAAGAGGGAGGCGGAGAGAAAACGTCGAGCCCTTATTGAGCACGCTGTTCACCCAGATTTTCCCTCCGTACATTTCAACGATCTTCTTGGCGATGGTGAGACCCAGACCGACACTTCCCGGTGTCGTATCGAGGGACTGCTTCACCTGCACGAATTTATCGAAGATCTTGTCGAGATACTCGGGCGCAATGCCTCGTCCGGTATCGCTCACCTCGAGGAGGATCGCCTGGTCTTCGCACCGCGCCCGAATCTCCACACGTCCGCCGGCGTCGGTATAGCGGAGGGCATTATTGACAAGATTGGAAATCACCCACGAGAGCTGCTGTTCATCGCCGATGAGACTTGGCAGGCGGTCTTCGACGCGGAGAACAAGGTCGACTCCTTTTTCCTTGAACGGCAGCTGGAGCGGTCTGACGGTCGCCTCGATAACGGTCCGCACATCCAGCCGGTCTTCCCGCCATTCGATTTTGTCGGATTCCAATTTTGCAAGCTGCAGAAGCTCGCGGACCAGCTTCGTCAGACGCTCGCAGTCCTGTTTCGACGATTGCAGGAGCTCATCCTGTTCATGCGTCACGGGACCCAGAAGCCCCTGCCGCAGAATATCGACACTCATATTGATCGAAGTCAGGGGCGTACGGAACTCGTGTGAAACCGCCGCCATGAAATCCGATTTCATCTTGTCAAGCTCCTTGTACTGGGTCACATCCTGAAGGACGAGAACGATGCCGCCGCGGCCTCCATGGAGGGCCGGGATCTCTGTCACGCGCGGGCGCAGATATATCGGCCGTCCGTTGAACTTGAACTGGAGGTATGGCTCGCTCAGCGACGGAGCCAGCACAGGTGAAGAAAAGATCTCGAGGATGCGATTGTCAATCGCACAATCGTCGACGCGTTTCCCCACAACATCCTGCTCGCGGATATGGAACAATTCTTCCGCCGATTTGTTGATCAGCTGGATGATGAGCGACGGATCACAGACTATGATCGCATCGGAAATACTCTGGACGATGGTCTCGGACTTTTGTTTCTCGGAGAGGATCTTCTCGATGTTGAGCTCCTCGTACTGGCGGAGTCGCTCGGTCATCTTGTTGAACTCGCGGCTGAGTTCGGCAACCTCGTCGTTCGTGTTGATGTCGATCTTGAGGTCAAGCCGTCCGCGTCCGATCTGATGCACCGTCTCGGTAAGCTTTTCCGCCGGCTCGATAATGTGTTTGGTGAACTGAATAATCGTCACAATACTCAGGGCCGTCGCAACAAGCGCGGCAATGAGCACTGCGATAATGGCTTCATCCGATGTGCGCTTGGTCTCCTGCGAAACCTGCAGCATCGCCTTCTGATTTTCTTCAACCAGCCAGAAACAGTTTTCGGAAAGGCGCTGTGAGAACGGCCGGACAATATTGCCGTAATACTCTTTCGCTTTCTTGTACTGTCCGTTATCGGCAAAGAGCATCAGCGAATCCGACACCATAAGATACCCCTCGTACGTTGAGTGGATATCAGCGAGAATCATCCCTTCCTCGGTGAGTTCGCGGTTCTCCGCATTCCCCTGGGAAACCCCCGGTGCCTTGCTTGCCTCGTCGAAGACCTGGTAAAAGGCCTCCTTCGCGCCTTCAAATTCTTTTGTCCCGTTTGCGGAATCCCCGTTCATAATTGATGTCAGTGCATGGTCCTGCCGTTCGACGGTGTGGGCCATCGTTTCGACGGCGACAATATTGGGGAAATTTTCCGTAAGAATGGTATCGAGCGCAAGAGTCAACCGGGCAAAGTTGTAGATCGCCCAGGCCGTCACAGCGAGATTAATCAGGACGAGCACGATGTAGCCGGAGCCGACTTTAAACCGGAGACTATTGAGAAAGGGAACCTGCATGCTAACTCGTTATAACAGAATATATTGAGATTGGGTTGAAAATTCAAGGAAGGATGGAATCACTGATTTTCACCTGCCGATCGGGATGGGTGAATTTGAATTGATTTCATCGGGAAACGAGGCCGGCCACGCGGCACTCTACTACCCGGAGAAGGTGATCAATACTTGGGGAGATCGCGGATCACCCGGATAATATCATCTCCGGGAAAAAACCAGCGAGAAAATGCTAATTGCTGTCGAGGAGGTCTTTAAGCCGGTTCTCAATTTGTTCGATATCGATGGGTTTTCGGAGTATGCCGAAAACACCGATCTTACGCGCCTCGGCGAGAACGCGTTCATCCTGAAAACCGGTAATGAAGAGAAATGGAATCGACGAGGTTGCCGGCGCGGCCTTTACTTTCTTAAACATCTCAAAACCGCTCAGCCGGGGCATCACGATGTCCGATATGATAACGTCCGGTTTGAACGATTCGATCTTTTCCAGTCCCTCCTGTCCGTCATGCGCCACGTCGACTTCATAATTATCCATAACCAGCAGATCACGGAGGAGTTCCGCAAATCCGACTTCATCATCAACGAGGAGGATTCTTCTCAATGTTTTTTCGTCCATGAATTCAGGGATGGATAAAAATTCATCGGAATATAGGGAATGCAAAGGCCAGAATCAAGTAAATGCAGCAGTTATCGAAAATTCATCGAATCAGCAACATTTTTCTCGTTTCCGTTCTTTTCTCGGTTCGAAATGAGTAGAAATAAATTCCGGTCGGAGCGTTCGAACCGTCCCAGCTGAATTGATGATACCCCGGCGCGAGGATCCCGTCAAACAGTACATCCATTTTTCTTCCGTTCAAGTCATAGACGGTGAGCGTACTGTTCGACTCTCGGGAGAGATTCAATCCGATCTTGGTCTGCGGATTAAACGGATTTGGATAGTTTTGAAGGAGGTTGTATCGGGAAAGCGATGGCCGGTCTTCGACTCCGGAGGTGGTATCGGATGATACAACGACAGGAAAGTTCGCTCCAAAATTCCATGCATCCCCCTTCGGCAATCCGTCACCATTGCAGCTGTTCCCGGCGCTGTAAATCGTATCCGTTTCAGCTGTCGAGGATGATTGGTAGAAGAACTCCCAGCGAAGGGTATCGAGGTGGAATTCTTTCGGTGAGGTATGTGTGATTTCACCCGAGATGACCTGCGTCGTGGAATCTGCAGGCGAGAGCGTGCCGTGATTTACCGCCACATCCAGCCCACCGACAACTGCAGGTCCCCCGGAGATGATCATGGTATACCGCACGATCTGCGAAACACGGATGCTTTCAGGTCCCTCGATCCACACCCGCACAGAATCTGCAGAGGTGATGGAATGACAGAGACAGCCGAATCCATTCTTGCGGGTTGCACCGGTGATCCCGTGTTCATGGAGAATGTCAAATCCCCAGAGTGCAAAGCATCCGACTGCAAATGAAGCGAGAACGATTACGCGCGTCGTCCTTTGCCGGGAGAGCATCATCGGTTGAAGAGGTGCGAGGGTCCATCACCAGGCGGTACCTGATCGCAGCACCGCAACAACGATGTACCCGACAACAAGAGCGAGAATGATGAAAATTCTGTACCGTGTTTCCTTACTCATTCATGTTAATGTACTATGAAAATGTCCGGATTCCAAAATCACGGCGATGCGGATGGCTGACAACGGTTCCGATTCAATTCCTCAAGGGTGAGATCGATGCAGGGTTATTGACATTCAGGGATGGCTTTTGTACATTGCTCAGTCTTTTCAGGAAACCATCCGCACTCCGGAGAAATCATGGAACATCATCTCAAGATGCTGTGTGTTGACGACAACGAACAGCTTCGGAACAATCTGCGTGACCAGTTTCTCATGGAAGAATTCGACGTCGATACGGCATCCGACGGTGCGATGGCGCTGGAAAAAATCCGCACCACCGATTATGACCTGGTGCTCCTCGATCTCAAGATGCCGAAGATGGACGGGAAACAGGTTCTCACGAAGATGAAAGAGATCAACAGGAGTCCCCGCGTGATTATGCTGACAGCTGTGGATGACGTTGCGACTGCGATGGAGTGTGTGAAACTGGGGGCAAAAGATTACATTTCGAAACCGTACGATCCCGAGGAGCTCCTCCACATCGTCATCAAGGTTCTCGGGACCTGAAACTTCTCCTGCCGGGAAAGGCGCTTACTTACCCGGTGCCGGCTGCTGCGTTGGATTCTCGACGGTTTTCTTCTTCTTGCGGTACATAATACCAACAGGAATAATCACGCAGTACCCGAGGACCAGAAGAATCGGCGCAACCGTCAGCTGAGAAAATCCTTCCACCGTATTTCCGGAAAGAGCGACATACCCCAGGACGATCACCAGCAGTCCGATCCCGAGGATGATGAAGTTTTCCCTTTGCAGAGGAAAACCCGTATCCACCTTCCCTTTTTTTGCAGATTTGGATTTATCAGCTCTTGCCATACGTTCCTTTCACGCAATTTTCCCAATGTAAAAAATAAGTCGGAGAATTCAAAGCTGTTTCACTGGCTCACAAGCTTTCCATCCTCCATCCGGAATGATCGATGGGCCTCGGCGGCAAACGACTCGTTGTGTGTGACGATAACGAACGATAGATTCTTCCCTCGATTGAGTTCCACGATCAGTTGAAAGAGCTGCTGGCTGTTTGCCGAATCGAGATTGCCCGTCGGTTCATCCGCGAAGACAACGCTCGGGTTATTCACCAGTGCCCGGGCGACCGCAACGCGCTGCTGTTCGCCACCCGAGAGCTCTCCGGGCTTATGATCGAGACGTGACGACAAACCGACTGCACCCAGAATGACTTTTGCGGCCCTTGCAGCATCGTGCTGCCGTTCGCCCCGGATCATCATCGGCATCATCACATTTTCAAGCGTTGTAAACTCCGGGAGAAGGTGATGAAACTGAAACACGAATCCCACGTGAACGCCGCGGAGCGAGGCAAGGGCGTCGTCGTTGAGGAGTGAGATATCCCGCTCGTTCCAGAATACCTTTCCCTTCGTCGGCCGGTCGAGCCCGCCTAAAATATGAAGGAGCGTGCTCTTCCCGGAACCCGAAGCGCCGACAATCGTGATGAGCTCTCCTTCGCTGATCCGGAGATCGATCCCGCGAAGAACTTCGAGGCGCGAGGATGCCCGTTCATCGAGAACGTAGGTCTTGTGGATGTCCGCGCAGTGCAGTATTGTCCGTTCCGGGTCCATATCATTCCCACCGCAGGGCGTCTGAAGGACGCATCGAAGCCGCACGGCGTGCGGGGTAATATGCCGCAAGGAACGAAAGTCCGAGCGACGCTGCGCCGATCGCAACAAAATCGGTCCACCGGATCTGCACCGGGATCGCCGGAATAATGTACACGGACGTGTCGAGCCGGAATAGCTGGTATTTCATCTGCAGAAAGATGACGAATAACCCGAGGAGAATCCCGAGAAACGTTCCGATACAACCGATGAGCAGTCCTTCCGTCATGAACACCTTCACGATACCTCCTGACCCCATGCCAAGGGATTTCAACACACCGATGTCACGCTCCTTCTCCATGATGCCCATGGTCAGCGAGCCGAGCATATTGAACGTTGCAACAACAATGATGAGACAGAGAAGGATATAGGCAGACCACCGTTCGACGGTCATCACGAGGTAAAGGTTTCTGTGAAGATCATACCAGCTGGAGATTTCAAGACCGGAAGGGAGAACCCGCTCCAAATCTTCTTTCATCCGATCGGCGGAACGGAAATCGGAGAGACGCATTTCGATCCCGTTATACCGGCCTTCAAGATCGAACAGATGCTGGGCGGCGGGAATGGAAATATACGCGTAGCTCGCATCGTAATCCTTGTTATTCGATTCGAATATCCCGCTGACACGAAGGACGTCGTTCTGCGGAACACTCATTCCGGTAAGTGCTTCCTGAATGCTCGAGGGTCCGTACACCGCAATATCGTTACCGACAATCGAACCGAGCTGATCGGCAAGCGCCAGACCGATCACCATGCCGGGGGGACCTATGCTGTTTTCAAGCTTAACACTGCCGAGTACGATTTTGTCATTCAGGCCGGAGACGGAACCGATCTTCTGCTCATCAATTCCCCGCACAAAGACGACTTTCGTAAATGCACGCGTGGTGAGCATCGCCTTTCCTGACACAAACGGCGAGAACCCCACGATGTCCCGCATCGCGGCGAGTTTCTTCGCGATCTCCCCGTATTCTGCCGCCGACATCCCTCCCGGCTTCTCGATCCGGATATGCGGATCGAAACCGACGAGAACTGACGTCACCACATCGTTAAATCCGTTGAAGACCGAGAGCGCAACCAGAAGTGCCGCAACGCCGATCGTGATACCCGCGATGGAAATCACGCCGATGACATTAATGAACCGGACGGTGCGTTTTGCCAGGAGGTAACGGCGCGCGATGAACATCTCGACGGACATGTACTCACCCGAATCGGAATATCGTGACCGGCTGCAGTTTGGCTGCGGCGCGGGATGGAAGAAACGTCGTCAGGAGACAGAGCAGAAACGCGATGATCGTGACAAGGAGAAAGTTCTGCGCATTCAGGAGAATCGGGACTGAGCTCATATAATAGATATCAGACGGCAGAGAAAGGACTTTGAATGTCCCCTGGATCCAGCAGAGCATGAACGCCAGGAGATTGCCCAGGATGATCCCGATCCCGCCGATGGTAAGGCCCTGCAGCGTAAAAATCTTCCGGATGAGAACAGGCCCGGCACCAAGTGATTTGAGGATGGCAATCGCCCGCGCTTTTTCGAGCACGAACATCAGCATCGTCCCGATGATATTAACCGTCGCAACAACGATGATGAGACTCAGCAGGACCGGCGAGAGCTCCTTCTGCAATTCTACCCAGGAGAAGAGGTTCCGATAGGTCTGAAAAACTGTTCGCGCGTAGTGCGGATATCCCAGGACAGTCTGAACGGCCGCGGCAATTTCATCGACACGGTCAAGATTATTGACCATGATATCGTATCCTGTCACCGCTTCATCGAGTTGAAAGAGGCGCTGGGCGTCCGTCAGGCTCGTATAGGCATACACGTCGTCAAATTCGGACATGCCGGATTCGTAGATGCCGGAGAGCTCGAACTGCATCGCCCGGGGCTGAGAGGATTGAGCAGGCGCCCGCGGAAGAGCGAAGACAACAAGTTTATCACCTACCTGAACGTTAAGTCGGATCGCGAGTTTTTTTCCGATCACGATCAGCGGAATATTGTGATGAACAGAATCGATAAATTTTCCAGCCACGAGGCGGTTCTGGGAAAGAGGAAGAGGTTGTTGTGGATCGATGCCCTTCAGAAATACACCATCGATCGCACTCCTGGAGCGGATCATGCCTTCGCGGCCCGCAAACGGTCGAATGGATGAAACACCGGGGACTTTGCTCATTACCTCCTGCATGGAATGCCGGTAATTCTGGAGGGGAAGATTCTGGTACCCTTCGACTTCGATGTGAGAAGTGAACTCTACGACTTTCTCCTTGATTTCGTGTTCGAAACCATCGAGGATTGTGAGAGTAATGATGAGCGCTGCGGTCCCGAGAGTAACGCCGAGAATTGCAAAGATGGCAATGAACGAAAGAAAACCTCTGTGCCGCTGGGCAGCGAGATAGCGTTTCGCTATGAACCATGAAACCGACACGAGACCGATGATTCTCCTTTGTTACTTTTTCTGCCCGTATTCGAGAAGGTACGCTTTGATAAATTCGTCCAGATCGCCGTCCATCACGGCCTGGGTATTGCTCGTCTCGACGTCGGTGCGATGATCCTTCACCATGTTATACGGATGGAAGACGTAGGAGCGGATCTGGCTTCCCCATTCGATTTTCTTTTTTGTGCTATTGACTGCATCGCGCTTTGCCTCTTCCTCCTCCTTACGCATCTGATAAAGGCGCGACTTCAGCATCTTCAACGCGCGCTCCCTGTTCTGAAACTGGGAACGCTCCTGCTGGCAGGCAACCACAACGCCGGTTGGAAGATGCTTGATCCGGACGGCAGTCTCCACTTTGTTAACGTTTTGCCCCCCTTTTCCGCCCGATCTGTATGTGGCTATTTCCAGATCAGCCGGATTGATTTCAATTTCGACATCATCTTCGATTTCCGGGTAGACGAACACGGACGCAAAGGAAGTATGTCGTCGTGCATTAGCGTCGAAAGGTGAGATGCGTACGAGGCGATGAACGCCGCTTTCGGCTTTCAGATAACCGTAGGCGTACTCTCCCTGCACCTCGATCGCGGCGCTCTTGATCCCCGCGCCCTCGCCCGCCTGCTCATCCGCAAGGAACGTCTTGAAGCCCTTCTTCTCGCACCATCGGACATACATGCGGAAGAGCATCTCTGCCCAGTCCTGGGCTTCGGTTCCGCCCGCTCCCGCGTGAATATTCAGAACACAGTTCTTCAGATCATCTTCACCGCTGAGCATGTTGCGGAATTCGAGATCCTCGATCGCCTTTTGTACTCCGGAAATTTCAGTCTGGACTTCCGGGATGAGGGTTTCGTCGGACGATTCCACCGCAAGCTCGGATAATGCCTTTGCATCCTGGAGCTGTCTATTGGCAGATTTCCACCCATCAACCCACATTTTGAGCTGATTGATTTTCTGCATGACGTTCTGGGCAGAAACATTATCGTTCCAAAAATCGGGGAGGTGCGAGCGGGCTTCGAGGTCGGCTATCTCTTTTTCCTTCGTTTCGAGGTCAAAGATACCTCCGCAAAAGGGTCAGTTTCTCTGACAGTTCCTCAAACCGGTCCTGAACATCTTCGAGCATCATTGTTTCCTTGATAGATTCATCACAATATAAAAAAATCCGGAGTCGGGTTCATTTCAGCGAGAGCTGTTCCAAGATTTCGATCTCCATGCGCAAAAGAGCGGAGCTGAGCGTCTTTCCCTGGGCATCATTTTTCAGAGAGACAGTACCGCCGCCTCCCAAAGATTCGTGGAGAAGGAAGTTCAGAGCCGACAGGTTCGGCATCTCGAACCGCTCGACTTTGCCGAGACAGATTCCTGCAAAGTGCTGCTTCACCGCATCCGCAGTCACATATTTCCTGATAATCGGATAGTAATCCGGTCTGCGGGCAATGAGTCCGACATTGCCCGTATCACCCTTATCACCTGAACGGGCATGCGCTAGTTGTATGAGGAGGACCTTCATAAATCTCTGCAATGGATTCCGCGAACATTTGCGGAAGGTTTTTTCTCAGACCGATTCAACATGTACTTTTGGCTCTACAGCCGTCTTCGGTATCAGAGATGGCCAGTAGGCGATGACTTCACTTGGCTTAGGTCTGCCGCCGGCAAAACCCGTCACGGCCGGCGGACCGGTAAGAATCAGCGGCGCGATTTCCTGCCCGAATCGTTCTACTGCATTCCTGTCGTGACCTCTGACTCCAACCCGAAGGACAACTTCGTTGATCACATCCGGCATCGGAGCGATCGGGCCGTGGCACGAATTCAATCCCAGGAACTCCGTACGGATTTCGTCGAACTTCAATCCAAGATCGGAAAGACGGGTGCGGAGAATCTGATCGGCAGCCTTTGCTTTTTCAAGTGCGTCTGGCCAGGCGTATGTCAACGTTCCGACCGCAGTATATCCGTCGGCATACGACATCGAGACCTTGTAGAATTCTGTGTTCGGCTTACCTTTCACACCGGAGAGCTTCACACGGTCTTTTCCGATTTGTTCGAGCTGTATGGTCGTGAAATCTGCGATGCATTCGGGAGTGATATAATTGGTCGGATCGCCGATTTCATACATGAGCTGCTCGCTGACCGTTTGAACAGAGACCATTCCGCCGGTATGCTCGTGTTTAGTGATGATGATCTCGCCATTTGGATAGGCCTCTGCAATGGGAAAGCCGATGTGAGCGAGATCCGGCACCGATTTCCAATCGGCCGAGAAATTTCCCCCCGTCGCCTGCCCGCCGCATTCGAGAATATGACCTGCCACAACGCCGACTGCGAGTTTGTTCCAGTCGTTCCAGCCCCAACCGAACTCGTAAATCATCGGAGCATAGGTGAGGGCAGTATCGGTTGTTCGGCCGGTGATAACGATCTGAGCTCCCTGCCGCAGCGCTTCCACAATAGGACGCGCGCCGAAGTAGACGTTCGCGCTCACAATCCGATCCCGGACCTGATCGAGCTTCTCGCCGGACTCCATGTTGCGGAGTTCGATATTTTTTGACGCCAGCTCGTCGAGACGCCCGAGGAGGGTATCTCCAAGCACGACACCGATCTTGAGTCCCCTGATACCGAGTTTCCTGGCCGCCCTGAAGATCGCATCACGGCATCCCTCCGGGTTCACACCGCCGCCATTGGTGATGACACTTATGTTCTTCTGCATAATCGTCGGGAGGATTGTTTCCATGAGCGGGACAAGATCCTTCGCGTAGCCGAGAGACGGGTCCTTCATTTTCTGCTTCTGCATGATGGACATGGTCACTTCGGCAAGGTAATCCATCATCATGTAGTCAATGGGACCCTTCGATACCTGATCGATGGGGGCGGTGAGAAGATCTCCCCAAAACCCCTGGCCTGATGCTATTCTGATTTTGTCCTTCATAACAATTAGGTCACAAATAAACGCGGACGATCGCAGATCGGCAAACATTCGCGCATTTTCCGCACTCTTCCGCGGCTAAATGATTCTGATATGCAACTCCTTCAGTTGTTTCTCATCGACGTCCGAAGGAGAGTCATCCATCAACGAGATGGCACTGGCCGTTTTCGGGAAGGCAATAACATCGCGGATCGACGGTGAGCCGGAGAGAAGCATACAGATCCGATCGAAGCCAAACGCAATTCCGCCGTGGGGGGGCGCTCCGAATCGAAATGCATCCAGCATGAACCCGAATTTCTTCTTCGCCTGCTGTTCTTCAATGCCGAGCAGTCCGAAAACCTGCGTCTGCATCGCGCGATCGTGAATACGGATGCTTCCTCCCGCGATTTCCGTTCCGTTGAGGACAAGATCATACGCACGCGCACGGACCTTCAGCGGGTCCTTCGAAAGCAGCGGAACATCCTCCGGTTTTGGAGAAGTGAACGGATGATGCATTGCAACATACCGCTTCTCTTCCTCATCATATTCGAACATCGGGAAGTCGGTCACCCAGAGGAGGTCGTCTTTCTTCTCGTCGATCAGGTTCAACCGCCGCCCCATTTCGAGGCGGAGAGTCCCGAGAATTGAAAGCGCCTTTGTCCATCGATCCGAAATCAGCAGAATCAGATCTCCCGGTTGCGCCTGCATCTTTGCTACGATTGACGAGAGGACATCCTTTCCGATGAATTTTTCGATTGTCGATTCCCCGCCCCGCTCCGTTACCCGAATCCATACCAGGCCGCCGGCTCCAAGACTCTTCGAGAAATCCGTCAGATTGTCGAGCTGATTTCTTGTGTAGGAGCCAATGCCGGGAGCGACAAATCCCGAAACGATTCCCCCGTTGTTCACGGTTTCGGAGAACACCTTAAACCCTGCACGTTGAACGATCTCATTAACGCAAACGAGCTTCAACCCAAAACGCGTATCGGGTTTATCCGATCCGTACGTTTCCATCGCTTCCCTGTAGGTGAGGCGTGGCAGTGGAAGCTGGATATCCACATTTTTCGCTTCTTTGAAAAATCGAGAGATGAGACCTTCCGCAACGCTTTGAATATCGGACTCATCGATAAACGACATTTCCACGTCGACCTGCGTAAATTCCGGCTGACGGTCAGCACGAAGATCTTCATCCCGAAAACACTTTACGATCTGAAAATACCTGTCGAATCCCGCAACCATGAGAATCTGCTTGTATGTCTGCGGTGATTGCGGAAGCGCGTAAAACTTGCCCGGGTGGATCCGGCTGGGTACCAGGTAATCGCGTGCACCTTCCGGCGTACTCTTCATCAGGACCGGAGTCTCGATCTCGAGGAATTTCAGCTCATCAAAGTACTTCCGTGCTGCAAACGCAAGCCGGTGGCGCAGGAGAAGATTCTGCTGCAACGGCGGACGCCGCAAATCGAGGTACCGGTATTGGAGCCGCATCTCTTCGTGGACGTTGATCTGTTCTTCAATGGAAAAAGGGACAACCTCCGACTTGTTGAGTATAACCAGCTCCTCTGCGAGAAGATCTATCGCGCCGGTCGGCATATCCGGGTTTTCAGATCCCGCGGGTCGCCGTTCAACAATGCCCTTTACGGCAATGACATATTCGCTTCGCAGTTCCCCCGCCAGCGCATGGACTTGAGCATTCTTCTGAGGACTGAAGACAACCTGAGTCTTCCCGTACCGGTCGCGCAGGTCGATAAATACAACCCCGCCGAGATCCCTTCGTGTGTCCACCCAGCCGGTGAGCGTGACTGCCGACCCCAGATGAGACAAGCGCAGTTCACCGCAGGTATGAGTGCGTTTAGTCGAAGACATTGAGAATGATACTTTCCAATGGATAAGAGAGAAAAATGGTGGTGGGCAATATAGGAAAATTGCCCCTGAGGTACAAGCACCGGATGGTACCATCGTCGTCAGAATGGAAATAAAAAAGGCCGGTCAATGACCGGCCCTCGCTCATCATCGCACTGCTGGAGCGTCACTTCGTAAGGAGCATTCTCATCGTTTGCTGGAAGAGTGCGTTCCCATCACGGCCACGCACCTGCAGCCGCACGAAGTACAAACCGCTCGCTTTATCGCCGGCATTCCAGACCACCGCGTGAATTCCCGCGCTTTGTTCCCCGACAGCAAGCCGCGCCACCTCGGAGCCGAGAATGTTATAGACGATCAGGCTCACATCCGCCGCCACCGGCAATTCGTAACCGATATTCGTCGAGGGATTGAAGGGATTCGGATAGTTCTGAAATAGTGAGTACCGTGTCGGAATTTCGTTCCCGCCTCCGGATAATGGGCTGCCGTGATCCTGCAAGAGTGCCGATGGAATGATGTTTGCAGAAACGGCAAGTGACCCACACATAAAATTATCGATCCGCACTGGAGTGCTGAACACTCCACCATACAACCACACGTACCAGGAAGAAGGATTGTACACAGTGTCGCGCGTTGCCAGGACGGGTGTGCGGTTGATGAATGCCACAATCGTATGTGTGGAATCGTTGAGCACCTGAACCGAGAGCGTATCCCCTGCATGAATTTCCTGGTTCACCGAGGAGAGCGTTACCGTACCTTTGCTTCCGGTTACGCGCTGGAGACTGAGCTGGTCAGTTCCGTAGGGATTATCGAGATAGCGCAGCCGGTATCCGTTGCCTGCGGACAGATCCTCGTTGTTCATTCTGACATTAATGCAGAATGAAAGCGTGGATCCGTTTCCCCCTTTTTGCCGAACAACGACGCCGACCTGGGTACCAGCACCGAGGAGGGAATCCCACGCAACTCCGCCGCAGTTGCCGTAACCTTTCCTGTTGTACGGCTGCACGGCATTATTGACAATCTGCAGAGTTGCCTTCCCCGACTGGCTTGTCAGGTTCACCCAGTGGAATCTGCCAGCAAGACTCACGTTCGAGACGGAATAATCGAAGTTATCTCTGACGGATACTCCGCCGACCAGCGTCGGTGAACTATTTGAGATCATCACACGTACGCTCGATGTTCCGGTAAGTCCAACTGAATCCTGGGCTGTCGCACTGATCGTGTGGATTCCGTTCGCATATTGCATCGAATTGATGGAATACGAGTATGGTACAGCGGTGAGTTTCTGTCCGACATTCACTCCATCACAGGCGAACTGCACACCGACAAGCTTTCTTCCATCACTTGCCAATGCCGTCACCTGAAACGTCCCGGACACCGTCGAGTTGTTCGCGGGATTTATGATTGAGACGGTGGGATGCGATGTATCCGGTTGAGAAGTTGTCCCTCCAAACTGAATATCATCGACGTAATAAGTTACTGTTCCGCTGCTCCAGTTCTGAATAGTCACGTAGCTGATGGGAATCCTGGCTGAATCAAGCTGACTCATCGGCAGCGATATGAGAACCCATTGATTTGCAGGAACGCTGTTGTAGATGATTCCACGAAAGGCCGTATTCGTATCACCTCCAACTGATACCTGGAGATTCAATCCCGCCGAAGGAGCGTAAACAGCAAAGGAAACCACTGCATAGCGGTTCGGATCGATATTGACGGTCGAGCTCCATTGCCCGCTGTGAAATCTCAGCGCTCCCCAGCCATTCTGGACTGTCTGGATAGAATAACTTCCGCTCCTCGCGTAATCCGTACTCGCAAAATTATTCGTCGCGGACCATGATGAGTTGATCCAGGGAGTTTGCACCGCATCATTGTAGACTGTGAGCGAACCGGAATCGGGAGGGATGGAAACGGGAACCGTGACGCTGACCGATGGTGAGACTCCAACATTACCCGCAGCATCGTACGCCTTTGCCGAAAGAGTCTGTGATCCGCTCAGGCCGGAAGTGTTCCAGCTGTATGTATACGGAGATGAAGAACTGGTACCCGCCACCGAGCCGTTGATAAGGAAATCCACCCGGGTTACCCCGACATTATCGGTTGCAGTCGCGGAGACACTTATCGTACCGGAGATGGTCGCGCCATTCGCCGGCGATGTCACAGATACCGTTGGTCGGACCGTATCCGGAGGAGCGGCTGCGACTGACACGACCACGGCTGCTGATGTTCCGACATTTCCTGCAGCATCGTATGCCTTTGCCAGCAATGTCACGTTCCCTGTCAGCGCGCCTATTGACCACTGCCATGTGAAGGGAGGAGTCGAGCTGCTGGCGAGCACTGTTCCGTTGCAGAGAAAATCTACTCTCGCAACGCCGATATTGTCGCTCGCCGCTACGGTGACGGGCACGATGCCAGTAACCGTCGCGCCGGTGATCGGAGAAGTTATCGAGACTGCCGGCCTGGTCGTATCAACTGTGACGGTTGTTCCACCGACTGCCTTCTTAAAATACTGCAGGAGCTCGTCGGGAGGATTCGCATTTGCTGCATAACCGCGGAATAATTCCCAGATTCCGACGCCGCCGTAACCGCCATTCCGAACCGTGTCGACCTTTGCCTGAATGCTCGCCTGATTCTCATACGAATAGAAGTGCTTGCCCGAGGCATCGTCGTAGCCGACCCAGGGGACTTTGGAAATGGCGTCGAAGTGGTCGCTCCCCGGATTAGCGGCCTTCGCTGCAACGACCTGCGAGTAGTTGGCATAGGATGAGGTCCCGACGCGAGTCTGACCGGGGGCATCGTTGCCGGCAACGTATCGCATTTCAAACGGGAGAACACAGCCGATCTTCGATTTTCGGATCCCATATTTCGCCCAGCCGTCATATGGTCCATGCCCGTTGCCGTTGTTGAACCACGAGGTACCGTTATATCCCGGGTAGTTCGTCGGATCGGGTACGATGGGTGAATTGAATCCGGTGATACTCGATCCGTCGGCCATCCCATAACACATCAGGTTGATCTGATCGAACGATGTATTTGCCCAGGCAGTATCACTCGCATACACCGGAGTTTTCCAAATTGAAACAACCGTGGTGATCATGCCGGGGACAGGCCAGTGATTCAGCGTGTCCCGCAATTCGGTAATAAATGACTTGAATCCCGTATCGTTGCTGGAAGGATATTCAAAATCGAAATCGAGGCCGTCCAGATTCCGTCTGCGTGCAAATCCATTCACTCCCGCAACGTAGTTGACAAAGGTGTGCCTCATCGAAGGGGTATTCACTACCGTTTCCATGTCACCGGTTGATCCCGGTCCCGTTACGGTTGTCGACCCGCCGAGGCCCGCGATACACATCAGGACTTTCACTCCGTGGCGATGCGAGGAATCGACTATCGCTTTTACCCAGTTCAGCTTCTTGTTATAACCACCGTCAAAATTCGCGGAATCTGCCGTTCCCGGCATCTCCCTGAAATATGGTGACGCAGAAGCATTCATGCCGCACGCAAAAATGATGACGTGCGTGAATGCTGTCCAGTCTACCTGCGCGGGTGTGGGAGAAACATCGCCAAATTCGGGATAATAGACGGTCGACCAGAAACTAGACTGCTGTGAAGTGAATGCCGATGATTGGTACGCATGTAACGGCTGTGCACTCGACAACCCCGAAATCAGAAATCCGAACAGTCCAACTATAAAGAGAATCCTTCGCGTTTTCATGGATGCTACCTTTGAGCAATGTGAAATAATTCCTCCGATTCATCAGAGAAAGACTCAAACGAAGTGCCATGGCAGCGCGAAATCTCATTATTTTCTCTTCATCCAGAGGGGTAAAATTTCATTCATGAAAATCATTCGAATGGCTGTGAGAATCATCAAACAATGCCCGGCATCACCGCGTGACGCACACCGCAGGGAAAAACTTTCTCACGAAGAAATGGCGATTTTCAAAACGAGGAAAGAAATGTCGGATGAAATTGAAAGAACTTTGTAGAAAGGTAAATCAAATCCGGTGCGAGTTGTTACCGCTTCGGGAGTGACCGGGAATATCTCCCGATGGGAATTGCCGCCGATCCCGGTTATTCGGGCTCGATGTGGTATGTCGCGATCTTCGTATAGAGTGTTTTCAGACTGATCCCGAGAAGACTGGCGGCATCCCTCTTGTTCCATTGAACATGGTGAAGAACACGCGAAATGTGTTTTCGTTCCACTTCCTTAAGAGGAACAATCGAAGAGGGATCCTCGCGGTGTCCCGTCGTTCGGTGCCTACGCAAGACAGCCGGCAGAAGGAAATCGTCGGGACCGATGATATCGCCATCAGCCATGATCATCGACCCTTCCATCACATTTTCGAGCTCCCGAATATTGCCGGGCCAGTCATACTGCAGAAGGAGTTCAAGCGCCTCGGGACTGATGTGTTTTGGTGTTCCTTTGGGATTCTTCTGTTTCAGAAAATAGTCAACAAGAGCGGGAATGTCTTCCTTGCGATCGTTCAACGGGGGAAGGGAAAGGGTGATCACGTTGAGTCGATAGAGCAGGTCTTCCCGGAACTTCCCCGCCTCAACCAGCTGCTGGAGGTCCTTGTTCGTTGCAGAGATCATCCTCACATCAACATGATGGGTGAGATTTCCTCCGACACGCCGGAACTCGCCGGTCTGAATGAACCGCAGGAGCTTGGGCTGAATAACCGGACTGATATCGCCGACCTCATCGAAGAAGAGGGTCCCGTTATTGGCGAGTTCCGCCAACCCTTGTTTCTGCGAGCGCGCATCGGTGAACGCTCCCTTCTCATATCCGAATAACTCGCTTTCGATCAGCGTGTCGGGTATGGACGCGCAGTTGATCGCGACAAATGGTTTGCCGGCACGGGCACTGTGCCTGTAGATAAAATTTGCCAGGAGCTCCTTCCCCGTTCCGCTTGCTCCCTGGATCAGAACGTTGGTATCCGTCGGAGCAACGCGCCGCGCAAGGTCGAGTATGGCGGTGAGTGCTTTCCCCTTGCCGATGAGCTCCATCCTCTCTCCCAGCCGCGAGAGTTCCGAAGCCATGGCGGAATTGCTCTGCTTCAGATCATGGTGCTCGAGTGCCCGCTGAATGAGCTGCAACAGCTCGTCGGGTTTGAAGGGTTTCGTGATGTAGTGAAATGCGCCCCTCTTCATGCATTCGACCGCTGTGCCAACGTCGTTGCTGCCGGTGAGCATGATGACCTCACTCTCAGGGTATCGCTCGACGACAAAGCTGAGAACCTCGAGACCATCCACTTTCGGCATGGCAATGTCCAGCATCACGAGCTCGAATGTTTTCTGCCGCAGCAGATTCATTGCCGCAACACCGTCACCGACCGTCTCGATGTCATATCCTTCGTGGCGCAGAAATTCCGCCACCAGCACAGAGAACTCCGCCTCATCGTCGGCAAGTAGAATTTTCCAGCGAGGATGGGTCATGGCGTGTTGATACTCTTCAAATCAGTTTCCGGTCATACGATTTTTCATCTCCGGGTTTTGGCACGATATTTTCCAGAACGTCTGCAGGAATATTCAACCCGGCAATCAACGGGGAACGCGGCACCGGTCACGTTGTTGATCATCCAAAGTTAAGGGAAAAATGCAGACAGCGTAATCCGGTGCTTGATGAACATCACAACCTTACCATAGTGAAAGTAGTTCCCCTTCTGTACTCTCTTAGCGGAAATGCTTTCCGGTGAAACGGGACATTCGTCTCCAAAAACAGAAAAGCCGTCGACCGACGGCTTTTCCTTCAGGCGCGTGAGAAAAAATTAATTGAGATGAGCGGTCACCTTATCAAGAAGATGGCGCTTCGGCACTGCACCGACGATTTGTTCCACGACCTGTCCTCCCTTGAAAATCATCAGCGTAGGAATACTCCGGATGCCATACTCCATAGTGACCCGGGGATTCGCATCGACATCCATTTTTGTGACTTTGATCTTGCCGTCGTATTCTTGTGCAATCTCATCCACGATCGGAGCGATCATCTTGCACGGACCACACCAGATCGCCCAAAAATCAACCAAAACAGGCTTCTCGGAGGTAAGAACTTCTGCAGTAAAATTCGCATCGTTTACAACTATTGGCTTCATAATTCACTTCCTTTGTGAGTTAGTATCAGATCAACATGATGGAATATAACGAATTTCAATTTGAAAATCTTATCGAATTCGGACCCAGCAATTCTTCCACCGAGGAAATAAATTCATCACTCCCATCGACCGCAATCTTGGATGATAGGAGCTGTGTCACTTCTTCATTCTCGCCATTGAGCACACTGAACCTACACAGATAGTTTCCGCGGTGTCGTTCCGCGACCGAGCGAAGCTCCTGCACCGTCTGTTCTTCCACCCTGTTCATATTAATGGAAAGCACGATGCTCTTGGCGAACCGCTGCCGCGCCTGTTCCATCGCGACAATCTCCTTCACGATAATGCGAAGAGTTTCGCCGCTCTGTTCCGCCGTGCCGGATACCATGATCATCGCATCGGGCGACAGCAGGTTCTGGTACTGCTTGTAGACATCCGAGAAGATGATGCATTCGCCCTTGCCCGTAAAGTCTTCGAGCGTCATGAATGCCATCATGTTCCCTTTCTTATCGACCTTTTTCTTGACGGAAGAGACGATGCCGCCGGCTCGTGCGGGTGATCCCGATTTAATACCGGCGGGATTTCCGAGTTGGACCGTCGAAAATGCCGCGACCTCCATCGCGAACCGCCGCAGCGGGTGACCGGACACATAAAACCCGAGCACGTCTTTCTCGCGCGAGAGTTTTTCCGTCTCGCTCCACACTTCAGCGGGGAGAAGCGAGGGAAGCGTTTCCGCCCGACGCGACTGGTGGCCTCCTTCAAATAATGAAGACTGACCCTTGGAAGAATCGGTCTTCACCGTCTGTCCGAACTGGATGGTTCGCTGGACAGATTCAAAGAGCTGTGACCGGTTCGAGCTGATGCAGTCGAACGCGCCTGCCTGGATCAATCCCTCCAGCGTCTTTTTGTTGACGAGTCGCAGATCGACGCGGCGGCAGAACTCAAAGAGGTTGGTGAATTCACCCTCTTCATTCCGGGATTGAATAATATTCTCGACTGCACTCACGCCGACGTTCTTGATGGCACTCAGGCCGAAGCGGATTCCTTTCGGCGTGACGACGAACTGGACACTGCTTTCGTTGATGTCGGGCGGAAGGACATCAATTTTCATCTTCCGGCATTCTTCAATAAGCTGGACCACATAATCGGTATCACCGATCTCGGCAGAGATCGTCGCGGCCATGAACTCCGCCGGGTAGTGTGCCTTCAGGTAGGCAGTCTGATAGGCAAGCACGGAATACGGAACACTGTGGGACTTATTGAAACCATAGGAAGAAAATTTCTCGATCCTGTCGAAGATATCGTCGGCAACCTTTTTCGTGAATCCGCGTCCGATGGCCCCGTTGATAAATTCGAGCTTTTGCCTTGCCATGAGATCCTTGTCCTTTTTCCCCATGGCGCGACGCATGATGTCGGCCTTCGCAAGCGAAAAACCTGCTACAACCCCGGCGATCTGCATCACCTGTTCCTGGTAGACGATAATACCGTAGGTCTCCTTCAGAATTGGTTCGAGTTTCGGATGGGGATAATCGATCGGCTGAGTACCCTGTTTGCGGCGTATGAAGTCGCCGATCATCTCGATCGGACCGGGACGATACAACGCGTTCATCGCAACAAGATCGCTGATACTCGTCGGTTTCAGTTTTCTGAGCGAGTCCTGCATGCCGGACGATTCAAACTGGAAGACGCCCATCGTATGACCTTTGGAGAAGAGCGAAAATGTTTCAGGATCGTCTTCGGGAATCGCATCGAGATCGATCCGTACATGGTGAATCTGTTCGATGAGCGCGAGTGCATTCTCGATGACCGTAAGCGTCCGCAGACCAAGGAAATCCATCTTCAGCAGACCTGCCTCCTCCAGATCGATCATGTTGTACTGCGTCATCACTTCAGTCTGGGGAGTTTTATAGACCGGCACATAATCGGTGAGCGCGCCGGGGGCAATGACGACGCCTGCGGCATGAGTCGAGGCATTACGGTTCATCCCCTCGAGAACGAGTGAGATATCCACGAGATCATGGATCTTCTCGTCGCGGCTTTCATTCACCCATTTCAGCTCGGGATTGGATTCCAGAATTTCTGCAAGAGGAGTCACCTTTCCCTGAATCACCGGAATCTGTTTTGTAATGGATTCCGTTGTGCTGAGGGGAACACCGATCACGCGTCCGACATCTTTCAGAACTGCCCGGGACGAAAGTGTGCCGAAGGTAATAATCTGCGATACCGAATTCTTCCCATACTTTTTCTTCACATACTCGATCACCAGCTCGCGCTTGTTGTCCGAAAAATCGACGTCGATATCCGGCATGCTGACGCGCTCCGGATTGAGGAACCGTTCAAAAAGCAGATTGTACTTCAGCGGGTCGACGTTCGTAATCCCAAGGGCATAGGACACCAGACTTCCTGCCGCGCTGCCCCGGCCCGGTCCGACCAGAACACCCATCTTCCTGGCTTCGCCGATGAAATCCTGTGTGATAAGAAAATATCCCGCATATCCCATCTTGTTGATCACCGAGAGCTCGAGCTCCAGGCGCTGGGTAACCGAATCTGCAACGCTTCCGAAGCGCTTCGCAAGGCCTTCGTGCGCAAGGCGGTCGAGATATTGCTCGAGCGTGGAAACACCGGCGCCCTCAGGTATGGGAAAATCGGGCATATACGGCTTCTTCGGCGTCAGAGAATACTTCTCGATTTTCTCCGCCACCTCAAGCGTTGATGCGATTGCTTGAGGGAATTCTTCGAAGAGCTTGCACATCTGCTCGGCCGACTTGAAATAGAGCTGGTCCGTCTGATACCGGAGCTGTGTATATTCCGTCGTTCCCTGAGCCGAGGCATCCGGAATCATCAGGAGGACGTTGTGCGCAACAGCATGTTCCTGTTTGATGTAATGAACATCATTCGTCGCGATCAGCTTGATACCCAGCTCCTGCGCGACACGGGGCATGTCACGGAGGATCGGCTTTTCCTTTTCGAGCCCGTGATTCTGGATCTCAAGGTAGAAATCGTCGGCAAAGATGTCCTTAAACTGTGCAGCGGTCCCGCGGGCTTCATCGAAATTGCCGCTCACGAGGTGATGTGCGACGACACCGGAAGGGCACGCCGAAAGAGCCACAAGTCCTTCCGTGTATTTCGTGAGAAGCTCAACATCGATGCGCGGTTTATAGTAGAATCCTTCAGTATGACCGAGACTGCAGAGCTGGACGAGGTTTTTATACCCTACATGATTTTTCGCAAGGAGCACAAGATGATGATATATTCCTCTCCCGCGTCCCTCCTTCACGCTC
>DATIXJ010000056.1:0-63248 GCA_035518715.1 Bacteroidota bacterium | reverse complement strand
TCGAAAAGCTCAGTGCTCCTTTCCGGCATTGACGACGTCGGATCGGGGATGTCTGCTGCCCGGGAAATCGACATGTCCCTGCAGGATCAGCCGGCCGGTCTGACAACCATCCTTCTCTGTCATCGGCCGTATTTCTTCCGTCAGGCAGCAGAGCGTAACATCGATCTGGTCCTTTCGGGGCACACACATGGCGGGCAGATCGTATTTATGAAGACCGCGAGCGGAGTAATCGCACCTGCACGCATGGCATCGCCGTATGTGGCAGGTATGTATACGCGGGGTACATCTCAGATGTATGTCTCCCGCGGAATCGGGACAGTCGCAATTCCTGTACGGATAAACTGCCCACCGGAAGTCACCAAGTTCACACTCGTTCGGGCTTAACCAGGTTCCCTTATCTCCCGCCGGAGTGAAGCACCTTGCTTCTCTCCTCCATTTTTTCTATATTTTCACAACTTTCAAACGAAAACTTGTCGCGTGAATCAACAGAAGCTTGTTGCTGCTGCCCATAAAGCAAAGCAGAACTCACACTCTCCCTACTCAAGATTTCGCGTCGGCGCGGCGCTCCTCACTCGATCCGGGAAGATTATCACAGGATGCAATATCGAAGTCAGTTCATACAGCCTGACACTCTGTGCCGAGCGGGTTGCGTTATTCAAGGCAATTTCGGAAGGACATAGGCGCTTCGAGGCGATTGCCATTGCCACCGATCTCAAAGAATTTGTCCCTGCGTGCGGTGCGTGCAGGCAGGCCCTCCTCGATCTGGCCGGAAACATCGATGTCATTCTCTGCGATGCGAAGAAACGCACCAAGAAAATGAGACTCAAAGACCTTCTTCCGATGCCGTTCGACGATTCACTGTTACATCACTCGTAAGGTTGAAATGACCGAAGTCGCCACACTCCACAATATGCCTCAGAATACCGGTTGGATCGAAGTTATCTGCGGTTGCATGTTCAGCGGAAAGACCGAAGAGCTTATCCGCCGCCTCCGGCGAGCTCAAATTGCGCGACAGGAGGTTAAGATCTTCAAACCAAAAATTGATAACCGGTACAGCACGCACCAAATCGTCTCGCATAATGAGCAATCGCTTTCTTCAACCGTTATCGATCAACCTTCTGAAATACCTGCATTAGCGAAATCAGCTCAAGTGATCGGTATCGACGAAGGACAGTTCTTCTCCGCGGACCTGGTTGATGTCTGTGAATCACTCGCGAATTCCGGAAAGCGGGTGATCGTAGCGGGACTTGACCAGGATTACCGGGGCAAGCCCTTCGAACCGATTCCCCAGCTTCTGTCCATAGCCGAATACATCACCAAGACTCTCGCGATTTGTGTCGTCTGCGGCAATCCTGCCGACCGGACACAGCGCATCACACAGCAGCATGAGCGGGTTGTGGTTGGTGCACACAATGTGTACGAAGCCCGGTGCCGGAAATGCTTCAATCCTCCCACGGATTAACCTGCCATGAACCGCACCATCCTTCTTTGCTTCTTACTCGCCGCCCTGCTCGCTGGATGCGGTAAGCGCGCAGACCAACAGCAATCGGCGTCCACGTTAAAGGTTGGACTCGTCTTCGATGTTGGCGGCCGCGGCGACAAATCTTTTAATGATGGTGCATATCGGGGACTGGAACGGGCCAAGAAAGAGCTTGGTATTGAATACCAGTATATCGAACCCGGACCCGGAGCGGATCGTGAAGCCGCGTTGAGGCAGATGGCCACACAGGATGGAATTTCCATCATTTTCGGAATTGGTTTTATCTTTACCGATGATGTGACAAAAATCGCACAGGAATTTCCTGAAAAGAAATTCGCTTGCGTCGATTACACCCTCGACACAACCAGGGTTTTGCCGAAGAACCTTGTGGCGCTGGAGTTTAAGGAGGAAGAGGGTTCATTCCTTGTTGGTGCGCTTGCCGCACTCATGACGAAGACCGGTACAATCGGCTTCATTGGCGGTATGGAGTCCCCCCTCATCAAGAAATTCGAAGTGGGTTATGTTTCCGGCGCAAAGTATGCGAACCCCAAGTGCAAAGTCCTCATCGGGTATGCCGGTGTTACCGGCGACGCATTCAAGAATCCCGGTAAGGGAAAAGAGCTCGCGCTCGGTCAGTTCGACCAGGGTGCGGACATCATTTATCATGCTTCGGGTGTTACCGGCCTGGGGGTGATTGAGGCCGCGCGGGAGCGAAAGAAGCTCGTTATCGGCGTCGATTCCGATCAGTATCATGAAGCCCCCGGCACGATCCTCACGAGCATGACAAAAGTCGTCGACAATTCCGTATATGAAACGATCAAAGCCGTGAAGGAAGGGACATTTCAGGGAGGCCGGGCAGTCCGGTTCGATCTGAAATCGAAGGGAATCGATTATGTATACGATGAACACAACAAAGATATGATTCCCGACGATGTTCACCGCAGGATCGAAGAAATCCGGAATAAGATCATTTCGGGAGAGATCATCGTTTCGACGCAGTAGCCGGCGCGAACCCCGCTCATGGTTGCGGTTGAGATGCAACATATCACCAAGCACTTTGGTCATGTTCTCGCCAACCATGATGTAGATTTTCATGTCTCCGAGGGAGAAATCCACGCTCTTGTGGGAGAAAATGGAGCGGGAAAATCCACCCTCATGCATATCCTGTACGGGCTCTACCAGCCAGACAGCGGGAGTATTGCAATCCGCGAACACTCCGTCTCGATCCCGTCACCGTCGCAGGCAATCGGACTCGGAATCGGCATGGTGCATCAGCATTTCATGCTCATCCCGCCGCTCACCGTTCTGGAAAACATCATCCTCGGCAATGAGCCGGTAACCGGTGTCGGGATTCTTGATCTGGCACATGCCGAAGAACAGATCAAGACGCTTCTCGAAAGGTATCACGTTGATGTGGATCTGCATGCGCGGATAGAAACACTCTCGGTGGGTATCCAGCAGCGTGTCGAAATCCTCAAACTCCTTTACCGGAATGCAAATATCCTGATTCTCGATGAGCCGACCCCCGTCCTCACCCCTCAGGAAACCGATGCTTTATTCGAAACCCTTCACGGTCTTCAGGCGCAGGGAAAAACGATCATCCTCATCACACATAAGTTGCATGAGGTGATGGCAATCAGCAATTCGGTTACCGTTATGAGACGCGGAAAGGTCATTGCCACCTGCCCGACCACTCAAACTTCTCACACCGAACTCTCACGGCAAATGGTTGGGCATGAACTGGCCTTGCTCCCGCCACTTTCAGGGGAACCCTCTCACGAGCCCGGGTTGGTGCTGGAAGGGATTTCAGCTCTCAACGATCGTCATCTTCCGGCGCTTCGCGATGTCTCGCTCTCAATTGCGAAGGGTGAGATTCTGGGAATCGCGGCAGTTGAGGGAAACGGACAATCGGAACTCGTGGAAGTCATCACCGGCATACGCAAACCGACTGAAGGAAGAATTATCATCGATGGGATCAACGCCAGCTCTGCCGATCAGATGCCGCCCATCAGCCACATTCCGGAGGACCGGCAGAAGCGCGGCCTTGTACTCGATTTCACCCTCAAAGAAAATCTCCTGTTGGGCCGACAGCATGAAAATGCCTTTCACGGAATGCTTCTGTTTCATGATCGCTCCGTGGAGAAATTTGCAGAAACAACGCTGCGGACGTTTGATGTCCGGCCTCCGGATTCTCGCCGGCGCTGCAGAAACCTCTCGGGAGGGAATCAGCAGAAGGTAGTCATCGGGAGAGAAATGACAAAGGACTCGCATCTTATTGTTGCAGCCCATCCAACCCGGGGACTCGATATCGGTGCTATCGATTTCGTTCACCGGACGCTCCTCAAAGAACGCAGCCGAGGCAAATCCATCCTGTTGGTCTCATCGGATCTTGACGAGCTCATGACCCTTTCCGACAGGATTGAGGTCATGTTCGGTGGTCGCATCGTACTGACAAGGAAGACCCGTGAGACAACCCTGCGGGAACTCGGACAATATATGACAGGAACAGCGTCCTCATAAAATCCATTGAAATCCGTCTCGAACATAGCGTACATGCTAGTCGGACCCCTGATTGCTCTTCTCCTTTCGGTCGTCGCCGGTGGAATATTCATTCTTTCGATCGGACAGAATCCGATCGAGGTCTACACCAGATTCATTGGTGATTCGCTGGGAAATGCCTATGGTATCGGTCAGATCCTTTTCAAGGCAACGCCGCTGATGTTCACCGGGCTTGCCGCCGCAATCTGTTTCAAGGCAAATCTCTTCAATATCGGCGCCGAGGGCCAGATGACTATCGGCGCATTTCTTACCGGCCTCGTTGGTTCATATTTTCAGGGACTTCCTGGATGGATACTCCTTCCTGCCTCGCTCGTAGCAGGCATGGCGGGCGGAGCCGCATGGGGAATCATTCCGGGCTATCTCAAGGCGCGTTTCGGTGCACACGAGGTCATCAACACGATTATGATGAATTTCATCGCGATGGGCGTCGTAAGTTACTTCATCACCAACATCGTCGGCGTTCCTGCAACGGTTCACACCCCCGAAATCTCTCCATCCACAACACTCGCCCGGCTCGAGTCGTTCTTCCCTGTTTTTCACGGGTCCCCCGTAAACCTGAGTTTCTTCATCGCCGTGGTCATCTGTCTCGGGGCGTACATCTTTCTTACCAGAACTCCGCGGGGATATGAAATCCGGGCACTCGGGCTAAATGCGCCCGCTGCAGAGTATGCGAGAATTCCGATCAGGAAAAACATCATCATCACGTTTGCCCTTGCCGGCGCATGTGCGGGCCTCGGCGGAATGAACTTCATTCTCGGCTATAAGCACTATTTCGAGCTCGGTTTTTCGGAAGGAAGCGGATTCATCGGCATCGCCGTCGCACTTCTTGCGAGAAACAATCCCATCGGCATCATAGTGACGTCACTCTTCTTCGGGATGCTGGAATACGGCAGTCTCACAATCAACACGATCGTCCCCAAGGAACTCTCCAACATTCTTCAGGCGATTGTGATACTCCTTATGATCACGCTGACGAAGGTGCTTGGCGGATGGATCGAGCGAAAAAGGAGCCCGGAACCAACCAATGCTTAACTCGCTCCTCACGGTAGCGTTCCTTTCCCAGTGTCTGCGCATTTCGGTGCCATACGCGTTCCCGGCACTGGGAGCCACATTCAGCGAGCGTGGAGGTGTCGTCAATATCGCGCTCGAGGGCATACTCCTCATCTCGGCATTTGCTGCGACGGTCGGCACATATTTCACGGGAAGCCCGCTCTTCGGAGTGGTGTGCGGGATTGCAGCCGGTGGCCTGACAGCATTTCTCCACGGACTCATCACGATCACTTTGAAAGCCGATCAGATTGTCAGCGGGATCGGCATCAATCTCCTCGCCGTGGGATTAACAAAATTCTGCTGCCAGCTCATCTTCAACAGCTCAAGCAATTCTGATCGTATTGCCGGAATCGATCAGTGGTCGTTCTTCGGATCGATCCCGATACTGGACAATCCGTTCGTTATCCTCATATTCATTCTTGCGATTGTCATGCAATTTGTCCTGTTCAAAACGAGATTCGGGTTACGTCTCAGATCCGTCGGAGAATTCCCCGCTGCAGCGGAGAGCCTCGGCGTCAATATTTCCCGCATGCGCCATGCCGGCGTCGTCATCAGCGGCGTCATGACGGGGATCGGCGGGGCATGGCTTGCGTTCAACCAGCACAGCTTCACCGACGGGATGTCGGCAGGACGCGGCTTCATCGCCCTTGCCGCGATGATCATCGGTAAATGGAATCCCCTCGGCGCACTCGCTGCTTGCCTCCTCTTCGGCATCGCAGAGAGTCTCTCCATTCAGCTTCAAAGTACGTCGCAGTATATCCAGTTCATTCAACTGATTCCGTATGTCGTAACGATGATCGTCCTTGCCGGATTCATCGGACGCGCGGTTCCACCGGCTGCAGACGGTATCCCCTACGAAAAGGATGCCGCATAGGGCAAAACGATGGCAGACAGTGAACATATCCAGAGCAACGTGAGAGATTCCATCAAATTTATCCGGAAACGCACTGTCGAAAGGCCGCGTCTTGCGATTATTCTCGGATCGGGGTTGGGCGAATTTGCCAACACCCTTGAAAACGCAACGGTCATACCGACATCAGCGATACCTCATTATCCGAAATCAACCGTGCCGGGACACGGCGGAAAGCTGGTATTCGGACGCCTTGGCTCGATTAAGGTTCTTGCGTTCCAGGGCCGCGTCCATTTTTATGAAACGGGAGACATCGAAACGATACTCTACCCCATCCGCGTTGCATGGGTGCTGGGGATCAGGACACTGATCGTCACCAATGCTGCAGGAGGTATCGGGAGTGAATTACGCCCCGGCGACCTGATGGTCATCACCGATCAGATCAATCTCTCATTTGAGCGTCCGTATACGATTGGATCAGAACGAGCGCGCGGAAAAGCACTCTACGATGAGAGTCTCCGAAAAACAATCGAAGGAGTTGCAGAAGACAGGAGGATTGCGATTGCAAAGGGTGTTTACTGCGGTGTGAAAGGACCTTCCTATGAGACTGCTGCAGAAATCCGCATGGCCCGGCACATCGGAGCAGATGCAGTGGGCATGTCGACGGTGAATGAAGTATCACTTGCCTCCCGGCTTGGAATGCGCGTTGCAGGAATTTCCTGTATCACAAATCTGAGCACCGGCATTTCAGATCAAAAGCTCTCTCATCATGAGGTCACGGAAGTCGCAAATCTCGTCAAACATTCATTCACCTCTCTTCTTGAAGGAGTTATCCGGGAGATCGGTAAGAAGTAACGGGGAGGATGGTTTTCGTTTAACAAAAAAGCCCCCGATGATGGGGGCTTTTCACTTTCCGATTGGACGATATCTGTTACTTCGATGCCGGAATGGTCAGGACATAGTCCCTGAGCGCCTTGATCTGTTCCCGGACGCTCGAATTGAACTCTTTCGAATACGGAGATGCCTCATTCAAGTCCGGAAAGAATTGAGGCATCCGAGTTTCCGGCTGAATCGATCCCGGATCAGCAATCCAGTCCGTGATCCAGTCGGGCTTGAGACGGTTCTTGGCCATCGCAAGATTTGGCGCGAGATCGCCCGGTGATTTTCCCTCCGGAATTTTCCCCGTGTAGTGACAACTCAGGCACTGCAATTCCTGGAATAACGTCTTACCAACAGCCGCGTATTTAGGGTCCGGATTATAAGCCGCATAGTCATTTAGCTCCAGCTCTTTCTTATGGAGCGCCAGGAAATATTTGGAGATCGTTGTTATCTCGTCATCGGTCAGACTGAAGGTCGGCATCCGGATCTTGAGCCAAGGCCGGATCGGCGTCGGACCTTTCAGGAACGTGTGCAGCCAGTTTTCCTGGACCTTGTTTCCTTCGGGATAGAGATACGGCGGGGCAAACGACTCATCGTCGAGAGTGGCCTTGATGTATCCGCCGATTTCTTCGATTTGGTGGCACTGGATGCAGTTGTAGTATGAAGTGAGGCGCCTGCCCGCTTCGATCAGCTGGAGGTTTCTCGAATAATCCTCACGGTAGCTTGGCTCAGGCCCTTCCTTCGTCATCCCGCGCAACAGCGTGCGCAAAATGACAATTTCCGAATCGGCAAGAGCGAAGACGGGCATCTTTGAGGCAATCCTGTCGGTCGCATACTGCCGTGCGTCCTTGATCTTGCCGAAAATCCAGTCGTCCCAGTCGTGCGGTACCTTCGTATCGCCAAAATCGATCTCGTCGATCCGTTTGCGGCCGATATTGGAAAGATCGACGGAAACGCGCGTCTCTTTTTCCATTCCTCGGATAGTATGGCATCCCGCACAGCCGTATTCCCGGATAAGCTTATCACCCTGCTTGATTTTTGCAGAGTCGTCCAGCGACAACGAGACCTGTTCCAGCTTACGGTCGTCCTTCATTGTCATGAGATACGCCACAATATCACGCGCTTCCTGGTCGGAAAGACGGAGACTCGGCATGCGCGTCGTTGGTCTGAAGCGGCGGGGATTCTTCAGCCATTCAAATGTCCAGTCGGGATCGAGCTTGCTTCCGGCACGTGTAAGCTCCGGAGCTATATCGTAGCTGGATCCTCTCCGCGCTCTCATGCGAGTATCGTCACCCACGACATGGCATCCCTTGCAGCCGACCGTTTCAATGAGCTGCTTCCCGCGATCCGCATTTCCGCCGGCACTGATGCCTTTTTGAGGGTGGTAGTCAGAACCTTTTCCAAGACTCCAGAGATACGCATCGATCGCTTCTGCCTGATCGTTCGAGAAACGAAAGTTCGGCATGCGCGTATGCGGGGTGTAATCTTTCGGATTGCGTACCCAGCGGAAGATCCAATCGGCAGAAGTTTTCGCGCTCAGGTCATTAATTTCCGGGCCGATCCTTGCGATATCCAGAAATCCCTTAATTTCGTGGCAACCGAAGCATCCGGATTCTGCAAGAATCTGCTTTGCCTTATTGAACCGGTCGCCATTTTCGAGATAGAGCTGGTTCGTGTGGCATCCGTTGCAAGAGGCGTACACTTCCTTCCCGCGCAGCAGCGGCCACTCCCAGTATTTGTCTGCGTCGCCGTGTGCCATGCCTTCGGTGAGCCCCGGTCCTTGTCCGCGATGGCAAGTTGTACAGCCGTAAACTTCCGGGTTGTGAATTTTCAGCAGATCGGGTACCGGATGTTCCGTGAACGGCTGAGGAGCGTCCGCCATCACGGAGTCCTTCCAGCCCATGTGGCACGTTTCGCACCTGTCGATGCGCGCCTTCGGGATATCAAAATTCGATCGGTCGAAGTCGTTCAGCATGACTTGCTGAATATGTATCCGTGAACTATTGGCTTTGTCGATCTTCGACTGGGAGAAGCTGATCGCAGCGGAAAGATCTTTGATCTTTGATTGAATGGCTTTTGTGGCCGTCGTAAATTCGCCGACGAAATGCTGAAGTGAATCGTGAATGGCAGTCAGCGAATCGATCTTCCGGTTGGCCGCGGCCATGTCCTTCTCATCCTGCGACAGATCGTGCTTGTAACCCGAATTCTCTTTCCCCTCGTGGAGGGATTTCTTCCAGAAATAATACGCCTCATCGTCACGGCTCTTCGCGAAGGTATAGGTGCGGGTATAGTTCAGAAGTGTTTCTTCGAGTCTCGAGATCTCCTGTTGAGCGGCAATGACATCCGGACGGGAAAGATTTGCGGTGGCTTCCTTGAGCTGACCGACGAGATCAGCATACGCCGACGAATCAAAGCCGGCCTGTGCGTCCTTCAGGCGCTGCCCCCAACGATCGACACTCATCGCATAAAATTGCTCCTGAACTTCCTTCCATGGACGCCGCGTAAAGACTTCATCGAAAACCGCCCACATCGTCCCAATGAAGAGCAGGGCCGCAAGGAGAAGATAGATCTTGCCATAGTCCCGTTGTTCGACGGGTTGTTCGGCACGTTTGATGAAAAACGAAAACAATCGTTTCATACTCTGATCTTCAGTTTCAGGTGTTTTAAATATTGAACCAGGGTGTAACGAGAATGTACTTGATGTTCAGGGCGATGCGCAGGATCATCTTGATCGGAAGCGCTGCCATCGTCATGAGGAGGAACGCTACAATGCTGTATCTGATGGGACCAAGCTTTTTGATAATATCCGAGTTCTTTTTCTTGATCCAATAGATGCCGATGATGGAATAGTATCCGAGAATGACACATGCACCGAAGAGAATCGCAAACGGGTTGAGACTGTAATCCGCCCGGCGCGTATTAATGCCGAAAAATTCCGAGAGATCGACATTCGTCAGTGCCACGACACGGTGCGTATCCCACTGCTGCCAGGGGAAGAAGAAATACCATCCAGGACCCCGCCAGAATGTTCCAATCATAATTAAGGAAACCCACAGAATCAGGAATCCAAAACAAAATGTGATGATCGAAAACTTGCGCTCCTTGAACGTGTAGTATCCGTTTCCTTTCTCGTTGACATCGATATACGGAATTGCCATGAGTCCGATAATGATGAGCGTCGGCATGATGACGCCGGCAATCCAGGGATCGAAGTAGACGAGCATTTCCTGAAGCCCGAGAAAGTACCACGGTGCCTTTGACGGATTTGGTGTGAGGGTCGGATTGGCCGGTTCCTCGAGCGGCGCATTGATGAGAAACGACCAGAAGACCAGGACGACCATGACCAGCACGGCAGCAAGAAATTCGACGCGCACAAGGTTGGGCCATACCTGCACTTTTTCCGAGAGGCGTTCCTCGTCGAGGAAACCCTGCCGGTCGTTTTTCAACGCGCGCGCAAATGACCACCACGTATAGATGATGACCAAAACAAGGAGCGCGACGATCGGGATATTATCGGGCTTGCGAATCAGTTCCCAAATATTTTGCATGCTGCTACCTCTTGCGATTCGAGAATTCAGATGAATCGTTCATGCCGGCAGGGTTCAATCCTTCGAGTTCCTGACGGGTCCGGAAATACCGCCGTCTTTCCGGATTCTCCAGAAATGCACGATCATAAATACCGATGCGATGATCGGAAGGAAAATACAATGGCCGACGTAAAAGCGCAGGAGTGTCGGAGGTCCTACCTGAGTGCCGCCGAGAAGCACGAACCTGATATCATTATCGATCTTCATGCCAAGTTCGGGTCCGAACGGACCCTGGTGACCAAGAAAGGGGGTTGCCCTGGCCATATTCGTTCCAACAGTTACCGCCCAGATTGCAAGCTGATCCCAGGGGAGCAGATATCCTGTAAAACTCAGAAGCAGGGTGAGAACCAGGAGAATAACACCGACGACCCAGTTGAACTGCCGGGGGGCTTTGTACGAACCCGTGAGAAAAACGCGAAACATGTGCAGCATCACCGTAATCACCATGGCGTGTGCGGCCCAGCGGTGCATGTTCCGTATGAGCGGTCCGAATGCGACGTCGTTCATGAGGTACTTCATGTCCTCGTAAGCATATTCCGCGGCAGGCCGGTAATAGAACATCAGGATGACGCCTGTAACTGTAAGGACGATGAAGAGAAGAAATGTAATGCCCCCCATTCCCCAGGTGTACCCGATGTTGGTGGCATGGCGGGCGATCCGGACAGGATGAAGATGGAGGAACACATTATCGACAATCTGCAGGGCGCGGTTGCGATTGGTGTCCTGATAATTATGCCGGAAAATGGACTTCCAGATTTCGGATTGCTGCAATTTTTCCCGCAGCTTACTCATTCAACCTCCTGTAAATTCATACTCGCTAGCTGTACCTGAGGAATGCGTCGGGGTTATTCCATTCTCCTTTTTCGAAAAGGAATTTGATGTTCCGGTCGACAAGGAGCTCGCCGTCATCGGCAAAAGTAATTTTGAGACGCTCGAGCGGTCTCGGTGCGGGTCCTTCAAAATTGATACCGCTCTTGTGGAAACCGCTTCCATGGCAGGGGCACTTGAATTTATTCTCGGCTTCGAGCCAGCGCGGGGTGCATCCGAGATGTGTACAGATTGCCGAGAGGGCATAAAACCCGTCCGGTTCGCGAATGATCCAGACGCGATACTGGTCTTTGTACTTCTCACTCACCTCGCCGACGAGATAATCCTGCGGAAAACCCGCCTTGAATGCCGAGGGCGGTTCGTAAAGGATCCTCGGGAACATCATCCGGAGTGTTCCGATGGTGGACGTTCCGAGGAAGACGAAGAATGCGGCCCATCCGGCGACGGAAAAGAAATTCCGCCTGCTGATGCGCCAGATTCCCTGGTCATTTTCCGGTGGTCGGTCTTGTTTCGGTTTCTTTACCGCAGGAGCAGCTGCAGGTTTTTGAGGTGAGGGAGCAGTTTTCTGTGGCTGGGATGGTGCTGCCGGCGGGCCGGCTGATTTGGTTGGCTCAGCTTGCGAGGGCTGTGACCCGGACGCCCCGGGAGCTGCAAGGTTCGCTGATTCGGATGACGGCTTGCTTTCGCTGGGTGTCTCCATAAATGGGTACAAAAAATCTCTTAAAGATCGAAAATGTGATAGTAAAAAAATATAGTAAAAAAAACGGAGTCTGTCAAACTTTCTTTCCCGCCCGTCCGCCGCTCCCCCCTGATGGCTTGCTATTCGTGCATCGAAAGGTTATATTTTTCACACTCGTTCACCCATCATTCAATTTTTATGACCGTCCCAGAATTCATACCGGTGGAATCCCTGCCGCACATCAACGGCAGTTTTTCCGATCTTTACCGGGACTACATCTCCGAATTCAAAAGCGTCCAGCAATTCTATCAAGTGGATTTCCATTCCCTCCAGCAGATTGCTTCTCTCGCCGATAAGCGCAGGAGTCAGGTCCGGGACCGGTCTGTTCTCGTGGAGGTGCTGAGTGATCAGAATACGGTTTACGGTGCGGGGCAACGAACGTTTGATAATATCGGACTCCTTGCGGATGAGAAAACATTTGCCGTTGTCACAGGCCAGCAGGTCGGCTTGTTCGGCGGGCCGCTTTATACGATTTATAAGGCGATCACGGCAATAAAACTTGCCGAAACACTTGGAGCGGAAAATCCAGGGCTCCACTTTGTGCCCGTCTTCTGGCTCGAGAGCGAGGATCACGACTTCGAGGAAGTTGGCAAAGCCAGTGTACTCAATGCGGAAGGGGTGCCTGCAACAGTATCGTATCAACTCCCCACCAGGGATTCCGGAAACCGCGGGGCCGTCGGCGAAATCCCTCTCGGAAACACCATCGAATCTGTTTTCGGCGAACTCCAGCAGATAATGGGTAATTCTGAATTCAAGCAGGCTCTCTTTGAGATGCTCCGCAAGTTTTACCGGCCCGCGTCCACATTTTCTACGGCGTTTGCGGGATTCCTGACCGCTCTCTTTCAGGATAAAGGGTTGGTGTTCATCTCACCAAATGATATTCGACTGAAGAAACTTCTCTCGCCTCTTTTTCAGAAAGAGATCAGAGAATATCCGCATGTCTCGCAGTTGATCATCCGTCAGAGTGCGCGGCTTGAGGAACACTACCATGCCCAGATCAAGACGAAAGCCCTGAATCTCTTCTACTTCCATAAGGGGGGAAGGTATTTCATCGAGCCGCGGGAAACCGATTTCAGTCTGCGGGGAACGCGGCATTTCATTCCGAAGGAAGATCTCCTCCGCGTCGCCGTCGAGCAGCCTGAGCTCCTCAGCCCGAACGTCGCATTGCGGCCAATCTGCCAGGACATGCTCCTCCCCACCGTGGCATACGTCGCAGGACCATCCGAGGTCGCATACTTTGCACAATTACAGGATGTCTACCGCTACTTTGATCTTACCATGCCGATGATCTATCCGCGCGCTACGGCCACTATCACGGAAGAGCGGATGGAAAAAATCCTGGAACGCTACGAGCTGACGGTTGAGGATGTGTTCTCCAAGCCGGAGGAGATTCAGAAAAAAGTTTTGGATATGGTTGCGGAAGTCAACGTGGAGGAAATGTTCTCGCGTGTGCGGACCTCGATCGGTGACCAGATGAACGAGATGAAGTTCGGCATCAACTATGTCGACCCGACACTTTCCGCGGCGCTCGAACATACCCATCAAAAAATCGATTCCCAGATTACGGCGCTGCAGGAAAAAGTGGTTGCCGCGCAGCAACGCAAGCACGAAACCGCCCTGCGCCAGATTGAGAAGGTCAAGAACAGCCTCTTCCCTCACGGCAATTACCAGGAGCGCGAGCTGAATGTCATTCAGTTCATGAACAAGCACGGCCTCGAATTTGTGCGCTTTCTCTACGGCGAGCTGAAGATCGGGAACTTTCAGCACCAGATCATCAGGATATAGCGGTCAGGACATGAAAAAACCCCGGCAGATTCAAACCTGTCGGGGTTTTCTATTTTTGGATCGGTGATATCAGTGCCGGTGCGGGCGCTGGTGATGTCCTTCACCTCCGCGGTTGCGTCCACTGTCACGATGACCTTCTCTCCTGTCGCCGCGCTTTTCCTTCCGCTCGGCTTCACGCTGTGCTTCCTTTTCAGGGTCATATCCCGGCATGAGAGCCTTCCGGCTGAGGTTATATCGCCCTTCTTCATCGACCTTGATGAGTTTCACCTCGACTTCATCGCCGACATTCATGACGTCGCTGACTTTATTCACACGGCTCATGTCGAGGTGGGAAATGTGCACAAGGCCTTCGCGGCCCGGCAGGAATTCCACGAAAGCACCGAAGTCCAGCAGTCGTGTGACTTTGCCGCGGTAGGTTTTCCCGACTTCGGGGATTTCGACCATCTTGCTGATGATAGCAAACGCCTTCTCGCCGCCCTCTGCAGAAACCGAGGCGATCACCACCGTCCCGTCGTCTTCAATGTTGATCTCCGCACCGGTGTCCTTCACGATCTGGCGGATGACTTTCCCGCCCGGACCGATGACCGAGCCGATCATATCAATCGGGATCTTCAGGGTCTGGAGGCGGGGTGCATACGGGGAGAGCTGTGCTCTCGGCGTGGAAAGAGTCTGTTCCATAATTCCGAGGATGTGCAGCCGTCCGTCACGCGCCTGGGCAAGCGCATTCTCGAAGATCTCGAATGAAATTCCCTGGATCTTGATGTCCATCTGGAAACCGGTAATACCCTCACGGGTGCCGGCAACTTTAAAGTCCATGTCGCCGAGATGATCTTCGTTCCCAAGAATATCGCTGAGAATAGCCACCCGATCACCCTCCTTGATCAATCCCATCGCGATCCCCGCGATCGGCTTCTTCAGCGGCACACCCGCGTCCATGAGTGCAAGCGTTCCGGCACAAACTGTCGCCATCGATGAGGATCCATTCGATTCGAGAATATCGGAGACAATGCGTACGGTGTAGGGGAAGTCTTTCTCATCCGGGAGAAGTTTCTTGAGCGATCGCTCGGCCAGATTCCCGTGCCCGATTTCTCTCCGGCCCACACTGCCGAGCCGTCCGACCTCACCTACCGAAAATGGCGGAAAATTGTAGTGGAGCATGAAGCGCTTGGAGCTTTCGGGAAGAAGACCATCGATCATCTGCTCATCGACTTTTGTCCCGAGAGTCACGGTTGTCAGACTCTGTGTCTCGCCGCGCTGAAAGAGTGCAGAACCATGGGTACGCGGGAGAAGTCCGACTTCGCAGGTGATCGGCCGGATTTCCCTGACGCCTCTGCCATCGAGCCGCCTGCCTTCCGAGAGGATCATTGCACGCATTTCCTCGTACTCAATATCGTGAAGAATCTCTTCCACCGCCAGTGAGTGTTCTTCGATGAATGCGGCAGGATCATCAATCTTCAACGGTTCCGTCGAAGAGATGAGTGAGGAGAGATTCATCGACGGAGCTTTCTCCTTCAATTTTTCAAACACATCCGCACGGATTTCATCGTTCGCCTTGCTGCGTTCTTCCTTCATCAGCGTTTTATGCGTGATGTCGCGAATCCGGCCGCGTGCGATCTCCCCGACCACTCCGGCGAGTCCCTTCTTGACAGGGTTCGGGGCAAACGTGCGTTTTGCCCTGTTGAGTTCCTTTGCCAGATCAAGCTGAAAATCACACAGGCGGGCGATGTGTTCGTGTGCGAAGCGCAGTGCTTCAAGCATCTCCGACTCAGATATTTCCCGCGCTTCACCTTCCACCATGACGATAGAAGTTTTCGTGCCCGCGACGGTGATGTCCATATCGCTCGTCTCGAGCTGTTTGAACGTCGGATTGATGATCAGCGAGCCCTCGAGGCGACCGACACGGACTTCCGCGATGGGCCCATCGAACGGAATATCGGAGATCGTCAGTGCCGTTGAGGCACCGAGTGCGCCAAGCGTATCAGCGTCATTTTCCTGGTCGGATGAGAAGACAGTCAGCATGATCTGCGTCTCATTCCGGTATCCTTCCGGGAACATTGGCCGGATGGGCCGGTCGATCAGGCGCGAAGAGAGGACTTCCTTTTCCGAAGGCCGTCCTTCACGTTTCAGGAATCCGCCGGGAATCTTTCCGGCTGCCGCGGTTTTTTCACGGTATTCCACCTGGAGCGGAAAGAAGTCCTGTCCTTCCTTGGCTTCCCTGCTCGAGACAACCGTTGCCAGGACCATCGTATCCGCATACCGCACCATGACGGCACCGTCTGCCTGTTTTGCAAACCGCCCCGTTTCAATCGTTAATGTTCTTCCGCCAATTTCTATAGATTTGGTTATTGCCATGTACTGCTTTCTTTGATTTATTTAGTGAATGTACTCCAGCTGCATTACTTCCTGAGCGAGAGTTCTTGAATGATTTTGCGGTAGCGCTCGACATTCTTCTCCTGCAAATATTCCAGGAGCTTACGTCGCTTGCCTACCATTTTGAGGAGCCCGACGCGGGAATGATTGTCCTTCACGTTCTTCTCGAAATGTGTCGAGAGTTCGTTAATACGGGTCGTGAGAAGCGCAATCTGCACTTCTGCAGAACCCGAGTCTTTCGGATCCTTCCCGTATTTCGTGATGAGCTCTTGTTTCTGTTCCTTCGTTAACGGCATGTATCTCTCCTTCGATGTAGACGATTAATATCCCCGATCGGCAAGTATTCGTAAACACTCGTTCCGGTCGCGTTCCAATTGTCGTTTCAGTTCTTCCAGCGATGCAAATTTCTCTTCCGAACGTATTCTGTTGATGAATTCAACTCTGAGCCGGTCGCCATAGAGAGTTCCCTCAAAGGCAAAGAGATGAACCTCAAGAAATCGTTCGCCGCTCTCCGATACCGTGGGCCGTCGCCCGATGTTCATCATCCCCCGGTAGCGCTTTCCAGAATGATAGGCAAGCACTGCATACACACCCTCGGCTGGAACAAGTTGATGCTCATGCTCCGGAGCGATGTTTGCCGTCGGAAACCCCAGCCGCGTACCGCGATGATCGCCTTCAATCACCGTACCTTCCAGCGAGTACGGTCTGCCGAGATATTCGCACGCCTGGGCGACGTTTCCCTCACGCAGGCGGTCACGGATTTTCGAACTGCTGACGATCGCTCCCCCCAGCGATACCGGATCAACCACAGAGACCCGAAACCCGAACTCTTCACCCATTTGGCGAAGCTCATGAATCCCGGCTTCACGATCACGCCCAAACATGTGGTCGTACCCGACGATCACTTCCCGCGCCCCGGTACCTCTGACGACGAACTTCTCGTAGAAGTCGCGGGAAGAGAGACGAGAGAATTCATACGTAAACGTCACCACAAAGAGCACATCGATGCCGAACTGTTCCAGAGTCCGGCAGCGGTCATCCAGCGTCGTCAGCCACTCGACCGAGCGCTTCGCCACGATCTCCCTCGGATGCGGATTGAACGTGATCACCACGCTCCTGCCCCTGATGCTGCGGGCACCCGCCACGAGCTGATCCACAATGGCACGATGACCGAGGTGGAGCCCGTCGAACGTTCCGACGGTAACAACCGAATTTTTGTCGAATGCGAGTTCTTCTAACGAGCGGGCAACGATCATCGCGGGATCGGAGATGGACCGATCTAAACGGAGTTATTCGGAATCCAATCCATGATTCGGCGGATCATCTTTGTGGATCTGCCTGATCAGTTGGTCGATTTTTTCCACCCGATCGAGCGTTTCATCGATGTAAAACTGAACCGTCGGGGTGAATTTCAAACGAACCCGAGCACCGATAAACGACCGGATCTCGCCCTTCCGTCCTTCCAGCATCCGGAGAGTCTCATCTCGTTTGGCGGGAGATCCCATGATGCTGACGTAAATCTTTGCCAGGCGAAGGTCCGGAGAAACGCGTACTTCGGTTACCGTAATCAATCCAAATGCCGGATCGCGGTATTCGCGGGCAAAGAGCATTCCGACTTCTTCCTTGATGAGCGAGGACACACGCTCGGTCCGCAACGACATCCAACTACACCAGCTTTCTCATTGTTTCGACAATCTTGTAGGCCTCAATCGTGTCCTCCACCTTGATGTCGTTATACCCTTCGAGTGCGATACCGCACTCGAATCCGGCTTCGACCTCCCGCACATCGTCCTTGAACCGGCGAAGAGATGCCAGTCCGCCTTCAAAGATCACGATGCCGTCGCGGATGAGTCGTACACGATTACCACGGGCGATCTTTCCGTCCTGCACAAAGCATCCTGCCACGGTTCCCACTTTCGGAACCTTGAAGATATCGCGAACGTCGATCGTGGCGGTTATTTCCTCGTTCTTTTCCGGGGACAGAAGTCCTTCGAGGGCTTTCTTGACGTCTTCAATTGCGTCGTAGATGATATTATACAGTCGGATATCAATGTTTTCCTGTTCGGCCAAACGGCGGGCATTGAGATTGGGTCGGACGTGGAAGCCAATGATCACGGCGTTCGAGGCAGCGGCAAGCAGAACATCCGATTCCGAAATCGCGCCGACGGCCCGATGGATGACGTTGACCCGGACTTCCGCGTGGGTGATCTTCATGAGCGAATCAGCAAGAGCACCGACGGAGCCATCCACGTCTCCCTTCACAACCACTTTCAATTCCTTGACCTGACCATCCTGGATTTTTTTGGAAATATCGTCGAGGGTGACACTGCGAATGAGTCGGAAATCCTGTTCGCGTTTCAGCTGCGTCCGGCGGAGACTGATCTCGCGTGCTTCGCGCTCATTTTCCACGACCGCAAAGGTGTCACCGGCCTGCGGCACACCGTCGAAACCCAGGATCTGCACGGGAGTTGAAGGCGTCGCGACATCCAGTTTATTCTCGCGCTCATCTCCCATCGCACGAACCTTGCCGCTCTGAATTCCTGCAACGAACGAATCACCAACCCGCAGACTCCCTCGCTGATCGAGAATCGTTGCCACGATCCCCTTTCCCTTGTCTACGCGGGCTTCGATGACCACTCCATGAGCCGGTCCATCCGCATTGGCTTTCAGATCCAGAACGTCGGCTTCCAGAAGGATCTTTTCCAGAAGCAGTTCAACATTTTTTCCGGTCCGTGCAGAAATCTCAACGCTCTGATATTTTCCGCCCCATTCTTCCACGAGGACGTTGCGCTCGGAAAGCTGCTGACGAATTCTGTCGGGATTTGACTCGGGTTTGTCGGTCTTATTCAAGGCGATAATGATCGGCACGTTTGCCGCCTGCGCGTGGCTGATGGCTTCCACGGTCTGCGGCATCACATTGTCATCCGCCGCCACGACCAGGACCACGATATCGGTCAACTGTGCACCGCGGGCACGCATGGCTGTGAATGCCTCGTGACCGGGCGTGTCGAGGAATGTGATGTGCTTGCCATTTTCCAGTGTGACCCGGTACGCCCCAATATGCTGCGTAATGCCCCCGGCTTCACCTGCAACAACGTTACTCCGTCGGATATAATCAAGCAGCGATGTCTTGCCGTGGTCGACGTGACCCATGATGGTTACGACCGGCGGACGTGCAGTCATGCTGCCTTCGTCGTCGGTCTCTTCTTCGTCTTCCTCCTCCAGCTCAGAGAAGAATCTCACCTCAAAACCGAACTCATCGGCAACCAGCAGAATCGTATCTTTGTCGAGGCGTTGATTGATGGAAACCATCAACCCCAGCTCGATGCACTTCTTGATAACGTCCGCAACATTCACGCCCATCAGATTCGCAAGCTCGTGAACGGAAACGAACTCCGTTACGCGGAGGATCGATTTTTCTTTTTCGAGCTCTTCGAGATGGCGCTGTTCCTCCATCATGCGCTTTTCTTTTCGCTTCTTTTTAAAAGTCGCGCGCTGAACAGCCGCTCCTCCTTCATCCATTTCCGCGAGCGTCCGCTTGATCGCCTCTTCGACTTCCTCTTTGTCGACCTCACGATACTTGAGTTTCTTCTTCTTCTTCGATTTCCGCGTCAGTTTGTCGGGATCTTCCACCGGTGCCGGCGAGGGAACTTCCGTCCGGATCCGTTTCTTCTTCTTCTTTTTCTTCTTCTGCTCTTCTTCGCTCGACTCGCCCTTTGAAGGTCCACCTTCAATCGCCTTCGCGGCACGGTTCACTTCATCGAGGTCGATCTTTCCCTTGATTGTAAGACCCATTTTGGGAATTCGCCGGGCGAAAATCTCCGGCGCCGGTTTGCCCTTGGGCTTCTTTGCCTCTACTGCAGGAACTTCCGGTTCAACTGCTGCCGGCTTCTCTTCGACGGGTGGCGGTTCAACCTCCGGAACAGTATCCTCGATTTCGGCGACAACGGCTTTATCAGGTTCGGGTTCGACGGCGACTTCTTCGACTTGCTCCGGGATTTCGGTCACGGGCGCCTCGACGGGAGCGACGGGTGCAGGTGCTGCCGGGGCCACGCCGGTCTCAACTGTCTTCGTCTTCTTGACGGTCTTGCCGGTAACCGGCTCCGCCGGGGCAACGGGCTTTCCTTCTATCCGCTTCCGGGATTCACGAATCGTCTGAATTTTCCGCTGATGCTTTTCGGCAACTTCCTTGTCCTTCTTGAAATGGGACATGATGTCGTGCAGCATCGAATCGTCAACCAGAGACATGTGGCTCTTTACCTCGTGTCCCCGTTTCCGGAGATACTCGAGAAGAGTCTCGTGGGAGATATTAATCTCCTTCGCGATCTGGTATATTTTTTTCTTTCCAGCCGGTTTATCGGTCATAATCGATACGATCGGACTACCTGATGATTATTCCTTTTCCGTTTCGTCCTGCGGTGGTTTGGGTTCTTCCGTTTCCGCGTCAGCATGTTCTTCAGGCGCCTTCTCAGGCTCCTTCGCCGCCTCGACGGAAGAAACGAGCTTCTCGGACTCTTCCTCTTCCTCAATTTCCGCTTCTTCAATTTCGCGCTTCATCATCTCTTTGATCGACCTGATTTTATCCTGATCAAGTCCCTCAATCTCCAGGAGATCGTCCATAGTGGCTTCGAGAACGCTTCGGGCTGTCTCATATCCCTCATCCAACAAGCGTTCATAGAGCGGCTCACCGAGCTCCTCACGGAACTCGTCGAGATCCATATCATATTCCTCGTCGCCGCCCTCTTTGATAAGATTGATCTCATATCCCGTCAGTTTCGAGGCAAGGCGCACGTTCTGTCCATTTCGACCAATCGCGAGTGAGACCTGGTCCTTATCAACCAGAACTGTGGCTGTTTTTGTCGCTTCATCCACCTGGATCGATTTGAGCTTTGCAGGAGCAAGTGAGCGCTGGATGAAGACAGAGCTGTTGTCGGAATAATTTATGACGTCGATATTCTCGTTGTTCAGCTCGCGGACGATGGCGTGAATCCGTACACCCTTCATGCCGACGCATGCGCCGACGGCATCGATCCGATCGTCATGGGATTCCACAGCGACTTTCGAACGTTCGCCGGCTTCGCGGGCGACGGCCTTTATCTCGATGATACCGTCATAAATTTCCGGGATTTCCAACTCAAAGAGTTTTGAAAGGAACTTCGGGTCCGCCCGTGAAATGATCACTACGGGTGTGGAGGCGTTCTTGCGCACCTCTTTCAGGAGTGCTCGGAGGGTTTCGCCTTTTCGATAGCGCTCGCGTGCAATCTGCTCATTCTTGGGGAGAATCAGCTCGTTCCGGTTATGATTGATAAGGATCTCGCCCTTTCGGATCTGGTAAATTTCCCCGACGATGATCTCTCCAATTGAATTGCTGTACTCGTTGTAAATGATTTCTTTCTCAACCTCTTTGATGCGCTGGTTAAGATTTTGCTTTGCACTGACCACGAGCCGCCTGCCGAAGCTCTGCAAGTCCACGACCTCGACAAAATCATCCCCAACCTCCAATGGCTCATCAGTCTTCTTGCGCACCGATTCCAGATCAATCTGCGTGCTCGGATCGGTTATCTGCTCGACGATCTGCTTTTCGAGGTAAATTTCGATGTCTCCCTTATCCATATTCACAACGACATCAAACCGCGCTTCCATCCCGAATTTCTTCCTTACCATCATGGAAAACACGTCTTCAATGATACCCGCAAGCATATCCTTATCGATACGCTTCTCACGAACCATTTGAGAAAATGATTCAACAATTTCGTAATTCATTCGATCCTCTTCAAAAAACAAAATAATCTCATAGTATTACCATTTCGTCTCGACAACTGCCTTCGATACTGAATCGAGTGGTATTGAAACGTCAGCATCCCCTGAAGTGTGCAGGACGATGGTACCCTCCTCGACCGCTTTCAGCTCCCCGGTCACTTTTTGAGCGCCTTCTGAATTTTTCACGGTTACGCAAATCGTTCGTCCGATGTTTTTCCTGTATTGCCTCAACAGTGTCAGAGGCCTGTCGAGACCGGGCGATGAGACGACAAGATTGTAGCGGCCTGACATCAGGTTTGACGAGTCGAGTTTCTTCGACACCTCACTGCTGATCGCCGCGCAGAGATTCGCGGTAACACCTGCTTCGGAGTCGACGAAGAGTTCGACCACCTTGCCAGTTTGGCTCCCCCGGATCTGAATGTCAACCAGGAATGCCTGTCGTGACTCGACGATGGGAAGAACGATCATTTTGAGCTCTTCCGCCTGATTCATCGGATTACTCTCTGCAAAAAAACCGTGAATTAAATAAAAAAGTCCCATTTGAAGGTGGGACTTTCGATCGAGGACGCATCAATATACTAAGAGCATACCTCAATAGCAAGTAAATAATCTGTTACTATGTGGATACGATCGGCTCCACCATCGACATACGTGCTCCTTCAAATTTCCTGATTATGCTCCGGAATCCGGGACTTACAGTAAGAGGCCTGCCGGTTTTAGGATCAATCCAGACGTGCACGGCAATATTATCACCAATAATTCTCTTTGATTTCGAATTCTGCAATACTCCCTCGAACGCGAAGCTACTGTCCCTGATGTACATAATTCTGGTAAAGACGTTGAGGAGATCATCGAAACATGCCGGCTCTTTATAATTTAGCTCATTCCTTACGAGTACTACTTTAGAGTTGTTCCGGATGGTGTCCAGACTGATTTTGATGCCGAGGTGTTTGAGATATTCGATCCGTCCCACCTCAAAATACAGGAGGTAGTTCGCATTGTGGACGATTCCCTGCCAATCGACCTCATAATTACGCACCCGGACCTGGCAGGAGAACCTGAATCTTGAGAGGGAGTTTTTCATCGGAAGAGTTGCTGAATCTGACGAGCCGCTTCCTCTACATCATCCACCGAAACATCGAGATGCGTCACGGCACGCACCGATGTATGCCGCTCACTTGTTAACAGGACCCCCTTCGATTTCATCATATTCAGAACCTCACCCTGCGTCTTTCCCGTCCCCGCAATGTCGGAAATGACCATGTTGGTTTGGACCTCATTCTTATCGATACGGAACCCGGGAATTGCAGAAAGTGCATCGGCAAGGAGCTTTGCTTTCATGTGATCCTCTGCAAGGCGCTCGATATTATGGTCGAGTGCATAGAGAGCCGCCGCAGCGAGAATCCCGACCTGCCTCATTCCTCCTCCGAAAATCTTTCTGTACTTCCTCACCTTCTCGATGAACTCCCGATCACCGATCGCAATCGAGCCGACCGGAGCACCAAGTCCTTTCGAAAAACAGACCGAAAGTGAGTCTACGTGCTTTGCGTAATCTTTCACTGAGATGCCTGAGGCAATGGAAGCATTCCAGATGCGTGCTCCATCCATGTGAAGCTTCACTCCGCTCTCCAAAGCCGCTTGTTGAAGCGCTTTGATCTCCGCAAGCGGGTAGACGGAGCCGGCCGATCTCCCATGTGTATTCTCGATACAGATGAGCGCTGTTTTCGGCATGTAATAGGCACCGGGCCGGATGGCGTGCTTCACTTCCCCGACATCCAGCACACCGCGCGTCCCGCGCAAGGGAAACATTTGCACCCCAGCAAGAAATGAAGGGCCGGCTGTTTCGTACACGAAGATATGAGAATCCTGTTCGACAATAATTTCGTCGCCCGGCTGTGTATGGGCTTTGATGCAGAGCTCATTCCCCATTGTTCCGCTCGGCACAAAGAGCGCAGACTCTTTTCCGAACGTCGAGGCAACTCTCTCCTGAAGAGCATTGACCGTCGGGTCTTCCCCGAAGACGTCATCGCCCACGGGGGCCGACACCATTGCCTGGAGCATTCCCTGTGACGGACGGGTGACCGTGTCACTGCGCAAATCTATGAATTTCATTTCTCTATGAGATGTTGTTTGACTTGCGGATTCTTACCAACGGGGCAATAAGCACGGAGCAGAGTGCAAGTATCACGCACGCCTGTGCGAACAGATCGCCATGTGCGGAGTAAAATGTTGCCTCGTCGGACGGCCGGATGTCACTCGTCAGAACTTTCGCGACATCCATATCCGTAAGCTGTAATATATGTCCGGAAGGATCAATAAAGCAAGAGGCACCGCCGTTCGAGCAGCGAACGATCCAGCGATGATTCTCGATTGCCCGAAGGAGGTCGATCTGAGTATGCTGAATGGAGCCGGCGGTCTTTCCCCACCAGCTCTCATTCGAGAGGATAACGATGAACTGGGCACCATCTCTGACGAAACGGGAAACAAGCTGGGGAAACAGCGTTTCATAACAGATGACGGTGGCAAATTTCACCGGCGCAGAATCACCAGCGGGTGAAGAGAAGATGGTCATCCTCTTCCCGATCCCCAGCCCAACGATGCCAAAATCCCACCGGATGAAATTGGCATTCGTCAGAGAGCAGATCTCCTCGGCATAGGGGAATCTCTCGGCAAACGGGACGAGGACGATCTTGTTGTATTCCTGAACGGAATCGGTGTGCGGCAGAAGTAAAATGGAGCTGTTATAGACGTCGTAGTGTCTTCCCGACTGGTCGACCTTGCTGCTTGCAGGATACGGCCTCGAAGGATCATAATACATGAGATCCAGGGCGCCGGTCAGGAGGTTCACACCGAGCGAGTTGACCTGAAGCCGAATCTCATTCAGGAACGCGGAGTCCTGGGGTGAGTAATAGATGTATCGCGGGATTGCAGTTTCCGGCCAGACGATCAGATCGGGATGCTGTAACGCGGCAGCCGCCGTCATGCCCTGCAGGATCTTCAATTGGCTCTCGGACGTGTTCTGCCATTTGATGTACGGATCAATGTTGGGTTGTATGATGGCGATCTTCGCCTTGCGTGAGCTCTGATTCGAGACCGACATCTCGGACCGGAGCACGCCTTCACCGTAAATTTTAGGAAGTATGAAAACCAACATGGCAGCGAGCAGGGTCATAATTGCGGGGAGCGAAGAGACCTTCCAGCGCTTTGATCGGATATTCCGGTAGAGAAGAAAGAGCAGCATGTTGATGAGAATTACCCACAGCGATACCCCGTAAATTCCTGTATAGGATGCCATTTGCAAAATATCCAGAGAATACGTTTGGGAATATCCCAAGGCAAAGATCGGGGCCGAAATTTCCGTCGAGTTCCTCAAGTACTCGAAGCTGATCCAGATCCATGGAAATGCAAGAATCGACCATCCGAACCCAACCCGCTTGCGGATCCAGTTCCAAAGCCCGATCGGAATAAAATAGAGAATCGGATTGAGGAGAAGGAATGCTCCGGCGATGATCACCAGATGCAGATCCGGAGTCATCATCACCCAATGAACGATGATGATATGAAATGTGGCAGCAGCGAGGTATGTGTACACGAGCAACCGCCGGTACGCTGAGCAATGTTCGAGGAGAATGAAGAGCGGAACGAGCGCAAAAAGTGCCAGGAAACCCGTACGGAACGGTGTGATGGAGAACCCGAAGCAGGCTCCGGATGTCAGCGCCAGGATAGCATCCTCATGCTGCCGAGCGAAATCAAGGATGTCCTGAACCAGTGTCCGTTGCTTTTCAAACGCTTGCGGCATGACTATTCAGCGGGTAAGGTGTAGACTTCAGCAGCAGTCAATCAAATCAATCGGGGATTAAAAATTCGTGATTTTCGTCAAGACATATCTGATTTTTCCTGAATTCCCCGAATTCGGGTATAGATTTTTGAACCGAGCCCTGCCGTTATCAGAAAGAGCGACAGCATGACGCACAACTCCGCAAACCAATCACCATGGCTCGAATAAAACGAAAGGTCATCGTTCGTGGTGATGGTTCCCATAAGAACGCCCCGCGAGTACATTCCTCGTTCTTCCCGGATACGGCCGAACGGATCAACAATAAATGAGATTCCGCCGTTCGCACACTGCACGATCCAGCGACGGTTTTCGACGGCTCGCAGGACGGCGATCTGGCGATGCTGGTATGCACCCGAGGTATTTCCCCACCAGCTGTCGTTGGTGACGACCGTCAGAAATTCCGCGCCCTTCCTCACAAACGCCGCCACGAGATCGGGATACGCTGATTCGTAGCAGATCATGTTCGAAAAATTCACCTGGGCACCTGCCTGCGTCCGGAACCGAAACACTGTTGTGTCCCTTCCGATTCCCCAGCCACCCATGCCAAAATTCCATTGCGCCGCATTCAGAAATGAAAGATACTCTGAATACGGGACACGTTCTGCGAACGGGACAAGGACCATTTTCGAATATCGCTGCAGGGTATCGGAATGGGGTTGCAGAAGAACTGAGCCATTGAACGTCTCGTATGCCTCTCCATCCGAGAAGTGCTTGCTGCCCGGAGGAGCATCAGCCGCATTCGGATAGTGAATCAAATCCGGAATTCCGGTAAGAAGCGGAATCCCGAGCGAGTCGATCTCATTCCGGATTGATTCCAGGGAACGATGTTCTGCGGGCTCCAGAAGCGTGAACGGAACCGCAGTCTCGGGCCAGAGCATCAGATCAACAGAATGAGGTTGCACTGAGTTGGTCAGCGACTGGAGTGAAGAAACGATATCCTCCTCCTTCCCTCTCCACTTTTCAAATGGATCGATATTCGGCTGTATCGACGCAATGCGTACACTTCGACCGGATGATGCTTCAGGAGTATCAAGGAGACGCATTCCGTAATATTTCGGAAGAGCGACAGCCGCGAGAATCGCGATCGCAGTAAAGATTACGCGGCGGGAATATACTGGGACATCTCCGTCCCGTATGATCAGGACCAGGAAACAAACGAGTACATTGATCACAAGCACGAGAAAACTCACACCGTACACGCCCGTAAAGGAGGCATACTGGATGAACGAGAGGTCATAGGTTTGTGTGTTCCCGAGCGTCAGCCAGGGAAAACTCACCTCCCAGAGCGAGTGCAGGTATTCAAAGGCGACCCAGAATATCGGGAACGCGACAAGGGAATGTCGAAACCCGAAATACCTCTTGAAGAACATCCACGCCCAGAGCGGAATCAGAAAGAAGAAGGGGTGCGCCAAAATGAGCATCCCTCCTGCCATCATGAGGTATTGATCGCGTCCATGCGTGAATCCACCGGTCCAGTATAAGCCGGCCAGATTGAAGACAAGAAACGTGAGATACGCATACCGCAGGGCTTTCCCGTATCGTTCGATAGGTTCCAGAACGAGAAAGAACGGGACAAATGCAACCATCGCGAGTATTCCCGTTGGAACCGGGGGATACGAAAATCCAAGGAGGAGTCCCGAAAGAACTGCGAGCAGGAGTCTATTCTTCTTTGACATCTTCCGATCCGTCCTGTGCGGATAAGGAGGAATTTCCGTCCGGCTTGATTATGGGAAGCAATTTTCCCAGTGATTCCCAGAGATAGACAAATCCGAGTCCAAACGCAGCGCCTATCAACGCACCGCCGAGAACATCGGACGGGTAATGAACTCCTACAACCACGCGCGAGAGCGCCATCAGGAACGCGTACAGAACGAAGAGCCACGCCCACCGGCGGTAATAGAACGACATCAGTACTGCAAAGCCGAAATTATTGACGGCATGCGAGGATGGGAATGAATATCCGCTCCCGCAATCCACGAGAAGGCGAACCTGCTCGACAATGGCTTTTCCGTCGATGACGTGACATGGACGCAGGCGATGGAAAGCAAATTTGACCAGGTTACTGTTCACCTGGTCGGTGAGGAAAATGAGAGGGACGAGCATCAGTCCGACGATTCTTCCTTTCCGCCCCCCAAGGATCATGAGCAGGAGCCAGAGGCCACCGAATATTGACAGTCCGACCCAGGACTTGTTCCAATCGGTAAGCGGCGGCATCAGCCAGTCGAGAAACGGATTCGCGATCGTCCGGTTGATGAAGATGAATACTGCCTTGTCGATCGAGTAGAGAAAATCGGACATGCTACGCCGCGGACTTCCGCTTCCTGTAGTAATACCGGGCGATGAAGATCAGAATGATGGCGATGGTTGCTGCGGATACGATCTCACCATAGGACTTCAGATATTCTCCCACCTGCTGCCAGTGCTGGCCGACCTTGTAACCGGAATAGACGAGTATCGTGTACCAGGCAAGCGATCCGATGAACGAGAGGAAGGTAGTGCTTCCGAGCTCAAGTTCCGAGATTCCGGCAAAAAACGAGATGACGGCACGCGTTCCCGAAAGGAACCTGTTCCCGATAATGATCCAGTAACCGTACCGCGCAAACCACTGCTCAAGCTTGTGAAGCGCTTCCATATTCACGAATTTCAGCTTGCCGGTTTCGAGAATCCGCCTCCCGAACCACCGGCCGACAATATACATCGTCATGAAACCGAGGGTACTGCCCAGAGTACCGGCGATGAGAGCGGCAAAGAAATTCCCCCGTTCCATTGCGGCAAGCGCGCCGCCGAAGACGACGATGATGTCGCTCGGAGACGGCGGGAAGATATTCTCGATAAACGCGATACTGAAGATCACCACATAGATCCAGATCGGATCAACGGATGAGAGAAATCTTACGAGACTTTCCAATGTGAGGAGTTAGTTGTCGGAGCTAAAGGAGATCGACCGGATGGAAGAGATGGCATACGCGGCTGCGCCTTCCCCCATCCCGATAAAACCGAGCTCTTCGTTGGTGGTTGCCTTCACGGAAACCTGGTTGAGATGCAATCCGAGTGCCTGCGCAATATTCTCGCGCATGCGCTTGATGTACGGCGCGATCTTCGGCTGCTGGAGGAGGAGAGTGGTATCGACATTCACGATCTCGTAGTTATTCGACCGGATGAGACCACCGACATGCTTGAGGAGAACGAGACTCGAGATATTCATGAAGCGCGAGTCGGAGTCGGGAAAATGTTTGCCGATATCTCCGAGGGCAGCAGCACCAAGAAGTGCATCGGCGAGTGCGTGGCAGAGGACATCCGCATCTGAATGCCCGATCAGACCTTTCACAAAGGGAATCTCAACGCCACCAAGGATGAGTTTGCGATTGGTGACCAGCCGGTGTACGTCGTATCCTATTCCAAATCGTATGTCCATGAAGTCCGGGAGCTGATATTTAATGAATTTCAAATTTCTGAAAGTGATACTCCGGCTCGCACCAGTCAACGGAAACGTCGCTCACCTCTGCCGACCGGGGCCCCACGTTCACCTGCAGGATAAGTTCTTCCAACAGCGATCGGGGTCCCTCGACAACGATTTCAACTTCTCCATTGAAGAGATTTCGTACATATCCCTTTACTCCGAGTCGGGTTGCATGGTGATGAACGAAATACCGGAATCCCACGCCCTGAACGAAGCCGCGGACGACTATATGCGCGCCGACTTCCATGCGTCATGCATGCGTAGTGCCCAAAAATACAACGAAATAGACAGAAAGTCAAACAAACTTCACCATAGCAGCATTAACATGAACGATTTTCGAGCTGGAATTGTTGTATATTTCGGAGTGAGAAGTCGTAATGGACTGATTATCATGTCCCCATTACCCCGTGAGTGAGATTAAGCATCACGAAGTACCCTGACACTTGGATCGCGATTTGTTCCATTCAAGAAGGAGTTATTGCATGGATCAACGGAGTAGGGCCGGCGTTCACAGGACGCCGCCGTCGCGCAAGCCGGTGGAGGAGCTGCAGCAGCTCCGGGCGAACCTTCATCATCTCATATATTTCATGGAACACGATCGAAGTCTCGGAGCAGATGAAACACGCATCGGTTTGCTCCGACGGCTTCTCAACGGGATCGAACAGCAAATGTCGAACCGGAATCATCTTCGGTTCGGACATCATCTCTAGCTTTCCCCGTTGCCGTACGGGAAGTCGCAGCGTTATGCTCATAATCATTTGACGCGCAACGAGGCGAATGATTGTCGTCACGCTAACGCAGGACTTTCCCCAGAAATGGGATTTCCTCTGAGAACTCAGAGACCAACAATCCCCCCACGACTGCTATCCCGCCGCTGATTCCCACGACACCGAGCTCTTCCCCCCGCACAAAAAAAGCAAACACAGCAGCCACGACAGGTTCGAGCGCAAAAATGACCGCCGCACGCGCCGGCGTTGTATCACCCTGATAGCGGTTCTGTATGGCCATCGTGATAACCGTTGCAAATATTGTCAGGTAGAGGAGCGAAACAACAAAGCGTGTCGACAGCATGAGGACAAATGGCTCGGCCAATCCAGCACCTGCAACACCACCGATGCCGCAGACGAGAAACATCACGAATGTCATCGGCATCTTGTCAGGTTCCGAAGAAGCGTAATCCAGATAAACGATGTAGAACGCGAACATCAGGGCACAGGCGAGTGACATCGCATCGCCAATCGTGAAACCGCCGCCGGCCGGGGACGTCAGCAGATACAAGCCGCCGCCCGCGAGAACCGCACCAACCATATTGCCGATCCGGAGATATTTTTGTGATGACTTGAAGAAATGCTGGAGGAAGTATTGGACGAGCGGCGTAAATACCGTCAGCATCCCGGTGAAGAATGCCGCTTTCGATGCCGTCGTATACTGAATGCCGATGGTCTGGAGAACAAATCCGACATAAAGAAAAATGCCGAGGATGATGCCGTGCCGGATGGAGGAGCGGGTGATTCTGATAATCCGCTTCGGAAATGCGGCGAACAGAAGAGCCGCAGCGAGGAAGAATCGAACTCCGGTGTACAGAAACGGCGTATTCTCTTCAAGGAGACTCTTGGTAATGACAAACGTGCTTCCCCAGACAACGGTAATGGAAAGGAGAAGGAACTCCGCGCGTCGTTGAAGCTTCACGTAAATGGTAAGAATGAATTCAGCATCGGCCTACCGATGAAGAATGTCCTCTTCATGCGGCCAGAGATCTCCCGTTTCGTATTTCTCGAACAGCCGGCCCCAGTGTGTCTCTGCCTTCCAGCGCTCAAATATTCTTCGGTCCTTCAACGGCCAGCGATAGTAATCGTGATACGCCTCCGAACCGAGGATGAAGGCGTGAACCATAGGTGTCCGGAAAAAGAGTTTCTGCATACCTTTGAGAGGACCGTACCAGGCGAGATTGCCGAACAGACTGACGCCGTTGTTGCCCACGGTGAATCCCCACGACTCCCGCGAGATATCACTCCCGACAATCTCGATGTCCCGGACATCGCCGACCCCCAGTTTATCGTCATGCGCAACCCGAATGTATTCAAGTGAGAGCGGTTTGAAGCCCATCATTTTTGCCGAAACCGCATCGATGGCAACCTGGTCGGCGCTCGCAAGGATATAATCCTTCACTACCGGGAACATCGTGCGGGGTCCGGGACCGTTTCCGGCTGTGGTTCCATCCATCATTGCAAATATCCCGCTGTGGATCTCCTTCTGAATGGCAAGGAGATCAACAAGTGTCTTATGAATCCAGGTATGTGTATAATGCCGTTTATTGTTGAGAAGTCCCCCAAAGGCATTCTTCATCGCGCCCGTAGTCGTGGCATAAATATGGCATTTCATGGTCGGCAGATGGACGATGTTCTTTCCGATGAAATATTCCGGAATCGTGATGCCCTCCGGGTAGATATCATCAAGAACGTGCATCTTCGCCTTCGGCTTGTATTGAATCCAGCGGATATCTTCCGGCTTGAAGTTGTAAAGAACTGGAATTTCATACCGTCGGAAGATCGGGACGTAATTATTCAGGTCTTCCCCTTTGAACGCGTTCGTGACCACAGTCTTATTCTGGACACAAACCAGCTCTTGAAAACCGGAAGACCGAAGTGCAAGGATGCTCCCTTCCATCTGCCAGGGAGTCGTATTCGCCGCCGGGAAAGGAAAATGCCAGGAAATATTGTCCTTCAGGATCGTTGTCGAGCCCTTCTGCAGCGCCGACTCCATCCCCGCCATCGACATGAGCCGCTGAATGTCTTCGAGAACTGTTTCCGGTGTTGTCTTAAGAACCGCGACCTTCGACTTCATGAGTGCTTATCTTCCATAGATGATCAGAGACGCCGTAACGATCCAGAGGATGATGTTGATGAGAAGCGGGAAATCGGTGAGCGCGAGTTTGGTTGGATTCCCGCCCTCTTCTCTCCTGTGTACCAAATACAAATAACGAAAAATTCCATAAAGAACAAACGGAACGGTATAGATGAGCCGCTTCGTTCCAAATTTCTTGACCGTTTCATCAGAAATTGTGTACAGCGCGTACGACATCACGGTCGATGCCGTCACGATCCCAATCATCTGATCCAGAAAATACGGCGTGTAGTGCCGCAACACCTCGCGATGAACGTCTGCCTGACCTTCCAGGATGGTGATTACGTGCCGGCGTTTGCTGAAACCGAGGAAGAGCGCAAGCAGTACGGTGCAGATGATCAGCCATTCGGATGTCGGCACATCAATGAGAAGTGCACCGGCAATCACCCGGAGAACGAATCCCGTCGCAATCGTCATCACATCGAGGATCACGATGTCTTTCAGCTTGATGGAATACGCGATATTCAGAAGAACATACGCCGCCACGGCGAGACCGAACGGGAACCTGAGGAAACACGCAGTGGCCACTCCGACAAGAATGAGTGCGGCAGATGCCATCCAGGCGGTCGAGACCGACAGCTTCCCTGATGGAAGCGGTCTCAGCGATTTGACAGGATGACGCTTATCCCGGTCGAGATCGAGGATATCATTGAAGATGTAGATCCCGCTCGCGGAAAACGAAAAGAGGAAAAACCCGCAGATGGTGGCGAAGATATCGTGTGAGGAAAAGAGACGCCCCGAAAAAACAAGGGCGGCAAAAAGGAAGAAGTTCTTGATCCACTGCTGCGGCCTCATCGAGGCCACGATGTACCCGAACTTGGTATTCAAGGCTAAAAGACTGCTGGTTCTTCGTAGACTCCGAAAACTTCCGCAAGTGCATTGCACATCTCCCCGAGCGTCACATACGCCCTCGTGCATTCGAGGAGCCGAGGAATCAGATTCCCCCCGTCTTCACCGGCCTGACGGAGTTCGAGAAGGGCTTTCGTAGCACGCTCTTCTTCCCTCCCGTTCCGGATCTCGGCAAGCCGCTTCTTCTGCTTGATCTCCACTTCCGGCGAGATGGTGAGGATTGGAATTTCCGTTTTCTCATTCTCCTCCACATACTCATTCACGCCGACGATGATCTTCTCCTTCCGGTCAAGTTCCTGCTGATACCGGTAGGCGGCTTCTGCCATTTCTCGCTGAAAGAATCCCGCCTCGATGGCCGGAATGACACCACCCAGGGCATCGATCTTCTCAAAGTACGCTTCCGCTTCGGCCTCCATCTTATCCGTAAGAGCTTCCACGAAGTAGCTGCCCGCGAGAGGATCGATCGTGTTTGTTACGCCGATTTCATGCGCAATAATCTGCTGTGTCCTCAGGGCGATCTTCACTGCTTTTTCCGATGGGAGTGCGAGCGTCTCATCCATCGAATTTGTGTGGAGTGACTGGGTTCCGCCGAGGACGCCGGCAAGGGCCTCATACGCGGTGCGGACGATATTGTTCTCCGGCTGTTGTGCGGTGAGCGAGCATCCCGCTGTCTGCGTGTGGAATCTCAGCATCCATGACCGGGGGTTCTTCGCCCCGTATGTGTTTCGCATGCGTTTCGCGTAGATTCTCCGCGCCGCCCGGAATTTTGCAATCTCTTCAAAAAAATCGAGATGGGAATTGAAGAAGAACGACAAGCGTGGTGCAAAATCATCTATTTCCAGACCGGCTTTCATTCCGGCCTCGACATACGCAAAACCGTCGGCCAGAGTGAATGCCAACTCCTGCACTGCCGTCGATCCCGCTTCGCGGATATGGTAGCCGCTGATGGAGATGGGATTCCAGAGCGGCATTTCACGCGTGCAATATTCAAACATATCCGTGATAATGCGCATGGATGGATGCGGCGGATAGATCCACTCCTTCTGCGCGATGTATTCTTTCAGGATATCCGCCTGGATCGTGCCGCGCAGCTGATCCGGTTTAGCACCCTGCTTCTCCGCAACTGCGACATACATCGCGAGAAGCATAGCCGCGGGCGCATTGATCGTCATGGATGTCGAGATATCGGCAAGCGTAATTCCCTTGAACAGAATTTCCATATCGGCAAGAGAACTCACCGATACGCCGCAGATCCCGACTTCTCCTTCCGAGAGCGGGTCATCGGCATCACGGCCCATCAGTGTGGGAAGGTCGAATGCGACCGAAAGACCGGTCTGACCGTGGCTGAGGAGGTAATGATATCGCTCATTCGTATCCTCCGGAGTACCGAATCCGGCAAACTGGCGCATCGTCCAGAGCTTGCTGCGATACATCGTGTGATGAATCCCGCGGGTATACGGATATTCGCCCGGGAATCCAATATCGGAGAGATAGTTGATACGGCTGACGTCCTCGGGGGTGTATAACATTCCGATCGGTTCCCCTGAAACGGTTGTAAATTTAAGAGGAAGTGCCGGAACCCTCTTCATCCCTTCCTCCCATTTCTTCTTCGAAGAACGGAAGTCATCAGCAAGATATGTGGCCATCACCCCATCACTGTTGAAATGAAAGACAGATTTTTTCAAAATTTAAGATAGGCATTCCCGAACATTTTTCAAAGTCCGAGCAGAACTTGAAATCGGGTGAATTCCGTTGTATTTTTCGGGAAATTAGGTTCTCATGAGCAAGCATAAGAAAAAGCATCATTCCTCGCAATCGGTTCCTGCTTTGCAGAACCGTCACGGACGACGCTCGTATGCCGTCGGGGCTCTGGTAGCGGTGATCCTGCTGACGGTGTATTTCATTCTCTCACGTCCTTCAGGTGCTCCCGAGGCAGATACGCGTAACAGTACCCCCCGGCCTCAGAGTGCTTCACTGATGCGGGAAGATACTTCCGCACCGGCCGTTTGGATCAGGCGCGCGGAAGCAATTGATGCGCACTTCCACGACGTCTATACACCGTGCTGGGAGGGCGCGTACGGTGCAATCGGCGACGCATATCTCTTTGCAGCCACGCATGATTCTTCGCTCTACCGGTTTCATCTTCTCGATCATGATCTTAAACAAATGTGTGTTGGAAGATGGGTGGATGACCGGGCATGGATATGTCTGGCAGAATGTATCTGGTGGGATGTTACCGGGAGAACGGACGCGCAGCTTGTGCAGGATGCCGCACACCGGTATCTTGAGGCCAGAATGGAGAAACGGTTCTCGAATGTGGAGGGATTCTGGAGCTGGTACAACTGGCCGCCCGGATCAGAAGCTCAGGAGCAAATTTTCACCAACAGCAACATGAACCAGATGGTGACCGTAGCCTGCTGGCTCTATCTTGCAACAGGTGAACACCGGTTCCTGCAGGACGCACTTCTTGCATGGAACGGCGATGGTACATCTCCGGGGATTGAGAAGACATGGTACAAAGGAAATGGACTATGGGTTGGAAAGCCGGGTCTCGCCGCGTTCGGTCAGCAGGTACCCTGGGAGGGAGCGGGGTATTGTTCAGTTGCGGCCGCTCTGTACCGCGCAACGCATGATGCCCGATACCGGAACATCGCCCTCGCCACTGCGAGGCGGATAATGGATCCGAAGAACAATTGGGTTGATCCGAAGTATTTCTATCAACTCAGGATGGATGGCAACGGAGCATTTGTCAATTTTCTTTTTGATGCCTATGCAACAGCACCGGATTCACTCCCTGATCTCCTGCCGAAGATCCGGACGATGTTAGAGCATGTCTGGACGAACCACGACGGCGAATCCGTCGTAACACTTCACCGCGAAAGCGACAACGGTATACGGAACGGATGGAACCCCTACGGCGGAGAGGACGGGTACAATGTTGATGAAGTCGGCACGGTGCACGCGCAGGGAGAAGCAGCGCGTGCGTTCGGGACGTTCACGTACTATTTCTCGCGGTCAAAATCTCCGCGTTAAGCGGCTTCGTTCACTTCTTCACTATCCGAATCAACGCCTCGACTGCCCTCGGATCATCAGACTGACCGAGCCAGAAGATCGCTGTTTTGCGCACCTCGGCATTTTCCCCGCTGCTGGCGAGTCGAATCATCGAATCCATTCCCTCGTTTCCTGGCAGCTGTGAGAGGGCGAAGACGGCATTCTTCTGCACCTCCACGTCATCGCCGCGTTCGGCAATTTCGTCGAGTGTAGAGACCGACTTCTTCGATGCATCCTGGCCGAGCCAGAAAACCGCCTTCTTGCGTGTCTCGATATTCTTTTCCTCTTTGGCAAGAAGGATAAGATCATCAAGCGCATCCTCCCCTTTCATCTGACTGATGGCAAAGATCGCTTCCTCCCGCACTTCGCCGGACTCATCATGTTTTGCAGCAGAGAGCAGTTCAGGAAGAGCTTTGCTGCTTTCCCCCTGTCCCAGTGCAAAAGCTGCTTCTTTCCTGAGCCCTCCATTTCTTTCTTTTTGAAGGACATTGATAAGAAAATCGGGGGCAACACCATTTGGGTCATGGACGCCGATTGCAAAAATGAGTTCTTCCCTGATCTTCTCCCCGGAACTTTTTTCATACAGCTGTTCGAGAAAATCGACGCTTTCGCTGTCTGCAGCACCGTTAACCCAGATCAGTGGAGCACGCTGAAGATCCACGTGGAGCGATGTATTGCTGACGGTGAGATGCGTTATCCCCCCGTCTGCAGAATAATGGAAGAGAAATCCGACCTCTTTCCGGATGAGGGGTCCCGCACCGAGCGTATCGGCATCGAGACAGGCACCTTCGAACTCGCCGTGCATCGCAATTCCACCCATGCCGTCAGCATCGGTTTGCTGCATGCCGGTAATCATCGCCGAAAGTGAGGGACGGTTTCGTTCCTGGTCAGAGCTCCAGCTTCCGATGAACGAATGCGGCGACATACTTTTTTGAATGCTGTACCCGATCCAATAATTGCCGCTCCAACCCTTCATGCGCGCCTGATCGCCCGCCCACTCCCAGCGCCTGGCGAGGGGTTTCACCGGCCCCGAGTAGCTGCAAACCTGTTGGGCGAGCGCGCTGGTTGAAAGCATGAGCCCCAAAACGAGGGAGAACAGTTCGGACGCCGCGTTCGTCATCTGATTACTCCTTTCCCTTGATACCCAAAATATCTTCGAGTGCAGTACGGGCCGCCGGTGTACCTATTTGACCGAGAGCATTCACTGCAGCGCTCCGGAGCTTCCGTTCTCCAGTTCCAGTCGCAATATCCTTCAGGTATGGGACCGCGGCATCTTTGCCGGTATTCCCGAGTGCATAGATTGCCGCCACCTGCAGTTCCGGCTCATGTTCTTCCTTGAGAATTTTGCCGAGAGCAGGAATTGCAGTCTGCTCGTCTTCATTTCCAATCTGGTAGAGGGCCTGTTTCCGAACTTCGAGCGACTTTGCCTTCTGAATGATTTCCACCATGAGATCTGTCGTACTGCCATCCATATTGGAAAGTGCGTAAATTGCATTTTTCGCAAGATCTTCATTTGGGTTGAGTTCTGCAGTACTCACGAGAAATTCCCTGGCGGATGCTCCGCCGCTATTTCCGATTGAGTGCAGTGCTGCCACCTGCACTTCGGGGTCCTTGCTCTGTGCAACGATTTCCTTGAGTGCCGGAAATGCGAGTTCTGCGGCGAGATTCCCAATGGCGTATGCTGCGTTCTTACGGAGGCCGGGGTCGGCGTCCGTGAGGGCTACCTCTTTCAATTCGGCAGCCGAAGATGACCCCCCGCGATTCCCAAACGCATACATTGCGGCTTCCCGGACCTCACGCGCTGTCGATTCTTTGATAATGCGCTTAAGCTCTGTTTCGGCGGCGGCATCTGACGCATTTCCGAGAGCATATGTGGCGGCTTTTGCAACATCGGGGTCCTTGTCCGTGCGGGCAATTTCGCCGAGGAATGCGTCGACACCCGGGTTCTCGTTGTTACCGAGCGCATAAACGGCCGCCGTCCTGACCTCCTTGTCGCTGTTCGTTCGGGCAATCTGCTTGATCGCTTCCAATGCTTCGGAACTCGATTCATTCGACATTGCGTAGATCGCATCCTTGCGTACTTTGGCACTTGCATCCTGTGTTGCGATCTCCGTCAGTTTTTTTACCGTTTTCGGCGAAGACATGTTCCCGAGAACATAGACGATCTTGCTCCGCAGATTTTCACTCGGCGATTGTTCGTACAGCGACACGACGGCATCGAAGGCCTTGTCGTTTCCCATATTGCCGAGAGCATAGAGCGCCTCCAGCTTCAGCTCATCGTCATCAGAATTATCAAACCCCTTCACGATCGCCTTGTATTGATCTTTCCCCTGTTTGGAAAGTGTGAGGGCAAGATTGACGAGATTCGCTTTTGCATCTTTCACCCATTTGCTTTTCGGGAAGGCATCAATAAAATCCTGGTAACATTTGAAAACGCTTTCCTGGTCTTCCCCGAGCTTATCCCTCGTGTAACAGATCCAGTACCGCGCGGCATCGAGATAACCGCTCCGGGGGTAGTCATCGATGAAACTCCGGAAGGCCCGCTGTGCGGATTCCCATTTTTCAGAGAGAATCTGCCCGTATGCCTCTTTATAGGCTTTGGCGTCATCTCCCTGCGCCAGTCCCCTTTCCCCGGCAGATATAACCAGGAGTATCACGACGACGCTGCACACCATCATTCTGGTACATTTCACGATTGACATACGCACTCCTTTTTACGACGACTTTTTCGTTGTTTGAGGTTGATGACGGCGGGCATCGCGCTGCATTTCCATCAAATTGATCTTCAACAGGATGGATTTCTGATCCACACCATTTTTCACGAGCTCGACAACCGGTACACCCGGACGGATTTCCGTATTGGCAAGTTGTAAGAGTATCACTTCAAGATCCTTGATCAGCCGAAGAAGATGCTGCTGATCGTTTTCGGCGAGGGCAGTCTTGAGAAATTGCGCTTTCTCCAGGAGATCCCGCGAAACCCGCTGTTCCTCGGAGTAATCGGAAGGCACTCCTCGGCTCCCGTCGGAATTGATGACTCCGAGAAGGAGGTTCTTTGAACGCTGAAGATACGCGTACGCAAGGCGCGAAACCGAATCCTCCGCCCCCGGCTGTGAAGCGACTTGCGCCAGCTCGTTGCGGTTTACCTCATGGGACGGGAGAAAATATATTCTACCGAGGATGAATCCTGCAGCCACCAGTAGTACTGCCGCAGCACCATAGATCCATACCGGATGCACCCTGAACTGAAGAAACTCCGGAACCATTCGAATGATCCTGCCGCGTTCATTCTTCTCACCCGCAACGAGCTTCGGTGAGAGCTTATCCCAAAAGCCGGCCCACTCGCGTTCCCCGGGTTCTTCCCTCCGACGCCGGGACATTTCGCGAAGCGTCTCCTCCATCCCGTGGTAGTCCTTTGTGCAATCCTCACATTCCCGCAGATGTGATGCAAACTCTTGTCGTTTCTCCGGAGGGAGGAGATCGTACAGCGCATCGGTGAACAAGTCTCTGCATTCCTTGTGTGTCATCTCTATTCCTTCTCCAATCCGAACTCGTGCTTGTAGAGGTCGAGCGATTTGCGGAGCCGCCGAATCGCGCGAAATAAGAACGACTTCACCGTGCCCTCCGAAATATCCATGGTCTCAGCGATCTGCCGGAGTGACAGATCATGGTAATGCCGGAGAACAAAAACCGACCGCTCTCTTGTCGTGAGATCTTCAAGGGCACGTTCGATATTCCGGCGTATTAACCCGGCATCGGTCAAACGGTCGGGACGCGGCGCTTCATCACTCGGTGCATACTCCGTCTCCGCATTTCCCGCAGCAAATGCATCATGCATCAGCATAGTCTTCTGGGCTTTCGATTTCTTTTTGTCCATCGCTGCATTTATGGTAATCCGGTACAACCAGGTGCTCCATTTTGCATCACCCCGGAAGAGCCGAAGTGACTTGAACGCCTTGATAAAGACATCCTGTGACAAGTCCTCCGCATCATGGCGGTTGCCGGTCAGGTCGTACGCAAGTCGGTATACGTTGATCTTCGAGCGCTCCACAAGCAGCCGGAAAGCTTCCATCTCGCCTTGTTGCGCACGTTCGATCAGCAAACGCTCATCTGTCACCTCGGTGCCTCGATTTGTCTTTAAGACGATGTGCTATCGGGAAAGGTTTACGGTTGGTACTTTTCCTGACACTTCTACCAAATTGTCTGAATTCAGGGATTCGGGTTGCTCTCCACGGAAAAGGCAAGCCCGAAATTTGGGATGAATCTCCCGTGGGGCAAATCAGCCGGCCAGACCCGATGGGAGCCGCGGAGAAGAGATGAGTTTTTTGAATTCTTCCCACCTTCGGGCGGGTTTGTCTGACGTGCCTCCCCTGCGCTCGATGTACCCCCTCACGAGGTCCTGCCCGAGATTGTAGTTGATAACATAACTCCGGTAGGTATCGAAGAACCGGGTGCGCTGCTCCGCGCGTTCCTTCGACATCAACGCGTACGTTACCAGCCATTCAACTGCCTGAGCACGGGTCATGGTGCCGTTGAGGTATGCGCGGGCAGCTTCATTCCCCGCATACGCCAGTTTCAGGAAAAGTGCATGCACCCGGTAGTAGAGCTCCGTCGTTGAAGGATCCATCCCCGCAAGGAGGAACAACGACCGCTCCTCATACTGAACCCGTTCTCCGCCCGGAAATGCAACCTCTATCCCGAAATTTGCGGTCCCTTCTGCAATGAGCGACTGCGGACTGAAGAGCGCGTATACCGAGAATTCGATCCAGCCGCGTTTCCGGAAGAGTTCGGATTCGAGAAGAGAGTTGTAGACATGATGCCCCGGATATCCCTCGTGAGCCGCGAGATCAATTGCACGATCGATGTAGATCGGCAGATCGGTATTCATCTGAATAAGACTGAATCCGCTCCCTTTGTACCAATTGTATCCGCTCCAGGATTTATTGGTAACATATTCGATCGTGAAATTTTCGTTCGGGGGGAGAGCGATATGCGCGCTCGTTCTCTTCCGGCATTCCCTGATCGCCTCCTGGAAAACGGCATCCAGCTTCTCTTTGGGAATAACGTATGCCCCTTTGAATGTATCATATCGGCCGCTGACGTTTCCCGCCCCCGGCAGAATTGCGCCGAGACCGCCCAGCAGCGATTGAAAATGCGATTCGGGATATGTCGGCGGATTTGCGTCATAAAGAACTGCGGCTTCTCCGTCAAATGAAAATTTCCTGCCGTCCAGCATTTCCACCCTTCCGACAAGCGCGCTGATCTGTTTCGTAAGATACAGATGACGCAGGATCTCGATCTCTTCCCATCCCTCGCGTGAGATCGACTGAAGTCGTTTGAGCAGATCGAGTGCCTCCACTCTCAGGACGCTCAGCGGCTTTTTTTCGGCCTTAGCGCGGTCCAGAAGATCCTTCGGTCCGAAGTAGGCATCAACGTAATCAGCATCGTGCTGACCGACGCCCAGGACGAGTTTCACATAGGATTCGGCAATCGATTGGAGAATATCTGCACTCATTCGGGTTTCTTTTCATATTGTTCGATAAACTTCCTGATGGCATCAAGATTTTGCATGATCATTTTCGCTTTTCCCAGACCGAACGAGAAAGGAAAACGAGATCCTGGATTAAGAATCAGAATCTTGTTCCCCTTATACTCATCCACAATTGGTTCCTGACTATTCTGCTGCTGATCATCCATAACTCTGCTCCTGTCTTTCGGTGAATGAATGAGGTTATTATCGCTGGTCCGGGTTCCACTCCGGTATTCGTCCGGGCGTCCACGGCGCGCCGGCGGCTTCCATGTCTTTCTGGAGAGTTGCAACATCGGATACGACAAGCGTGTTCAGCTGTTTGAGCAATGACGAAAACTCGCCCGACGCTATCGTATACGCATCACGATGCGTTTGTGTCGGTCGGGAGGTTGAAAATCGCTCATCCTCGACGATATTGCTTACACGCTCGCTGATCGCAATTGAAGACGCCTCGTTTCTCGACCGGAGCGAATTATCACCCCGTAGTTTCCGGAGGATTTCGTTGTCAGTTGCTTCTATGGTCCGGGCGCGTCCGATCAATGCGTCAACATTGGCAGGCGTTTGAAGAAGTGCCTGCATCATGGTACCGATCCGCGCCTTCAGCTCATTTGCAACCTGAACAGTGCCCGCCACCGACCGCTGTAAGCGGAAAACTCTTTGCTGAAAGTCTGAAAGTTCTTTGCGGTCCTCCGGCTTCATCGACGAAAGTCCATCCACATCAATGGTGAAAGGAACGGGACCGGAGACCGGCGACGTGACTCCGTCAACCCACTTCGACAATCTGACCAGATAGCGACCGGGCATAACAAGCGGACCCCCGTCCGTCTCATCATCCGTATCGGGAGTATGTGCGGAAACGACCGGATTTGCATATCGCATATTCCACGAAACCCTGTTGATCCCTTTTTGATTTGCGCCCTGAATATTCCGCAGGACATTTCCGGAAGTATCCGAAATCGTAAGGATGATCTGAGGTGCTTCCTCCTCATCTTCCGCACGCAGCTGCTCGTCGGTAGGATATGGCGGAACTATTTTCTTCTTTCGGGCCTCCTTTTCCGCTTCCTGACGAACCTCCTTTTTCGTCTTGAGAGCATCCTTCAGGTAATATGAAAACGTCACTCCGTATGGTGGATTCGGAGCCGAAAAGAATGACTCACCGGCAAACGATTTCTTGCCGCCGCCCAGCGGAAGTGTAGGGATGTAGAGAAGAGCGTCCTTCACCGGATATATTTCCGCTTCCGCGTTTTCAGATTTCTTTGAGAGCAGGCGTAAAGGTGAATAATCATCCAGCACGTAGAATCCCCGGCCAAATGTTGCGAGCACAAGGTCGTTTTCCCGTTTCTGGATCCTCAGATCTCGCACCGCAATTGTCGGCAACCCGGATTTAAGCTGAACCCATTTCCCACCCCCGTCCAGCGTCGTGAAGAGACCGAATTCCGTACCCACAAAGAGGAGAGCAGGATCAACATGATCTTCCGCAAGTGCAAGCACGGGACCATTCTTCGGAAGATCGCCTGCCACCGAAGTCCACGTGCGTCCGGCATCCGCGCTTTTCAGGATATACGGAAGAAAATCCGCGTTCTTGTGATTATCGAAAGACGCGTACACGGTGTTGGCATCATGCTGAGAAGCAAAAAGGCGGCTCACATACGTTCGCTCGGGGACGCCGGGAAATTTGTCGATCTTTCTCCATGTCGTTCCGCCATCTTCGGTGACATGCACCAGACCGTCATCCGTTCCCACGTAGAGCAGGCCTTCCTTCAGCGGAGATTCCGAGAGGGCTGTGCAGTTTCCATAGAGCGAGGTGGACGCACTCTTCGAGACTGCGTCGACTTCCCAGATTCTCCCCATTACCTGAAGCTGATTGCGATCGATTTGCCGCGTCAGATCGGGGCTGACCTCTTTCCACGTGTCGCCGCGATCATCGCTGCGATACAGGTGATTCGCTGCAAAATAGAGGCGGGTGTGGGAGTGCGGGCTGATGATTAACGGCGAGTCCCAATTCCATCGCAGCGGCTCTTCGTTTTCGCCCTGCTGGGGCTGTATCCCGATCTGTTCTCCGGTCCGTTTGTCGAATCGTACCAGGCCGCCGTACTGACTCTCCGCGTACACAGTGTTGGGATCTTCCGGATCGATACGGGAATGGAATCCGTCGCCGCCGGTCGTAACAAACCAATCGGCATTCACGATCCCGGATTCGCTTCGCGTCCGTGATGGTCCGCCAACGGAAAAATTATCTTGTGTTCCGCCATAAATATTATAAAAGGGGGAAGCATTATCCACATCAACATCATAAAATTGTGTGATCGGCAGATTATTCTTGAATTCCCATGTTTGAGCCCGATCGAAACTCTGGTATAATCCTCCATCACAACCTACGAGGTAATGATTCGTGTTCGAGGGATCGATCCACATGCAGTGATTATCGACATGTTTCGACTGCTCGCCGATCGGCTGAACTGTTTTTCCTCCATCATTCGACACCATGAGAATGGTGTTCATCACATATATCCGGTCGATATTCTTCGGATCGGCATAGAGCGTGGCGTAGTACATTGCCGTTGCGTCAAAATCATTCCGTTTTTCCCACGATGAACCGTAATCCGTCGAGCGGAAGATTCCCCCCTTTCGATCTGATGCCTCGATAATTGCATACGCCACACGCGGATCTGCCGGCGAGACGGCAAGCCCGATTCTCCCCATATCCACTCCGCGCAAACCCGATGTCACTTTTGTCCAGCTGGCACCCGCGTCAGTCGATTTGTAAATTGCGGATTCCGGTCCGCCGTCAATCAGAGTCCAGACATGCCGGCGCCTCTGGTAGGACGCAGCGATCAGCACATCGGGATTACCCGGTACCATGACGACATCCGTCACGCCGGTATTTTCGCTGACGGCAAGTATCGCTTTCCAGGTCTTTCCGCCATCGGTGGTTTTGTAGAGCCCCCGATCGCCGCCGGGTCCCCAGAGAGGCCCCTGAGCAGCAACATAGACCACATTCGTATTCCGCGGGTCGATGAGGATACGTGCAATGTGCTCGGACTTTTTCAACCCCACATTCTTCCATGATTTGCCGCCGTCTTCCGACCGGTAGACTCCATCGCCGTAGGAAACACTGCGCTGACTGTTATTCTCACCCGTCCCGACCCAGACAACCGAAGGATTTACCGGATCGACAGCGACCGTACCGATGGAATATGATCCTTCGCCATCGAATACCGGATTCCAGGTTGTTCCACAGTTAGTGGTCTTCCAGACGCCACCCGAAGCGGCGGCAATATACCACGTGCTGTGATCTGTCGGATCGACTGCTATCGAAGAGATTCTCCCGGAGTTGATTGCGGGTCCAATCGAGCGGAGATGCAAACCGCTGATCGTTTCTGATGTGACGCCGCCGGCGGAAGCAGATTGCTTCCCTTCTTCTGATTCTGCCTGTGGGCCTGAAAGAGTAATCTGAAAAGAAAAAAGTAGCGAGAGAAGCGTAATGCCTGCACGTTTCATGCGCCGGTCCTTGAGTTAGTGAGTCGGATGGATTCAGTTTGGTTCTAAGAACAAATAACGATGTGAGCAGGAAGACAGTGGAAAGTAATCAGTTTACAAATAAGTATCAAGAAGACAATGGGGTTAGAAATGGAGCACAATTCCAGAGCACGAACGATAGTAGATCAATAAAAAGGCAGATTCCCCAGGAAATCTGCCGCTGGTTTATTCATGTGAAAATGGGTGCCGCTACTTGAGAAGAAGCATTTTCTTCACGGCGGAAAAGACTGCGCCGGTTGGATTCCCGGAATCAGACTGTTTTACCGCGATGATCCGGTAGAAGTAGACTCCTGAAGACAAACCGCCCGAATTGAATTGCGCAACATGTCGACCCTGTTCGTATACGACACTTGAAAGGAGCGTCCTGACGACTTCGCCAAGCGTGTTGTAAACGGAGAGCGTCACGATCGATCGTGAGGGGATGTCGAATCCGATTCTCGTCGTCGGGTTGAACGGGTTCGGATAATTCTGCAGGAGCGCGAACGTTGTGGGAAGCTGAGACGGATTAATGGCGCTCAGGGTCATCGATCCCTTCTGCGGTCCGGTGAGCAGTCGTTCACCTTCTCCCCTGAGGGAAATCACTTCGCGCCCAGATTTCGGATGAATAATTTCAAGTCGGAAAGTTTCTGTCTGTTGGCTGATGATACTCCATTTCAACCGCACGGGATATTGCAGCGACTGGATATCGATCGGATATTCCGCTGGATCCTGGAGAGTTGACGGCAGGAATTCAACGGATGATCCGGAATGAAAGCGAACGTCGGGGGTCCCTTCGGGTGGAACCGGGGGAAGCTCAGAACTCGTCGCACGCTCAGATGTAGAAGTATTCCGCCCAAAATAAAGTACTTGTTCGTAGCCACTCGAGTCCCGCAGAGTCAATGTATTAAACTGCAGTGCATCCGGGAAGCTCTGATCCGCCGCCTTAGGGAGCATCCCCGAACCGGAGTATCCGATGATGCAGATTCCCGACGAATCGAATTTTACCCAATATCCTCCACCGGGCTTGAGCGTATCAACACGTGCGTACCCGTTGCTATAGCCGAATACTCTCGACACAATGTGCGTGCCGACGGATCCTAAAGCCGAAGCTGGTAGACTTTGAGAGATTGAACCGAGCAGATTCCAACCGGGCTGAACCGGGACTGTATCGATCGATATGTTATTGCCCGTGATCGGGACAACCCCTCCGGTCGTGAATTTCAGCCAGTAGCCGAATCCCTTCAGCATGCGGTTTGAAATGATGTAACTGCTTCCATTATATCCAAATGCATAACTCGACCGGGTTGGGAAGAGAATGTTCACAGAGTCGTTCGTTGTCCGAAGCGGATCCGAAAGCATGTTCCAATTCGGACTCGCCGGGACATCGAGCGTCACGCCTGAAGGTTCCTCGATCCGCAGTGTATCCTGGAGAAGCCCGACACACTGTGTCGAATCCTGGGCTGATAACGTGACGACAGCAGTCGTGGCTGTTGTGGGATTCCCGGAAATGATTCCTCCTGGAGTGAGGGTCAACCCGTGCGGAAGATTTCCCGAAGCAAGGGCGAACAGATACGGTGGATTACCCCCTGTTGCAGTCAGGGTTTCTGCATACGCAATTGTTACCATTCCGGATCGGAGTGTCGAGGGCAGAATAACAATGGGAGGACATGCCGGCTCCACGGTTATCATAACCGTTACAGTATCCGCACGCAGCTGTGCGTCCGATGCAATGAGGGTCAGAGCGTGTGCTCCGACGGTTGCACCGCTATCGAGAACAACAAGCAGCGACCAGGTACTGTCCCCTGATATCTGATCGCCGTGTGTGCCGTCGTTATAACAGGTCGCATTTGCACTGCCGGCGATTGAGGATAAATCCACCCGAACGGTGATCCCTGTGCTGAACGGGAACGTCCCCGGCAAGACATTCACCTTCAGGAGTGTCGGATATCCGGCATGCACTGTATCCGGCACAACATGGGCAACTGCCGACGGTCTTGTTGAAACGTATGGGGTGATCGTGAAGTCATCGATGCCAATCCCATCACCCGTGTTCCCGGCATTTGCATCAAACCACCGGAGGAGAAATGTTGACCCCGCCGAAATTGACAAACCGCTCACACCAGCGGAAAGGAGCGTGCGGTTCGGTGGAAGATTTCCGTTGAGAGGCCCGACAGATCCGCTCGTGACCGGACTTGAAAATGTGAGACCGGTGAGCGGAGTCCATGTCCCATTGACCAGATTCGTTGCATCAGTACTCAATTCAAGTTGAAGGCTGTCGGTATGGCCCGCTGATCCCATCCTCCATTCTTCGCCGGTATACGAAATTGAGAGATGCTGAATTGTGGATCCGGTATTGTTCGCAAACATCGCGCCAACGACGGAACTAAACGTACTTGACTGGATCCCGCCTAAACACCTGTCGGTATCACCGGTCGAGCCGAAGCTGTATGTTTCCGCGAGTGAAGAAGACCCGGTACCAGCGGTGTATGTTCCATTTTCTCCGGTCCCGTGTTCGGCGATTGACCAGCCGGCAGGAAGATTTCCTGACGTCCCCGAACCAGCCAGTGTATTGAATTTCTGTGTGTACTGAGAACCCATTGAGCTCAGATTGACTGCGAACTGCCCGCTCCCGGTTGTAATCACCAGCGTGTCCGTTACCGTCCCCGTGCAATCATTGGAGTCTGTCGCTGTAATCGCCAGAGGGAATGTACCGGAAGATGTTGGGGTTCCAAGAAGCGTTCCGTCATTCAGAAGCGTCAAGCCGGCCGGAAGTGATCCGCCGGTGAGAGAATAGGTATACGGCGTCTTTCCGCCGCTCGCAGAAAATGCGGCATTGTAGGATGCCCCCACGGTACCATTCCCCAGACTGGCGGGGCCTGTGATGATTTGCGGACAACCGGTTATCGTGAGCGCGTATGCTCTGGAGCCGCTGCAATTATTTGAATCGCTCACCTGAACAGTAAAATTGAATGTCCCTCCATACGTTGGCGTCCCGGAAAGCAGACCCGCGGAAGACAGTGTCACACCGGCCGGGAGTGCCCCGCTCTGGATCAAAAAAGTGTACGGGAGAACACCTCCATTCGCGCTTACCGATTGAGCGTATGGACTGCCGGCTGTACCTCCGGGGAGTGAAGAAGGAGAGAGTGTGATCGTCGGGCACCCGGTTTGAATCGTCAGAATTCCCGAAGCACTCGTAACTTCCTGCCCATCCGGATTCGTCACCGTAATCGTCCGCGGTCCCGGGGCGGCATCCGGCTGAACCGACATATTCATGGCAATGTGCGTTGGATTCGTGTAGGTTACGCTGTTGACTGTTACGCCGCCACCGTTGACCGTTGCGCTAAGATGATTTGCAAACGTCGGACCGGGATCAAAAAACCCTGAACCCCCCGAAGATGCACCGGTAAGCGTGAGAGTATAATTGACAACACCTCGATTCGCGGTATCGGGCAACGATGTTGTCGGCGTTGCGGGAGGAGGCGCAAGCAGCTTCGCCACCTGGACACCATAGGAATCCGTGCCATCACAATACTGTGATGTCGTCCACATGGTCATATCGTCGTTAGGATCGACGGAGGTGTTTGAGTAATCTCCCCATCGTTTGGATCCGAACGTTGCGGGATCCAGCGACGGATTATAGGAGGTCGTGCTATTGGTGAAGAGTACCGGTGTTCCGGACATCGTGCCGGAGGGGTCAGTGGCAAGACGGCCGATGGTCGCGGTATTAAGGCGCGCATTCGTGCCGGCCGCACTGAATCCCATCGCTACATGCCCCTGGCCGGAGACATTAATCGCCGGTATCCAGTAATTGAGCTGATTGGTATCGTTGGGAGTTGTGGGATCGTAAACCGTTCCGCTCTGAACGAGGCTTGGCGAAGTTGATAGATTTGAAATCTGATACCAGCGGGCTGCATCCCTGTTTGCTCCCGAGGTCGATCCCGAGGCATTCACGTAAATTGCGTGTGCGGTCCAGAGATTTCCATTCCGTATGACTGCGGACATCAGGCGTTCGTCGATACCATCGACTCTGCCAACTATCCCACCTGTGTTGCCGAGATGATTGACGGGGAGAGGATCGGATGTGAGAGGAACACTCAGCGTGATGTTGCCCGACATTGTCGGCGTGCCGCCCGGATTTGAGACACGGCGGATCTGCAGGAGGCCGTAGAAATTGATATCAACACCGATGAAATAGCCGACGGTCGCAGTAGAATCAAAATTATCGACTCCCTGCGGAGTGTAGGGACCGCTGGTATAATTCGGGATTTGGTCGGTTCCCTGGTTCTGGACGAGATCGCGAAATGCAGTAACCACGATCGGACCGCTACCGAGAATCGAGCTCTTGCGCACAACGAATGCGGTCGTGCCGTAAAAATATCCGGTCGACTTGAAGATGTTCACCCCGATGTAGAGCGCATTATAGTCGACACCCAAAGTCGGGTAATCGGCAAACCAGCCGGTATCGCCCGTCGGCGATACCTGATCTTGCTGGAAATAGAAGAACGTCCAGACAGTACTATTGGTGATGGTTCCCGAGTTGCTCACCGCGATCATGACTCGATCGGGAATTGTACCGGTACCCGCCGGCACATCAATCATGGTAAGAAACCATCTTCCCGTAAACCTGTCGTACCGGATTCGAGGGTCCGTCGTAAATGTCCCGTGATTCGGCGAAAGGACGGATGCGAAGAAAACGTCCGTATCGACATTCAGAACAAGGTCGGCAGTTCCTGTGGACTTACTGAAGGATCGTATGCGGCCGTTCAGATCGATGATATATTGTGTGGGACCAACCGCTCCCATATCGTCAGGCGGAAAAGCATAGCAGTCGGTAAAGGTCGCTGCCTTGAACGTCATGACAACGGTCTGCGGACCGGTCGTAGAAAGTGTGTGGTCGGGAGGGGAACTCTTTGACAGAGGAGGCCACTGCGAAACGTCGGGTGAGGAGGAGTTTTTCTGGAGTCCTTCACGCTCCATTTCGAACTCAAGGGATGGCCGTACCCAGTTGGGAGGATGAAGTACCGCCGCGGTCGATTGCTGCTGCATCAGCTCTGCCGTGGTCCTGGAAATGCCCTTCGCACCCGTCCACGGCACACCGACAATCTTGCCCGCGACATTTTGAGCTCCGGCAATTCCGAGCACAAGAAATGTAAGGAACAAAAATCCCGCCGTACGACTCATCAGCAAACCCCTAATGATGATGCAGTCTGGATGCCACCGGTAATCACTAATGATACAAAACCCTTTCTGTACTGTCAAGTGAGCTGTGCCTTTGTTTGCAATGAATTGGGAAAATCGCTTAAAGTATTACGGCGTGCGACCGAATCGCCGGTCAAGCTCTGACAACGAAAGATTGATGATCACCGGTCGGCCATGAGGGCACGTGTACGGAAGTTCAGTTTGGAAGAGCTGGTCAAGGAGGGATTCCATTTCATCCGGCTTAAGCGGAATACCCGCTTTTATAGCTGCCTTGCATGAGTATGATTTTGCCAGGCGCTCGCGGGGCTCAAGATTGGCTTCCTGCTCATCAGCTTTGTACAAGTTGACCACATCCTGCAATATCGTCCCCTCATTTCCGGGTTTCACATCGGTGGGTACGCCGTCGATGATCACCGTTGTCTTCCCGAAGACCTTCACGCCAAAACCGAGTGCTTCAAGATGCGGCAGGAGCTCATGAATGAGAGCAACGTCGGCAGCGGTCATATCTACCGATTGAGGAAATAACAGCTGTTGGGTTTGATGCTCCCCCGCGTGAAATCGTACCTCCGCACGTTCGTACAGTACCCGTTCATGAGCTGCGTGCTGATCAACGATCATCAAACCTTCTGAAGTGGGAACAACTATATATTTATTATGAACCTGCCAGAGCTTTGCTTTCGCGTATTGGGGTTCAGGCAGGTTTCGGAGTTCCGGGAGAATGGTGTCCCTTGCAGTTTCCGCGGGAGATGTACGAGCCCGTTCGGGAAGATCCCCGCTCGGGGAAAAAAGCCGGTCGGGATGAGATTGGAGGAACTCCCGCCAGTTCGTAACGCGGTGAGCCGAAACGCCGGGCCGCGTACTGATACGAAAGTCCGCTTCCTCGCTGGCGGACTCCCTTGTCGCGGCGGAGGGAATGAGATCATGCGCAGCAAGCGTATTTCTAACCGCCGTGAAGACGAACCGGTGCATTGCACTTTCGTCGTCAAACTTCACTTCCATTTTAGACGGGTGGACGTTGACATCCACCATATGGGGATCAATCGTGAGGAAAAGGACAAATATCGGGAAGCTTCCTTTTTCCAGCATGTTCTCATAACCCTGGAAGACGGCATGATTGATATTTCTGTTCACGATCGGTCTTCCGTTCAGGAAGAGATACTGCTCTGTTCTTCCTTTGCGGGCAAAGTCAGGTTTTCCGAGAAACCCTCCAATCTCCACGTAGCCGATCTTTTCCGCCACATGAATGAGCCGCGAGGCAACCTGTTCTCCAAGAAGATCAGTTGCGCGCTTCTCGAGGGTGCCTGAAGGGAGAAGAAAGATCTGTTCTCCGTTGCTGATGAATGTAAACGCCACCGTGGGCGATGCGAGTGCGGCCCGCTGTACGGTCTCGACAATGTGCTTGTATTCGGTTTGAGCACTCTTGAGAAAATTCCTGCGCGCAGGAGTATTGAAGAAGAGATTTCTGACGCTGATATTTGTTCCGACCGCTACCGCCTCAGGTTCCGCCTTGGAGACCTCGCCGCCGTTGACTCTGACTTTGGTTCCGACCGATTCAGCCCGCAGGCGCGTCCGGAGTTCAACCTGGGAGACCGCCGCAATCGAAGCAAGCGCCTCGCCGCGGAACCCGAGCGTGTGAAGCGACTCAAGGTCCTCATACGACCTGATCTTGCTCGTTGCATGCCGTTCGAAGGCGACACGCGCGTCCTCCGCGCTCATTCCCGTCCCGTCGTCAACTACCTGAATCAACGAAGTCCCGCCGTCTTTGATGATAATGGAGATCGACGTGGACTGTGCATCAATCGCGTTTTCAATCAGTTCCTTGACCACGGACGCCGGCCTGCCGACGACCTCGCCCGCAGCAATCTTGTCTACAACATTCGAGGGGAGTATGTTTATCGTTGCCGCCATAGCTCCTTCTTTGGTCTCACGCCGAGACCGGCCTCGTCGCTGAGTTTGAGAACGCCACGATGATCAACAGCTCCTTCAAACGGATCGTTCGAGATCAGGATATTCCCATCAAGATCTGCGTAATCCGCAAGCGTGGCAAGCGACATCCCTGCAGCTATTCCTATGGAGGATTCAATCATACATCCGATCATGACCTTCATCCCAACCTGTCTGGCCGTATCAATCATCCGCTTTCCTTCCCGGAGGCCCCCGCATTTCATCAGCTTGATGTTGATGCCGTCAAACGCATCACGCAGCATCCGGATGTCGGGTTCCGTTTTCACACTTTCATCGGCGAGCAATGGGAGAGACGATCGTTCACGGAGCCAGACCAAATCTCTGAACTGGTCGGCGGGCATCGGCTGTTCGACGAACTGCACGTGCTGCGTTTCGAGCCATTGGAGTCGCTCCAGCGCGAGGCCTCTATCCTTCCATCCCTCATTCCCGTCAACACGGATCGGCTTGTCGGTGTTCGCCCGAATCGTCTTCATAATTTCTTCATCGGAGGAGCCTCCAAGCTTCACTTTCAGTACCGGAAACTCCCGGGCTTCCTCCAGTTTCTGCGCGATCATCTCGGGAGAATCCATTCCGATCGTAATCGACGTTTCGGGGATTCGGGTACTTTCTCCGCCGAGATATTTCCAGAGCGGGCTGGACAGCTTTTTTCCCATCCAATCATGAAATGCAATGTCGAGAGATGCTTTCGCACAGTAATTCCCCGGTGAGATGTTCTCAACCAGATCAATGAATCCGTCAAGTGTCAGTGCATCGGGGAGAGGAATGTCAGCACATTGCTTCAGGAAACCCGCCACCGTTTCCGCGGTCTCCTCATATCGCTGAATGGGAGCTGCCTCACCGTAACCGGTGATTCCCTGATGCTGGAATTCGACCAGGACGGTTTTGCGCGTCGTACTTGATCCTCGGGCGATTGTGAATGGATGCTTGAGTTTCAGTTCGACTACCCGGAATGCAATCTTCACGGATTTCTCTCGAAGAGTGCTTCGACAAATGCTTTGCGGTCAAACGGCTGGAGGTCGTCGATCTGTTCACCGACGCCGATGAATTTGACAGGGACGTGAAATTCATTCCCAACCGCAAGGACCACACCGCCCTTTGCAGTTCCGTCGAGTTTCGTGAGGATTAGGCCTGTGAGACCGACTGCCGCAGCAAACTGCTTTGTCTGTTGGATGGCATTCTGACCTGTTGACGCATCGAGCACCAGAAAGGTTTCGTGAGGAACATCCGGTGCGATCTTCTGCAGGACCCGCTTGATCTTCCGCAGCTCTTCCATGAGGTTGATTTTCGTGTGCAGCCGGCCAGCGGTATCGATGATCATCACATCCGCCTCCTTTGCCACAGCCGACTTCAATGCATCAAAGGCGACTGCGGCCGGGTCCGCACCCCTCGACTGCTGGATAATCTCCACACCTGCGCGCGTTGCCCACACTTCGAGCTGTTCGTTCGCGGCAGCGCGAAATGTGTCAGCGGCGGCGATCACCACTTTCCGCCCCGAAGTCCGGTAGTTGTACGCAAGCTTTCCCACCGTCGTGGTCTTTCCGACACCGTTGACTCCGACAATCATCACAACATGCGGCTTATGATCCGAAGGAACAGCGAAGGGGTCGTCCGTTTCACCGTTGCCCTGGAGAAGGAGCTTCGTCATTTCTTCTCTCAGGAGGGCTTCGAGCCCCGCAGGATCCTCATATCCTTCCTTCCGGACCCGCAATCTCAGATCTTCGATGATCCGTATCGTCGTTGTCACGCCAACATCGCCGGCGATCAGAATTTCTTCGAGATTTTCCAGCATCTCGTCATCAATTCTTGTTTTCCCTGTCAGGATCTTCTGCACCCGGCCGAAAAGATTCTCTCGGGTTTTTGCAAGACCCTCCGCCAGCCGGCTGAATTTGAATTTATCGAGAAATCCCATTTTCAAGATAGAGCATTTGCAAGTACGACGGTTCGAAACCGGATGGCATACGATATGAACGAAACCAATAGCATAACGACCGAAGCGAAGAGAAACATTGTCTGGAGAGCTGAAAGATACGGCTCATTGAGAATTGTGACCACCAGGAATGCTGCGACGACAGTGACCGTCCACTTTCCGATCAGATTCGACTGGAGCGTGACCCCCCGTTTCCGACGCAGGAGTACTCCTCCGCAAAATATCAGAATATCGCGAACGACAGCAATTGCGAAAAACCACCAGGGGATCCTCTGCTGAAGTGCAAGAATCAACGAGACGAAGGCAACGGCGAGTTTGTCTGCCACCGGATCGAGGATTTTACCGAGCTCGGTCACCTCACCCAGTTTGCGGGCAATGTAACCATCGAGGAGATCTGTTGCCACCGCAACAAGGATCAGCCCGAGTGCAACGAACCGTGTCTCGGGTGAGTTCAGGTAAAGGGCGATGGGAATGATCAGGAGAACGCGAAGAGCGCTTAATCCGTTGGAAATCGTCACGACCGGATGACGCATATGGATTCAGATCTCATGTTCATCTTTCGAGCCATTAACCTCGACGGGAGTGGGATACTGCCCGCTGAAGCACGCCGTACAATACGATTCACCCTTCTCGTGAGGGACGGCGCCGAGGAGATTTTCGAGAGAGAGATATGCCAGACTGTCGACGCCGAGGTCCTTCCGTATTTCCTCTGCATTTCCGGAAAGCTGATTGGCAATCAACTCATCGGGATCCGGGAAATCCATTCCATAATGACAGGCATAACGAATCATCGGCGAAGTAATACGGACATGAATCTCCTGTGCTCCCGCTTCGCGGATGAGATTGACGAGCTGTTTCGATGTGGTTCCCCGTACGATTGAATCATCGACGACGACCACTTTCCTCCCTTTGATGATTCCCTTGACGGTATTGAATTTTGTCCGGACGCGGACCTCACGGATATCCTGCGCCGGCTGGATGAACGTGCGTCCGACGTAATGGCTGCGGATCAGGCCAATCTCAAATTTTGCGTTGTTGCCCATCTTGACGTTTTCCGAAACAAAGCCGAGTGTAGCGGTATTGCTCGAATCGGGTACGTTGATGACGATGACCGGATCTGACTTCGTCGCGATAGGTGCCTGTCGGGCAAGTGTTTTCCCAAGCTTCCGGCGAACGCGGTCAACGCTCTCGCCGAAGATTTGGCTGTCGGGCCGCGAGAAGTAGATATACTCGAAAATACAATATGTCGGATGGCTGTTCGATTTCTGCAGATGGAATGATTTTGCCTCACCGCTTGAAAGGGAATCCTTATCAAACACCAGCACTTCTCCGGGTTCCACTTCTCCGACATACTTCGCGCCGATAATATCGAATGCACATGTCTCCGATGCGACGACAAATGCACTCCCGAGCTTGCCCACCGCAAGAGGTCTCCAGCCGAACGGATCGCGAGCGGCGATGAGCTTGTCGTCGGTGAGTATCACAACCGAAAACGCGCCCCGGATCTCGTTCAGCGCTTCGACAATCTGTTTGATTTGATCCGTCTGCCTGCTCCGGGCGATGAGATGAAGAATGATCTCCGTATCGCTCGTGGTCTGGAAAATCGTCCCCGAATCCTGGAGCCTCCTCCTCAATTCGCGGAAATTTGTCAGATTCCCGTTGTGCGAGATCGCGATATTTCCCTGACGATAATTCACGATCAACGGTTGGATGTTGAGCTTGTTGTCCGCGGCACCGGCGGTGGAATACCGGTTGTGGCCGATCGCGGAGCTCCCGACAAGCTGTTCAACAAGAATCGAATCATCCCGGAAGACGTCATTGACCAGTCCAAAATCCTTATGTGTCCGGATTTGGTGTTTCTTCTTCGACTCATCGAAAACTGCAGTTGCGATCCCGCTTCCCTCCTGTCCGCGGTGCTGGAGAGCGTGTAGGCCATAATAGGTCATCTGTGCGGCCTGGGAGTGACCGAAAATTCCAAAAATACCGCAGTGGTCGTGAGGTTTGTCGGTAATGAGGGGTGGATCGAAGAGAATATCGATGAAGTTCATGATGAAAAAAATACTAAAAAAATGGATTGAACTCAAGGACGATCGGGAGAGCAGTCCCGCGGGTTCGTCAGACCTCTGCGCGCGTTACCAGCGTATCCTTCAGCCAGTGCACATCGTCCCGGTTGAGATAATCGGTGGTGTAGTGAAGCCCGCGGCTTTCCTTCCTCGACAACGCCGAACGGACGATAAGATCGGCGACAGTGGCCAGGTTCCTGAGCTCGATGAGACCTTCAACCACTTTGGTGCGCTTATAGAAATCCTCAATTTCGTCCTGGATGAGTTTCAATCTTCGTGAGGCACGTTCAAGCCGAAGATCCGACCGGACGATTCCGACATAATCCCACATCAGCTCCTGGATTTCTTTTCGATCGTGTTCGATGAGAACCCACTCTTCGGCATCAAACGTGCCGCTCACATCCCACAACGGAACCGGCGGGAATTCCGGAGGATTGGTCGGTGGGTTCTTCTTCACGTCTTCGAATGCCCGCCAGGCAAAAACCAGCGCTTCGAGAAGTGAGTTGCTCGCGAGCCGGTTTGCACCGTGCACTCCGGTCATCGCCACTTCGCCGCAGGCATAGAGCTGATGAATAGATGTCCTGCCGTCAAGATCTGTGGCAACGCCGCCGCAGGAATAGTGTGCAGCCGGAACGACAGGTATCGGTTCAGCGGTGATGTCGAGCTTGAACCGGTTCAGACATGTCTCATAAATGTGGGGAAAATGGTCCCGGATGGCGGCGGCAGGAAGATGACGGAGATCGAGAAGGACATACTCGTCACCCCTGCGTTTGAGCTGGGCATCAATTGCGCGGGCAACAATGTCGCGCGGTGCAAGCGAGCCGCGGGGATCATACTGCTGCATGAACTCTTCTCCGTTTTTTGTCTTCAGGATAGCACCGAATCCGCGGATCGCCTCGGAGATAAGAAATGCGGGAGAACCCGAGTTGTAGAGCGTGGTCGGATGGAACTGAATGAATTCCATATTTCCCACGATCGCCCCGGCCCTGTACGCCATCGCCACGCCGTCGCCGGTCGCAATCTGCGGGTTCGTCGTATGGAGGTAGACCTGCCCGAGACCGCCGGTGCACAACACCGTCACCGATGCAAGAAACGTTCTGACGACATTCCGGTGTACATCGAGCGTGTACGCGCCCCAGCAATGGACTGGCGGCTTCGCTGCGCGCATTTTCTCGAAATGATGTTCGGTGATGAGGTCGACGGCAAGATGATTTTCAAAGACGGAAATATTGGGGTGTTCCGAAATTGCATGCAGAAGAGCCCGTTCGACTTCCCAGCCGGTCCGGTCGTACGCGTGGACGATACGGTTCCGCCGGTGTCCGCCTTCGCGTCCGAGGTCCAGCTTGCCTTCGTTCCGAGTGAACTCCACACCGTAATCGATGAGCTCCTTCAGCCGGGCAGGCCCGTCGTGCACGAGTATCCGCACAGCATCCGGGTGACACAGTCCCACCCCTGCATCGAGTGTATCTTCGAGGTGGAGCTCATACGAATCGGACTCATCGGACACCGAAGCGATTCCACCCTGAGCATAATTCGTATTCGATTCTGCCCGTGCCTTCTTTGTAATGAGAGCGACGGTTCCCAGATCCGCGGCTTTCAGTGCGAACGAGAGTCCTGCAATCCCGCTTCCAATGATCAGGAAGTCTGATTTATGGATCATGGATTCCGGCTACTTTCCTTCTGCGATCCGGCAGAGCATCGTATGGAGAAACTGACATTGTTGCCTCAGCGTGGAGACGTCATTGTTGTTGTGGATGATAAAATCAGAACGGAGGGATTTTTCTTTCAACGGCAGCTGCGCCCTGACCCGGCCAAGAACATCAGAACGTGACGAGTGATCTCTTGCAATGACGCGGGAAATTCGCACTTCTTCATCCGCATCGATCAGAAGCATGTAGTCAAACATCCGGCTGGCGCCGGATTCGAACATCAGCGCCGCCTCAACAAGAACCATAGCTTCTTCAGCCTTTTCACGCGCTCGCCGGAGTTCCCTGGCAATGGCATCAAGAACGGGAGGATGGACAATTGCGTTCAGCTTCTTCTGAAGCGTCTCATCGGCAAAAATTTTCTTCGCCACGACCTTCCGGTCGAGTCCCGTTTCCGTATAAATGCTGTCTCCGAACAGGCGCCGAACGGATTGCCGAATCTGCTCATCCGAATTGATCAGGTTTCGCGCGATCGGATCTGCGTAGAGGACGCGCACGCCGAAAGACTCGAAGATGCGGCATGCTTCCGTTTTTCCGCTTCCGATCCCTCCGGTTACTCCAACCGCAAGTGTGTGGTAACGGTGCGTATCACCCATAGAATAGGAATGCCAGCATCAGTGTGCCTCCGATGCTGGCAATCATCCAATCCATTTCTGTTTAAATTATTTGGCGTATGCGACTGCTCGTGTTTCCCGGATGACCACGACCTTGATCTGTCCCGGATATCCCATCTCCGCCTGAATCTTTTTGGCGATATCATGTGCAAGCTGGTCCGCCATCAGGTCGTCTATTTTATCGTGCTCGACGATGACGCGGATTTCCCTTCCCGCCTGAATCGCGTACGTATTTGCAACTCCATTGAACGACTTTGCCAGCTCTTCGAGGCGCTCCAGGCGTTTCGCGTACCCTTCGACCGATTCTCTGCGTGCGCCGGGCCGTGCACCGCTGATGGCATCTGCCGCCTGAACCAGAGCCGCAATCGGGTGCTCCATGGGGATATCGTCGTGATGAGAACCCACGGCGTTGTAAACGATTAGGTGCTCACCGAATTTCTTCACGAGGTCCATGCCGATGAGTGCGTGGGGACCTTCGACGCTTCGGTCGACCGTCTTACCGATATCATGCAGAAGGCCGGCGCGTTTTGCGAGCGACGCATCAAAGCCCAGTTCTGCTGCCATGAGGCCGGTGATGAACGCGACCTCGATGCTGTGAGCGAGGAGATTCTGACCGTAACTCGACCGGTATTTCATTTTACCGATATGCTTCAGGAGCTCCTGATGCCCGCCATGGAGCCCCGTCTCGAGGAGGGTATTCTCGCCGGTATGGAGGAGCTCTTCGTCAAGCTCCTTGCGGACCTTTTCCACGACTTCCTCGATACGGGCAGGGTGAATCCTTCCGTCGGAGATGAGGCGTTCGAGGGAGATCCGCGCTACTTCGCGACGCAGCGGATCGAATCCCGAGAGGATCACCGCTTCCGGTGTGTCGTCGACGATCACATCGACTCCCGTGGCTGCCTCGAAGGCACGAATATTACGCCCTTCCTTGCCGATGATTCTCCCCTTCATTTCGTCGTTCTGGATCTGCAACACGCTCACGGTCGTTTCCACGCAGTGGTCGGTCGCGGTGCGTTGGATTGCCTGGATGATGACTTTCTGGGCTTCCTTCTTTGCTTCGAGCTTGGCATTGTCGCGAAGGTCCTTCAGCGCCTGTGCGGCCTCTGCCTTTGCTTCGTTGGTCATGTTCTCGATAAGCATTCGTTTTGCGTCGTCGCGGGAAAACGACGCTACACGCTCGAGCTTCTGGATTTCGTCCTGAATGACGCGGTCGAGCTGCTGGATCTTTTGTTCGGAGAGTTTTGCGCGGTCCTCGAGGGTATTCTTCAGATTGCTGAGGTCGCGGTCTTTTTTGTTGATGAGCTCGACCTTCCGCTCGAGGTTTTCCTCGCGGGAATTGAGCTGTTTTTCGAATGCATTGAGTTTATTGCGGCGCGAATTTGCTTCCTGCTCAAACTCCTGTTTCTTCTTGTACCATTCGTCTTTTACTTCAATGAGCTTCTCTTTCTTGATATTCACCGCTTCTTTTTCAGCATCGGTGACGATTTTCTTCGCACGCTCTTCCGCACTTGAAATTTTGTTTTTTCCTGCTTTGCTGCTCACAAACCAGCCAACTCCGAAGACGATTCCCGCCAAGGCCACCGCGATCAGGACTATGACATAAGGTTCAAACATGGGTACTCCTCCAGTCTAAACAACTCAAGAGTTCAGGATAAAAATAAAAAACCGCACGCTGTCTTGTTTTTCGAGTCAAATGTGTATTGAAGAATCTCATTCAAGACACGGTGGGTACTCCCCTGAACGTTTCTTACGTCCACTGCCGGACGATGATACTCACTCCTCATCGCCCGATTCCCGCCGAAGCGGGATGAGGCCTGTAATACGACGCCCATGAGTCGAGTTCCCTATTAAAGTTACTTGTCAGATTCTTTAATATGTTTGACTCAAACGACGAAAGCACACACGGTGCTTCGGCGAAGGCAGACGGTGCGGTTGAAATACAGCATAGTTTCACCTCACCTCTTATGGAAAAGAACAGAAAGAAATGTGTTACGCTTCAGAATTCAGGTATTGGTCCAAATATTCGTTGATCTTCCCCACTTCACTCCCGAGGAGCGCTTCCGTCGATCGCGTTTTCTCGCGTTCTTTGAAGAGCTCTTCGGCGATATTTAACGCGGAGAGTACAGCAACCGTGAGCGGCGGCTGTTCAGGAATCTTATCGTGAATGGTGGTGATCATCTGATCCACGTACGTCGCCACTTTCTTCGTGAGTTCCTCGCTCTCACCGCGGAGAGGATATTCCGAACCGAATATTTTGACTTTGATGCTCTTGCTATCTGGTGCCATGGGCATTCGCAGGGTTCATTTCTGAAGGTACCATAGTTTCTGCTCGTTCAAACATATTACGGTGTACTTCTACAATCTACAAATGAGAATTGATTTTTGCCAGTAATTCCCGGATGCGCGTCTTGATGGCTTCCCGTTCTTCACCCGAGAAAAATTCGTGTCCATTGGAATTCAAAACCTGAGCATGCTCCGAACGAATTCGCTTCAAATCCTGCTCCTTGGCCCGAAGTTCGGACCGTAGCGATTGAAGCTCGCGATCCATTGACTCCACCTGTGTGCGGAGCTCGCGTTTCTCCTCCCGAAGTCGTGTGATGATCTCTCCCGCCTGGCGGACTTTCTCCCAAAACGACCGGACCGCCTCAACCGCATCGACTTCATGGTTCGACAAAACCTGTGTCTCCATCTGGTGTTCTTCCATTATTCTCAAGTCCTATATGCGAAGCGATGCCTGCAGTGTTTTTTCCAAATGTCCGATAATGTCATACATTACGCGATCGATTTCATCCTGCACCAGAGTGCGATTTTGCGACAGGAACTCTAAAGCAAAAGCGCAACTCTTCCTGTTCTGCCCTACCTGATCGCCTTCATAAATATCAAACAGCTCCACCGACTGGAGAAGTGAAGACCCCGAAGCGACAATTTCCTTCTCGATGCTTTCAGCCGGCAATGTGCGATCGACAATTACCGCAAGATCACGTCTCACCGAAGGATATTTTGATTGCTCGCGGTATTTCGCTCTGGCACCGATACTCCGATGCAGCACATCAACATCCAGCTCGGCAATGAACAACTCCTGTGGGACCTCAAATCGCTCCATCAGGTCGGTTCGAAGCCGCCCTAAGAACCCGGCTTCTACTCCTTGAATTTCAAGGATTACACCGTTGTCAGTTAAAGAATTGGTAGTACGATAAGGAATAAATTTAATTTTGTCAAGCAAAATCTTTCCGCACAGGAGCTCAATTTCCCCCTTCAGGTCATAAATGTCCACATTCCTCGGCGGTTGATCCCACCGAATCGGCTCGGCGGCCCCCGTCAAACCGATGAGCAGATGCGATTTCTCTGCATATGCTCCCGATTTCAGATAATAGACCTTCCCCAGTTCGAAAAGCCGAAGATCTTTGACGCCGTGGTAGATGTCGTTCCGGACAATCGGGAGTATTCCCGGCACAAGACTCGATCTCATCGCTGCCATATCCACGGAAATCGGGTTGGCGATCCTGACAATATCGGTTGAAGCAATCGAGGCGATCTCTTTCTGCTGCATGCTGTTTGATACAACCTCGTTCATTCCTCTTCCAACAAGTATGTTCCTGAGGGAAGCTTCAAGCTCGACCGAAGGAGCGGATTCAGAGAACCGAATTCTCGCCTTTGTTTCTGTCGGAATCCGATTGTATCCATAAATTCTCGCAACTTCCTCAATCAAATCAATTTCCCGTTCAAGATCAGGACGGTTGGTGGGGCATTTGACACTGATCCGAGATACCGATTTTGAGCTTGAGGTAGTTACAGCAAACCCCAGTCGTTTCAGGCACGTGACAGATTCCGATGGACTGATATCAATTCCCAGAATTTCCCGAACTCTGTTTGGTCGAAGTGTGATACGTCGTTCGGTGATCTTCTTCGGGTAGACATCAATCGAACCCTTCAGAATTTCACCGCCGGCAATTTCGCAGATCAGGTTCGCAGCACGGTCGACAGCCCATCGTGTAATATTGGGGTCCGCACCTCGTTCGAACCGCTGTGAGGCCTCAGTCGAGATTCCAAATCGCTTCGAAGTTCTCCGAATGCTTTGAGGTCGGAAATACGCGCTTTCCAGGAGCACGTTCACAGTAGTATCGGAAATTTCTGAATTCAAACCGCCCATGACCCCTGCAATTGCGACAGACTGCTTTGCGTCGCAGATCATTAGTGTCTCTGGTGAGAGCAAGCGTGCTTTATGATCGAGGGTTGTGAATGACTCACCAGGAGAGGCTCCCTTCACAATGACGGTATGGTCTGCGAGTTTATCATAATCAAAGGCATGAAGCGGATGACCGCATTCCATGAGAACATAATTCGTTACGTCGACCACTGCATTCACAGGTCGAACACCGACGGTTTGCAGACGCTGCTGCATCCATGGTGGAGATTGGCAGGGTTTTACACCGAGGATTACTCTTGCGGTATATCGAGGACAGTCAATGCGATCTTCAATGCGTATAGTGGCAAAATCGGCGGTCCTCCTTTTGCTCTCTCTCAGATGCAGAGCGGGGAGTTTCAGTTTCGTATTCGTAAATGCTCCCACATCGCGTGCAACACCGACATGGCTCATTGCATCCGGCCGGTTTGGGGTGATGCCAATTTCAAGCACCGTGTCATTCATGCCAAGGTAGGTTGCAAGGGGCTTTCCAACCTTCGCAACAGGATCGAGAACGAGTATTCCATCGCGATCTTCTCCTAGATCGAGCTCAAAC
>DATIXJ010000055.1:0-6163 GCA_035518715.1 Bacteroidota bacterium | reverse complement strand
GTGGAATGGGGATCGATGACGCAGCTGTTTGCCATCGGACAGTACATTACCGTCTTCGCGGAAGTGATGCTTGTCGCGTTTTTCGCTCTCCGTCTCAAGTTCATTTCCTCCGTCCAGGGCGAGTTCTACGAGCTGGAACTTGCAGCCAATCCGCGACAGGTGAGCCGCTGGAGAGATTGGGTGGACAATATGGTTCTTTCACACTTTTTCAATTTGAAGGTCTTCAACGGACGGCTCTTCCAGGGCCCATCAACTAAAGAAGATCTCGGGAAGGCAACTATCAAGGGATAGGTATGGAAAAAGAGAAAAAATTAAAACCTGCAGACGAGAAAACTACCGGTTCTATGGAATACCCCATCATCGGCAAAAGCAAGTCTGTCGATCAGCTTCTGAAGCAAATCGGCGCGCTCTCGAAGACCCGGCGTGATATCCTGATCATCGGCGAAGCGGGGGTCGGAAAAGGTGCCGTCGCAAAGAATGTCTATTCTCTCGGCCAGACCCCGGAACTGTCGAAGCCGTTCATGTCTATCAATCTCTCCGTTCTCGACGACAAGGAACTGGAATCCGTGCTCTTTGGCTACGATCGTGGCGTGGAGGGGACGAACTACACGACAAAGAGAGGGCTTTTCGAAATTGCAAACGGCGGGACCGTTCTGGTGGAGGAGATCGAGGAAGCCAGCTTCCGGAATCAGATGAAAATTCTGGCGTTCATGAATGAACGCACCACCCGACGCATCGGCGGCACGAAAGCGGAACCCGTCGACATCCGGCTCATCGTCACCGTGAAAGAAGATCCCAGGGAACTCGTCGAAAAGAGAAAGCTTCTGGAGGATCTGTACAATAAGATGTCGGATTTTGAACGTGTGTCAATCGCGCCTCTGCGCGACCGTCCCGAAGATATTCCGCTCCTCGTTAAGCACTTTGCCTCCGAGCTCTGCAAAGAAATTGGCATCGGCGAACTGGTTATCGACATTAACGCCATCGACGTGCTCGTCCGGCAAAGCTGGCGGGAAAATATCCGCGAGCTCAAAGCCGTGGTCGACAAGTCGGTCCTCTTCTCCAATGGCGGGCGCTTCATGCTGCCGCCTGAACTGGTCGATGAAAAGACCGAAGTCGTCAAGATGATCAACAATATTGCCAACGGGCAGGATTTTGTTCTCGACAAGTCGCTCGATGCGATCGAGAAGGGAATCATTGAACGTGCACTGCAGAAATTCGGCTTCAACCAGTCGAAAGCGGCGGGATTCCTCGGTATGACCGAGCAGACACTGCGCTATAAACTGAAACGCCTCAATATTGCAAGCTCACGCGCCCGCGTGTAATCTCTGCCTTCTCTCTCTGTTTCTTGCCGCCCTCCCGATCAGGAGGGCGGTTCTGTTTTATGCCGCCCTCAGAGCCGGCGTTCCTTCCAGATTACCTTCCGGCTGAAGAAGGCTGCGAACGGCAGCACGAGCACATACAACGTGAGATAGATTTCAAACGGGAGGAAATACGCCATGAGCGTGATCTTCCCGAACCGCACCATCGGCTTCCAGAGGAAAAGAAGATCCGCAAGAAGAATCAGTATTGCGGTATCCAGGACGGCGCTCCAGGGCGCGAAAAACGGCATCATCATCAGTGCAAGCCGCGCAGTCCAGCCCACCGCCATCAGCAGCATCCCTCCGGCCACCATGTCGAGGCCGCCCACTCCCCAGCGCTGCTTCTGGTGGTATAACTGCCGCACCGATGTGCATGCTATGCTGCTGACGGTGTTCTCGGGGTCAACGGGGAAGCGGACGCGGCACGAAGTCTTCCGCAGCATGGCACGGACGAGAGCATAATCCTCCGTGACACTGAACGGAATCGATTTGTACCCCCCGACTTCTTCGTAACACGATTTCCGGAAGGCAAAGTTGTTGCCGATTACGGTGAGTGGAATTCCCCAGCCTGCTGTCGATGAAGCCAGGCCGAACAGAAAGAGCCAGTCGAGACACTGGATTCCTGCAAAGAGTGAACCCGACCCGAGGACTGTGAAGCCGCCGACAACGCCGGTCCCTTTGTCGAAATACGGGAGCGTGTTCCGGATCCATCTGGGCCGAACTTCACAATCGGCATCGGTGAGCATGATGATCTCTCCGGATGCCGCATTGATTCCCTGTGACAGGGCATTGGCTTTCCCGATGAGATTCCCCGACCCGGGGGTTGCCCGCAGGACCTTGACCCGTGAACTGTCACCGGATACCGACCCGGCAATTTCTGAGGTCCGGTCGGTCGATCCGTCATCGACAATGATGATCTCGAGTTTCTCGGGGGGATATTCCAGGTGAACAAGCGACGCGACGCAGCGCCCGATGAATTCTTCCTCGTTTCGTGCCGCAACGATTACCGAGACCTTCGGCTCGGCATCCGAATGAGATGAACGCCGGCTGGCGAGATGCAGCCCAACGCGCAGCAGGACCATCTGCACCACGTAGGAAATCGCGCAGACGACAAGCACGTGAAGTATCGTCGGATTGGGAATCATAGTCGAAACGGCACAATGTATAAAATCGATTCATCGGAAACAATTGTTTTGCTTCTCCCGGCGCATTCACGTATATTCTATCCCATGATCAGTCCGCTCGTTATCGGTATCGCCGGCGGGACGGGATCCGGTAAAACCACCGTCACGCATAAAATCGTCGGACATTTCGATCGCAGTGAAGTTCTGGTTCTCCGGCACGACTATTATTACCGGGACCTTAACTCGTTCGGCGGCAGACCGGCCGAAAAGATCAATTTCGATCATCCGGATGCGCTCGAAACTTCTCTCCTGATCGACCATCTCACACGATTGAAACAGGGAAAATCAATCCAGCAGCCGCAGTACGATTACACCACCTATCGCCGTTTGCCCGAATCGATTCTTGTCCACCCGTGCAATGTCATTATCGTGGAGGGAATCCTCATCTTTGTCGAGAAAGCGCTTCGCGACCTGATGGACATCAAACTCTTTGTCGATACGGATGCCGACGAGCGGCTCCTGCGGCGCTTGAGGCGGGACCTTCTCGAACGCGGCAGGTCGATCGAATCGGTCATGGAACAGTACGTCTCGACCGTCAAACCGATGCACCTCGAGTTCGTGGAGCCGAGCAAGCGCTGGGCCGACATCATCATCCCCGAAGGCGGGGAGAATGAAGTGGCGATCGACATGGTGGTGACGAAAATTCAGGAACTTCTCCGCTCCGTTTCGCTCCATGCTTGAAGTAACCCGTCCTTAGTTGATTCTCGCCGCCAAAATCAGTATATTTTTTCATCCGATGTAACGTGAAATCAGGAATGCATAAAATTTCCTCTATCCCCGCGTCGAAAATTCATCCGTCGTTTCAATCCGAATACCGGAAATCCGTTCTTCCTAACGGACTTCGTGTCGTTACCGAATCAACTTCCCATGTCCGCTCCGTTTCCGTGGGGGTTTGGCTGGATGTCGGTTCCCGCGATGAAAATGAACAGAATAACGGCATTTCTCATTTCATCGAGCATATGGTCTTCAAAGGGACGAAACGGTACAGCTACCAGAAGATCGCGCAAAGTCTCGAGTCGGTCGGCGGGTACCTCAACGCGTTTACCACAAAGGAGCATACCTGTTATTATGCCCGGGTGCTCGACGACCATCTGACCAGAGCAATCGATGTCCTCTCCGATCTTGTCCAGCATCCTCTCTTTCCGCCCGCGGAAATCGAAAAAGAACGGAGCGTTATCCTCGAGGAACTGAAGAATATCGAGGATGACCCCGACGACCTCATTCACGATTATCTCGATGCGAACGTCTACCACCATCATCCTCTCGGATTCCCCATCATCGGAACAAAGGAAACGATCGGAAGTATCACACGGTCGGAGCTCCTGAACCATATTGAAGACCGGTACGCGCCGCAGAATACGGTGGTCGCTGCTGCGGGAAATCTGAATCATGATGATTTTGTCGGGCTTGTATCGAAATATTTCTCGCGGAAGGGCGGCAAGAGATCACGAACGCATCTTTCCGCAGTCCCAAGGCACGTGAACGCGAAAACACTCGTTTACGAGAAGCCGATCGCTCAGGCGCATGTCTGCCTCGGCACTCTCGCGTACGGTGTGAAAAGCCGACACCGCTATCCGTTTCTTGTGATGAATTCTCTTTTGGGTGAAGGAATGAGCTCGCGGCTGTTCCAGAATATCCGCGAAAAGTACGGTTTCGCCTATACCGTGTTCTCGTTTGCGAGTCTTCTGAGTGATACCGGCTCGTTCGGGATGTACGTCGGGACGGATAACAAGCATATCGACAGATCGATCGAGCTGATCCACAGAGAAATCGACAAGTTGAAGACAACGCCGATCAGTGCTGCGGAACTGAAGCGCACGAAATCCCAGCTGAAAGGGACGACGATGCTCGGTCTCGAAAGCATGTCGAACCGGATGATGCGATTGGGGAGCGGTGAGCTGTATTTCGGACAATACCTCACTCTGGATGAAGTTCTTTCTTCAATCGACAAAGTGAGCGTGGAGGATGTTTCGGCCATTGCCAGCAACCTTCTCCGCATCGAGAATTATTCAACGGTGATTTTCAAATCAAAACAGGACGGAAAGGAACCCGAGCGTGAGGCTGCTTGAGAGTATTCCGTCTGCAATCGGCATTCCACTCAGAGCTTTGACGGGGTCTTTGTGATTACGAAGGACTCTCTCAACAAGAATCTTCTTACGGCAGAATATGCTGTCCGCGGACCGATTGTGAACCGTGCGCAGCAGCTCGAAGAGCAGGGAAGGAAGATCATCTATTGTAATATCGGAAACCCGCAGGCGCTGAAACAGGAGCCGCTCAGCTACATCCGGCAGACCCTGAGCCTGCTCGAATATCCGGCGCTCCTCAAACAGCCGGATGTCGTGAAGCACTATCCGAAAGACATCGTGGAGCGGGCGAAAGAGATCCTGAAGCGTCACCCGCACGGGCTCGGCGCCTACTCGCAGAGCGCCGGCATTCCGTTCATCCGGCAGGCCGTCGCGGATTTCATACACCGTCGTGATAATATTCCCACGCGAAAAGAATCCGTCATCCTGACCGACGGCGCCAGCAAGGGAATTCAGGCAACGATCATCGCACTTCTCCGGAAACCGAACGATGGCTTCATGATTCCCATTCCGCAGTATCCGCTGTACAGCGCAACGATCGCCCTCTACGGCGGCCGTCAGATCGACTATTATCTCGACGAAGCGAACCACTGGCAGCTCAGCGAGACGATTCTCACCGAAAGCTTCCAGCACGCTCAGCGTGCCGGCATTCACCCCGTCGGCATCGTGGTCATCAATCCGGGTAACCCGACGGGAGCGGTTCTCTCGTACGGGAATATCCAAATGCTCATCCGGTTTGCACGCCGCCATGCTCTCGCGATCCTGGCGGATGAGGTGTATCAGGAAAATGTCTACCAGGAAGGATGCCGCTTCGATTCCTTTGCGAAAGTTCTGACGGATATGAAGGAAGAGGATGTGTCGCTCTTCAGCTATCATTCCGTCTCGAAGGGATTTCTCGGCGAGTGCGGGCACCGGGGCGGGTATGCCGAGTTCCGCAATATCCCCGACGACGTTCTGGCAGAACTCGTGAAGCTGCAGTCGATATCGCTCTGTGCAAATCTTCCGGGCCAGCTTGCAACGTATCTGATGGTCTCGCCTCCGGTCAAAGGAGAGGAGAGCTACGAAACGTACCTCCGCGAACGCAACGACATTCTCGGCGCCCTCAAACGAAAAGCCGAAGCCCTCGGGCACGCAGTCAACCGCATCGGCGGCATGTCGCTCGAGATTCCGCAGGGTGCGATGTACGCATTCGTACGGTTCGAGCTTCCGGTCGAGCGCGAGACGGATGTCGCTGCCATGAGTCCCGCTCAGCGCCAGGCGTATGAAGCGAAAAAAGACAACGACTACTGCATGGCGCTTCTCGAAGAGACCGGCATCTGCGTCGTGCCCGGCTCCGGGTTTGGCCAGATGCCGGGGACGCTTCATTTCCGCACCACATTTCTTCCTCCCGAAAATGAGATCGAGGAGTTTGTGCACCGGCTGAAGGACTTTCATGTGAAGTATGTGAAGAAGCTTGAAGGGCACACCCAGTATTCCCATGCGTAAGCGGAGGCCGTGCCTCCCCGAATCACACTTATGAAGACCGACGAGCAATGGT